>NZ_OZ243970.1:1741500-2458500 GCF_965214665.1 Neolewinella sp. | reverse complement strand
GGGCCAGGTCGATGGTCTGAGGAAAGAGTGACTGTTGGGTAGCCGCCGGTTTCTCGCGCAGGGTGTGGAGGAAGCCCTCGTAGAGGATGCGCTCGTGGGCGGCCTGCTGGTCGACCAGGATCCAGCCGCTCTTGATGGCACTGACGATGTAGCGGTGGTGCAGTTGGTAGGGGGCGCGGCCCTGGGTGGGGGGAGCCCCCTCGTCCTCCTCGCGGCCCAGGCGACTCTGGAGAATCTCGCCGGTGTTGGTATCGACCGTGAGGTCCTGGTACATCGTCTCCCAGTGCTTAAGGTTGTTAGCGTGCCGCTGCGCCTCGCTGCGGGGTGTGTCGCTATTCATCTTACTGGGTAGGGCCTCGCCGGTGTCGGGCTGACTGGGTACGGTCTGGATGCTAGTACGTGAGGGCGAAAAGGGGTTATCGGACTCGAAATCGATGGTAGGCATGATGCTGGCCCGGCCCAGCCCGTGGCGGATGGTAGCCTTAAGGTAGTTGTAGATTAGGCGCTCGTCCTCGAACTTGATTTCCTGCTTGGTGGGGTGGACGTTGACGTCAATGCGTGCCGGGTCGATCTGCAGGAAGATGACGTAAAAGGGGTAGGTATCCTTGCCCAGCAGCTCGTCGTAGGCCATGGTGACCGCGTGGTGCAGGTAGCTCGACTTGATGTAGCGGTCATTGATGAAAAAGAACTGCCCCACCTTGGTCTTACGTGCCGCCTCGGGCTTGCCGACGTAGCCCCCGATACGGAGGATGTCGGTGGCCTCTTCGATGGGTACGAGCAGGTCGCGGTATTTCTTGCCGAACACGGCGATGATGCGCTGGCGTAGCTTACCGGCCGCCAGACTCAGGTCGAGCCGGTCGTCGACGTAGAGCTCGAAGCGCACCGAGGGGTGGGCCAGGGCGATGCGGATATACTCCTCACGGATGTGTCGCAGCTCGACGGAATCGGACTTAAGGAAATTGCGGCGGGCCGGTACGTTGTAGAATAGGTTACGCACCGCCATACTGGTACCCGGCGGGGCGGCCACCGGCTCCTGGGTGATGACCTCGGAGCCTTCCACGACCAGGCGGGTGCCGAGATCGTCGGGGGCCCGGCGGGTCCTGAGCTCTAGCTGGGCGATGGCTACAATACTGGCCAGGGCCTCACCGCGAAAGCCCATCGTGTGAAGGGTGAAGAGGTCCTCGGCTGTACGCAGTTTGCTGGTAGCGTGACGCTCAAGCGACATGCGGGCGTCGGTCTCGGACATCCCGCAGCCATTGTCGACGACCTGAATGAGTGTCTTGCCCGCATCCTTGACGATAAGGGTGATCTCGTCGGCCCCGGCGTCTACGGCATTCTCCACCAGTTCCTTGACCACGCTGGCCGGCCGCTGGATGACCTCACCGGCGGCGATCTGGTTAGCAATGGCATCGGGAAGTAGCTGGACGAGATTGTCCGTCATAACTGGGTCAGGGGGTTCGGAGGCAAACTACGGACTATTTAGCCGAGCAGCTGCTCCAGATCGGGGAAGTACACCTGAATGAGCAGGTAGCTAATTACTACCAGCACCACCATGATAATGACCAGGGAGTAGTTCGACTTCGCTACCCGCTCGTTGCGGTAGCGACCGGCCGCCTCACCACCGGCACCCTGGCGGAAGCCACCGCGCAGGCGTTGCTTCATGCCCTCCACGCCGCCGTTCTGCAGCGTCTCAATGCGCAGCCGCCGTTCTTCGGCTTCTTCCTTTTTAGGATCCCAGTACCGGGGCTTATAGGAGAACTGTTGGGCCTTGGGGGTCTTGAAGAGGCGGAGAAATGCCATGGGACGTCGCGTTTTGGGGAAAGATATAACGCCTTAGCGGTCAAATAGATGCATAGCGCATCTGCATTAGTGGCTAGCCGTTGGACGCTTCTGAAGCGTCCAACGGCTAAACCTAAACCATGCAAAACTAACCCGCGCCCAGGAAGACCTCATGCAGCACGTCTGGCTGCTCGGCGAGTGTACCGTAGCCGACCTACGCCGCGCCGTGCAGGCCCAGTCCGGTAAGCTCCCGGCTCACTCCACCATCTCCACCCTCATCCTGGCCCTCGACGAGCGGGGCTTCGTCACCCACCGGCAGTACGGTCGCACCTTCGTGTACACGCCCGCGATCAGTCGGGAGGCCTACGGGCGGCAGCGGTTGGGGCGGCTGGTACGGCGCTTCTTCGGGGGCTCGGGGGCGGCGGCGGTGAGCTATCTAGTTAAAGATGAGAACTTGAGCCTGGACGAGCTCAGTGAGCTGGTCCGTCAACTGGAGGAGGAGTGAGTGCCACGCTGATAAACCTACTGATTGAAGGCACCGTAGTCTGGTCCGTCCTGCTAATTTATTACCTGCTGGCTTTCCGTAGCACGCACGACTGGACTACCCACCGCCGCTACCTGTTGTTGGCGTGGATCTTCGGCCTTGTGCTTCCGGTACTGCCATCCATCGATCTGGGTTCCAGTATGCCCGCCGCCGCTCGACTACCCGGTGAGCTGATGGGTTACTTGGCCCCCGCTACTGTTGTGCAGCAGCCCACTGCGGTTGCTCCTTCCTACTGGACGTGGTCCACCATCCTCACCCACGTCTGGTTGGCCGGAGCTATGGGGAGTGGGGTGGTCGCGGTGCTGCGGTTACTTGCGCACCTGCGGCCCCGCCCGGTGGCACCCGTGGTATACCGTGGCTATCAGGTCATCAAGAGCCAACATGTGAAGACGCCGTACGCAGTGCGTGGACGTATCTACCTGCCTACCAAGCTTGACCCAGCGGTGGAGCAATCCGCGCTGCTTCACGAAGCCGCTCACCTGGACGCAGGCCATGATAGGGAACGGCTGTTTCTCCTGCTTGGGAATATCGTTTTATGGTTCCATCCCCTGCAATGGGTATTCACCCGTCTGCTCACTAGTCTGCACGAATACGAGGCGGACCGGGTAGTCATCGGGCAGCTTCCCGCCCACGTGTATGGACTGCAATTACTTCAAGTCGCCCTGTCACCGCGCTTGGTGTCGGGTTTATTTTCATCCCCCCTAAAGAAGCGTATCATGTATTTACAACGAGAGACGACGGCCCGCCCGTTCGGTTACGGCAAGTGGACTGTACTGGTAATTCTACTCGCCGGCTTACTGGTGGCATGCAGTCAGGAATTGACCCAACCCCCGCTGGAGGTCGCCGCCGAAGCCGTGCCCTTTGGCATCGAGGCTTTGCAGTTCCAGGCGAATGCACCCAAACTCCGGGACGATCGCTATCCTAGTTTTATGGAGGCGATGTACCAGGAGATTCGCTACCCGCAGCAGGAGCTGGCACGGAACGAGCTTGGCAAAGTGTTGGCCACGATCTCCCTTTCGGCCACCGGCGAGCTTACCGATCTGACCACCCGTATCGTCCTGCCGATGGAGCAGTTATCCGAAAATAACACCCTTAGTGTCATCGGCGCGGGACAGGGCGGTGATATCAATGTGAGTGCTATCAATACCGCCTTTGCGGAAGAGGTGGCGCGTACGATCCGTACCCTCGGTGCCTTCCAACCGGCTATGCAGGGGGGGACTGCCGTACCCGCAGTGATCCAGTTTAGCGTGGTGTTCTTTCCGGAAGATCCCCCCCAAAAGGAGTAGGGTAGGCGGCGCGGGCGCGGGTGCAATGCGTCAGGAGGTGACCCAGTTTGCTAGCTGGAGGTCGGCTACCCGGGCGTGGTGCTTGGTGTTGTTTGAGACCAGTGTCATGCCGTGGTGTAGGGCGGTGGTGGCGATGAGGAGGTCGAAGTCGTGAATCGGTCGCCCAATTGCTTCTAGACGCGCGCGTTCCTTTCCGTACAACTGAAGCGAGTCGCTTATAGACAGTACGGTAGCAAAACTGGCAATCTCATTGGCATCATGCTTGTGACGTTCGAAGTTCGAGCTTTTAAACGCTCCATAATGTAATTCAGCAAGGGTGATGTCCGATACGTAGCAATTAGAGGCTCTGATCTGCATAATTTTATCTCCTATCCCATACTTGCCCCGGAGAAAAAGTATGCAGATGTCGGTATCTAACAGATAGCTAGTCATCTAAATTGATTTCTCGACCGGAAAGGGAGCGGCTATTGATAATCTGTTCTGCAAGGTCATCTGGAGTCGAATCTTTCCAGGCACCTTCTAGCCGCCTCATCACTTCGAGTCGCTCGGCTTCCGATAGTTCAGCTGCTGGGATAGCATTGCCATAGCGCCTGCTTGAGGTTGCCATTGCAGGTTCATCGGATGTAAGATCACCAGAACCTATACTTCCGTTGATCATATCGATCAACTCTAATTTTTCCTTACTAGACAAGGCTAGGATGGTATCCAGCCAGCTTTTCTCAATCGATATTCCCATGGCGAATGGCGTAGTTTTGTGACTAAGTTACAACGAGCGGCCCTACGGGGAAGTTCCTTAGCCGTTGGACGCTTGGCAAGCGTTCAACGGCTTACTACCCTCCGACTATGACTCTCCTGCTGTTCCTAATCACCCTCATCGGCACCGGCGGCCCCGCCCACGACTACCACGTCAGCAAAACCAACGTCCGCTACGTAGCCGAGCGGCAACAGGTACAGGTGGAGATGCACGTCTTCGTCGATGACCTGGAACTGGCTATGCAGGATGCCGGGGCTCCCCTCCTGGAACTCGGAACGGAAGAGGAAAACCCCGAAAGCGAGCGCTACCTGACGGCCTACCTGGACAAGCACTTCGGGATCGACTGGAACGGAGCGCCGCTACCGGTGAATCTGGTAGGCTGGGAGCTAGAGGATGACCTGCACGGGCTCTGGATCTACCTGGCAGCCGAGGGGGTGGAGCCGGCCCGGGAGGTGCGTATGCAAAACAGTGTGCTGACGGAGTACTACGCCGATCAGAAAAATATCGTGAAGGTCTACGCGGGGGAGGAGCGGCTGGGGACCTTGCTGATGGGGCGGGGTAGGGAGGGGGGAGAGTTGCGGATGGAGGGACAGGAGTAGGCGGACGAGGGACAGGAGTATAGGAGACTCGGCCGACGAGAAGAGAAACTATGGAACAAGACATATTACGACCCCACGCGGAGACGGCCTATGTGCATGAGCTGAAGGCATTGGAAGCAGCGGACAACGGCGCGAAACCTGGCGGCTGGCGGCTCAGTCCCCGCGCCGTGGTGCGCTACATCATGGGCGATACGCTGGAGGACGGCACGGAGATCACCCCGAAGTACTTCGGCGACCGGCGGCTGATCGAGGTAGCGGTGGCCAGCCTGGTGACGGACCGGGCGCTGCTGCTGGTGGGCGTGCCGGGCACGGCCAAGACCTGGGTAAGCGAGCACCTGACGGCGGCCATCAGCGGACAGTCGACGCTGCTGGTGCAGGGCACGGCCGGGATGAGCGAGGATGCGCTACGCTACGGTTGGAATTACGCCCGGCTACTGGCCGAGGGGCCTAGCGAGGCGGCACTGGTACCCTCGCCCATCATGGTGGGTATGCGGGAGGGGAAGCTAGTACGTATCGAGGAACTGACGCGGATACCGAGCGACGTGCAGGATGCCTTGATCACGGTGCTTTCCGAAAAGATCCTGCCTATCCCCGAGCTCAACCGGGAGACGCAGGCGCGCCGCGGCTTCAACGTCATCGCTACGGCCAACGACCGGGACCGGGGGGTGAATGAGCTTTCCAGTGCGCTGCGGCGGCGTTTCAATACCGTGGTCATGCCACTGCCGGCCACGCTGGAGGAGGAGGTACGTATCGTGACCGATCGCAGTCTGGCCGCCGCCGAGCGCATGCAGCTACCGCCGGTGAAGCAGGATGCCGCCGCCGAGATCACCCGGCTGGTCACCATTTTTCGCGAGCTACGCAGCGGTCGCACGGAGGATGGTCGGACGCAGCTCAAGTCACCTAGCTCAACGTTGTCAACCGCCGAGGCGATCTCGGTCGTCAATCAGAGCCGGGCCCTGAGTCACCACTTCGGTAGCGGCGACATCGAGGCCGAGTACCTGGCCGCCAGCCTGGCGGGTGCCGTGGTGAAGGACCAGGAGCAGGACGGGGTGGTATGGCGGGAGTATCTGGATGTGGTGATGCGGAACCGGAAGGAGTATGAAGACCTCTACGCTGCGCTGCGAGGGTAGACCGCTACGCGGGTAGACCGGCTGACGCCGGGTAGACGCCTTCGGCTGGTTAGACGCTTTGCTGGTTAGACCGACATTCATGCAACCAAATTTACCCTGGATTGCTTTGTAGCTTTGCATCCCGTCTAACCAGCGAAGCGTCTACCCCCGAAGGGGTCTACCCCGTAGGGTCTAACCAGCCCCGATAGCTATCGGGGCGTCTACCAAGCGAAGCGATCTATTTCTATGCGTGTGACCGAGCATTTTGAACAGGCCGAAGGCCAAACCCTCATCAGCTTCGAAGTCCTCCCTCCCCTCAAGGGCGGCAGCATGCAGGCCATCTTCGATACCCTCGATCCGCTCATGGAGTTCAAGCCGCCCTTCATTGACGTAACCTACCACCGGGAGGAGTACGTATACAAGAAGCGGCCCAGTGGGTACTACGAAAAGACGGCCATTCGCAAGCGGCCCGGCACGGTGGGCATCTGCGCGGCTATCATGCATCGCTACGGGGTGGATGCGGTGCCGCACATGCTCTGCGGTGGCTTCACCAAGCAGGAAACGGAAAACGCCCTCATAGACCTGGCCTTCCTCGACGTGCAGAACGTACTGGCGCTGCGAGGCGACGCCCGTAAGTTCGAAGGGCGGTTTGTGCCGGAAAAAGACGGCCACAACTTTGCCTCCGAGCTCGTAGAGCAGATCGTGTGCATGAACGAAGGGCACTACCTCGATGAGCTGGTCAAGGACGAGCACGTCAGTAAGACCAACTTCTGCGTGGGTGTGGCCGGCTACCCGGAAAAGCACTTCGAGGCGGCTAACCTGGAGCACGACCTACGCTACGTGAAGGCCAAGGTGGAGGCCGGCGCGGACTACATCGTCACCCAGATGTTCTTCGACAACGACAAGTACTTCGAGTACGTAGACGCCTGCCGGAAGGTAGGGATCGACGTGCCCATCGTACCGGGCCTCAAACCCGTCACCAAGCTTTACCAGCTTAATTCCCTGCCCCGGCTCTTCCACGTTGACCTACCGGACGATCTGGTCTGCGAGATCACCAAGGCCAAAACGGCCGAAGCACGCACCCAGGCCGGCATCGAGTGGTGTACGGCCCAGAGCAAAGAACTCAAGGAGCGTGGCGCCCCCTGTCTGCACTACTACACCATGGGCGATAGCTCCACGATCCACGCGATCGCCGAAAAGGTGGCGTAATTTGTACCAAGCGGCCTATATTTGCGGCCGCTTACACGATTTGGCGCGGTAGCTCAGCCGGTTAGAGCGCAGGATTCATAATCCTGAGGTCGGGTGTTCAAGTCACCCTCGCGCTACATCATTCTGCTTCCCCCGTGCGGAGGAGGCAGTTTTTGTTATGGTTCACGTCTATATTCTATTCAGTGAGAAGCTAGACCGCTACTATGTGGGTAACACAGAGTTGTTACCTGAGGAAAGACTCGCACAACATAATGCCATGCTAAAGCGAAACTCTTTCACCAGTAAAGGGGTGCCTTGGCAGTTGGTGCTAGTATTTGATTGTGAATCAAGAAAGCAAGGAGTAGAAGTAGAACAGCACATTAAACGCATGAAAAGCTCTCGCTACCTTGACAACCTTCGCAAATACGACGAGATGCGTACAAAGCTGTTGTTGAGGTACAGAAATACATAGCGAGGAGAGCGCAGGATTCATAATCCTGAGGTCGGCCCCGATAGCTATCGGGGGAGTCACCCTCGCGCTACTTGAATGGACTGTTTCCCTCCGGAGGCGGTCCATTTTTTATTCCGCCCAGATGCCAGTTTCCAGCGTCCAGTCGTAGTCGGCATACTGGCGCTTGATGTCCTTATTGTCCTCTTCGAGGACGCCGTAGTCGACCAGGAAGTCATCGACGCCGTCGTGGTCACGAAAGTCGCCCTTGAACCAGGAGAAGAGGGGCGAGGTGACCAGTATCTCCTCTCCATCCACTTCCTTAAGCTCACTGTGATCCGCCAGGTAACTACGTACCCGGGCGTCGATCTGCTCATCGTAAGTCTCGGGGCGGTAGACCTCCACCGGGGGGCAGTCGCTGGCTCCGCAGTTGAGGGCG
This sequence comes from Neolewinella sp., assembly GCF_965214665.1. GTDB lineage: Bacteria > Bacteroidota > Bacteroidia > Chitinophagales > Saprospiraceae > Neolewinella. The sequence goes on along the minus strand of NZ_OZ243970.1, from coordinate 2,450,354 downwards.
AAGTGAATGCGCGAGTCACCGCCCTTGACACGAAAGGTGCGCTCGAACTTATTGGGGAAGAATTGTGGGATAAAGCCTAGTCCCAATCGGTTCTCCCCGCCGCGGATGATGCCGTGCTCTATGTCATTAGGGCTGAGCTCCCGCCCGGCCACCGTGAAGCTGGGAGTGCTAAAGAAGCTGCTGCGGTCGTCGTAGAGGGAGGGGTCTCGGGTCAGTAGGTACTGTACCATGCCGTTGTAGGTGTTGACCCAGAAGGCGAGCCGCTTGTCCCGGGTGTCTAGTGCGCCGGCCAGGGCGCCGGGGTCGAGCTCGGCCAGTTGATCCACCTCATTGGATACCTCTTCACCTGCTTTTAGCCCAGCGAGGAACCGTTCGCTCAAGGCGTTAGGATCGATATCGGATCCCGCACCGGTCGTCGGCTGGTAGCGACCGCAGGTGGAGAGGAGCAGCAGAACAGCGAGCGCGGAAAGGATACGGGGCATACAGGATGGCTTATGCATTCCCAACACCTACGGTTATGTTTTGCTCGGCGGATTGTATGACTAGGCCGTTGGGCGACAGTTGATACCGTTAGCGGATGGATGAACTTTGGTCCGATGCTTCGGCTTACCCCAGTATGCAAGCCGACCCACAAGACCCACAGGCACCGCCGCCGCCCACCGGCCCCGAAGAGGCTACGCCCGGGGGTGCCCTGGCCGATAAAGCCGCCGAGACCTACAAGTGGTGGAACAATCTGGCCACCCTCCACCCCGAGGATCCCTTATGGGTGGGTGCCGGAAAGATCGGCATCCGGCTACTCGGCATTCTGGTTCTGCTTGCCCTGTCGCCGCTGATTATCCTGGGGCTGGTGGTAGCCTTCATCACCGTGCTATGAGGGTACTGCGCAATCCGTGGTGGTGGCTGGCTGTGGCCGTGTTTATACTGCACCAGGTGGGGGAGCGGGCGTTTGATCTCAGTCTTGGGGCGGCGGATAGCTACCTTGATCCCTTCCTAGCTCCTCCCATCTTACTGGGCCTCTGGCTTTTTGAGCGGCAGCTGATATTTCGGCAGCCGCGGCTGAGTGCATTGGAAACAGCAATCGCTACCCTAGGGTTAGCCGTGGTGTTTGAGGAGGTTTTCCCAGTATACGAAGAGGGCTTCCGGCGCGATGTAGTGGACTATGCGTTCTACGGTCTTGGGGGACTGTACTTCTACTTCCTAATCAATCGCCGGACTACCACTACCCCGGCATAGCCGGCAGGCTCCATCCCTCCCGGTAGGTATGCTTGATGTACTCGGTGGCAGCCTCGAGAGCATCGATCTCCACCCGCTCCGTATTCCAGGTCGGAATGCCGTTGACCATAGCGAAACCATCCGTCTTGGTGACTCGCATCGTTTCCCCGGCAGTAATGTTGGTGAAGCGCATGTTCTCCCCGTCCCACTGTAGCACCTTGTTGAGGCCCTTGAGGCGGATGGCTAGTACGCCCAGTAGCACCATCTCGTTGAAGGGGCCGGCGTAGTCAAAATTGGCCGAGGGCTGCACGCGCTGCTCGGGCGATTCTTTGCAGGCGCGGATCCAGTCCTGCTCGTGGGGACCATCATCGTAATTAACTGAGCCCGGAACGCGCCGCAGGTAGGGCTTGACGTCCGGTATGCGTCCGGAAAGCAGGCGCGGATTGAAGCCCCCCGCACCGGAGATCAGCGTATCCTTCGTGCCTACCAGCATACAGCCACCGAGTCCATCCTTAATGAAGGGCTCCCCTTCCGCCATGCCCTCCGGCCGGTCGGGCAGGAAGCCGCCGTCGTACCAGTGCACCTGTACGGCCGGCATGGCCACATTTTCCATCGCCTCCCGCTCCGGAAAGTCGAAGCGTACCTTCTCGGCCTGGGGCGCGCTCTCCGTATTAGCGGTGGTAGAGCTACCGGAAATCCCCTCGGGGTACTTGAGCTTGAGTGCGCGGTACACGGGGTCCATGATGTGGCAGGCCATATCCCCAAAGGCACCGGTGCCGAAGTCCCAGAAGCCGCGCCAGTTCCAGGGCGTGTAGATCTCGTGGTAGGGCCGCATGGGGGCCGGGCCGATGAACAGGTCCCAGTCGAAGTTGTCGGGGATCGGCATGGCCTCAGCCGGCCGCTCCAGGCCCTGGGGCCAGATGGGCCGGTCGGTCCAGGTGTGGGCCTCACGCACCTCGCCGATCTCGCCGTTCCAGACCCACTCGCAGAGCTGGCGTACGCCGTCGCCGGAGTTGCCCTGGTTCCCCATCTGAGTAGCGACGGGGTACTGCTTAGCGAGCTTGGTGAGCAGGCGCGACTCGTACACAGAGTGCGTCAGCGGCTTCTGGCAGTAGACGTGCTTATTCAGCGTCATGGCCGTGGCTGCGACGGCAGCGTGGGTGTGGTCGGCGGTGGCTACCATCACAGCGTCCATCTCCTCACCCAGCTCCTCAAACATCACTCGCCAGTCGTAGTACTTCTTAGCCTTTGGGAAGGTTTCGAAGCAACGCTGGGAGTAGTTCCAGTCGATGTCGCAGAGCCCGATGATGTTTTCGGTGTTCATCGCCGTAAGGTTCTGTAGGCCCTTACCTCCGACACCAACGCCTACGATGTTGAGCTTGTCGCTAGGGGCGGTGTAGCCCAGTCCGCTGACGACGTAGCTGGGTACGATGGTGAAGGCCAGGCCGGCCGTGGCGGCCTTCTTCAGGAAATCGCGGCGGGGGAGGGTAGTGGTTGATTTCGACATATAGTAGTTAGTTGTGGCGGTAACTCACAAAAGCGAAACGCGATCCGTCCGGCGACCAGGAGGGCACGTTGAGCGTACCCTGGCCACCGGTGAGCCCACAGAGGATGCGGATGGAGTGATCTTCAAGATTGTATAACCGGAGCACCACCTCCTTCATGGCCGGATGCGCGCTGCCCTGGTCCTGTAGGTAAGACACGAAGACGATGTGCTTGCCGTCCGGCGAGGGCTGGGCAAACCAGTTGGAGTATTCGTCGTCGGTCAGCATCTCCTGATTGCTGCCGTCGGGGTGCATGCGCCAGATTTCCATGCTGCCCGAGACGGACGAATTGTAAAAAATATGCTGCCCGTCCGTAGCGTAGTTGGGCCCGTCGTCCAGGGAGTCGGAGCTGGTCAGGGCCGTTTCTTCTCCGCCGCTCACCGGCACGGTGTAAATGTTAAAGCGGTCGTCACGCCGCGCCGTGTAGGCCACGTGCTGCCCGTCCGGCGACCAGCCGTGCCAGAAGGACGGGGTGTTCTCGGTGACCCGGGTCGGCGTACCCCCCTCCAGCGGTACGGTGAAGATGCAGGAGGTGAGCCAGCCGTCGGGACCGGCCTCCAGGTTATGACTGAAGGCGATCGTGCGGCCGTCGGGACTGATGCCGTGGTCGTTGTTGCAACGGTCGGCGAAGCCGGTATCAAGCTTCTCCTTGCGGCCATCCATGTAGATCCGGTACAGACCGCCCGACTGGTTGATGAGGAAGTACTCTCCGCCCGGGCTCCAGTTCGGTGCCTCGAAGTGGGCCTCCTCGGTGTATACCGCGGTGCGCGTGTCGGTGGTGATGTCGTAGACCTCAAGGGTGGAGATGATGCCGGGAGTCTGGGCGGCCACGGATAGAAAGCAAGCGAGCGTGAGGGATAGTAACAGGGGGGTGCGCATGGTTAGAGTTCCCTAATTCTAATGTTGCGGTAGGTGACCTCCCCGGCGTTCTGTAGTCCGATGCGGCCGCTGTTCGCCAGGGCGTAGTCATCGACCTCGGCCCACTTACCGGCGGCCTTGCGGGCTTTCCAGTCCTCGCTACCTAGCTCGTAGTCGACGACCTTAGTACCGTTGAGCCAGTGCTCGACCCGGGGCTGGCGTACCACGATGCGGGTCGTATTCCACTCCCCCACGGGCCGCGGGCCGGCACCCTCGGGGGCGTGCATGGCGTAGTTGCCGGCCGTGAGTTGGTTGGGTTCCAGGGGGGAGTCCCAGCCCGCGTCGTCCATCACCTGGTACTCCGGGGCTAGTTCATAGATCTGGTGCACGCCGTCTCTCGGTACGAGGTAGAATATGCCTGAGCTATGGCCCGGCTCGATCTTCCACTCCAATTCCAGCTCGAAGTCGGCGTAGTCGTTTTTGGTGATCAGGTCCTTTTCGGCATCCCAGCCGGCCCCGGAGGCCCGCAGCTCCCCGTTTACTAGCTCCCAGCCTTCCAGCTCGTCCTGGCTGTACATCTGCCAGTGGTCAAGGGTGTTGCCGGCCAGTAGGTCCGTCCAGTCTTCGTCAATAGCTTCCGCTGGTTGGGTCACCTGCTCCTGTGCGGTAGCTTCTCCCACCGGGGTATTAGTACAAGCTCCAAACAGCCCCAGGCCCAATAAAAGAAACAAAGTTCTACCTATCATCATTTATGCCAAACATTGTGATGCCCGGTAAATGTAGGTAAATATTTCTGGCTTATCTGCTAAATTGGAAGGACACCTAGGCTACCTCTCGCTCCTCCCATTCCTTGCACCTGACTTACATTAGGGTCCCCCCCCTAATGACGTAGGCCCCCTTTCCTACCTGGTCGCACCCTTAGCCTGGAAACAAGCTCGCATAGTCCAGCCAGTACACCACCTTCACCGACAGCGAGCCCGAACGCGGCACGTCCCGCCCCCAGAGCTGGGAGAAACTGCCAAAGTAGTTATCCGACCTGCGCTCGTCGAGATCCGAGATATTACCCTTATACACCACGAAGAGGTCGCTGCCCGGTGCGAACCGCCAGCGGTACACTACGTCGACGTTGAAGGCATCGAAGTCCTGATCGTGGCTGCCCGTATAGTCCGTATCGGCGAGTAGCCCGTCGGCGTCCAGCAGGTGGAAGCGACTGTAGGCCACGCCGCTCCAGTAGTGGCGCAGGCGCAGGTTGAGCGTCATGTTGGCCGAGAAGCTGTACTTGCCGTTCAGGCCGGCCTCCACACTGTTGCGATCGCGGGTACCGAAGTAGACGTCGGTGCGCGCTACATCGTCCACCACCACGTCCTGCTGGTTGACGTAGCCCACGTCGTTGCGGTCGCCACCCTGGTTCAGGTAGGCGCTCATGCTGAAGCGGTTACTGAAGCGATAGCGGGCATCAAATCCCAGACTTACCTCCCGCCGCTTGCTCCTGCCGGCATAACGGTTGTAGTCTACGTCCAAACTCACCCGCAGTTTTTTCCGCCCATCCGTGCCTACATAGGCACTCAGGTTATTGTAGCCAGGCACCCGCCAGTACCGCCCCTGCACCCGCGGCTCGAAGAAATCGTACTGGTCGCCCACGTCGTTGCGGCTGCTGAGGTAGAGGTCCCAGAAGTGCCGCGTCGTGGCCCGCGCGTAGCCCCGCACATTCACTCCCGTATAGCGGCTCGGCGCAAAAAGGCGGCGGTAATCCAGGTCGAGCCCCGTGCGGCCGTTAAGGAAAAAGCCATTGAAGAACGTCTTGGGCTGAGAATAGTCGATCTCCCCCCGCCAGTAGCGGGAGTTATTGGCGAATAGGAGGCCCAGGTCATTGACATCATAGGTGTCGCTCTCCTCACCGTAGCCCAGCTCCCAGGTCCACTGTCCGGAGATACGCGCCACCCCGAGTTGTAGGGCGTGGCCGCTGCGGTCGTTGCCCGGCTCGTACTGCCGGCTGTGCTTCACCTCCCCGCGTACGGCGTAGGCATTGGCCCGGTTGTGGAGGTCGAAGAGTAGCCCCGTCACATTGGCATCGCGCGCCTTGCCCTCACGGATCACATTGGTGTTGATGAGGGTGACCGAGGAGTTGTTGGGCAGGTTCTGGTCTACGGTCAGTACATTGTAGTTGGTCAGGGGATTGGTCTTTACCTCACGATCCTTACCCTCTACCCCGCGGATGGTAGCGAAGTTTTCTTGCTCCACAGCGTTGAAGAAGCCGATGCCGGTACCCTTAGCCGTCCGACCGCTGACCTTAGTGGCATTGTAGAGGGGAGCGCGCCGCGGATTATCAACTACTTCCTCCCCCTCCAGCAGCTGCTCGCGCACCCGACTCTGGTAGTAGTTCAATCCCCCTACGCGCCGACTGTAGAAGAGGCCACCCTTATTAAATAGTTCCGTACCCTCGGTAAAGAAGGCCCGCTGCTCGTCGAAGCGCTGCTCGAAGGGGCCCAGGTTCAGCACCTGGTTGTCGCTGCGCACCTGCCCGAAGTCCGGTATCAGTGTCATGTCCAGGGTAAACGCGTCGGTTAGACCCAGTTTCACGTCCATGCCGCCGGTGACAATGGCGCCCACTTCCGTGGGTTCGTTAGCATCCCGCCCGTGCTGCCCGTAGACGGCCAGAAAGGGGGTAGCCTGTAGGCGCAGTGGAGCTTTAATGTCGCGTAGCCCCGTCAGCGTACCCGACTGGTTGAGAAAACCGTCTACGTTGGGATCGATCTCCGACCAGAAGCTCTGCTCATTTTCCCGCTGAATAGTTCGGGAAAAGTTGATCGTCCACTCCTGTACGGGGGTGGAGGGGAAGCGCAGGGCGGAGTAGGGGAGAAACACCTCCGCCGACCAGCCCTCCTCGGTCCGGGTGGCACCGCTCACCCACACTGCGTCCCAGCTTCCGTCCTCGTATCCGTCCAGCTGCTTTGCGTCACGCTGCACGTTGGCCGGTGTGACAATGAAGGTAAAACCACTAATACCACTCCGGTAGGGATCTACGACGATGCCGAAAAAATCGGTGTTGCCCAGGTCATCGCGCTCCGTAAGCTCGGCCTGGATACTATCGGGCTTGCTGTCTAGCAGGGTAGCGCCGAAGTAGATACCCAGGTTATCGTACACCACCCGAACCTCCGTGGACTGACTGGCGGGCTCCCCCGGATTTGGCCGCAGGACGACAAAATCAGTACCCACCGGTACGTCCTGCCAGACCGCCTCGTCCAGGATGCCATCTACTTTAACCTCCCCATCAATGCGCACGGCCTCCAGGCTCGGCTTCCCCTGAGCACACAATAACACGGGCAAGCACAGGAGAGCAAACACGTGCGCGATTGACATCTGGGGAAGACTAATGAGAGTGATTGGCTATAGAGCAAAAAAAGCTACCGCAGGGTTCAGGTGGGCGCGTGCGCAGGTGCAAAGTTAAGCGAGAAACGCGGCCACCAAGCCCTGCGGGAACTCGGCGGCCGCGTGCGAACAAACGTGATTTGTGAACGGGTTACTCAAAAAAATCTCCGATGTCCCTTCCCAACTCCCGCCGCCAGTTCATTCAGCAATCGGGCGGACTACTTGCCCTGCCGACCCTACTGAGCGCTTCCACCAGGCTTGCACCCGCGGCCCCGCCCCCGGTGGTGCTGCCCGCCCCCGATCCCACCGGCCAGCCGATGCCCGAGCTGGAACAACCCCTGCCGGATGCCCCCGATCAGCGGATCGGCTTCGCCATCGTCGGGTTAGGTGCCTACGCCCTCAACCAAATTATCCCCAACCTGGGCGGTACCCAGCACGCTAAGCTCGCTGCTCTAGTATCGGGCAATGCCGAGAAGGCGAGAACGGTGGGTAAAGCCTACGGCATTGCGGAAGATCACCAGTACAGCTACGACGACTTCGACCGCATTGCCGAAGATGAGAGTGTGGACGTCTTGTACATCATCCTGCCCAATGCCATGCACCGGGAATGGACCGAGCGCGCCTTTGCCGCCGGTAAGCACGTGCTGTGCGAAAAGCCCATGGCGGTGACGGCCGAGGACTGCCAGGCCATGATTGATGCCGGTAAGCGGGCCGGTAAGCAGCTTATGATCGGCTACCGCGCCCAGTACGATCCCTATAACCTGCGGGCCATCGAGCTCGTGCGGGGGGAAAGTAAGGAGATCGGGGAGCCCCGTTTGGTCTTTACCGAGCACGGACGAATGCTCAAACCGAACAAGGAGCAGCGCGACGAGTGGCGGGCGCAGAAAGAACTGGCCGGCGGCGGCTCCCTCTACGACATTGGTATCTACAGCCTGAACGGGGCCCGCTACCTGCTGGGGGAAGAGCCGGTGAGCGTAACGGCTAACTACCGGGAGCCCTCAGAGAAAGAGGTCGATGTAGAGGAAGGTGTAGCCTGGACCATGAACTTTCCCAGTGGGGCCACGGCCAATTGCTCCAGCAGCTACCGCGTCGAGCAGGCCAAGCGCATCTTCGTGCAGGGTACCGAGGGGGAGGTGACCCTGGACCCGGCCACGGACTACTACGTGCGCAATCTGTACGTCAAAACCAAGGAAAAAAATACGCAGTTGATCATCCCGCGGGCGAATCAATTCACCGCCATGCTCGACGAGATGGCCCTGGCCGCCCGCGAAAACCGTACCCCGAAAACCCCCGGCGAGGAGGGGCTGCGCGACGTGAAGATCATGCAGGCCATCTACCGAGCCGCAGATAGTGGGAAAAAAGTAACCCTGTAACCGTTGACGATGAAAACTATCTTGAGTCTTCTCTTTCTGATCCTACCCCTTCTGATCTTTGCCCAGCAAAATCAGCAGGATACTGCCTCCCTACGTACCGGCTACCGGGATGCCGCCGGGGCCAACCGCGTGCCGCAGGAAAGGATCGACATCCCGCCGACGGTGGAGGCGCTACAGGCCACGCTCTATGAGCTAGAAGACGAGTACCTAGCCGTACACCAGACGCACTGAAACCTACAGGGGCCCCTGTTCTACAGTTTGCACCTGATGTACCAGGAGTTTTACGAGGCCATCAACCAGCAAATCGACCGCCTGGCCGAGCGTAAGCTCTCTCTAGACCACGCCGCCGATGCCCGCCCGGGTCCCGTAGCGCAAAATGCCAACCTCAGTCCGGAAACCCCGGGAGGCTACGTATCCGACAAAGCCTCCCTCCAGGTCCAATCTGCGCGCCACCTCCAAATTTCAGACCGCATCGAGACCACCGCGGACACCGACCCCACTACCTCCAACCTTTTCCAGGAGGTGAAGTACATGATCGACCACCAGTTGTGGATGATGCGTGCCCATATGAAATAGGGCATGCCCCATGATCGGAAGCCGCCCCCTGCTAGATGGTGGAGGGGCGGCTTTTTGCATCCGCGAGGCACTGTTTCTTTATTTTGCGCGAAAATTCTACTGTTTTTCAGTGAGTTATGGGGCATGCTATGTACCTTTGCGTCCGCTTTTATCGAAACGAAAAATTTAAGTTCCCGTGAACACGCTATCCTATAAGACGCAGTCGGCCAACGCCAGCACCGTCGAGCGCAAATGGCACGTCGTGGATGCCGAGGGCGAGATCGTCGGCCGCCTGGCCACTAAGATCGCCCACGTCCTGCGCGGCAAGCACAAGCCCGATTTTACCCCCCATTTCGACAACGGCGACCACGTCATCGTGATCAACGCCGACAAGGTCCGCTTTACAGGTTTGAAGTTCCAGAATAAGGAGTACCTGCGCCATACCGGTTACCCCGGCGGACAGCGTAAGGCGACCCCCCGCCAACTCATGGCCCGCAAGCCCGAAATGATCCTGGAGCACGCCATCAAAGGGATGCTTCCTAAAACCAAACTCGGCCGCGCCCAGTACAAGAAGCTGTACGTCTACGCCGGTGCTGAGCACCCCCACACCGCCCAACAACCGCAAGAACTCAGGTAGAGCGTTGTTGAGTTGTTGAGTTATTGCATTGGGGGGATGCTCGCTTTGCTCGTCTGAGCTATAACACACCACACCTGCGGCCCCGCCCCCCCACATATGCAACACCCTAGACACCTATCCCGTCCGCAACTCAACAACCCAATTACTAACTAACGCAACAACTAAACCATGGAACAAATAAACGCCATCGGCCGCCGCAAAGCCGCCGTCGCCCGCATCTACCTCATGCAGGGCAAGGGCAATATTATCGTCAATGGGAAGGACTACAAGGAATACTTTCCGCAGACGCACGTGCAGGGTAAGATCGTGCAGCCCTTCCAGGCCATCGAGGTCGACAACGGCATCTACGATGTGCGCGTCAACGTTGACGGTGGGGGATATAAGGGGCAGGCAGAGGCCATCCGTATGGGTATCAGCCGCGCGCTGGTGAAGCTTAACGAAGACTTCCGTAGCCCGCTTAAGTCACAGAAGTACCTTACCCGCGACGCCCGCGTGGTAGAACGTAAGAAGTACGGTAAGCCCAAGGCCCGTAAGAGCTTCCAGTTCTCCAAGCGTTAATTCCCCTCCCTGCGGCGGTTCCCCCGTCCCCCATCTCTTTCTCCCCCGTCCAACAAATATACCCATGGCAAAGCCCACCCACCAGCAGTTGCTGGAAGCCGGCGTACACTTCGGCCACCTGCGCCGCAAGTGGAACCCCAAGATGTCGCCCTATATCTTTAGTGAGAAGAACGGCATCCACCTTATCGACCTCAATCGGACCCTGGAAAGCCTCGACCGCGCTGGAAATGCGATGCGGCAGATTGCCCGGGCTGGTAAGAAGGTCCTTTTCGTTGCTACCAAGAAGCAGGCCCGTGATATCGTTACCGCCGGTGCTCAGGAGGTCAACATGCCCTACGTCACCGATCGGTGGCAGGGTGGTATGCTGACTAACTTCAACACCATTCGCCGCTCCATCCGCAAGATGCAGAACATCGAGCGTATGCTCGGCGATGGTACCCTCGATAGCGTCACCAAGAAGGAGCGCCTGACGCTCACCCGCGAGCACGACAAAATGAACAAGGTACTGGGTGGTATCGCTGACATGCAGCGTATCCCAAACGCCATCTTCGTAGTCGATATCGTACACGAGCACCTGGCCATTGCCGAGGCCAAGAAACTCGGCATGCGCACCTTCGGCATCGTAGACACTAACGCCGACCCCACCAGCGTCGACTATCCCATTCCCGGCAACGACGACGCCAGCAAGGCCGTCAAGGTGATCACTGACTACCTCATGGAGTGCATCAAGGAGGGCCTGGCCCAGCGCGGTGAGGACAAGGATCAGCAGGAGAGTAGCGGGGAGCAGCCGGCTGCCGCCGAAGAGACCGAGACGGAGGCTGCGGAGTAGTTTCTCCTCGTCGGGCGAACTTTCTGCAGCGCTTGGGGCGCTCCAGAAAGGATTCGGCCGACGAGCACCTACCAAATTGATAACTTTATAATTTAGTAACGCTATGGCTATCTCAGCCCAAGACGTAAAGAAACTACGGGACATGACCGGTTCCGGCATGATGGACTGCAAAAAGGCCCTCGCCGAGGCCGACGGTGATTTTGATAAGGCCATCGAGGTCCTGCGTAAGCGGGGCGAAAAGGTGGCCGCCAAACGCGACGACCGCGAGGCCAAGGAAGGCGTTATTATCGCTCAGGTTACTGAGGCCAATGACTACGGTATCGTCGTGCGCCTCAGTAGCGAAACCGACTTCGTAGCCAAGAACGATGACTTCGTCGCCTTCGCCCAGAAGATCGCCGACCTAGCCCTTGACAAGCGCCCCACCGACCTCGACGCGCTCAACGCCCTGCCCATGGAAGGCCAACTCACCGTAGGGGAGAAGGTGACCGAAATGGTCGGCAAGATCAACGAGAAGATCAGCGTGACGGCCTACGAACAGCTCAGCGCACCCCTCGTGGCCCCCTACATCCACAGCGGCTACCGCGCCGGCGTACTCGTGGCCCTGAACAAGAACGACGACACGGCCTACGAGGCCGGTCGTGACGTAGCCATGCAGGTGGCCGCCATGAAGCCGATCGCCGTCAATAAGTCGGGCATCGACCAGGCCACCATCGACCAGGAGCTAGACATCGCCATGGACCTCGCCCGCCAGGAGGGCAAGCCCGAAGCGATGCTCGAAAAGATCGGTCAGGGACGCCTCAATAAGTTCTTTAAGGAAAATACCCTGGAGGCCCAGGCCTTCGTGAAGAGCGACAAGCAGAGTGTAGCTCAGTATCTCGACTCCGTCGATAAGGGGCTCAAGGTCACCGACTTTAAGCACGTAGCTCTCGGCTAGTTGCACACCGGGGGGGCATGTACCAATCAGCCGAAGGGCGAGGTGGACCGCGCGTCGGCTACCGCAGCCGGATTGACTTCTTGGATGACACTGATGGACTCGCCCTCCCAATTGATGTAGCCCTCCTTTTCGAACTGCCGCAGCCAGCCCTCCATGGGCCACATTTGCCACTTAGCATAAAAGCGGTTGGCATTGGTGACAATATCCCGCAGGTGATTGTAAGGCGGGGAATAACTGTCGTGGTACTGGTGGTACACCCGGGCCCGACTACCAAAAAAGGGTAGACGTACCTTGCGGGCGGTGAAGGCAAAATCGGTGTCCTCCCCACCGTAACCGGCGTACTGCTCGTCGAAGCCCCCCAGGCGGGCAAAATCGATGGCGCGCAGCCCGAAGCTTAGCGACCAAAACAGGTAGTAGGGAAGCGGAATGACGGCTCGATCATCCGTAAACACCGGGCGCCGGGGGTGGGCCTCCGCTAGCTGCTCCAATGTATTGTAGCTCCAATTACCCTGAGCGGCCTCCGGCGGAAGGTAGCGTACATCACCCATGATCAGCCCCTGCGTCAGGTGCACCACGTGGGAAAGTTGCTGGAGGTAGTCGGGGTGGGGGATGCAGTCTACGTCCAAAAAGGCAAGGATATCTCCGCGGGCGTGGGCGGCGGCCAGGTTGCGGGCGGCCGCTAGGGGCAGGGGGTGGTTGGGGTCGAGTAGGCTGTGGAGGTGAAGCTGACAACCGGGGTCGGGCAGCTCATTGGGTACCGGTTCGTTCATGAACACGACGATCACCTCCCGGGGCTTTGTGGATTGCTCCCGTACTCCTCGTAACAGGTTGTGCAGCTGCGACCGTCTCCCACTCACTAGGGTGAGTAAGCTAGTACTACTCATATGGAACACGATTGGGGGAATGACCGCCTTGGGGCACTAAATACGACTATCGCGAAATTGTTCAACCGCCGATGGCCTCAGTAAGCGCGATTTACTACGAAGTTGACCAGTTGTTCCAGACCGGTGCGGGCCTCGCTACTGGGAAGCTCGTGGAGCAGCTTGAACGCTTCATCCCGGTAGCGCTGCATAGCTGCCTCGGCGTAGGCAATACCCGCACTGGCGCGTACGAAGGACAGCACCTCCTTGACCCGCTCCGGCTCGTCGCTGTGCTTCTTGATGGTGCGAATCATACGCCGCCGCTCGCCGCGGGAGGCCTGGTTTAGCGCGTGAATCAGGGGCAGGGTCATCTTTTTTTCTTTGATGTCAATGCCCCGCGGCTTACCTACCTCATCGAGCCCAAAGTCAAACAGGTCGTCGCGGATCTGAAAGGCGATGCCGATCTTTTCCCCGAAGGTGTGCATGAGGGCTACCGTAGCATCGTCCTCGGAGGCGGAGGCCGCCCCCGCCGCGCAACTTGCCGCGATCAGACTGGCCGTTTTCTGGCGGATCACCTCGAAGTAGATCTGCTCGTCGATGTCGAGCCGGCGGGCCTTCTCGATCTGCAGCAGTTCCCCCTCAGCCAGGGCCTGCACGGCCTGGGAGCTGATCTCTAAGGTGCGGTACTGCTTGGTTTCCAGGGCGATGGCTAGCCCTCGGGAAAGGAAGTAGTCACCGACCAGCACCGCGATTTTATTCTTCCACAGCGCATTGATGCTGAAAAACCCCCGCCGCTCGTAGCTCTCGTCAACCACGTCATCGTGCACCAGGCTGGCCGTGTGTACCAGCTCGATCAGGCTAGCGGCAGTGTAGGTATCGTCGGTAATGCCTCCGCAGGCTAGGGCGCTAAAAAAGGTGAACATGGGCCGCATCTGCTTGCCCTTACGGCGCACGATGTAGTAGGTGATGCGGTCCATCAGGGGCACGGGGGAGCGCAGGGTCTCGCGGAACCGCCGCTCGAAGGTCTCCAGTTCAGCAGCGATCGGGCGCTTTATCTCATCGAGGCCGTGGGCCATCAGGGGGTGGGGCAGCGGTGGTTAGGGCCGCAAAGGTAGCTTGTATATCCCGGGCCGTACTTTTGCCCCATGCAGGAGGCGACAGTAGCGGGCGAGCGGCTTCAATTACATCCCGACCGGGCGGTGTACTGGCCGGCGCGGCGCGTGTTGTTCCTAGCCGATTTGCACCTGGGCAAGGGAGCACACTTCCGCCGCGCCGGCATCGCGGTACCCCGGCTGGTGAGCGATGTCAACTTCGCCCGGTTGCGGGGGCTGATCGAGGAGTTTCAGCCCGCCCGCGTACTACTGCTCGGCGACCTCTTTCACAGTGATCACAACCACATCTGGGGAGCATTTTGTGCCTTTACCGCCTCCTTTCCCGGGCTGACCTTTGAGCTGGTGCCCGGCAACCACGATATTCTACCGCCGGCGTGTTACGAAGAGGCCCGACTGGTGATGCACGAGGAGGTTATCGTGCTCGGCCCCTTTTCCCTAAGCCACCATCCGCTCCGGGAGGAGCAACGCCTACCGGGCAAGTACAACCTCTGCGGCCACGTGCATCCCTGCGTCAAGCTAGTGGACCGGACCGGAGCGATGAAGTTGCCCTGCTTTTTTTTCGGGTGGCAGGAGGGTATTTTACCCGCCTTTGGGGAGTTCACGGGCTGTGCGGAGGTGAAAGCACGCCCCGGCGATCAGGTGTTCGTGCTGGCGGAGGATACCGTACTGGCCGTCGCCTAGTAGACCAGGCTACCGAAAACGAAGCGAGAGTTGCCGGCCCTCGAGCGTGATGGGGGCCTCATCGAAGAGGAGGACCGTATAGGCCATGCCACGACCCTCGCGGTAGAGCGCGACGAGTTGGGCCTGCTGCTTATCACTAAAACTGCGCTTGGGGCGGAAGGTGTACATCTTGGCCCAGTCGGCCTGGTAGAGGTCAAGCTCCTCGTCATCAAAACTGTGCACGGCGGTTACGGCGTCCTCGTCGTTGCTACCTAAGTTCATTGCCAGGGTAGTGGCCGCCATGTGGGGCCGGCGGTAATAATGATTGGTTTCGTTTTCCGGCTGCAGGTAAAAGCGCAGTTCCAATTTCTCCCGTCGCGAACGTAGGCTGTACTGATGCGTCAGGTAGTCGTTGTCGTGCCGTGACCCCAGCTGGTAATCGCTGTCCAGTGGCGCGGTGAAGCGGACATCCATGCTATCAAGTAGCTGCTGAAAATCAGCCGGCAGTTCGGACTGAGCGGGTAACAGGGTACTTACTAGGAAGAGGGGGAAGAGGAGCGTCTTCATACCCTGGCAAACGCATGAGGTACGAAAAGTATGCGCTGCTCTCACTCCTGCAACCGTTCGACCAGCAGGTTGGTCATCCGGCGGTTCACACCACCCTCGTTCTCCACGTAGTAGGCGGCCTCCTCGGGGGTAAACTGACCGATCACCATCCCGAAAAGCAGTCCCCGGAGGCGGTTATCGCGGGTGACGAGCTCCTTGATCTTTTCGGCGCGCTTGGCTGTCGGTAATTGCTCCGGTCTGACCTTCCGCTTGATCAGGTAGTGGGCAAAGACGGTGCGTAGCAACTCGTCCTGTTGTTTCAGGATGGGCCGGAGCGTGTCGTTCTGAAAGGCCTCCTCAGGGGAGTCAGTAGGCAGGGTCGGGACAGCGGGGCGCGGCATGATGCTAAAATTATGCCGCAGCACCTTCCATTTGCGTCACGTACTTCCGGAAATTATTCAGGATGGCCTGCCAGCCGTCCGCCTGGTGGTGGGGCCCGTTGCCCTTGGCGGGGTCGAAGGTGACGGTCACGGTAGTTTCCTCACCCTCCTCACTGAAATCTACTTCCACCTGCTGCCCGTTCGAAAGGGTGTAGGCGATGTGACTTTCGGGCTGTACCTCATCATAGGTACCCTCTAGCTCGAAGGTCATCTTCCCGTCCTTGGCGGCCATCGTAATTTCGAACTCTCCGCCCTCCCGCAGGTCGTTCACCGCACGGGGGCAGTGCCAATCTTCGGAGGCGAAATTCCAGTTAATTACGTGCTCGGCCTCGGTGTAGTAGTGCCAGGTCTCAGACTGGGTGGCGGGTACGGTAGTGGTGGCGGTTAGTTGGTCGTTGGCCATGGGGTAGGGGCTTTGTTTGTTGATGTGGTGGGGTGGGGTTTTGTTCGGCGGGCTCCCCTTCCAGGGAACGTCGTAACCCACTGTCCCCGGAGGGGGCACCCTAACCGAGCTTCATCCCCACCCGCACCGGCCACCGCCGCCGCAACGGCAGCGGCCAGTAAGGTAGCTTGTGCGTATAGATTAGTTCCCAGTAGCAGGCAATCTCCTGTGTGGTGGTCGAGGTGGGCAGTACACTGTCCGGTGACGGGAGGGGAATACGGAAGCTATTCTCCGCGGTAGGGTCGGCGGCGGCAACGGCGTCGAGTAGATGAGTGGACTGACGATAGACCTCCCGCCGCCACTGCTGCACGTTGCCCTTATCATCCGTACGGGTATAGCGTTCCCGCACCCGCAGCGTAAGGGTAGCGTCTAGCAAGGCTGGATTACTATCGGTGTCGAACTGGATATCGTACAGTTCACGCGTGCGCCCGATTCGGATACTGGCCCCGCCAAAGCGTTGCTGCTGCAGTCCGTAGTGTACCCCCCGTACAAGCAACGGCAATCCCACCAACAGCCCGAACCAGAGTGCTAGCTGGGGATTGAACACCAGCATGGTCGCCAGCACGAACACTACGCCGACCGTAGCAGCGAGCGCCGTACCCGCATCCGCCGGTGCCAGAGGGAGCACCGCAGGCTCGACGGCGTAGGTAATCCCACTGTTCAACACCGATATACTCGCCCGGCGGGTAGTGACGGGAAGCGCCGGGGCATTATTGCGGTAAACCGATAGCTCGACGTAATACTCGATACTGACTTCCGTGCTACGGTAGTCCATGCCCCCCACCGGCAGGTTAAAGCGAAACGAGTGGCTGGGCTTGCGGGTCAGTTCCTCCCCCCGGTATTCTAGGGTGGCTAGGACGTGTACCCGCTCCGCCTCCCGCGACACCACCCGCTGCGAATAGTCGAGTTGTATACGGTAAGCATCCGAGCAACCCCATCTTGTAGACCTAACCTTACGGTTTGAACTTTGCGGCGAGCAAAACCGACTAGATGCGCCGCCGTAGATCACCTGAACAAATTAACCACCTGCTGTCCCAGCAAAGGAGCAGTGGAGAGTCCATCGCTGAGTTCTGCCGGTCCCACGGTATTAACACCGGCACATTTTACGCCTGGCGGGCAAAGTACGCTACCAGCAAGCAGACGGTGTCGGCAGCGGGAGGCTTTACTCGTCTAGTCACTGCATCCGCGGCGGCGGCAGCGGCGGTGCAGGAGGTCAGCTGTGCCACCACCACGGTATACCTGCCCGGCGGCGCTCGCCTGGAGCTGACGAACTGGCCCCTAGCAGACCTTATCCGGCTTACCCGCGAACTCTGCCCCGGCGATGCTTAGCTTCTCGAGCCGTCAGCGCTACTTTTTGTACCGTGGCGTGACCGATATGCGCAAAGGCTTCAACGGACTCAGTGGTTTGGTGCGCCAGCACCTGGACCACGAACTCCTAAGTGGTGATGTGTTCATCTTCCTCAACCGCCGGCGCGACCGCATCAAATTGTTGGTCTGGGACCGCACCGGCTTCGTGGTCTGGTACAAGGTGTTGGAACGGGGCACCTTCGAGCTACCGGCCGCAGAGGGTGACCGTCTGGAGATGAGCTGGACCGACATCCAACTGCTGCTGGAAGGTATCGAAATTAAATCCGTCAAACGGCGCAAAAGATATAGCAAAGCGGCCTGATTTACGGGGCACTTTTCGTATTTTTGTCGCATATGGAAGCCACCGTTTCCCGGGCAGAATATGAGGCAGCAATACGTCAAAAACAGGGGCAGATTGATGCCCTACGTCATGAGCTAGCTGAGCTTAAGCGACTGATCTTCGGGGCAAAGTCCGAGCGCTTCGTGCCAGCGACGGCGGCCGCTGCGGCCAAGCAGATGGCCCTGTGGCCACCGCAAGTAGACCCCGAAGAACCGGTCGAGCCAGCTAAAGAGCGCATCAGCTACCAGCGACGTAAGACCAAGGCTAAGCCCCACCCCGGGCGCACTCCGCTGCCCGAGCATCTGCCCGTGCGCCAAGTGCGCGTCGAGCCCACTGGGCAGGACACCAGCACCCTGGTCGAGATCGGCCAGGACATCACGCGCAAGGTCGACTACATCCCGGGTAAACTGGAGGTGATCGAGTACATACGGCCGCGCTACGTACGACCCGCAGCCAACGCGAGTCAGCACGAGGAAGTACAGCATGCGGAAGGAAGCGCCGTGATCCAGGCCCCGGCTCCGGATCAGGTGCTCCCCAAAGCCATTGCCGGGGCAGGACTGCTGACCCAGCTCGCGATCGCTAAGTTCATCGACCACCTGCCGCTGTACCGTCAGCGTGCCATGTTCCGGCGGGACTACGACTGGGACATCCCCTCTTCCACCCTAGGCGACTGGTTCGCCGCTACCTGCACGCTGCTCGAACCCCTTTACGCAGCGCTTGAACAGCAGGTGCTCGACACCGACTATTTGCAGGGCGACGAGTCACGCATCACCGTTCTGGAGCGGGGAGCGGAGCCGACCAAAAATAAGAGCCACCGCTATCCGCCCAAGTCGCGCAAGGTACACCTGGGCTACATGTGGGTGTTTAGAAACCCGGTAGCCGGCGGGGTGCTTTTTGCCTACCGTCCGGGACGGGGAGCCAATATCTTACACGAGACGCTAGACTCCTTCGGGGGCATCTTACAGAGTGACGGCTACTCAGCCTATACCAGCTTCATGAAGGCCCACCCCGGGGTAGTGCTGGTCAGCTGTCTGGCCCATATCCGGCGTAAGTTCTTCGACGCTCGCTCCAATCACCCCGAGCTAGCCGAGCTGGCCCTGCACGCCATCCAGTATCTCTACCGCATCGAGGATATCTGCCGTCGTTACGGGCTGGGCTCCGAGCGCCGCCGGCAGTTGCGCCAGCGCTACGCCCGTCCGGCTTATACGGCCTTGCTGGAATGGGTGAACGAGCAGCGGCGAACTAACCTGAGCAAAGGAGGCATCGGTAAGGCACTGAACTATGCCTACAATCACCTACCACGCCTCGGGGCTTACCTGGACGACGGACACATTGAGATCGATAACAACCTGATCGAGAACAAGATCCGCCCCCTGGCCCTGGGGCGTAAGAACTATCTCTTCGCCGGCTCGCGCCAGGGGGCTCAGCGGGCGGCCATGCTGTACTCCTTCTTCGGCAGTTGCCGCGAGGCGGGCGTCAATGAGCGCGAGTGGCTGCATGACGTCTTGCTGCGGATCGGAAGCCACCCCATCAACCGCATCGAGGAGTTACTGCCGGGGCGGTGGAAGGCTAACGTTTAGACTAGCAAGACGGGGTTGCTCGGATGCTTACTGTATACGGTAGTCGCGGAGATTGAGCGAAGCGGGCAGGGTAAACTCCCCCGCTACCAGCTCCCCCATCCGAAACCGCTTTTCCCCGGGCGTGAGCCTTAACGTTAGCCCCTGCCACACCGTTGCCGGAGCCGCCGGAGTGACCGGTCGGTGTAGGGGCTTGCCCCAGGGTGGGTGGCCGGAATGCTGGGGGCGTTTCATACTAGTTCGCGGCGACTCATTTGCTCCCGAAAATAGGCACCCAGCTAGGTAGTCGAAAGCCTTTCCGCTCGGTAGCCGCCGGTAAGGGTGGCTCAGCGAGGGTGACGGTGACCGTAGCGCGGCGGTGCAGATCGGTCCACCAGCGCTGGGGGTGGGTGAATGTGACCTTCCACTCGACCTTCCCTTCACGGTAGTAACCAGCAGGGGGAAGGGCAGTGGTGGGGCCGGGCAGGCGGGCTACGAGTGCGTGGTCGTCCGGCTGTTCTACCAGTCGATCCAACAGGTGAGCTTCGCGGGAAAAAAGGGTCTCGGTACGCCCGACTCGCTCTCCGAAATCCATTTCCTCGTACGCCCGGGTGACGTGGATACCCACGGTAGCATCGGCTAGCCAGGTCCGGCCACCCATTTCAAGTACGAATTCCCAGTCGCCATCCTCGCAGATGCGCACCTTGAGCAGTGCGCCGCCGAAACGGTCGTTCTCGAGCTGGCCAGTGACCCAGCCGGAGATAACACTCAGTAGGATTACGCCGAGGAGTATGTACAGTACGGGAGGCCAGACCGAGTGCAACAGCCAGGCGCCAGGGATATATAATAGGTAAATCAAGTGGTAAGACATGAACCGCCAGCGGAACTTCTCGTGTAGGTAGACCGACACCGGCTCCATCGCGTACCCCAACTCTGCCGCCCGTTCGCGGGCGTCGACCATGGAGGGGTAGGTGTAGTGGGGGGTGGTCATGGGTGAAAAGTACGCTGTACCACAGTAGGCCGCGGGGTTAACAAAGGCAGGGGGCGGGGCCGCAGGTGCGGAGGGGGGTGGAAGGCGAAAAATTTTAGTTAAAATTACTGTGAGTTTAGTTAAAGTTTTTAGACAGGACCAGTATTTGCTTGGGGGTTACTCCCGTGTAGCTGGCAACGGGTGTAGCCACTTTTGAAACACGATTTCTTTGTTCAAAAAACCCATAACTTCACTTTAGCAAGTTTTTCGTCACCCTAGGTATTTGTCGTTCCTTAGGTTTTTGGGGAATGAAGTGCCTATCAACATCACATCATGAGATACCTATCCTTCCTTCCTTCCTGTTCCTACTCTTAGTGTCTACCGCTTGTTCGGATGACCTGGAGGTAGACGAAGCCTTACCAGCTGACCTGTACTCAGTAACTGCCGGAGACGCTAGATTTCGGCAGAGTGAAGCTTACTTCACTAGATACTTTCCCCAACACACCGAAACGGCAATTATAGATGAGGCAGTGGGGCTCCTGAAAGAGCCTACTAACGCCGGGCTTATCAAACAGGGTGAGTACCCATTGCTGTCGGCTAGTCGTTACGCCACCATAGATAAACAGCTGTATGGCTTTGTGCCCATCATGTCGAGCAGTGCGTTGATGCCCCAGGATTATATTGTGTTTCCCATGGAGTCAGCCAGTGATCAGCCGGCTTACCGCTTCGTAGATGAGTTTGATGATAATAATAGAGTAAATACTTTTTTCGAGCGGGAAATTTTATCAGGATTGTCAGATGACGACTTGGTAATCGAGCCTGCTCAGTTGGAAATACGCACTTTGGGGGAAAACAACTCTAAAGATTGCCGAACAATTACGGTTTATACATATAGCAACTACTATATTAGA
Organism: Neolewinella sp.; assembly: GCF_965214665.1. GTDB lineage: Bacteria > Bacteroidota > Bacteroidia > Chitinophagales > Saprospiraceae > Neolewinella. The sequence continues at coordinate 2,429,301 of NZ_OZ243970.1, read as the reverse complement.
AGCCCGGATGGTACTTATAGCCGCTTGGATTATGTTACTGTCGATTGGCACACGGAATTTGAGTGTACCGGAAATAATACCGAGTACAAAAGTTACTCCTACACAAGTCCCGGAGGATCAGGGGGCGGCACATCCGGCAGCGGCACTAGAACGCAGCAGCAATCTGGAAACATAGGTGTCATTGCTGAACATCTTTGTATCTCCGCTACGAAAGATTTAGTGTACCGAGGACTTACTGTAAGTAATAACTTTACTGTTCGACTCAACGATTTTGCCTTTGAGTATAGAATCCCTTTATCCGACGGTACATTTGCTTACCCCGTCATTCGCTTCAACAATATTCAATTGGCTGCGAATGGAGTATTTGTTGGTCCAGGACCAGCTTCCAACTCTCCGTACGGTACGAGTGTGGCTATTGAGTTTGAAACTATAATTGAATCGGCGATCGAAGCTGCTGAAGGACAGATGATGAATGCTATGCGAGGTGTTCCATCGACACAGTCTTTAGAAACTTCTATGCGAGGTTTTTTTGTTAACGCTTTGAAAAGTTACATGAACCAATCTAAGGGATTCAGCGGTGCGAGCAGTCGCGGTGTAGTAGCTGACAACAATGTATCCCCCCTGTCTACTCGAACTCGATGGGATCCTACCTGCAGAAAATAATAAATTCGCACCACAAATTCGCAAATTAGATTTAGTCCGGTGTGCCATCGTGGTATACCGGACTCAAATCATTCTATCTATGAATGCACTTAAGGTAGTTCCAGTTCTTGTTATTCTTGTGGCGTATGGAGCAGGCCCTGATAAATTACTATTTGTATTTTCGGAGCAACAGAGCTACTGGAGTGTCTACAATCTAGACTATCAACATCTTCAAAGTTACGATACGTTTGAAGATAGTCAGGATAGCACGGCAATTTCGTATAACAATATCACTGCTCCAGGTATTCCCGATGACGAGCCAGCCTGGACGGCCGATACAGTCATGGCTGACTGGCCACTTACTATCCTAAGTCATACTTCTTCTGGTGACAATGTGCAGAACTTGGAAAGAGAATTAGTACGCACGTTCGAGCATCCCCTTTTACCATATGGACATTGCTACGAGTACAGTTTGCGCTACGACGGTCGCATCCAGATTACCGATTCAATCAATACCGTACATCATGTATGGTGTGATGCCCCACCAGAGATGAATGAGCGCCAGCGTCTGATATATAATCGGAAGCTTTTATACTTTCCAGAATTCTTGCTGGATTCCATTCAGGGAAGGCCAGTTATTTTCACTGAGGGCTGGTTTGAGAGAGAGACTGATTCTGATGAGCCCTATATTTGGTTCACGAAGTATTCAGCTGAGATGCGATACGATACCATAGATATGGACAGGTACAAGCAAGGCATCCGCGAAAGGATCGACTTAATGCAGGATACTTTGCGGTAATTTAGTCGCTGGATTAACTGCAGTTCGGCTGTTTAAGTCGAGGTTTAGCTATCTGCTGGTATCCGGTCAAGTGTCCTTATCTCCTCCCGGTAAGCGGGTGGCAGAATCAATGTCTTCAGCAGCCAGTCGAGCCGAAACCGACGACTGATGCGGTACACCGACAGCAGGGGCGCGATTAAGGAAAATGAGCGGAAGCGCAGCAGCTCCCGCACCCGCTCAGGCACCACCAGCACCTGCGCTTCCCGCAATAGGAAGTATCGTAAAGGGCCGAGGTGGTGGCGGTATTGCCGGAAGAGGTCTTCGGTATAGCGACTGTACTTCAAATCATGCTGAAGGTGCTCCTGCCGCATCCGTTGCCAGTCCGGGAAATTGTCGGGCAGGTCCCGTACGCCCATACGATCCCCCACCCGGTAGAAGACTCGGAAGACCTCTTCTTTCTCGGCTGTAGCGAGGGGGCGTTCTAAAACCTCAAAGGCACGGATGGAGTAGTCGATCAGTAAGAACAGCACATCGCGGTACGCCCAGTCGGGGATACGCTCGCCCCGCTTAGCCTCCACGGCAGCGTGAATGTGAGCCATGCTGTCGATGGCCCGGTGCGCCCCGGCCTCGTCCGAAAACACGATACGCCGCGCGTACTCTACCGTGGAGAATAGCCGCCCCAGCGGATCGGCCGGCAGCCGGCCGGTGAAGTACAGCCAGTCGACCGCTTTATTAAGCGCGAACTCGGCCGCCGCTCCGGCAAAGATGAACAGGATGGTATCGCTAGTGCCCCAGATGTGGCGCACGATGGAGTGGGGGTGGACGAAGGGGGTTTGCATGGCTTAGTATACTTAACGCGTTGGGGTCGCGATGGGTGTGCTTTGCGGGGCCAGTGGTTACACCCGCTTCCCTGGAAGAACTTCCCGCAATTCACAGGCCCGCATCCCACCCAACTCACTTTTCCCAACCCCTGTGGAGAAGTTTCACTAAACACCCTGCACCCGCGGCCCCGCCCTACGCGTTATACCTTTGCAGCCTCCCCAAAAGGGTGCCCCAATATGAGTGAAGCGATCCACCACGAGTGCGGCCTGGCGATGATCCGCCTCAAAAAGCCGCTAGATTACTACCACAAAACCTACGGGACGCCGCTCCACGGACTCAAATGCCTCCAACTGCTGATGCGCAAAATGCGCAACCGCGGGCAGGACGGCGCCGGCATGGCCACCATCAAACTGGACCACCCGCCGGGTAAGAAATTCATCAGCCGCAAGCGGTCTAACGCCGCCAACTACCTCGACGACCTGTGGCAGGGAGTGTACCGCCGCTTCGAGGACCTGACGCCCGCCCAACTGGCCGACTCCAAGTGGCTCAAGGAAAACCTGCCCTACACCGGCGAGGTGATGATGGGTCACCTGCGCTACGGCACCCACTCTACTAATGCCATCGAGACCTGCCACCCCTTCCTGCGGCAGAGTAACTGGAAGACCCGCTGCCTGATCGTAGCCGGTAACTTCAATTTGACGAACGTCAACGAGCTGTTTCAGGAGTTGGTGGAGCTGGGCCAGTACCCGAAGGAGAAGTCCGATACGGTGACCGTGCTGGAAAAGATCGGCCATTTCTTGGACGACGAGGTGCAGCGCATCCACACCTGGCACAAGCCCGACGGCTACACCAACATCCAGATCAACGACATCATCGCCCAGGAGCTGGACATACAGCGGTTGCTTAAGCGGGCGAGCAAAAAGTTTGACGGTGGCTACGTACTGGGCGGCATGATCGGCCACGGCGATGCCTTTGTGATGCGCGATCCGGCAGGGATACGTCCGGCTTTCTACTTCGAGAACGAGGAGTTCGTGGCCGTGGCCAGCGAGCGGCCGGCGCTGCAAACGGTCTTCAATGTCCCGTTCTCGACCATCCGGGAGGTGGAGCCGGGGCATGCCCTCATCATCAAAAAGAGCGGGCGGGTGAGCATGGAACCCTTCACAAAACCGCTGCCCCGGGCCGCCTGCTCCTTCGAGCGCATCTACTTCAGCCGGGGCAACGACCGGGATATCTACCTGGAGCGTAAGGAGCTGGGCCGCCGCCTGGCCCGGTCGATCGCCAAGGCCGTGAAGTACGATTTCGACAACACGGTATTCAGCTACATCCCGAACACCGCCGAGACGGCCTTCCAGGGTATGATCGAAGGACTGGAAGATGAGCTCCGCCACTGGCGCAAGAAAAAGATGAAGCGGCGCGAGAAGGAGGGCAAGAACGGCTTTGGCAAGCTGCTCAAGACTAAGGTGCGCAACGAGAAGATCGTGGTCAAGGACGGTAAGACCCGCACCTTCATCGCCGATACCTCCAGCCGCGACGATATGGTCAGCCACGTCTATGACGTCACCTACGGCATCGTGCGCGATGAGGTGGATACCCTGGTGCTGCTCGACGATAGTATCGTACGGGGCACTACCATGCGGGACTCCATCATCAAGATCGTGAGCCGGCTCAGGCCAAAGCGGATCATCATCGTCAGCTCCGCCCCGCAGATTCGCTACCCCGACTGCTACGGCATCGATATGTCGAAGATGGGGGAGTTCGTCGCCTTTAAGGCTATGGAGGCCCTACTGATCGAAGGTGGCAAGAAGAAGTTGCTCAAGGCCGCCTACCGCAAGGCGAAGAAGGAACTCGAAAAGCCCGACGCCCAGCAGAAGAACATCGTCAAAAAGCTCTACGATGAGCTTGACTACGAGGCCGTCAGCAAGAAGATCGCTAAGATCATGACCCCGAAGGGCACCCAGCCCCGCATCGACGTGATCTACCAGACCATCGAGGACCTACGCGAGGCCTGCCCTAACAATAATGGTGACTGGTACTTCAGTGGTAACTACCCCACGCCGGGTGGGTTTCGGGTGGTGAACCGGGCCTTTGTTAATTATATGGAGGGGAGCTCGGAGCGGGCGTACTAGTTCTCCGCGTCCACCTCGATTTCCAAATCGGAGGCCACCGAGGCGTTAAGCTGAGTGCCGGCACGGAACTCCGCCTCTTTCCCCTTAATGAGAAAGCCAACGGCGCCGCCGATGAAGGTGGTGAGAAACAGGACAATGGATGCAATCCAGGCGATTGTGGAGTTGCTCTTGCCCTCGATCCGCAGCGGGATACCGCTGAGTAGCACCTGCTGGCCATCGACGGCCTGCACGCTCTGGATACTGAGCTCCATGCTGCCGGCCCGGCCGAAGATGCCGCGCTTGCGGATGTCACTGACCGTAGCGGAGCCTAGTGCGCCTGCGCTGATCAGCGTCTGTTTTTTAGATACCACGTTGAACTTAACACGAACACTGATGGACTGTCCGGCAGTTAGTTCGCGACTGGTGTAGGACTGACCGGCCTCACAGACGACTGGCGTGCCGGCGCGCAGCAGCACTTCTTCGCCATCGACCAGAATGGCTACGTCGTCGGCGACGTAGAGGGCGGGGGAGACCACGGCGGCGGAGAGCTGTAGGGTGGAGGCAACCAGCAGAAGGAGTAGGATTTGTTTCAAAACGGATGGATTAGCGTGTAAGAATAGTGTTGGTATGTATCTAAGGGTAAAACACACAGGTTTTACACTACGAAAGTAGGTAGCCGGGGGCAATAGGTGCAATACCGGACAACATTTAACACAAGCGGAACGGTACGGATCGTAGAAAAAGAATCGCCGTTCATCCAAATTTTTCGTAGCTTACTACGGCTTCTACCACCTTTACCTATCTATCTACTATTGACGACTATGCACACGCCTATCTTCCTACGCTATCTCTATTTGCTACTTCTGCTGGGGCCACTCGCCCTGACGGCTCAGGATGCCGCCAGCGACAATTCTGCCACCCCCGAGCCGGTCACCGCCGTGGAGGGCATCACCGAGTACCGGCTCGACAACGGCCTGACCGTCCTGCTCTTCCCCGATCAGTCGGTACCGACCATCACCGTCAACGTGACATACAAAGTGGGCTCCCGCCACGAGGCCTACGGCGAAACCGGCATGGCCCACCTGCTGGAGCACCTCGTGTTTAAGGGCACGCCCGACCACCCGAACATTCCCCAGGAACTCACCGAGCACGGCGCCCGGCCCAACGGCACTACCTGGTACGACCGCACCAATTACTTCGAGACGTTCAGTGCCACCCAGGAAAACTTGGACTGGGCCCTCGATATGGAGGCCGACCGCATGGTCAACTCCTTCATCGCCAAAAAGGATCTCGATAGCGAGATGACCGTGGTGCGCAACGAGTTCGAGTCCGGCGAAAACGACCCCGGCGGCGTGCTCATGGAGCGCGTACTGAGCACCGCCTACCTCTGGCACAATTATGGCAAATCGACCATCGGCTCCAAGGCCGACCTGGAGAACGTACCCATCGACCGCCTGCAGGGCTTCTACCGCAAGTATTACCAGCCTGACAATGCCGTACTGGTAGTGGCCGGTAAATTCAACCCCGAGACTACGCTCGATCTTGTCGTGGAAAAATTTGGGGACATCCCCCGCCCCGAGCGCGAGCTGTACCCCACCTACACCCGCGAGCCCGTCCAGGACGGGGAGCGCTTCGTGGAGCTCAAGCGCGTCGGTGACGTACAGGTCGTGCAGGCCGCCTACCACCTGCCGGCCGGGCCTCACCCTGACTACGCCGCCATCGCCGTGCTGATGGACGTGCTCACCAGCGAACCCAGCGGACGACTCTACACCGCCCTGGTCGAGAATGGCAACGCCAGCTACATCTGGGGATTTGCCCCCGCCCTGGCCGAACCCACCTTCGCCTTCTTCAACGCCAACGTGCTCAAGGAGAACGACCTGCTGGAGGTGGAGCAGCAGATGAAGAACACCCTCGATAGCCTGGCCCAAAACCCTCCCACCGAGGAGGAGGTCAAGCGCGCCAAGGACGGTATCCTCAAAAATTTCGAGATTAATCAGCGCGATGCCAACCGCGTCGGCCTTACCCTGAGTAGCTACATCGCCCAGGGCGACTGGCGGCTCGGGTTTATTTACCGCGATCGCGTCGAGCAGGTAACCCCCGAGGATGTAGTCCGCGTAGCCGAGAAGTACTTCAAGCCCCAGAACCGCACCATCGGCCGCTTCTATCCGGTACAGACGCCCGACCGTGCCGCTATCCCCGAGGTAAATGACCTCGATGCCATCCTTTCCGGCTACGAAGGCCGCGAGGCCATCGAGGAGGGCGAGGAGTTCGACCCCGCCTACGACAACATCGACAGCCGTACCGTGAGCGGTACCCTGGGCCAGAACGACAATATCGAATACGCGCTGCTACCGAAGGAAACCCGGGGCAATAGCGTCAACGCCCAACTCACCCTCCGCTTCGGTAACCTGGATGCGGCCATGAACCGTAGCATGGCCGGAGCCAAGGCCGGACAGATGCTCATGATGGGCTCCGAAAAATACACCCGCCAGCAGATTCAGGATAAACTCGACGAGCTCAAGGCCCGCGTCTACATCGGAGGCGATGCCGACGGGGCCTACGCCAGCATCGAAACCGAAAATAGTAAACTGCCCGAGGTGATCGACCTGATCGGCGAGGTCATGCGTCACCCCACCTTCCCTCAGTCAGAATTCGACAAGATGATCAAGGAGGACCTCTCTAGCATCGAGGAAAGCCGTAGCGACCCCCAGTCCATCGTGTTTACCGAGATGCGGCGCCGCATGAATGACTATCCCAAGGGCCACCCCCTCTACACCATGACCTTCGACGAGGAGGTAGAAGCCCTTAAAGCCCTCAACCTCGACGAAGTTAAGCAGTACTATACGGAGGTCTACGGCGGTGGCAACATTACCTTTTCCGCCAGCGGGGATCTGGACGTCGATGCCGTCAAGCAGGCGCTGGAACGCAACTTCGGTGATTGGACCAGTCCTACCGACTACACCCGCATTGCCCGGGAGTACAAGGCCCTCACCCCCGAGGCCGTCAAGATCGAGACCCCCGATAAGGCCAACGCCTGGTTTGTGGCCGTACAGAGCCTGGAGATCAACGACGAGAACCCCGATTACCCCGCCCTGGTACTGGGCAATTACATGCTCGGCGGCGGCTTCCTCAATAGCCGACTGGCCACCCGCATCCGCCAGAAAGATGGTCTGAGCTACGGCGTCGGCAGCCAGTTCAACGCCAGTTCGCTTGACGACATCGGCACCTTCATGTCCTACGCAATCTACAATCCCGAGAACCGCGAGGCCCTCGAAAAGGCCTTCCGCGAGGAGATTGATAAAGTCCGTACTGAGGGCTTCACCGCCGAGGAGATCGCCGCCGCCAAGAGCGGCTGGCAGCAAAACCAGGCCGTCAGCCGCGCCCAGGATCGGAGCATGGCCGGCGAGCTCGGCAGCAACGCCTACCTCGACCGTACCATGGTGTGGGACAAGCAGCTCGAAGAACAGATGATGTCGCTTACTCCCGAGCAGGTCAACGCCGCCGTGGCCAAGTACATCGACGTGGATAAGATGGTGCTGCTACGGGCCGGGGACTTCGCGAAGACGGAGTCGGTGAAGAAGCCATGATCAGGCGTCGGACGCTTTAAAGCGTCCGACGCCTATCTTTACGCGATGCGCTATATCCTATTCATCGCCCTTACCCTCCTCCTCTGCACCTGCGACCCCGCTCCGGAGACTACGGAGACGACCACCGCCGCACCCGACCGAGCCGCTGACGCCGAGCCCACCACTATGCTCACCGCCGCCGGCGTGGAAACCGAAACGGTGTTCAATTTTGAAGATATTATCTGGGGCTTTACCTGGCTACCGGATGGCAGGATGCTCGCTACGGTGAAGGACGGGCGGCTGCTGCTGATTGACGGCGACTCCTCGACTGAAATTACCGGTGCACCGGAGGTCCGTACGGTTGGCCAGGGTGGACTGCTCGATGTACTGCTGGATCAGGACTTCGCTAGTAACCGCTACGTCTACCTTACCTACAGCCGCTCCGAGGAGGGCGGCGAAAAAGGCTTCACCTCCGTGGGGCGTGGTCGCTTGAGTGAGGATGCTACCCAGCTGGAAAACTTCACCTCCCTCTACGATGGCGGGCCGGCCACCGACAAAGGGCAGCATTACGGTAGCCGCATGGTGTGGGGACCGAACGACGGCTACCTCTACTTTACCATCGGCGACCGGGGCAACCGCGACGAGAACCCCCAAGATACGACCCGCGATGGGGGGAAGGTGTACCGCATCGCCGCTGACGGAAGTATACCCCCGGATAATCCCTTCGTGGGCGTAGCGGGAGCTAAGGAGGCCATCTATTCCTACGGCCATCGCAACCTACAGGGACTGACCGTCCATCCCCAGACCGGCGAGGTATGGGAGCACGAGCACGGCCCCCGCGGCGGTGACGAGGTCAATATCATCGAGGCCGGTAAGAACTACGGCTGGCCCGTGATCACCTACGGCATCAACTACGACGGTAGTCAGATCACTCAGGAAGTGGCTAAAGAGGGTATGGAACAACCGGTGCACTACTGGGTGCCTAGCATTGCCCCCAGCGGCATGGCTTTCGTCACCGGCGACCGCTACCCCGGCTGGGAGAACGACCTGCTGGTCGGTAGCCTTAAGTACAGCTACCTCAAACTCGTGCACCTCGACGGCAAGGAGGTCACCGGCGAGCAGGACATCATCAAGAATATCGGCCGGCTGCGCGACGTGCGCATGGGCCCCGACGGCTATATCTACGCTAGTATCGAGGGGACCGGGATCGTGCGGGTGGTGCTGGTGTAGCCTCGGCCGACGAGGCCCGCACCCCCTCCCAATCCTGCATCACCACCTTCCGCTCCACCCCCCACCGATAACCTCCCGTAGCCCCATCCCCCCGGATCACCCGGTGGCAAGGAATGAGGTAAGCAATTGGGTTCTTCCCTACCGCCGTACCCACCGCCCGGCTTGCGGAGGGTCTACCAACCGCCTGGGCGAGGTCACCGTAGGACACCGCCTGCCCCGGCGGAATACTAAGTAGCGCCTGCCATACCTGGAGCTGGAACGGCGTACCCCGTAGGTCTAGCCCGATGGGACGTGACGGTGTCTGCTCCTGAAAGTAGCGCATCACCTGCTCGGTGTGCGGTCCGGCAGTTGATGTGAGCTCGGCATCCGGAAAGTGCCTTTTGACCTCCGTAAGGACCTGCTCCCGCTCGGATAAAAAGGCTAGGTGAGCAATGCCTACCGTCGTCTCCACGGCTACGGCGGGGCCGAAGGGGGTGGGGAAGCCGGCATACCTAAGCGTGGCACCGGCGCACCGCCGCCCGAATTCCCCCGGAGTGCAGCCCGCTACCTTAAGGAAGTGATCGTGCAGGCGGCTATTACCCGATAGCCCACTCTCGTAAGCGGCGGCCAGGGTAGAGCGGCCGGCCCGCAGCGCATCCTTGGCGCGCTCCGTGGTCAGGTACTGCAGGTAGGTCTTCGGCGACACGCCCACCCACTCCGTGAACAGCCGTTGCAGGTGGTACTTACTCCGGTGTACGTGGGCGGCCACGGTGGCTAGGTCGGGCTGCTCCTCCTGGTGGTCGCAAGTAGTGAATGGCGCGGGAAATGATCTGGTAGGTAGCAGGATCGTGCATGCCACAAAACTACGGGGGGCGCGGCCGCGGGTGCAATCCGAATCTTGCGCTAACTCAGTGCGCTGCCGATCAGGAAGAATACCACGAGCAGTACTACACAGCAGGCTAGAATTAGCCGAGTCTTTTCGACCCGGTGTTGACTGGCGCGGTGTGATTTACGCAGTTCGTTGAGGGGGGTCTGCGCCTCGTGGTTGATGCGGCAGCTGTAGTCGTAGTGGTTGCCGCCGGTGTGGTCGATGGTGACCTCACAGAGCTCCTGATCGAGGAAGACGGAGTAGGTCTTGGACTCGCGCACCTCGAAGTCGATCTGTACAACCTTATCGTTGCAGTGGAGCACGACGTGCTGGGTCTTGTCCCCGTGGAAGAGACCGAGCTTGTAGTTGGTGCCCTGGTGGCCGGTGATGTTCCACGCGTACTGCGGCATGCGAAGTGGCCCGGAGGCCGGTTACTTTCAGGACTTAAGGTACCCCGATAATTTCACTTTTCTACAACTTTAACATTCGCAGTAAGGCCCGGCCAGTTGCCTTCCACGTCCAGCACCCGGAAGCGGGTAAATAGCTCCTCGCGGTACCAGCCCCGGCTGCGGGTGAGTTGTACGACCTCCCGGTGGCGGGTACTGGCGTAGGCGAACTCGGTCATGGCCGCCCCGCTGGTCCAGAGGCTAAAGGTGGCCTGCATAAAGACGGGGTACTCCCCGATCCCGATACTCAGCAGCCGCTCCGGCCGCTCGTAGACCGAGGCGCTGGTGCGCGGCACGTAACGCCAGAAATCGGGGAGCTTATGGGGGTAGATCGTAGCGCGGGTGATGACGGCGACCGGCTCGTGCTTGTCGTAGTCCTCCGGGCGGGGGGTAAAGGGATTGCTACCGCCCCATTCCCCGTGGCTCATCGTGGCCTGGAGGTAAAAGGTGACGTGCTGACTGCTGTGGTCGAGGGCTTGGCTATACCAGTCGTGCGTGGCGAAAAAGCGTTCGGCCGCCGCCCCGTCCTCCCACTGCCCGAGCCAGGCGTAGACCCCCCAGTTGGGAGACAGGCTGAAGCCATTGCCCCCACCGCTACCCATAAGCCGACTGAAGCTCAGCCCCGGCGTACCGGACAGGCGGGCGTGGGCGAGCTGCATCTGCGCTAGGGCCCAAAACCGGTGGCGCACACCGGTATAGTGGAAGAGGGTGAAAGTAGTGATGCGGTAGGGAGGTTTAGCAGGCAAACCAAGCCGGCGGGCCAACCGTTCAAAAATAGTCGGCCTATACTGCCGCCGAAAGTGTAATTTCCGCCCCGATGGAGTTGACAATGAAGAAGGATGGCAAGTTCGACTACCTGGAAACGGGTGGGTCGGGGGAGGTCCTGCTTTTGCTTCACGGGCTATTTGGTGGCCTGAGCAATTTCGGCGCGCAGATCGAGGCCTTTCGCGGGCGATTTAACGTAGTGCTGCCCACCCTACCCATGTTCACCCTGCCGCTGCGTAAAGTTTCGCTGGCGGGGCTGGTGGATCACCTACGTGATTTCGTGGAGTACAAGGGCTTTGACGGCGTGCACCTGATGGGAAATAGCCTAGGCGGCCACGTCGGCATCCTCTACGCGCTCGACCGTCCCGAACGCATTGCTTCCATTACCCTGGCTGGTAGCAGCGGGCTCTTCGAGAGTGCCATGGGCAACAGCTTTCCGCCGCGCGGCAACTACGACTTCATCAAAAAGAAGGTAGAGACCACCTTCTACGATCCGGCCACCTCCACGAAGGAACTGGTCGACGAGGTGTACGACACGGTGAACGACCGCAACAAGGGCCTACGGATCGTCATGACCGCCAAGTCCGCCGTGCGCCATAACCTTGCCCATAAGCTGCACAACGTTACCGCCCCCACGCTACTGGTGTGGGGCAAGCAGGATGCCATCACGCCGCCCTTCGTGGGTGAGCAGTTTCAGGAGCTCATTCCGGATGCCGAGTTGCACTTTATCGATAAGTGTGCCCACGCCCCGATGATGGAACGGCCCCGGGAGTTCAACCGCCTGCTGGGAGGATTTTTGGAGCGGGTGGGGAGCCCATCGGTTACTGCGTAAAACTCCGATATTCGCGCATGCTCCACCGCCTAGTGCTTCTCGTGTTGTTCCTAAGTGTATGCACCTGCCCCGATAGCTATCTGGGCGCCCAGGGGAGTGGGTACTATGACACGACTCAGTTTACGCAGGCCGATACGCTGCGCGGAAGCCTGCTGCCGGCCCGGGCTAACTACGATGTGACCTACTACGAACTGTACGTGGACGTGGACCCCCGCGAGCAGACCATCGAGGGGCGGGTAGAAATGGACTACACCATCACCGGACAACTGCCGATCCTACAACTAGACCTGTACGAGAATCTGCAGATCGACGGGATCACCCAGGAGGAGAAGGAGCTGCGCTTTACCCGCCAGGGCAATGCCGTGTTCGTGGAGCTGCCCCACCCGGCGGATACCGGTAGCCGGCACCGGATGACGATCCGCTACGGCGGCACGCCTACGGCGGCGAAAAATGCGCCCTGGGACGGCGGCTTCGTCTGGGCACTAGATCAACAGAACCGCTACTGGGTCGGGGTGGCCTGCGAGGGCGAGGGGGCCAGTCTTTGGTGGCCCAATAAGGACTACCTCGGCGACGAGCCCGACTCCATGCTCATCAGCGTCACCGTGCCGGAACGGATGTATGGGGCCAGCAACGGGAATCTGCGCCGGCAGGTAGAACTGAAGGGTGAGCGTAAGCGGCGCTTCGACTGGTTCGTAAGCTACCCCATCAACAACTATAACGTGTCGATCAACGTGGGGCATTATGTGCACTTCCATGACGTGTACCGTAGCTTCGATGGGGAGGAGTTGGCGCTGGACTATTATGTACTGGATTATAACCTGGCCAAGGCCAGGAAACAGTTCCAGCAGGTGACGCCGATGCTGGAGGCCTACGAGCACTACTTCGGTAAGTACCCCTTCTGGGACGATGGCTTCGCCCTCATCGAGACCCCTTATCTGGGCATGGAGCACCAGAGCGGCATCGCCTACGGCAACCGCTACATGCGGGGCTACCTGGGGGGATTGATTCCGGACGATATGGACTGGGATTACATCATCGTGCACGAGGCCGGCCACGAGTACTTCGGTAACTCGATCAGCGTGGCGGACCATGCGGAGATGTGGATCCACGAGTCGTTTACGACCTATATGGAGGCGCTCTACGTGGAGTACCACAGGGGGGCGGCCGATGCGCGGCGGTACCTGGTGACCCAGAAGAAATTTATTGAGAACCTGCGACCGATACTGGGTCCGCTGGGGGTCAACTTCACCGACTTTGGTTCTAGTGACTACTACTATAAGGGGGCCTGGATGCTGCATACGTTGCGGGGTGTGCTCAACGACGATCCGCTGTTCTTCGGCCTGCTGCGTAGCTTCTACCAGGACCACCAGTACAGTATCGTGAGTACGCAGCAGGTGATCGACTACTTCAGCGCCTACACCGAGCGGGACCTGCAGCCGTTTTTCGATCAGTACCTGAAGCATCCGGACATCCCCGCCCTACAACTGCGCGAGCAAGACGGGCAGGTCGAATACCGGCTGGCGGCGGACGTGCCGGACCTGACGATGTCCCTGGGCCTGCTGATTGACGATGAGCCGGTACGGGTGAATGCTACGCCGGACTGGCAACCGCTGGGCCGCGGGCTGGCTGTGGATCGGGTGGTGGTGGATGGGACGCGGTTTTTGGTGGACCGGCGGGTTGTTGATTAATCCTGTCCCGCTGTCACAGCAGCAACCAACTCGTTGTACCACGCCTCCCCATACTTCCGCACCAGCGCCGGCTTCACGAACTCATAAATCGCAATCCGCTCCCGCTCCCCCCGCGTACAGGCCGCCGAGCAAATATCCCAGATATCATAGTTCAGCGCCTCGAAGTGAGTGTGCGGGTTCTTCTTCACCCGCACGGGGTAGAGGTGGCAACTGATCGGTTTCTTCCAGTCAATCGCTCCATCGTTATAGGCCTGTTCGATACCGCACTGGGCCGTGCCGGTGCCGTCGAGGGTCATGTAGGCGCAGGGGCCGCCGTCGATGAGGGGGGTATCGTGGCCCTCGCCGTTTTTTGTGTAGGAGCCCTGTTCGGCGATGGCTGCCCGCCCGGCATCGGTGAGGTAGGGGGCTACGGCAGGGTAGATTTCTTCCAGGATCGGCAGCTCGTCGTCTTCCAGCGGGGCACCGTAGTCGCCCTCCCAGCAGCAGGCGCCCTTGCAGGCGGTGAGGTTGCAGGCGAACTGTTCTTCGACGACGTCGTCGCTGACTAGGATGGAGCCGATTAGGTACAGGGAGTAGGGGACTTAGGGATTGAGGGACTTAGGGACGGGGGATTTGCAAAGGTATAGCATACGCTCAATCCCTCCGTCCCTGAATCTCCCGTCCCTTATCCCTGCGTCCCTAAGTCTCCCGTCCCTTATCCCTCTGTACCTTTACCCTATGTCCACCAACCCCACGCCGCCCTGGGCCACCCTCGCCGCCGAGTTGGAGGGCGAGCTGGAGACCGATGCGCTGCACCGCATCCTCTTCGCTACCGATGCCAGCGTGTACCGGGAGCTGCCGCGGGCGGTGGTGTTCCCTAGATCGGAGGAGGATATCGTGGCCTGCGTACGCTTTGCGGGGCGGTACGGGGTGCCCATTACGCCGCGGGCGGGGGGGACTAGTCTGGCGGGGCAGGCGGTGGGCAAGGGGCTTATCGTGGACATTAGCCGGCATATGCGGCGTATCGTCGAGATCAATCCGGAGGAGGGGTACGCTATCGTTGAGCCCGGCGTGATCCGCGATCAGCTCAATGCGGCACTCAGGGAGCACGGCTACTGGTTCGGCCCCAATACCAGCACCGCCAACCGCTGTACCCTGGGCGGTATGTTCGGCAACAACAGCTGCGGAAGTACTAGCATTACGGTGGGCAGTACGCGCGAGCATACGCTGGAGGCGCGGGTGGTGCTGAGCGACGGCACCGTAGCCGATATCGGCTCTCAACCGTTGGACGGTTCTGAACCGTCCAACGGTTCGCCGGCAATTCTGGAGAACGTCCACGCCTTCCTCCACCAACACCTCACCGATCCCGCCACCCGCGACCTGGTCGCAGCCGCTTATCCCAAACCTGCCGTCACCCGCCGCAACAATGGCTACGCTCTAGACCTCCTAGCCCGGCAGGCCCCCTTTGACCCCGACGGCCCCCCACTAAATCTCTGCACCCTACTGGCCGGCTCCGAGGGCACCCTGGCCTTTACCACCCGGCTCAAGCTGCGCATCCTGCCCCTGCCATCCCGCGGTTCGGCGGTCGTGGCCCTGCACTTCGCTACGATAGATGCCAGTCTGCGCGCCACCCAGCTGGCGATGGAAACCCAGCCCTTTATGTGCGAGCTCATGGACGATACCATCCTCCACCTCGCTCTACAGAACCACGACCAGCGCAAGAACGCCGCATTCGTCGAGGGGGACCCCCGGGCGCTGCTGTTGGTCGAGTACCGCGCCGCTACGGATGAGCTCGCTCTCCAGAAAGCTACGGACCTCGGTCGCGCGATGATGGAGCCCGGAAGCCTTGCCGTGCCTGCCTATGCCGCACCCGCGCTCCCCGGCCAGTTGCAGACGGATAAAGTGTGGGCCCTACGCGCCGCCGGACTGGGCATCCTGGGCAATATCGTAGGCGACGCCAAGGCCGTAGCCTGCATCGAGGATACCGCCGTGGCCCTGCCCGATCTGGCCCACTACATCGCTGAAGTAGAGGAACTGATGCAACTGTACCAGCAGAATGCGGTCTTCTACGCCCACGCCGGAGCCGGAGAGCTGCACCTGCGACCCATCCTGAACCTGAAGAAACCGGAGGGCCGCCAGCACTTTCACGATATCACCCGCGATGTAGCCCGGCTGGTCAAAAAGTACGGTGGTAGCCTGAGCGGCGAGCACGGCGACGGGCGGGTGCGGGGGCAGTTTCTACCCGAGATGCTGGGCCCGGAGGTGTACCAGTTGCTGGTAGAACTCAAACAGGTGTGGGACCCCCGGGGCATCTTCAATCCCGGTAAGATCGTCGAGGCCCCGCCCATGAACGAGGAGCTGCGTTACGTAGCCGACGCCCCGGTGCCGAATTATGATACCACCCTCGACTTCAGTGCCGACGGGGGCCTACTCCGCAGCGCCGAAAAGTGTAATGGCTCGGGGGATTGCCGGAAACTCGAAGGTGGGGCCATGTGTCCGAGCTACCGAGCTACCCTACACGAAAGAGACAGCACCCGCGGCCGCGCCAATGTACTGCGTGAGGTCCTTACCCAGAACCAGAAAGAGAACCCCTGGAGCCACCCCGCCCTGGCTGAAGCCCTTGATCTCTGCCTGAGCTGCAAGGCCTGTACGAGCGAGTGCCCGAGTACGGTAAATATGACCGCGCTCAAGGCCGAGTACCTGCACCAGCGGCAGGAGCGGGAGGGGGTATCGCTACGCACTCGGCTGGTCGCTTCCAACGAGTGGCTGTACCGGCTAGGCGGTAAAATGCCCGGACTGGCCAATGCGCTCCTGGACCTGACCGGCCCCCTCGTGAAGCGCTTCGTGGGCATTGCGGCGGAGCGGTCGTTGCCCCGGTTTCCGGATGAGTCACTCCGCAGCTTCTTCGAGCGGGAACGGCCCACTATAGCGGGAGCCCGGGGCCGGCTCTACTTCTTTGGCGATGAGTTTGTCAACTACCAGGACGTGGAGGTGGGGCGGGCGGCCCTGCGGCTGTGGTGGCGGCTGGGCTACGAGGTGCTGTGGCCAGAGCACGCCGGTAGCGGACGGGCGCAACTTAGTAAAGGTTTACTGAAAGAAGCCCGGCGATTGGCCGCAAGAAACATCACCGTATTCGCCGAGCGGGTAGGGGAGCAGGCCCCTTTGGTGGGTTTGGAACCCTCAGCAATTCTGGGTTTCCGGGATGAGTATCCGAAGCTCTTCCGGGGTAAGCTGGCGGCGCGGACGCAGGTGCTGGGCCAGTGGGCGATGACCTTCGATGAATGGCTATTTCGGGAGTACACCGAGGGCAGGGTAGGGGCGGGGGACTTTGGGGACGGGCAACGCGAGATCGTGC
The DNA here is from genome assembly GCF_965214665.1 of Neolewinella sp. Lineage (GTDB taxonomy): Bacteria > Bacteroidota > Bacteroidia > Chitinophagales > Saprospiraceae > Neolewinella. The sequence continues at coordinate 2,412,246 of NZ_OZ243970.1, read as the reverse complement.
TGCACGTGCACTGCCATGAGAAGGCGCTGGGGGAGGCTAGTAAATGTGCGGCGGTGCTTTCGCTGCCCAAAAACTTCAACGTGACGCTATTGGATAGCGGCTGCTGTGGGATGGCCGGTTCCTTTGGGTACGAGGCAGAGCACTATGTGGTGAGTCAACGGATTGCGGAGCAGTCGCTGTATTCAAAACTGCGGGACCGGTCGGCCGAGACGGTGATCGTGGCGACCGGCACGAGTTGTCGGCACCAGGTGAGGGATGGGTTGGGGCGGCGGGTGTGGCACTCAGCCGAGGTGTTGTGGGAGGTGGTGCATTCCCAACGTCCTACCCTAGACTGAAAAAGTTACCCGAAGAAAGTCCCGCACCTCCCGTAGCTTAGCTACATGAAGTTGCCTCTCTTCTGCTTGCTGCTTATCTGGGTAGCGGCGCGCCCAGCAGCTGCTCAGCTCCAGCCTGGTTTCGATAAGCAGAAGTATTTGGATCTGATGACGGTATCGGCCCAAGTTGGGGATTCAGCCTACCGGGCAGCACTGCCCGTCGCGGACGGCTATTCCTTCAGGTACCGCTCGCCCGTAGTGGGACTGGAGAACCTATGGGATTTGTACGTGCGAGAGGACGGGGTAGCCGTCATCAGCATCCGCGGTACCACCGAGCGCAGCGAGAGCTGGCTGGCGAACTTCTACGCAGCTATGGTGCCGGCGCGCGGTGAGCTAACCGTAAGCGATGAGTACACCTTCTCCTACCAGTTGGCCGAAGACCCCCGGGCGGCGGTGCACGTCGGCTGGCTGGTAAGTACCGCCTTCCTGAGTCGGGACATGCTGCCGAAGATCGACTCCCTGTACCAGGCGGGTATTACGGACGTGTTGATCATGGGCCACAGCCAGGGGGGAGGCATTGCCTACCTGCTCACCGCCTACCTGTATGACCTACAACGGCAGGGCCGGCTCCCCGCCGACCTGCGGTGGAAAACCTATTGTAGTGCCGGTCCTAAGCCCGGTAATTTACCTTTTGCCTACGCTTATGAGGCCATGACCCGGGGCGGCTGGGCCTTCAATGTAGTTAACTCCGCCGACTGGGTACCGGAAGCGCCGGTGACCGTACAGACGCTGGACGATTTCACCCGGCCCAATCCATTTGCTACTGCCCGGGCAACCATCAAAAAGCAAAATTTCCGCAATCGGTTAGCCCTAAACTACGCTTACAACCGCCTGTATAAACCTACCCGGCGGGCGCAGCGCAACTACCAGAAAATTCTGGGCGTATACACCTCACGCCGGGTCCGGAATCTGCTACCTGGCTTCGTTGCGCCGGCCTACTTCGTCAGCAACGACTACGTTCGCACGGGTACGACCATTACCCTGCTGGCCGACTCTACCTACTACGCCTGGAATACCCGAGACACTAACTTTATCTTCGCACACCATTTTCATGCTCCCTACATCTACTTAGCCGAACGGCTACCGGACGAATTAGGCTACCCACCTACCGCTGCTATGCAAACCGAAAAGACCGTTTACGGTACCAACTGGGAGCTTGAGTACCTCTCGGGACCCCGAATCGCCTTCACGGGCCTATTTCCTGACCAGCGGCCACGCATCACCTTCGATCCGACGACGAAGTTGGTGCAGGGCAATAGTGGTTGCAATGGCTACTCTGCCCCCTATAAGCTCGCTGGCGACACCCTCACCTTTGGCGAGCCCGGACCTACTACCATGATGTACTGCGGGGAAGGGGAGGGCTTCTTCCTACGCACTCTACGGCAAATCGAAACCTACCACGTCGATGAAAATGGAAACTTGCTTCTCCTGGTAGACGACGTGCCAATGATGCGGTTCGTCCCGATTGACTAACTACCTAATCGAACACTCAGCCAAGCTGTTATTTCATGAAACCGATCTATCCCTTCGCTCTCTATGTGTTGGCTACCGCCTGTACCTCGACCCCCCAGAAGACGGGCGCGGCCGTAGCGGGCTGCTACACTTACGCGGAAAATAATAGTCGTGTAGCGGCCGAACTCGAAACCCACGATCAGACCGTAGAAGGTACCCTCACGTACGACCTCTACCAGAAGGACCGAAATCAGGGCACCTTTAACGGCATACTCCACGGTGATACCCTAATAGGGGTATACACGTTTCAGTCCGAAGGACGGACGAGTAAGCGGGAGGTGGCCTTTCTCCGTCAGGGAGAACAGCTACGGGAGGGATACGGTGATTCGGACTTAGTAGGTGATGTGCAACGCTTTAGCTCACCGAATGAGCTGGTGTTCGGACAGGGCGTTGTGCTTGCCAGAGTGCCCTGTGAGGATTAGATACACTACCAACGGAGATGTGATGGGGGAGTTCTACCGCAACCGATAAGCAAATAACAGACTCACCGTATGCAAGGAAGTATACCGGTACAGGCTGGTCTGAATGAGGTTCTGCGCCGTGGTATACTGTAGTTCTAATTGATAGCGATCGAAAAGCAGCAGCCCACCACTTACCTGATAGGCTCCGTTACTGCCGGACACCGATGGCGTACGTGGCGCAAAAGCGCCCCCCCGCGGCATAGTGACCGTAGAATAAAAAGGGAACTGGTACATCGCGGCCGCACCAAGAAACAGCGAAGTCTCTCGGCCCAGTCCGATGTGCCGACGAAAGCCCCCAACCAGTGCTACAGATTGGTAGTCGAAAATCAATTCATTTTCGGCAACGGTCTGGTGCTGGATACGGTGGTAGTAGGCTTCGGCAACCAGCGCCCAGCGGCGGTTGGCGAAGGGAAGAGTGACCACCGCTTCGAGACCTAGACGGGGAGCAGTAATCGGTTCGACCCCGTACCGTAGCACTCCGGCACCCCTTTCGTGAAGGCCCTTACCGGCCAGACGCTCCACACCCACCTTAGCGGCGAAGCGTACCCGGGGACGGTGCTCGAAGCGTTCGTACCGCACGACCGCCGCGCCCCGACAGTGGTTGTAGTCCGTGAAGAAGTCGACCAGAGAGTTTTTCCGGTAGTGTACACGCAGTAGATCCGCGCGCTCGACCCCACAGCTTACCTTTTGCTGCAGTTGGGACCGAAAGTTGTTGGTGTTGTCTACGATCCTGGTACCGTTCAGATATTCCCGGCTGATCAGCTCCTGCGGTGTCGACTCCCCCGATCGGTATAGAAAATATCGGCGGTTACCATTTTCGTAATAGAATAGGTCGGCCTCCCCGTCGACTAGGTACTGGAGAAATACGGTACTGCGCCTGAATTCCGGCTTAGGTGATTCACTAAGGAACCTGGTGCGCACGTCGGAACCGTCGAGATCGACCGTGAAGCGGCGGTACCGCAACCCTCCTTCCACAAAGCCGAACTCCTTGACGGTGGTCAGGTCGCCGTAGCGTACCTGTTCGGTGCCCGGTAGGCGATAGCGAAATTTAGTAGGATTACTGGGCCAGTCCCTATGCAAAATACTGACTTCCACGCGCTCATCGGAAGTAGTGATGAGATAGCCGTCTCGGTAGCCCGACTGCGCGTTTACCGCAGCAAAACTGAGGACCAAGAAAAGTAAGGAACTGAAGGAATGATATAGGCTGCTAACGGATGCAGTTAGCGACTGCGGCACTGCTTTAGAACACATGAGTAATAACACTATGTAGAGGGGTTTGCATAGAAACCCTTGCTTAAGCTGACCTAGTGTAGCTAGCTGGATCAATAACACTTAAGCTCCCCCTGCGCTTTACTGCCCCTCACCCCACGCTCCGGTAAAACTCCAACAACCGCCCCGACACCCGGTGCGGATAAAACCGCGGCTCCACCCCGTATTCATTGATGTAAATGCCCGGCTCCGGCCGCTCGTCCACCCACTTACCGATCAGCGCCGGGTCGATGTGGTCGGGGAGGGCGGCTTCGATCTTGGGACGCGCCTCCGCCCATACCTCCCCCATGTGGGCACGGAGTAGGCGGATAATCACAAGGTCGTCGGGGGCGTACTTAGGCATAGTCAGCTTCCAATAGAGGTGCAAATGTAGTCCGGAATAATCCCAGATGACTCGATCTCCAGTTCCGCGCTATCCGGGCGGGTATTGCCGCTGAGTACCAGCACCGTTGCCACGCCGAAGGTATTGCCCCCCAGGATATCGGTATGCAGGGTATCGCCCACCATCAGGATGTCACCCGGGCTTACCCCCGGCAACTGCGCCGCCACGCTGTCTAGCCCCATCTGAAACATCTGCGAGGTCGGTTTGCCAAACTTCACGAAGCGCCGGCCCAGCACGTACTCCGCCAATTTGGCGATACTACCCGTGGCCAGGGCCACCTCATTGGCGGCCACAGGGTACAGTAGGTCGGTATTGGCCACCACCACCGGTACCCGACAGCGGCGCAGCAGGTTGATGACCCGATTGACGTCCGTATTCATATCGTAGCCCTCATCATCCAGAAAGGCTACGGCGCGGATCTCCTCCAGCCGCTCGAAGTTCACCTCCGCCATTGGTATGGCCTCCAGCCCCGCCCCGATGATGTAGTCGGCCGAGGCGCGGGTGCCGAGGTAGGCCACCTTACCGGCTTTGACCTTCTGCTCCAGGAAGTGCCGGGTGGTGGCCCCACTGGTGATGATCTCACTAGCAGGAATACCGGGCAGTCCGTAGTGGGCGAGCCGCTCGGCCGCTGCCGCCGGGTTACGGGCCGCGTTATTCGTCAGCACCCGGATGTGCTTGCCCACACTGCGTAAGTGCGTAATGGTCTCTACCGCGCCGGGAATAAGCCCCCGGTGGTTGCGTAGCACGCCGTAGCTGTCGAAGAAGATGACCGGATAGTCCGCTGCTATATCCAAAAATGACCGTCGCTTCATGGGGCTAAAGATGCAAGGTCTGTAGCATGCGCTCGGCGGTAAAGCGCTCGTCCAGCGTGGGCAGGTGCAGGGTGAGTACATCGTGGGCTAGCTTACTCGCGATCTTGGGGCGAAAAAAAAAGCGTCCTAGCCGCAACACGTAGTTCAGCAGAAAAAAGCGGTAGGCCTCCTTCAGGAACAGCACCTCCGGCCGCGTCAGGGGAAAGACCTCGTGGTAGGCTTCCAGAAACAGCAGGAAACGATCTTCCAGCAGCCGATCCACCTCGTAGGTGAAGACCGTTTTGTCCCCCACCTCGCTCACTACTCTACTTAAGAAATAGAAGTCCGCCACCCGCGTCGAGAGCCGAAACCAGTCGTAATCCCAGCGGCTACTCAGCCGCCCGTCGTCGTCGAGGCTGAAGTTGCCGACGTTCCAGTCTACGAACACCGGAATCTTCGTGAATCCGTACACATTGATCCGAAAAGTGTTCTCCAGGAACAGCCGGCAGTGGTGCTCGATGAGGTCCACATACTCCGGGTATTCCGTACGGGCGGTGCCCAGCAGCGCATTGACGTCAGTGGTCATGTTGCGGTCGCTGCGGGGCAGGGTCTCAGTCACCAGCGTACAGTCGTAGTGAAAGCGGGCCATCTCCCGACCTAGGTTACGTACCTGATCATCGGTGAGGCGGCGCGGCGCATTTTCCCGCTCGTAGATCGGCCGGTAAAACACGATCCAGGCATCCTGCTCCGCATCGATGTAGCGGTGGAAGAAGATCTGATTCCCCTTCATCAGCGCCCGGCTCAGCAGTCCGGCATAGCGTACCGGCAGATTATTGGCCAGCACATTGATAATTACGTGGTCCTCGGCAAAGGCCTCGTAGGAGCCGAAGAAAGTCACCTTGGCGATCAGGGTATTGCCGTCGGCCATCCCGAGTTTATAGACGTGATTGGTCGATACCTGGGCGCTGATGTCGGCGATGGTAGCGATCTCACGCGTGTGGTCGTAAGCGCGCCAGGCGTAGCGTAGGATGTTCTGGTAGTTCTTCATGGTGGGGGCGGTCAGGCCAGCTCAAAGTAACGGCGCCGCTCCCAGTCGGTGACCGCCCGCTGGTACTGCTGCCACTCCCACTGCCGGCTGCGTAGCAGGTGTGTAACAAAATCGTCCCCTAATAAACTGGCTAGGAGCGGTTCGATTTGCATGGCACCCGCGCCCTCGCCCAGATCCGCCGGGAGAATTTGACCCACAGACTGCTCGTACGCACTACCCTGCACCGGGGGCAGCTCCAGGGGAAGCGCGTGTTCGATGCCGTAAAGCCCCGCGGCCAGGGCAGCGGCCATGACCAGATAGGGGTTGGCATCCGCACCGGGTACCCGGAGTTCTAGGCGGGAGGACGCCGGCTCACCGGGCAGAAAGCGCAGCGCGCAGGTGCGGTTGTCAATGCCCCAATTGGCCCGTACCGCGGCCCAGGAGCCGGGTACGTAGCGCTTGTAACTATTGACGAAGGGGGCAAAGAAGGGCATGAGCGCCGGTAGCAGGCGTAACTGCCCCGCCAGGTATTGCTCCCCCTCCGGGCTCATGCCGTAGCGGCGGGCCGGATCGTGGAACAGGTTGACGCCGTCACGCCAGATCGACTGGTGCAGGTGGCCCCCGCAACCCGGCAGGTCAGCGGTGGGCTTTGCCATGAAGCTGGCGACCAAGCCGTGGCGGTAACTCACCTGCTTGACGGTCTCCTTGAATACGATGGCCCGGTCGGCCGCCTCCAGCGGGGGCTGGTAGACTAGTGCCGCCTCCAGGGCACCGGGGCCGGTCTCGGTGTGGTAGCCCTCCAGCGGCACGCCGACCGCGGTGAGCTGGGTGGCCAGGTCGTGCCAGAACGTGGTGTGCTGACCGGTACGTAGGGAGGAGTAGCCGAACATGCCGGGGCTGAGCGGCGTGAGGTGACGGTAGTTCTTCCGCTCCAGACTGGCCGGCGTTTCCCGGTAGGCGAACCACTCGTACTCGGGGCCGAACTGGGCCTGTAGCCCCATGGCTTCGGCACGGGCTAGGATACGTAGTAACAGACTACGGGGGCAGGCTGCGGCGGCCGGCCCGGTATCACCGCGTAGATCGGCCAGCAGCAGGGGGGTATCGTTCTCCCAGGGCAGGGTACGGCCGCTGCCGAGATCGATGGTGATGCGGGCATCGGCAAAACCGGGGTCGGGGAGGGGTGGGCCGTAGACGGTGTCCTGCACGTCCCAGCCGAAGATGACGTTGCAGAAGCCGCTACCGGCCTTACTGGCAGACTGCAATTTCTCGCGGCTTAGGTACTTAGTACGTAGCACGCCGTCGAGGTCGGTGACGCCTACCTTGACGAAGGGGGCCGGGTGGTCAGCAAGTTCTTTGGGACTGAGTCGCACGACTTACTTGTTAGAATACACCCGGTAGCCCCAGGGCTCCAGCTCTACCGACATCTCTTCGGAAAGCCCTTTTTGCTCGCCGCTGAAGACCTCCGTATAGTCGCCCACGAAGTTTCCATCTTCAAGCATCACGTTCTGTGGCTCACCGCTGAGGTTAATCATCACGGCTACCTTATCACCGTCCTTCTCACGGGTGAAGGCGTAGACCATCTCGTCGTTGCTGGTTTCGATCTTTTCGAGTTCACCGCCGGCCTCGCCGTTCCAGAGGGCGCGGTTGCGCTCCTTGAGGTCGAAAAGGGTTTTGTAGAAGTCAGCGTACTTGTAGTCGCCCCACTCGATCTGGTCCTTCTCGAAGAACTCGTACTGCCGGTCTACGGCCGATTCCTGCCCAGTATAGATCAGCGGCATACCATCGAAGGTAGCGGTGAGCACCGCGAAGGCTTGCGCGCCGTCGCCGAAGCGCTGGAATTCCGTACCCGCCCAGGCATTCTCGTCGTGGTTGCTGGTGAACTGCATCTTGTAGCCCCGGTCGTAGCGTTCTTCCTGGCGTTCGAGCACCTCGTCGATGGCCAGGGCCGTGACGTTATCCTGTGCTTCCCCCTCAGAGCGGGCGATATTGCTCAAATCGGCCTCCACTTCACGGTTGGCACCGCGGGCCTTGGCAATTTCGTTGAGGGTGTGGTGCATCTCCCAGCCGTAGTCCATGATGAATGCCCCGTCGTTGACGATGGCGGGTATTTCCCCCTCGCTGAGCATAAACAGCGGCTCGAGGTCGTAGAGGCTATCGGCGGCCTGTTCCCAGAAGTCGACCGGTACGCCGTGGGCCACGTCAACGCGAAAGCCGTCCACGCCCATGTCCGTCACCCAATACTTCATGGCGGCGATCATGCTGTCGCGCATCTCCGTGTTGTCGTAGTTGAGGTCGGCCACGTCGGTCCAGCCCCAGCTCTCTCCGGTGTCGGGATTGATGGGGTCGGTGATCTGGCCGTCTTTCTTGGTGTAAAAGTCCGGGTGCTGCTCGATCCAGGGATTGTCCCAGCCGGTATGGTTTGGCACCCAGTCGATGATGAGGTGCATACCGGCGTCGTGGATGGCCTCGACCAGTTGCCTAAAATCTTCCTTCGTACCAAAATCGGGGTTCACCTCCCGGTAGTCGGCCACGGCGTAGGGGCTGCCCAGCGTTCCCTTCCGATTCTTTTTGCTCACCGGGTGAATGGGCATGAACCAGAGCAGGTCGACGCCCATTTCCTGCAGCCGCGGCAGGTGCTCCTGGAAGGCGGCGAAGGTGCCCTCGGGGGTGTATATGCGGGTATTGACCTCGTAGATGACAGCGTCTTTCTGCCAGTCGGGTACGTTCGGCTTTACGGCCAGCTCGGTACTATCCTCGCCGGAGGGGGTCACAATCGCGGTATCGTCCACCCGCCGCTCGCAGGCGCAAAGGGTGAATAGTACGAACAGGGTGCAAAGACGATAGAGCATGATCGGTAGGTTAGTGTAAGGGCAAACAAGGTTCGGGCGGGGAGGTTGGGCGGGGCCGCAGGTGCAAGCCGGGTTGTACCTTCGCCCGCCAAAGTTCGACCCTATGGCTACCTCCGCCACTATGCGCGTGCTGCACCGCTATCTCGGATTCTTTCTGGCTGGTATCATGGCCGTGTACGCCATCAGCGGCGTGGTGCTCATCTTTCGTAATACCGACTTTCTGAAGCGGGAGGTGGTCCGCGAGCGTACCGTGGCCAAAGACCTGAGCCCCGAGGAGGCGGGGAAGGTACTACAGGTCAAAAACTTCGCCGTGGAGCGTAGCGAGGGCGGCACGATCTACTTCGCCGGCGGCAGCTACGACGCCGCCACCGGAGCTGCCGTGGTGACCACCAGGGAGCTGCCCTACGTCCTGAATAAGATGGCCCACCTGCACAAGGCCAACACCAAGGACCCGCTGTACTACTTCAACATCAGCTTTGGGGTAGCGCTGCTCTTCTTCGTGGTTTCGGCCTTCTGGATGTTTATGCCCGGTAGCCGCATACTGCGTAAGGGGCTGCTCTTTTCGGCGGCGGGCATCGTGCTGACGCTGATCCTCCTATTCGTGTGACCGCGAAACAATTAGCCCACGGCCCACGGTTCTATGCGGGACATGGGTGAACTCCTAGATTTCTTCCTGCACATCGACGTCAGCCTGCGGGAGGCCGCACTGGCCTACCCGGTAGCGACCTACGGACTACTTTTTGCGGTGATCTACACCGAGACGGCCTTTTTTCCCCTGGCTCCCTTTTTTCCGGGCGACGGGCTGTTGTTTGCGGTAGGCGTGCTGGCGGCGGGCGGACTTATCCACCCCTTGATTATCATCGCACTATTGATCGTAGCGGCATCTCTCGGCGCCTGGACGGGCTACCGCCTCGGGCGGCAGTTCGGTGCGGCTATGTTCAAACGCTTCGAGTGGCTGGATAAGCGGGCCTATACCCGTTCGCATGCCTTCTACCGCAAGTTCGGCGCTACGGCACTGATCACCTCCCGCTTTCTACCCATCGTCAAGGCGCTGGTGCCCTTCGTGGCCGGGGTAGCCAAGATGGAGCGGGTGCGCTTCGCCCGTTACAATGTGCTAAGTGCGTGCCTCTGGGTGGCCTCGCTGGTGAGTGTAGGCTACTTCCTCGGCAACGTACCCTTCATTCGCGACCATACGGGGTTGCTAGTGATTGGGCTGGCGGCGGTGTTTATTACGGGGCTGGGGATCACGGTGGTGACTAAGCTTGTACGGGGGCGTCAGGTGAGTTGATTTAGGACATCAATATTACAAACTACTACGATGACTGCATTCCAGGAAATTAGTGAACGGGTCTTTGCGCTGACCGAGGTAGAAAAGCTTAAGTTGATCAGTAGTCTACTGAATCAGACCCATCCCGTCGAGCGAACGAACAGTGGAATCGTCAAAACCGCAGATGTTTGCGGGGGCAGTGCCCGGGTGGAAAATACCCGAATACCGGTCAGAAGTATCGTGGAGGCAAAGCTCATGAATTTGAGTGATGGTCGAATACTTGAATCGTATCCAACGCTCAGCGCCCGCGATATTGAAAACGCTTTAGTGTACTACGCCCGTCATCGTACCGAGATTGAGGACGAATTGAAGGAGGAAGCCGAGTTATGACTCCCCCCTTATTCGCAGATGAGAATTTTGACTTTCCGGTAGTTCAGGGCTTGATCGAACTTGGATACGATGTCATCACGATGGTCGATCTTAACGCGGCCAATCGGGGGTTATCCGATGACCTGGTGCTACGCATGGCGACGGACCTCGATCGCGCAGTCCTGACGATCAATCGCCGGGATTTCATACGCCTGCACCGGAAAGACAATCGCCATGCCGGAATCATCGCCTGTACGAGAAATCCTAACGTGCCAGCGTTTGTAAAAGCCATCGATCAGGTCCTACGGGACACCGATGACTGTAGTGGTCGACTGTTGAGAGTCTACCGGCCCGATAAGTAGGGAGGTTCACCAAACTATCCCCGTTTAGCTAGGGTCTGTGCCTTCATCTGCTTCTCAGCACCGCTTGTTTCTTCTCCCTGGTGCTGGTGCCCTTCACCCGTAGTCATACAGGGCTGCTGGTGATTGGGCTGGCGGCGGTGTTTGTAGCGGGGCTGAGCGCACCGCATAGACGGCTACTCTTCCGTAATGACCTGATCGGAGGGTGGGAGTAGATCCAGCACGGTAAAACTTCCACCAAAGGGGCTCTCAAACTGCTCCTGTTCTCCGTAGATGGTGGTACGTCGGTAATCCCCCACGGTAGTATCCGGATCGAGGTGTACTTCTACCTGACGGTGCTGTAGATTGATGATCCAGTATTCGGCGATGCCTGCAAGGGCGTAGCTGCGTAACTTATCTCCCCGGTCGTAAATGAGTGTTTTTTGGGAAATCTCAACCAGTAGCAAGATATCGTCCTGTTTAGGATGGCCCACCGCTTTCCCGTATACTTTTCGTCTGGCGATGACAAAGTCTGGTTCCGGTTCGGATTGATTGGGAAGCGTTACGGGGTCTTGAGCGCGGTAGGTATACTGCTTGCCGAAGCGATCATAACTAAGTTCATAAAGTTGACTCAGGCATACGGCATGGGGCTCACCGGTAGGCATCTTAGGGATTAAATGGCCAAATAAAAGTTCTACCCTATCCTCGGTAGTCAGTACGCCGCATTCAATTGCGTTGTGATAACGCTCCAGCGTCCAGAGCAGGGGGCGGGCCTCCGCTGGTGCCGTGGTGACTCGAAAAAGCTCCCCTCTAGTAATCGGCGTAGTCATGGGGTGAAGATAAGCAATGTAGCAGGTGACCGGCAAAGGAACCAACCAGTCTGGTGCTGCACCCGCTAAGGTTTGCTTATACACCGGCTAACCTTTCCGGCCGACGGGCGTTCCGGAAAAGATGCGCTGGCAAATCATCCTCTTCGCCGCTTACCTCTTCTCCCTGGCCCTGGTGCCCTGTGGAGATGCGGAGGCGGTGATGGCCAATGATTCGCCCGCCCTGCTGCATGAGGACAGCCCCGATCACGAGCACCGGGACTCGGATCACCGGGACCACTGCACCCCGTTCTGCATCTGCAGCTGTTGCAGCGTGGTGGTGGGGACACCGCCGGCCATTGCCGCTTTCTTCCCTGTGCCAGCGCCCGTGCCCCCGATCGGCAAGACCGTGCCCTCGTTCAGCCGAAATTGGACGCCGCTGCTGTCCGCCGACGCTTCCTGGCAGCCTCCCCGAGCTTAGTTAAACCGCCCCCTATGGGATAGGTCCGCCCCGTCCCCATCTCCTGGTTTACTTACCTGCTCCCATGTTCGATAGTATTATCGCCTATTCCGTACGGAATAAGCTAGTCATAGGGATGTTCGTCCTGGCACTCCTCCTGTGGGGCCTCTATTCCCTACGCCAACTGCCCGTCGATGCCGTCCCCGACATCACTAACAACCAGGTGCAGATCATCACCTCCTCACCTACGCTGGCCACCCAGGAGGTAGAGCAGTTCATCACCACCCCGGTAGAGCTGGCCCTGCAAAATCTGCAGGACTTGGAGGAGATCCGCTCCATCTCCCGCTTCGGCCTCTCGGTAGTGACCGTGGTGTTTGATGAGTCTACCGACGTGTACCTCGCCCGCCAGCTCGTGAGCGAGCACCTACGAGAGGCCGAGGCCAATATTCCCGCCGGACTCGGTACCCCCGAGATGGCCCCTATCTCGACCGGGCTGGGCGAAATTTACCAGTATATCGTACGCCCCGCTTCGGGTTATGAAGACCGCTATTCCGCCACGGAGCTGCGCAGTATTCAGGACTGGATCATCAGCCGCCAGCTCTCCGGTATCGAGGGGGTGGTGGAGGTCAACGCCCTGGGGGGTTACCTCAAGCAGTACGAGGTGGCGGTGGACCCCGCCGCCCTCAAGTCGGTCGGCATCAGCATGAACACCGTTTTCGATGCCCTGTCCCGCAGCAACGAAAATAGCGGCGGTGCCTACATCGAAAAGAACCCCCGCACCTACTACATCCGCACCGATGGCCTGACCGGCAGCCTGGAAGACATCGGCAATATCGTAGTCGACGTACGCCAGGGCCGCCCCATCCTGATCCGCGATCTTGGCACCGTCCGCTTCGGCAGTGCGCCCCGCTACGGCGCGGCGACCTCTGATGGGCAGGAGGTCGTCAGCGCCACCGTCATGATGTTGAAGGGGGCCAACTCCGCCGCGGTCACCGATCGCATCAAGGAGCGCATGGAGCAGGTGCGCCAGTCCCTACCCGAGGGAGTGATCATCGAGCCCTACCTCGACCGCGATAAGCTAATCTCTACCGCCATCGGTACCGTAAAGCGAAACCTGATCGAGGGTGGCCTGATCGTCGTCTTCATCCTCGTACTGCTACTCGGCAACTGGCGGGCAGGGCTGATCGTGGCCTCCGTCATCCCGCTGGCCATGCTCTTCGCCGTATCGATGATGAACGTACTGGGCATTTCCGCCAACCTGATGAGCCTGGGGGCCATCGACTTCGGGCTGATCGTGGACGGGGCGGTCATCATCGTCGAGGCCATCGTGCACCGGCTACGTGCCCCCCTCTCCCCCGGAGAGGGGTCGGGGGAGAGGACCCTAACGCAGCCGGAGATGGACCGGCAGGTAACAACCGCTTCTATCGACATCCGCAAGTCCGCCGCCTTCGGAGAGACCATCATCCTCATAGTCTACCTGCCCATTCTGGCCCTGGTGGGCATCGAGGGCAAGATGTTCCGCCCCATGGCCCAGACCGTTATGCTAGCCATCGCAGCTGCGCTCGTGCTGTCGCTGACCTATGTGCCGATGGTATCCGCCCTGTTCCTCAGTAAGACCGTAACCGCCCGGCGGACACTAGCCGATCGCATCATCGCCTTTTTCCAGCGCCTCTACGCACCCGCGCTTGCCGCCGCCCTGCGCTTCAAGACCGCCTTCGTGGTGGCTACTGTCCTTCTCTTCGGGATCAGCCTGGGGGTGTTTACCCGTATGGGGGGGGAATTTATCCCTACGCTAGAGGAGGGAGACCTCGCCCTGCACCAGATCCTGCCGCCGGGCACCTCGCTTTCGCAGTCGGTGGAGGTCTCCTACGTCATTCAGAACCAACTGAAGGAGACCTTCCCCGAGATCGAGAAAATCGTCACGAAGATCGGGGCCGCCGAAATCCCCACCGACCCCATGCCGGTCGAGACGGGCGACATCATCGTCGTCATGAAGCCGAAAAGTGAGTGGACCAGCGCCGACAACCGACAGGACATGATGGAGCTGATGGAAGCCACCATGAACAGTATCCCCGGCGTAGCCTCCGAGTACTCCCAGCCCATCCAGATGCGCTTCAACGAGCTCATGACCGGCTCGCGCTCCGACATCGCCATCAAGCTCTACGGCGAGGACCTCGATGTGCTGGCCGCCCGTGCCGCCGAGGCCGAGGCTATCATCCGGGGCGTGGATGGGGTCGGTACCGTGAAGCTCGAACAGACTGAGGGCATGCCCCAATTGATCGTCGACTACGATTATGCCCGCCTAGCCCAGTACGGACTACAGGTGCGGGACGTCAACCGGGTCATCCGGGCCGGCTTTGCGGGTACGGCGGCCGGAACGGTCTACGAGGGGGACCGCCGCTACGATCTTACCGTCCGCCTCGCCGAGACTGCCCGCAACGACCTCAGCGACGTCGCCAACCTCTACCTCCCGCTGGCCGACGGCGCCCAGGTACCCCTCTCCTCCGTGGCCACGGTCGAGCTGCGCGACGCCCCCCTGCAAATCAGCCGCGACGATACCAAGCGCCGCATCGTCATCGGCGTCAACGTCGGTAGCGGTACCGATACCCAAACGCTGGTGGGCCGCATTCGGAAGGCCCTTACCAGCCGCATGGAACTGCCCGCCGGCTACTACTTTACCTACGGCGGGCAATTCGAGAACCTACAGGCGGCCACCCGTCGGCTGGCCGTTGCCGTGCCGGTGGCCCTGGGGCTCATTTTCATCCTGCTCTACTTCACTTTCGGCAGCCTGCGGCAGGCAGCACTCATTTTCGTGGCCATCCCGCTCTCCGCCATTGGTGGGGTCTGGGCGCTGGAGCTGCGCGGCATGCCCTTCAGTATCTCGGCGGGCATCGGTTTTATCGCGCTCTTCGGCGTGGCGGTGCTCAACGGCATCGTCCTGATCGGCTACCTCAACCAGCTCAAACGGGAGGGGTGGACCGACGTGCGCGAGCGGATCGTCGAGGGCACGCGGGTAAGACTGCGGCCCGTCATCATGACCGCATCGGTAGCCTCCCTCGGCTTTCTGCCCATGGCACTCTCCACCTCGGGTGGCGCGGAGGTACAGCGGCCCCTGGCCACGGTGGTGATCGGCGGGCTGGTGTCGGCTACCTTTCTCACGCTCATCATTTTGCCCATCCTCTACAGCTGGCTGGAAACCTGGCACGATCGCCGGCTAAACAAACGAAGCCTCCTACTACTACTGCTTCCCTTCTTCCTACTACCCAATTGGGCGGGCGCGCAGGTGCAACGAACGTCGCGGGAGGCCATGGTGCAGGCTGCCCTCCGCAACAATCCTGGCATCCGCGCGGCCGAACGGCAGGCCCTCCGCAGCGAATCGCTGCGCAACCTCCCCTACGTACCCGGCACCCTCGACATCAGCTACAACGGCGACGGCCTCTTCCGCCCTACGGACCAGCTCGTCAATCAGCTGACGGTCATTCAGCGGCTAGACCACCCGGCCACCCAGCGGGCTGCGAACGCGCTCCAGGAGGCTACGGTAGCCGCCGATCGCATCCGCAGTCAGCTCACGGCCGCCGAGCTTACCCTGGAGGTAAGCTCCCTTTACCACCGGCTCCAGTACCAGGAGGCGCTGTCCCGCCACTACGCTGCGCTGCTCACCACCTACGAAGAATACTACCGCATCGCTCAGGTCCGCGTGGAAACCGGGGAGGCCAACCGCCTGGAGGCGCTCACTATTGAAGCCGATCTCAGGACATACCGCCAGCTCGGCGAAACCGTCCGACTCGCCACCGCAAACCTGAGCGATCAACTGAGCCTGCTCACGGGCACGCCCGACCTGCTCCCGTCCGACACCCTCCGCCTGGTCGCCTACCCCCCGCCGCCCGACACCGCCGGCGGCAGCTTGAGCGTGCGGCTCACGGCGCAGGAGGTAGCCATCAACCGGGCGGACATCACTACGGTACAGGCGCTGACCAAACCGAGTTTCCGCCTGGGCTACTCCGCGCAGCGGTACTACGAGGGCGGCTACCTCAGCGGACTGGAGGCCGGCGTGATCCTCCACCCCTTCACCGGCCCGGCGCGCCGCCGCGTCGAAGCCCAGCGCCTGGGCGTGGTGGTGGCCGAGGACCGCCTGGCCGCCCAGCAACTCACCTACCGCCAGCAGCTCCGGTCCACCGTCAGCGAGCTGGAACAGGCCACCGCCAGTGCCACCTTCTACGCCGATCTGCTCGTAGACCTAAACGCCGAGATCGTCCGCGTGTCCCGCCTGAACTACCGCGCCGGCGAGCTCAGCTACCTGGAGCTCCTCAGCGCCCTCCGCCTCCTCGCCGAGAACCGCGCCACCTACCTGGAGGCCCTCCTCAACCAAAACCTAGCCGCCGCCCGCCTCGCTTATCTAACAACCCCGTAGGGGTTCCCCGCCCCTGCCCCAGGACGCCAGTCTTGGGATATTCCCCCAAAAGCTCCAAGCCATGAAAGCCGCATACGCATTGCTCTTTCTCCTCCATTTTTGCACCTGCGGCCCCGCCCCAGAAAATGACGGCCCGGAAGACGACCCGCATCCTGACCCCCACGAACAACAGCCCGACGCCGGCATTCACCTGACCTCCGAGCAGGTTCGCAATATGGATATCCGCCTCGGCGACTTCACTGCCCTGAAACTGAACGACTACCTCAGCGCCACCGGCGCACTAGGTCTGCCGCCCAACGCCTACGCCGCCGTGAGCACCCGCGCCGCCGGCTTCGTGCACGACGTGCGCAACTACGTCGAGGGCGACTACGTGCGCAAGGGGGCTACGCTGGGCTACCTGGAAAACGTAAACTTCATCGATCAGCAGCAGCACTTGCTGGAGACGAGAGCGGAACTGGAGTTCCTACGCCAGGAACTGGAGCGGCAGGAGCAACTGGTAGCCGCCAACGCCGGGGTGCTTAAATCCGTGCAACGCCTGCGCTCGGAGGTCGCGGCGAAGGAGGCCACGCTGGCCGGCATCACCCAGCGCCTGGAGTACGTGGGCATCCGGGCCGCTGACGTGACCCCGGCAAACATCATCGACCGGGTCACCCTGTTTGCCCCCCGCTCCGGCTACATCACCACCATTAATGTGCACGATGGCATGTATGTCGAACCTAGTATCGAGCTGATGGAGCTCATCGACGAAGATCACCTACACCTGGAGCTGGAGGTCTTCGAACGCGACGTAGCCCGCGTGGAGGTGGGGCAGCGGGTGAGCTACCGGATACCCGCCCTGGGGCCCCAGCAGTACGAGGCGGAGGTGCACGTGATCGGCAAAGTATTTAATCCGGAGAACAAGACCGTGCGCGTACACGCTCACCTGCGCGGGGAGCAGCCGCCCTTCGTGGAGGGCCGCTTCGCCGAGGCGCGTATCTGGCTAGACGATCAGACGGTAGCGGCCCTACCGGAAGCGGCCGTTGTGCGGGAGGGCGAGACCAGCTACGTCTACGCCGCCCCGGCAACGGCGCAGGAGGACGAGATCACCTTCACCCGCCTCATGGTCAACCCGGGCACCACCGACGATGGGTTCACCGCCGTGCGCCTGATCGATTCGCTGCCGGCGGGTATGCGGATCGTGACGCAGGGGGCCTACTTCGTGTACGCGCAGTCGCAAGTAGGTAATATGGAACACGAGCACTAACGCCGTGAGCTACTTAAGCAGTACAAACGCAAACACCGCTAAGAACTCCAAGCATGCATAAACTGACGCTGAATCTCCCCGTCCTATTACCCGAAGTGCCCGACGCCCGGGACCGCTGCGTCGAACGCCTGTTGGAAGCCCTGCGGGCCGAACCGGGCGTTGATACCGCCCACCTCAAAGGGGGAACACCCCCGGAGGTCTGCATTCATTACGACCCCGATCAGCTGGCGCTGGAGAAAGTAGAGGCCCTGGCCAAACGGGCCGGCGCGCAGATCACTCGCCGCTACCGACATCTGCTGCTCGACGTGACCGGTATCCGCCACCAACGGCATGCGCGTCAGGTCGGCGAACAAATCGGGAAGACCGGGGGCATCACCGAGGCCGTGGTCTCGGGGGCGGGAGTGGCGCGGATCGAATACGACGCCGAGGCCATCGACGAGGCGGGGGTACGCCGGGCGGTGACCGACACCGATCTGCGCATCGCCGGTACGGTGGAAGCGGACGAGCACGCCGGCCACGACCACGGCCACACCCATGACCACGGCGGCATCCTCGGGGAGAATACCGAGCTGTACTTCGCCATCGGTAGCGGGGTGTTCTGGCTGGCGGGGCTGCTGCTGAGCTTCCTGGAGGGGGTGGCCGAGATCGTACCGACCGTACTGTTTGTGATCGCCATTTTGCTGGGGGGCTACTTCATTCTGATCGAGGCGATACAGACCATCCGGCAGGGGAAGTTCGAGATCGACTTTTTGATGCTGGTGGCGGCGGCCGGGGCCTGCGCGCTCGGGGAGTTTCAGGAGGCTGCGCTACTGTTGTTCCTATTTAGCATCGGTCATGCGCTGGAGAACTACGCGATGGGTCGGGCGCGAAAGTCCATCGCCGCCCTGTCCGATCTGGCCCCCCCTACCGCGCTGGTGAAGCGGGGCGGCGAGACGGTGGAAGTCGGCGTGGAGGAGCTGGCTCTGGGCGATACCATCGTCGTACGCCCGAACTCGAAGATTGCCGCCGACGGACTGATCGTAGGCGGCAGCTCGGCCGTCGATCAGGCACCGATCACGGGGGAGAGCGTGCCGGTGGACAAGCGGCCCGTCGACGATCCCGCGAAAGACTACGAACTAGATACGCTAGCGGCCGAGCACCGGGCCTTCGCTGGCACCATCAACGGCAGCTCGCCGCTGGAAATCCGGGTGATGAAATTGGCGGGTGACAGTACGCTTTCCCGTCTGGTGACCCTGGTCAAGGAGGCCGAGACCCAGCAGTCGCCTACCCAGCAGCTGACCGACAAGTTCGAACGCTACTTCGTGCCGGCGGTGATCGGGCTGGTGGTACTGCTGTTGTTCGCCTTTCTGGTGATCGACGAGCCCTTCTCGGCGAGCTTCTACCGGGCTATGGCGGTGCTGGTGGCGGCCAGTCCCTGCGCCCTGGCAATTTCCACCCCCTCAGCCGTCCTGGCCGGAGTGGCGCGAGCCGCCCGGCAAGGGGTGCTCATCAAGGGAGGGCGTCCGCTGGAAGACCTCGGGGGCATCACCGCCCTGGCCTTCGATAAGACGGGTACCCTGACCGAGGGCCGGCCCCGCCTGACGGAGGTTATTCCCGCCGCGGGTGTGAAGGAAACCGAACTGCTCACCACGGCCGTTGCCGTCGAGGAACTGAGCGACCACCCCCTGGCCGCCGCGATCGTGAAGGGCGGCAAGGAACGCCTGGCGGATGCTACAATCCCGCAGGCCGAAAACCTCGAAGCCCTCACCGCCCGTGGCATCAAAGCCGTGGTGGACAGTCAGCAGGTACATATCGGCAACCGGCGGCTCTTCGAGGAGCTGACTGGAGCGGCCGTACCCCAGCAGCTCGACCGGCAGATGGCCGAGCTGGAGGCGAAGGGAAATACAGCGATGATCGTCTACCGCGACGGGAAGTACCTCGGCGTAATTGCCGTGATGGACGTGGCCCGCCCCGAGGCAAAGTCCACCCTGGCCGCGCTCAAAGACGTCGGTATCCGCAAGATGGTCATGCTCACCGGCGACCACCAGAAAGTGGCCAATGCCGTTGCGGCCGACATCGGCATCACCGACCCCCTCGGTAGCCTATTACCCGAGGACAAGGTGGCCGCCATCGAGCGACTGCGGGCCGAGGAGGGCATGGTGGCCATGATTGGCGACGGGGTGAACGACGCGCCGGCCATGGCAAAGTCTACCGTGGGCATCGCCATGGGCGCGGCCGGCTCCGACGTGGCCCTGGAAACGGCCGACGTGGCCCTCATGGCCGACCGACTCGATAACCTGCCCTTTGCCATCGGCCTGAGCCGCAAGGCCAAAGCCATCATTCGTCAGAACCTGATCATGAGTCTCGGCATGGTGGCCATCCTGATTCCCCTCACCCTTTTGGGCATAGCCGAGATCGGTCCGGCGGTAATCGCCCACGAGGGCTCTACGCTGGTGGTGGTGGGCAACGCCCTGCGGCTGCTGGCCTATAAGCGAAACGCTAAGAACTGAGTGCAATGAGTAACGAGAACAGAGAGCAAACCCTGCATAAAGCCGAGCGGCTACAGATATTCAATGTCGTCTACGATACCATTGAAGTCGGCGTATCGCTGACCGCCGGTTTCATATCCGGAAGCGCGGCCCTGATCGGTTGGGGACTGGATAGTACCATCGAGGTAGTTTCGGCCAGTACGCTGTGGTGGCGGCTGCACGGTGAGTCCGAAGGTATTGCGGAGGAGGAGGTCACGAAACGGGAGAAGATCACCTTCTACGTTATTGCGGCCTCCTTCCTGGTCGTGAGCGTGTTCATTACCTACGACTCGGTGTCGAAGCTCATCAACCGGGAGACCGCCGAGTGGAGCAATCTGGGCATAGGTATCCTGCTGGTATCGCTGGTGGTCAACCCCTTCCTGATTTACTACAAGCGCAGGTACGGCCAGGCGCTGGACAGTGGGGAGCTGATCGCCGACTCCAAAGACACCTTCGTTTGTCTTTACCAGACCGTGGCCGTGCTGGCCGGGCTCCTGGCCGTACGCTACCTGGACTGGTGGTGGGCCGATCCGGTAGCGGCGCTGCTGATCGTGCCCTATGCGCTGAAGGAGGGGTGGGAGGCGTTCGGGGAGGGGCGGGAGCGGTGAGGGTGCATTTCCCCGCGGAGGTCCGGGGACTGCGTAGAGCATTTAGAAAACAGATCGCACCAATAGCTCCAATTTATCTCTAATATTGGGGCGGCAACTTGCGCCCGTAAGATTCCACTCACACTTCGCTTCCAAGGCTCCAGTTCATGAAAATCCTCATCATCGAAGACGAAGCGGTCCTGGCTGAGAGTATCCAATCATACCTGGAATCCGAAGGTAACCTATGCGAACTAGCCGCCGACTTCGACGAAGCCTGGGAAAAAACTGGGCTCTACGACTATGACTGCATCCTGGTAGATATTACCCTGCCCGGCGGTAGCGGACTGGAGATCATCCGTAAACTGAAGGCCGACCAGCAGCGGGCCGGTATCATCATCGTCTCGGCTAAAGACAGCATCGACGACCGTATCAGCGGGCTTGAGCTCGGTAGCGACGATTATCTACCCAAACCCTTCCACCTGGCCGAGCTCAACGCCCGCATCAAGGCCCTCGTGCGCCGCAACCAGTTCGGGGGCAATCAGGAAATACACTACCGCGAGATCCGAGTACGGCCGGGCGAGCACGAGGTGACCGTAGCAGACCGTCCGGTCAAACTAACCCGCTCGGAGTACGATTTACTGCTCTACTTCCTGGCCAATCCGAACCGGGTGCTGACCAAGGAAGCCGTGGCCGAGCACCTTAGCGGAGATCAGGCCGATCTACTCGACTCTATCGATTTCATCTACAGTCACATCAAGAACTTGCGCAAAAAGCTGGTGGGCGTGGGAGCTCAGGACTATATCCAGTCGGTCTACGGTCTCGGCTATAAGTGGGCGGCGGTATGAAGCTATTGCAGCGCACCTCCCGCTACTACCTCGCCTTTTCAGCGGTAGCCTTTCTCCTCACCGGTCTGCTGCTCTTCTCCGTGCTGCGCTACATCATCGACGACGAGCTGGACGATCAGGTCGCCGACGCCAGCGTGCGGCTCGATGCCTACCTAGCCCAGCTGCCGGTGGTGCCGGATACCTTTTACCAGCTCGACGCCGTCGTTACCACCGCGCCAATTGGCCGGATCACTAAGTCATTTACCTTTTCCGATACGTCCTTCTTCGAACCCATCGAGGCAGAGTTGGAACCCTACCGCAGAGTGACCTACGACCGGGAGATCAACGGGCAGCCCTACCGTATCACCGTTTCCCGGCTCAAGGTAGAGAGCGAGGACCTCATCGTAGTCCTATTTGGGGTAAGTATGGCCTTTTTCGGACTGTTCTTGCTCGGTATTTACGTGCTCAACCGCTACCTCTCCCTGCGGCTCTGGCAACCCTTCCTTGGGGCGCTGACGCAGGTGCAAAGCTTTGACGTGAAGAGCAAAACGCTTCCGGTATTCCCCCCCAATGACACTGAGGAATTCGACCGGCTAAATGCCGCTCTGCGGAGCATGACCGAAAAGCTCCGCCGGGACTACCACTCCCTGCGGCAGTTTGCCGACAATGCCAGTCACGAGTTGCAAACGCCGCTGGCCATCATGCGCAACCAGGTCGATCTGATGCTGCAATCTGCCGACCGTAACGAAGCCGATTTCGCTCATCTCCAACACCTCAGTGAGGCACTGGACCGCCTCAAAAAGCTCAACCAGGCCCTGCTGCTGCTCACCCGCATCGACAACGATCAGTACGAGCAGCTAGAAGACATCGAACTGGCCCCCCTGCTGCGGAACAAAATCGAGCAACTCGAAGCAATGCTGGAGTAGAAAGGACTGCTGCTCGAATCCGATTTGCACCGCACCTGCGTCCGCGCCCACCCCGTGCTGCTGGACGTGCTGCTCAACAACCTGCTTAGCAACGCGATCAAGCATAATGTGGCCGGCGGGCGGGTGAGCATCACGTTGCGGGACCGAACACTAACCGTGGGGAACACCGGGTTGCCTATGGTGGGCAATGATACGGAACGGCTCTTCGAACGGTTCGGAAAGGGGGATGCGGACAACCAGTCGCTGGGTTTGGGTCTTTCCATCGTCAGGGAGATCTGTAAGCGGTACGGATACCGTCTCACCTACGAAAACAGGGGGGAGTGGCATGAGATCATACTTGGCCTCCAGTGAAGGTAATCGCGATGCTTTTGCTACGCGGTAACTATACTCCAGTAAATCTCCAAAGTTGACCGACAGCTTTGCCGGTATAACCTAAACCCCCCTGATTTGCATCCGTACGCTTTGGCTTTCTCGGATCGTTTCCTTATTCCTGCTGCTCGGTTGGTTTCCCCTGGCCGGGCAATCCCCTACGGAGGGAGGGGAAGGGCCCTATTACCTCAGTCTTAAGTGCGATCTGCTGTACGCTGGTACGACGGTGGGCTCCGTAGCCTTTGGCAGCGTGCCGGCCCTTCACCGTAAGCCCATTGGGCCGAGGGGGATGAGCTTGGTGCCGGCGGGTAACGGATTATATCTCTCTTATCGCTTCTAAATTTCACGCTATGCTAAGTGCATCCTCTACCAGTCCCCGCAAGGTAGCAACGGTCACCCTGGTTTTTTGGATCATGAAGATCTGCACCACTACGCTGGGGGAGACGGCCGGTGATTTGCTATCCATGACCCTAAGGGTGGGGTATGGGCTGAGCTCCCTGATCCTCATTGGGGCTTTCTTGATTACGCTCGTTGCTCAGTTGCGGGCCCGGGTGTATCATCCTATTTTGTACTGGTCGGTGATTCTTACCACTAGTACCGCCGGCACTACCATTTCCGATTACATGGATCGCAGCCTAGGCCTTGGGTATGCCACCGGAGCACTGATCTTAGTTGTATTACTGCTCACTTCACTGGCCATTTGGTACCGATTGGAAGGTTCGCTTTCCGTGAGCAACATCCGCACCTTCCGTCCGGAAATGTTCTACTGGATCACCATTCTCATTTCCAACACCCTCGGGACGGCCCTGGGGGATTTTTTGGCCGACGATTCCGGTTTGGGTTTTATGGGGGGCGCGTTATTGATCGGGTCCGGTATTAGCGTGGTGGCTGCCCTGTACTACCTGACCGATCTGTCGCGCGTGCTACTGTTCTGGGTGGCCTTCGTACTGACTCGACCATTCGGCGCGACCTTTGGTGATCTACTTACCAAACCCACCGGGGCGGGGGGGCTCAATTTGGGCACGATCGGCTCCTCTGCGGTGCTATTTATCGTGCTGGTTGTTCTCGTGGCATACTCGGTAATCACTCTGCACCGCGGAGGGCCCGAGCAGGGCAAGTCGAGCACAGAGTAGGGGGACCCTGCGCTAAAGGAACACTACGGCCTCTCAATCCTCCAGTCTTTCTACAAGATCGGTGGGGTACTTCGCCGGCTCACGGCAATCCCTACCCATGACGTTCACGGCGCGCCGAGTCATCCAGGCGCTACTAGTTCTGTTTAGCCTACTACTCTTTTACCGCCTCGGCTCCTGGGGCGTACTGGAAACCAGCGAGGCCCGCTACGCCGAAATGAGCCGGGAGATGTACCTGAGTGGCGACTACCTGCACCCGACCTTTACCGGGCTCCGACACTATCATAAGCCACCGATGACGTACGCCATTACGGCCCTCGCTTATCGGCTCTTCGGGGTCTCCCCCTGGTCGGCACGTTTCTTTCTTCAGATCGCGCTGTTGGCCCAACTGTGGCTGATGTACCGCATCGGTGTACTGCTTCTGGACCGGCAGGCGGCTCTTTGGGCGGTAGCCATTTACGCTTCTTTTCCTGCCGTACTGATCGGGGCCCACAATCTGACGACCGATCTGTACCTGACCACCTTTCTACTGGCTGGGGTCTGGGCTTTTTTGCGTTCCCAAAGTCAGCGGCACCCGCTTCTCTGGCTATTGCTTACATATACCTTTTGCGGGCTGGCGGCACTGACCAAGGGTGCGGGTGTGGTGATCCTGCCGGCCGTCCTACTTCCCACCTATTACCTGCTGCATCCGCCCGCTAGTTGGTGGAAAACGATCGCACGGCACGCGCTAAATGTACTAGTGTTTCTGGTCGTGGGTCTGTCTTGGTACGCTGCCCTGATCGTCGAAGACCCGTTCTTGCTGCATTACTTCGTAGTGGAGCAGACCGTACACCGCTACACCTCCGACCAGTGGATGCGCGCTAAGCCCGCCTATTTTTATCTCGTGACGGTGCTGGCGACCACGCTTCCCTGGGGGGTGGCGTTGATCGCGCACGGTCGTTGGTGGCTGGCCGTGCGGGCACTGCGCAAAACCATGCTTTGGCTGGCCGCATGGGTCGTTGGGCCCATTCTGTTCTACTCCTTCGCGCAGTCGAAACTAATACTGTATGTGCTCCCGGCTTACGCTGGAATTGGCCTACTAACTGCGGTGTGGCTGCAACAGGATGATACCAGCGGCCGCCAGATAGAACGGTGGCTACTAATAATGCAAATTCAGGCAACTATTTTGCTAGTCGCTCTACTGGCCACTCCCTGGCTAACAACCCAGGTAGCGGGGGGCGTCCGGTACTATGCCTACCTGGGTTTCGCGCTGCCGCTGATCTGGTATTTACCCCGTCACACAGTCGCTACTACCGCCAACGGAGCGGAGCGATTACTTATCGTAAGTCTCCTTTTTGCTACCTGCCTCATTCCCATCGGACGGGAATTTCTCGCGCATAATGAGCTACTGGTCAATAGTCCGCAACCCCTGGTCCGCTATCTGAAGGAGCGTGGACTAGGTGACCGCGAGGTGCATATGCTTAACCGGGAGCTGCCCGGGCTGGCCTTCGGTCTGGAGACCGATATGAAGCGACTGTACGAAGGCGGTATGCCGCGGGATACGTCCCGACAGGTGAACGAGCTCTGGCACGAACGGTGGTACGACGTTTCCGTCCCCGCCACCGTGGATCTGCTATCCCGCAGGTGGCATCGCACGCCCATCGTGGTGATTGCCCCCGGCGCGCCGTCGGATAGCCTACGCAACTGGTTGGAGGGGCTGGGGCAGCAGGACCGATTGGGCCGTTACTACATCTACTACAATTAAACGACTGCGATGCAAGCCATCTGGAACAGCTTCACTAGCTACCTCCGCCGGGACGAGCGGCTGGCCCTCCACCTTGTACTGGCCCTTGTGGTGGGATACCTCCTGCTTACCGTCTTTGTCTACCTACTTCCTACGTCGATCATAGATATTGAGTTTTCGGAGGAGGTGCAGGAGCACCAATCGCCCGGGCTGGACTGGTTCATGAGGGCCATCAGTTGATTTGGGAGCAATATGGGGGCCATACTCAGTATCGCGGTGGCGACCGTTGGGTTCTACCTTGCCCACAGGCCCCTCGAAGCAAAATTTATTCTACTGTCGGTACTGAGCCTTCCGGTCATTGCCGCCGCCAAGCTCATCATGAACCGGCAGCGGCCCACGGCTGATCTGGTGCGGGTGGTGTACGAGGCGCAGTTTCAGAGCTTCCCGAGTGGTCACGTTACCTTTTATACTGTTTTCTTCGGCTTTCTGGCGTACCTAGCCTACCGGATGACCGGCTGGCCCCGGGGTGCGCGGGTAAGTTTAGGAGTTTTTTCGCTATTCCTGGTATTTACCGTACCCTTTTCCCGGGTGTATTTGGGCGTTCACTGGGGGACGGATGTGCTGGCCGGTTTCCTGCTTGGACTAGCGCTGTTGGTCGGTTTGCTGAGCTGGTATACCCACACCCTGAAAAAGCGTACTGGGGAGGATATCGCTATATGATTGAAGTATCGGACCAACCAAGATGTCTCCAACCTCACCTGGCACCTTTGCACCTGCGGCCCCGCCAAAGGCGACGCATAGAAATCCCCTTACCATGAAAGCATTTTTTGCATTTACCGTATGCTCGCTACTACTGGCTTCCTGCTCCCTGGAACGGGACATAAGGACGGCACCCGGGTCGAGCGCCTACCCCTGACGGAAGCCGACCGCGATTAAGCTATCTTGTTAACCATGTACTCTAACTCCACCCTATGCGCTTACTGCTGTTCTTGTATTTCTCAATTTTTTCCCTGACTAGCTACGGTCAGGCCGCTGAGGTAAGCGGGCGGGTGGTAGGTTCGGATACGGGGGAGGGTCTGCCCTTTGCCTCCATCGTCGTACTACTAGACGGCAGCCAGCAAGGAGGGGTACTCACCGACGAGCAGGGCCGCTTCCAACTCGGTAGCCTGGCCGCCGACAACTACGTACTGGAGATCAGCTACCTAGGCTACCTCCCGCTTACCCATCCGTTCCGGGTGGGGGAGACGGCCTCCGCTCTCGACCTCGGTAGCCTCTCACTACAGCCCGATGCCGCCCGATTGGAGGAAATCACAGTCACCGGCCGCCGGGAAACCGTGGCCGCCGCCCTGGACCGCAAGGTGTTCTCCCTGGACGATAACCTCTCCCAGGCCGGCGGCTCGGCCCTCGAGGCCATGCGCAACCTGCCCGGCGTGACGGTGGACCCGGAGGGAAAGATCCTCCTGCGGGGCAGCGACCAGGTCACCGTACTGATCGACGGCAAGCCCAGCAGCCTGACCGGATTCGGGAACCAAAGGGGGCTGGACAATCTGCCGGCCGCTAACATCGAGCGCATCGAGATCATCAACAATCCCTCGGCCAGATACGACGCCCGCGGACTGGCCGGCGTGATCAATATCATCTATAAAAAAGACCGCAACGACGGCTGGAACGGGGAGGCCGCCCTCTACGGCGGGCTCGGAGAACTCACCGAGCGGCGGGCCAACCTACCGAACCTCACCGATAAGTACGCCTGGACACCCAAACTGAACCCCGCCCTCAGCGTGAACTACCGCAGGGAAAAGATTAACTTCTTCTTCCAGGGCGACGGCATCGTGCGCCGGCGCGTCAACAACAACACCTTCACCCTGCGCGACTACACCGACGGTAGCGACCGGCGCGACATCCGCAGTCAGTTCCTCGAAAACCGCCAGCAGCAGCTCTACAACCTCAAGGGCGGGCTGGACTGGTCAATCGA
Source organism: Neolewinella sp. (assembly GCF_965214665.1). Classification (GTDB taxonomy): domain Bacteria; phylum Bacteroidota; class Bacteroidia; order Chitinophagales; family Saprospiraceae; genus Neolewinella. The sequence goes on along the minus strand of NZ_OZ243970.1, from coordinate 2,384,646 downwards.
CCCCGCCAATACCTTCACGGTCTTCGCCCTCTGGCAGGATGAGTACCACAACGACTTCGGTTACGTCCCCTACGACGATGCCGAAAGCGGCGAGCGGCGACGCCTTTGGACCTGGATAGAGGACGAGCGTACCAAATTCATAAACTATTCGGGCGCCTTCGACCACAAGTTCAGTCAGCCAGGGCACGAGCTGCGGGCCAGCTACCTTTACACCGGCGGGGGGGAGGATGAGCTCTTCCCGTTCGTCGATAATAAAAACGGTGGCCGGTTCCTGGACGGCACCTTTCTGACCATCTACGAGTACGTCAACAACATCAGCCTCGACTACACCAAGCCCCTGGCCAACGGTACGCTGGAGCTGGGCAGCAAGACCAGTCTTCGGCGCATACCGCTCACCTACACCCTATTTCCGGGGGAGCAGAGCATTCTCGACCCCAAGCTGGGTAGCTACTCCGAATACCGCGAAGACGTGTATGCCCTGTATGGCAACTACGTGCGCGAGGGCGAGCGGCTGACCCTCGAGGCCGGTCTACGCTTCGAGCCTACGGTTGTCGACTTTACCATTGACCCGGAGAACGCCTACTACAGTAATGAGCGTTATGATTATCAACCGCTTTTTCCTAGCGCACGCCTGAGTTACCGGGGCGGGGCCGCGGGTGCAAAAATCTCCCTGTTCTACAACCGTCGCATCGACCGGCCTAGCGAGTTCTTCGTCCGGCCCTTCCCCAAGTACGACGACCCGGAACTGCTCAAAACCGGCAACCCGGCGCTACGTCCCCAGTTCACCCAGACCCTAGAGGCCGCCTGGAAGCAGGGGGGAGAGCGGGGCTCGGTCTACGCCGCCGTCTTCTACCGGTCGATCACCAATATCTTCGCTCGTATCCTGACCACGGACGCGAACGGCGAGGGGCAGTTTCCGGTCTTTCATACCATTCCCCAAAATCTGGGCGATGGTACGAACATTGGTCTGGAGCTCATCGTAGACCGCCGGCTGAGCGAGTCATGGCGCTCCGATGCCAGTCTGAGCGGGTACCGCAACCACCTGGCTGCCTTCAGTGGCGCGCACCGCTATCCAACCGTACAGCCCTTCTCCGTAGCAAGTAGCACCGGCTACACCTGGAACGGCAAGCTCAACGTGAATGGAGATGTTAGCGAGACGGTCGATTTGCAGCTAACGGCACAGTACCTCGCGCCGAATATCATTCCCCAGGGTAAGACGCTGTCGCGCTTCAGTCTTGATCTGGGCCTGCGCAAGCAGCTGCCCGCACAGCGGTTGGAGTTTAGCCTGGCAGCTACCGACCTGCTCAATACCTTCCAGATCCGCGAGCAATTTGCCGGGGAGGGATTTACCGTCACCACGGCCAACTACTACGAGACACAGGTGGTTACGGCGGGGGTAAAGTACAAGCTAAAGTAAGTCGACCTTGCAGCAAAAGATCATCACCCGCACGGTAGTACTACTCGGCACGGTGAGCCTGCTGACCGACGTGGCCAGCGAAATGCTTTACCCCGTCATGCCACTCTACCTGGAAAGCATCGGGTTTACGGTGGCCGGGATCGGCGTGCTGGAGGGGGTGGCCTCGGCCACGGCGGGCTTAAGTAAGGGCTACTTCGGACAGTGGTCGGATCGGACGGGCCGGCGCCTGCCCTTCGTACAGATCGGCTACGGTATCAGCGCGCTGGCTAAACCCCTTATGGCCGTATTCACGGCACCCTGGTGGGTCTTCCTAGCACGCACGGCCGAGCGACTGGGTAAGGGCGTTCGTACCGGGGGCCGCGATGCGATGCTGGCCGGTGCGGCTCGACCGGAAACCAGGGCCCGGGTTTTTGGCTTTCACCGCGCGATGGATACGACCGGCGCGGCGCTGGGGCCGCTCCTGGCCCTCGGTTTTTTGTGGGCGTATCCGGGGCAGTACCGCTGGCTGTTCATCATTTCGGTGGTACCGGGGCTACTGGCGGTGGCGGCTACCCTATTGCTGCGGGAGCAGCCGGTGATGCCGCAGGCGGGTGGCCGGCCGGGCATCCTGGAATTTATCCGCTACATCAGGACGGCGGCCGGACCGTACCGCCGGCTGTTCGGGGGATTGATCGCCTTCGCGCTCATCAATAGCTCCGACCTGTTTTTGCTACTCATGCTGAAGGAGGCGGGGCTGAGCGATACGGCCCTGATCGGCTGGTACGTGTTCTATAACCTCGTGTACGCCGTGCTGGCCTATCCCTTCGGCGGTCTGGCCGATCGGTTCGGGCCCAAGCGGGTATATATCGGTGGCCTACTGGTCTTCGCCGCGGTCTATCTCGGACTGTCGCAGGCGGTAGCGTGGTGGCACTTCGGGGCTTTATTTGCGGCCTACGGACTCTACGCCGCCGCTACGGAGGGGGTAGCCAAGGCCTGGATCAGCCGGCTGGTGCCGCTACGGGAGACGGGCACGGCCATCGGCACGGTAAGTGCGGGGGAGAGTGTGGCTAGTTTGGTAGCAAGTTCCCTGGCCGGAGTGGTATGGATCACCTTCGGTGCCGATGTGCTATTTGCCGGGACGGCCTTGCTGACGCTGCTGGTCGCTGCGTACATCAGCTCCCTATCGTCAGCAACTACACCACCTTCTGGTACCCCTTAGAGACCATCGGGCCACCGACACTGAATCCCCCGTCCACGTCGTAGCTGATGCCGTTGATGTACTGGGCCTCGTCGCTGGCTAGGTAGCGGACCATGCTGGCGATCTCGGCGGGGTGCACGCCGTTGATGGTGATGTTGGTGCCGCCCAGGGCCAGGGCGGAGTAGCGGCCGATGCCACTGTCGCCGGCGGTGATGATGGCTTTGCGGATACGGCCCGAGTCTGCCTGCCGCACGCCGGGCGGGGTCATGGAGGACAGGAGTTCGTCTACGTAATTGATCTTACTTTTTCCGGTGGGCATACTGGGGTTAGTTTCCTGATGCGTTGCCGGTAAAAGAAGTAGTGGAGGCATCTGGTTCAGCGGGCGGGGCCGCGGGTGCGGTGAGCGTATCAGATCAGGTGCTGGTAGCGATCAAGGAAGGAATTGAGAAAGCGAGCTTTGTTTTGTGGGTCATACTTTATCGCGTAAGCATGATGGTGACCGAAATTGGTGCGGCAACTTGATAATTCTGTATAAAGCCAATAAAAACAGAAGTAATTACTGCAAAGTATTCCCTAATTCCGTAGTAAAGTTACCTTTACGGAATGATCGGCAGAAGAGCGGAGATAACGGTGTTACAAGCTCTTACGCACAGCTCCGATGCAGAGTTCCTAGCCGTCACTGGCCGGCGGCGCGTAGGCAAAACCTACCTAATCGATACGTTTTACGGCGATCGATTCTGTTTCAGTATGACCGGCATCCAGAACCAGGGTAGCCACGAGCAACTGGTCAATTTTGCCGTCCGCCTGGCTCAGTACGATGGGACGGGTGAGCCGCGGGTGCCCGACACCTGGCAGTGGGCCTTCGTTCGCCTGCGGGAGTACCTGGAAACACTTAAACCCACCCGAAAACGGGTGCTCTTCTTCGATGAACTACCCTGGATCGCGGCCAGCGACCGGAGTTTTGTACAAATGCTGGCCCACTTCTGGAACGACTACCTATCTAAACAACCTCACTTTATCCTGGTCATCTGTGGGTCGGCCACGGCCTGGATCACCCAAAAAATTCTGAACGACCCGGGAGGAATGCACAACCGGGTAAGCCGCCACCTACACGTACGGCCGTTCACCCTGGGCGAAACGCGGGATTACCTGGAGGACCGTCAAGTAGACCTGACGGAAACGGACCTTGCCCGGACGTATATGGCCATCGGAGGCATCCCCTATTACCTCAATGGATTTGAGCGAGCGGATAGCTTCGTGACGGCCATCGACCGGATGTGCTTCAGTGCTACGGGCTTACTGCGGCGGGAGTATGGTAACCTGTTTGCCGCCTTATTTCGCAATGCTGACACCCACGAAGCTATCGTCAGCGCATTGGCCAAATACCCCGGTGGTCTGGCACGAACGGTACTGACCAAAGTGACGGGTTTAAAGTCGCAGAGTATGATCGCGCGGGCGCTTGAGGAGCTATCCGCCTCTGACTTTGTCACCTACAGTCTGGCCCACGGTGGTAAAAAGCGGGGCGCTCGCTACCGCTTAGTTGATGAGTTCTCCCTTTTTTATCATCGCTTCATGACCCAGAATGGTCAAACACCCAAACAGGGACAATGGGCGAGTGTAGCTACCTCTCCTTCCTACCGGAGTTGGGCGGGGGTAGCCTTCGAGCTGCTCTGTCAGAAGCATATAACTGCGCTTACGCACGTGCTCGGTATATCGGGCTTGCAACTGTGGTCCGGTCCACTGTTCATCGAAGCCACCGAAGAAAGCGACGGTGCCCAGATCGACTTACTACTCGACCGACCGGACGCTACCGTAAACCTCCTTTAGGTTTGCACTAGCCGTTTTCACCCCACTTTTTTCCCCAGTTCAAGGGAGTGAAACTGGCCGCGCCGCTCCCAAAAGCGGCGGCGCGGCTAGTTTTACGGCTATTCACTAACCGCAAAAGGCAGCGGCCGGGGTAAAGCGTGTGAACCTCTGGATCGTAGAATCCGTCGCAGATTTTCCACCCCGCGCCGCTGTTTGGTTGCTGTAGCTCGTATAGCAATCTGGGTCCTGAGAACCCGCTAATTGAGGAGATGAGCTAGCTACCAAACTGCCTTCTGCACAATGCCTTTCAAAGATATGCATTTTAACTATTTTCTGGGCTGGGATGTCAGCAAAGCTACCCTGGACTATTGTGTGCTGGACCGGCAGGGCCAAGCGGTGGACCGCGGTAACATCGCCAATGAAGTACCCACTATCCGTAAGTTCTTTAAGCGCCTGTGCACCCAGCTGGGTGCGGCGGCCTGCAACATCCTGCAGTGCGTAGAAAACACGGGGGTCTACACTCATCCCTTATTACTCGTTATGCACCGGGCTACTGATGAGGCCGCCCCCTTTTTGTGGCGCGAGGATGCCCTACAGATCAAACTCAGTAGCGGGCGTCAGAAGGATAAAACCGATGCCGGCGATGCCTTGACCATTGCCCGCTACGCCCTGAGGCATCAGAACGATGCCCGGGCTTATACCCTGCCTGCCAAGCAGTTACGTCAGGTGCGCCAATTGCTCCAACTACGCCGCAGCCTGCTTAAGGGGCTCACCGCCCTGGAGGTATCCTACCGTGAACTCAAGGCCTATGCCCTCTACCCCCTGGACACGACCGGCGCACGCATCATCCGCCGGCAGGTGCAGCAGATGAAAAAGAACCTAGCCGAACTCGACGCTCGCCTCACCGCCTTGATCCAGGAAGATGAGCAGATGCGTCGGCTGTACCGCATCACCCAGTCCGTGCCCGGCATGGGCCCGAAAAACTCGCTCGTCGTCCTAGCCCTGACGGAGTTGTACCAAAAGATCCCTACCGCCCGGGCCTGTGCCAGCTACGCCGGTATCTCGCCCCATACCTACCAAAGCGGCAGCAGTGTGCGGCGGGGGCCACGTACCTCAAAGGCCAGTAGCGCGGAGCTCAAAACGGCTATCCATCTGGGGGCCATGAGTTTGATCAAACACGACAACCTGTACCGCCAGCTCTACGATCGGTTACGCGCTAAGGGCAAGGCCCATCTGTCCGCGATCAATGCGGTAAGGAACAAAATGCTGCGCGTGCTCTATGCCTGCATCGAAAAAGACACACTTTACCAAAAAGAACGCCATGTAAGCTTGCATACTCCATAGCAATCTGCGAGATGAAGTTCTACGCCGAACCCTTCACGCTTACTAAAAGTGATGCTACCGAGCTACTACGAAAGAAGCAGGTGGTGGCTGCCCACTTTAAGGGGCGCAAACGCGTGCTGATCACCCTGGTCATGAACTACCCGCCGGTGGAAAATAAGTGGCTGCGGGAGGTGGTGGATCGGGTGGTTACGCTGGGGGAGTTGCTTGGGGTGTTGTAAGCTGGCTCGGATCACACTCCCAGCCCCCGTATGAGTGCCATAGAAATAGAGGAAGCTGTATCCAAGCTAGCCGGTCAGGCCTTCGAGCGGGAAAATTTTGCTATCCTCTTCCCAAGTACTCATAAAAGTTATCCCGGTTGATCACCTCTGCTACCTCCGGCTGGTACCGTTCGAGGAAAGATTTCGGAAATTTGGCGCTCTTACGCGGATTGTACTTAATCTCGTAAGCAAGGTAGCGACCATCTCGCGCCAGTACCAGATCGACTTCCGCTCCGTCCTTGGATCGCCAGAAGTACGGCGTCGTGCGGTGGCCTCCGTGCTTGGCCCGTTTCATAAACTCGCTGACGATAAAATTTTCCCACAATTGTCCCCGGTCGTTGCGGTTTTGCAGGGGGGAAAGGTTGCCGATCAGGGCATTGCGAATGCCGTTGTCGACAAAGTAGATCTTGCGGGAGGTAAATATTTCTTTACGCGGATTGGTTGACAGGGGAGGGAGACGAAAGATGACGTAGCTCTCTTCCAGTAGTTGTACATACCGCCGGATGGTCTCGTTACTGACCTGCAGCATATTGGCCAGCTCGTTATAGGACACCTGGGCACCGACTTGGTAGGCGAGGGCCCGTAGCAACTGGGCGATCAATTCGGGTTTCCTGATGGCTCCGTAGTCGAGGATGTCCTTATATAAGTAAGAGGAGGTGATCTCTTCTAAGCGCCGCTCTACACTCCTAGACGCCGTGACAACCTCCGGGTAGTTACCCAGCACCAATCGGCTATCGAGCTGCCGCAGCACCGGATAGAGGTTGTAGTGCCCGGTAAGTTCCCCCCAATTCAGTGGATACAGCTCGAAGGACCACTTGCGTCCCGTAAGCGGCTCATTTACCGAAGAGGTCAGATTGAGCGACGAGCTGCCGGAGAGAATGGGCTGGACGGGAATGCCTTCGTCGATCAGAATTTTAGTGGTAAGCCCGATATTATTGATGCGTTGAGCTTCATCAAATACCAGGAAGGAAAACCCCTCAGCCAACCGGCGTAGCTGCTCGGGAGATAAGTTGCTTCCCCACAGTGTCTGATCGGCAAGAACGTCTCCGTTGATCCACAACACCCCTTCCCGGTCGCGGAGTAAATCCTTGATCAGTGTGGTCTTCCCCACCTGCCTGGCACCCTGAACGATCAATGCTTTCTTATCACCTAAATGAGGTTTGATCAGGCCCGTAAGATGACGGTTTATCATACTAATGGCAAATATAGGCGTTATTTCGCTACCATACCTGCAAAACCACGCCGATATTTGCCATTACCCATCAGCCCTGCACCTGTGGCCCCGCCCAAATTTATTTAGCGCCAGCCCTCCAAAAGCCAATTTTCCGGGCTCATCTTCGCGCCGCGGTACGTTTACTTGAAACAAGCCGAACGACCCAGCATGCGTGTATTCCTGATCCGGTGGAGCCTCTTTCTCCTCCTCTTTGCGCTTACGGTAAGCCTAACCGGGCAACCACCCGCCGCGGGGCCCTACCACCTGTCTTGGAAGCGCGAACTGCTTTACGGAGGGGGCGGGGCCGCGGCCGTCGGTACGGGCTACCTGATCGACTGGCACATCACGAACGTGCCGCTGGCGGAGCTCCGGCTGCCCCGGGTTTCCGCCTTTGATCGCGGTGCCATTTCCTACAACTCCGGGACTGCCAAAACTGCATCCGACGTGCTCGCCTACGGTTCGCTGGCGCTGCCGGGCTTATTGCTCTTCGACCGGGACAGCCGCCAGGACGCGGGAAAACTGGCGATCCTCCTGGCCGAAACGATGCTCATCAACCAGGGGGTGACCGATATTATTAAGGGTTCCGTACGGCGGCCCCGGCCCTACTTGTATTCGGACGATCTCGATCCCGCCAGGGTAGCGGAAACTTACGACCGCAAATCGTTTCCCTCGGCCCACACCAGCAATACGGCCACAGCCGCCTTTTTCTTTGGGCGCGCCTTCTCGGATTATTATCCTCAGAGTAAACTGCGCCCCTACGTCTGGACGGTAGCCGCCGGTCTGCCCGCCGTGACCGGCTACCTGCGCGTACGGGCCGGGGAGCATTTTCCTACCGACGTCCTGGCCGGGTACGCGCTAGGGGCGGCCGTCGGATACACGGTGCCGGTGCTACACCGTCGTGCCCTAGGGACACGGGGCCTCACCGTTACTCCGACGGGCCCGGGCCTTTACCTTTCCTACCAATTTTAACCGTAGGCACAAGTCTCCTCAATCACGTCCAGACGGCCTTTTTCTCCGGTCACGTAATCCTCAGACTTTTACATCTCCCCCTACACTACCTTCTGGTACCCCTTAGATACCATCGGGCCACCGACACTGAATCCCCCATCCACATCGTAGCTGATGCCGTTGATGTACTGGGCCTCGTCGCTGGCCAGGTAGCGAACCATGCTGGCGATCTCGGCGGGGTGGCCGACGCGGCGGGAGGGAAGTAGGTCCCGCTTCGTGTCCATGGCATCCTCCGGATCCGAATCGTTCATCGGCGTGGCGATCTCCCCGGGGCGTACGCCGTTGATGGTGATGTTGGTGCCGCCCAGGGCCAGGGCAGCGCATTTGATGAAGCCGCCCAGGGCGTGCTTGGTCATGGTGTAGGTGGTATCGACCGGACTGGCCGCGTGCTCGTGTACACTGGTGTTGATGATGAGGCGGCCGGGAGTTTCGCGGGGGCTTCTCACCTCGCCGGTCAGTACTTTTCTAGCCATGTTGGCGATCTCCTCGAATTTGGAGGTGTTGCCGTCGGGGTCCATACCGAGCATGTAGCGGGTGGCACGCTGGGTGGCCAGTACGGCGCCGAAGGTATTGATGCGGAAGAGGTCGTCCATATCCGACAGCTCCAGGTTGGGGAACTGCTTCTGGGTCATCTTGCCGGCGTTGCTGAAGAAGATGTCGAGGCCCCCGAGCTGCTTCACCAGCGCGTCGATGGCGGGGATGCAGTTTTCGGGCATGCTGAGGTCCATGTGCTCGACGTAGCACTGCCGACCGAGTTTGCGTACGGCCGCGGCGGTGAGCTCCGCGTCTTCCCCGTGGTGGGCGTAGGTGATGCCGATGTCACAGCCGTCCTCGGCCAGGGCCAGGGCAGCGTAGCGGCCGATGCCACTGTCGCCGGCGGTGATGATGGCTTTGCGGATGCGGCCCGAGTCTGCCTGCCGCGCGCCGGGCGGAGTCATGGAGGACAGGAGTTCGTCTACGTTAGTGATCTTGCTTTTTCCGGTGGACATAGTGGGGGTAGTTTTACCGATGCGTTGCCGGTACAAGAAGGAGTAGAGGCTTTTGGTTCAGCGGGCGGGGCCCCGATAGCTATCGGGGGTGCGGTGAGCGTATCAGATCAGGTGCTGGCAGCGATCAAGGAGGGAATTGAGAAAGCGTGCTTTTTTCTGAAGCGATTAAGGGGTCAAACAGCGAGAACGGTAGATCGCGACACATCCACTAACACCACTTTAACGGTAGTCAGGGTAATATTTAAGGAGGATGAACCGTCTTATCGCCGGATCAAAGCATATGTTATGAAAATTCTAGCCTCGGGCTTACCTCTTCTGATCCTCTTGTTCGTGAGTAGCTGTGGACAGTTCATCGACGGAGTGGTCACCTCCGCGATCTCGGCCGACGAGTCGGAGGTTGTAGCCGCCGACATTGCCAAGCCCATGCCGGGCGACCCCCACGGCATCATGACCGAGCTCCAGCCGGAGCTACCCGGTGACCGGGAGCGAGCCGATAACCTAGCCGCGGAGATCAAACAGGGCATAGCCCGCTACCGGGACATCGAGTTAGCCCAGGGGGACGGATACGAGTTCTTCCCTGCCGACCCGCCCCCCCACATGCATATAGTCCACCTGGTCAATCAGCAGTACGCTAAGGACGAGGCAGACGGTTTCGATCCCTCCCGACCCGGCAGTCTGCTCTACGAGCGCACCCACGACGGCCAGGGTTGGAAGTTGATCGGGGCGATGATCACCGCTCCAGTCACGGCTACCGTACAAGACCTTAATGCCCGGGTACCACTCTCCCAGGTCCGCTACCATCTCCACCGTAATATCTGCGTACCCAAACCGATCTGGGACAGTAAAGCGTGGGCCCGGGTAGACGACCGCGGCCAGCCCGTCTTCGGTCCCGAAAGCCCCATCACCACCGAAGCCGAGTGCGCCGCCGAGGATGGCCGCCTACTCGAAACGGTGTTCGGCTGGATGGCCCACGCCTACGTCTACGCGGACGATCCAGCCGATACCTGGAATCAGATGTACGGCCACTAAGTATTACCCCCTCAGCCTTGAGCAATTGGTCCTCGATCTTTCTGGTCGACGTGAGCCTGATGAAGGCCCGGTCATACAGCGCCATCCAGAAGAAGCCGACCGTGGTGTAGGCGGCCTCACCCCTACTGGTCAAGAAGTTACCATTCATGGCCGGTCGAGCGGCTGCGCCTGGAACCCAGCCTCAGCCACGATCTGCCGAACCTCGGTAGGCGAAACGGAATCGTCGGCCTCTACGGTCAGGATGCGATCGTCGCTCTGGAGGTCGACCTGCCAGCTTTTGATGCCGTCTTTTTCGTTGAGAAAGGGGGTGACGCCGCGCAGGCAGCCGCCACAGTTGATGTTGGTTTTGAATTGTAGGGTTTTCATGGTTAAAGATTTATGGATTTTAAACGAAGACTGTTAAGTACGACCGATACGGAGCTGAAGGCCATGGCGGCTCCGGCGATCATCGGATCCAGCAGGAAGCCGTTGATGGGGTAGAGCAGACCGGCGGCAATCGGGATACCGATGAGGTTGTAGATGAAGGCCCAGAAGAGGTTCTGCCGAATGCCGCGCACCGTCAGTTTGGAGAGCTCCAGGGCGCGGGGTATGGCGGCCAGGTCGGAGGTGATGAGCGTCATCTTGGCTACGTCCATCGCGATGTCGGAGCCGTGGCCCATGGCGATGCTGACGTCAGCCGTGGCCAGAGCCTGGGAGTCGTTGATGCCGTCGCCGACCATGGCTACGGTCTTGCCCCGCTGCTGGAGCTCTCTGACGAAGTCGGCCTTGTCGGCGGGCAGCACCTCGGCGCGGTAGTCATCCAGACCCACCTGTCGGGCTACGGCCGCGGCGGTTTGCTGGTTGTCGCCCGTGAGCATGTAGACCCCGATATTCTTTTCGTGCAGGCTCCGGATAGCGCTGGCCGAGCTTTCCTTGATGGGATCGGCGATGGCTACGATGCCGATGGCCTCCCGGTTGCGGGCCATAAATACTACGGTATTGGCTTGCTCACGGAGCGTATCGGCCCGGAACTTCAGATCGTCCGAAGCCCGAATGCCTTCCTCGTCCAGTAGACGTTGGTTGCCGACGAAGTAGGTGTTGGGGCCGTGCACGAAACGAATACCCCGGCCGGTCAGGCTCTCGAAGTCGGTGACCTCGGCATCGATCAGGCGCTGATCTTCCAGCCAGTCGACCACGGCGCGAGCCAGGGGGTGCTCCGACAACGACTCACCGGCTCTGAGGATACCCTTCACCGCACCTGCGTCCGCGACCCCCTCCCAGTGCTCGGCCGTCACGCTCGGTTTGCCCTGGGTGATGGTGCCGGTTTTGTCGAGTACGATGGCATCCACGCGGTGGCCCAGCTCCAGGCTTTCGGCGTCTTTGATCAAAATATTGTTCTCGGCCCCCTTACCGATGCCGACCATGATGGCGGTAGGAGTAGCCAGGCCGAGGGCGCAGGGACAGGCGATGACGAGCACCGCCACGGAGGCCAGCAGGGCATGGGAAAAGGCATCCTCTCCACCCAGGATCATCCAGGCGATGAAGGTCAGGATGGCAATACCGATCACGACGGGTACGAAGATGCCGGCGATCTTGTCGACCAGTTTCTGTACGGGGGCCTTGCTGCCCTGGGCCTCGCGCACCATACGGATGATGGAGGCTAGCAGGGTTGCGCCGCCTACCTTTTCGGCGGCGAAGCGGAAGCTGCCGCGCTGGTTGACGGTGCCGGCGAATACGGCCTCGCCCCCGTGTTTACGCACCGGGACCGGCTCACCGGTGATCATGCTCTCGTCCACGTAGCTCTCGCCGGTAGTGACCTGCCCGTCGACGGGGATTTTCTCGCCGGGGCGCACGATGAGGGTTTGGCCCACCCGCACCTCGCCGATGGGTAGTTCGACCTCCTGGCCGTCTACTACCGCGCGGACGGTTTTGGGCTGCAGACCGATCAGTTTCTTAATGGCCGAGGAGGTGTTGGACTTAGCGCGCTCCTCGAGCAGTTTGCCCAGGGAGATGAAGACGACGATGACGGTAGCCGCCTCGTAATAGACATGGGGTTCCAGTCCGCGAGCCAGCCAGAACTGCGGATATAGCGTATTGAATACACTGAACAAGAAAGCAATACCGGTGCTAAGGGCAACCAGAGTATCCATGTTGGCCGTCCCATGCCGCGCTTGCTTATAGGCCCCCACGTAAAAGTGCCGGCCAAGTACAAAAAGGACCACGGCTGCCAGCACCAACGAGATCCAGCGACCGGCCGGCCAGTCCATGTAGAACATGCCGATCACGAAAACCGGAAGGGTAAATACCGTAGCCCAGAGGGTACGCCGCTTAATGGTCTCGTATTCGGCCTCCTTGATGTCTTCCTGCGCGGCGTCGGGGTCCTCGGTGTCGATGAGTAGGTCGTAACCAACGGCCTGGACGGCAGCGCGGAGTTCGGCGGCGGAGATGAGATCAGGGTCGAAATCCACCCGAGCGGTAGCGTTGGCATAGTTGACAGTTACATCGCGTACGCCCGCTACCTTGCTCAGGATGGTTTCTACACTGACTGCGCAACTAGCGCAGCTCAGGCCGGTGACGGGAAAGGTTCCCATGCTTAATTAAGCAGCCATCTTACGGCACACCTCGGCACAGCGGCGGCTGCTCTCGGCGCACTTCTGGCAGTGCGCGTGATCGGTGTGCTCGGCGCACTGCTCGGCGCAGAACTGGCAGGCCTTGGCGCACACGGCGCACTGTTCCTTACTCAGGTCGCTCTCGGCGGTGAGCAGGGCAATGGTGGCCTCCAGGGTAGCGATGCACTGGATGCAGCAGTAGGGGCAGTCGTTCATGCTCTTCTGACCTACCATCTTCGCCAGACAGACCTTACAGTCAATCAGGCACTCGACGCAGGCGTCCAGGCAGCTCTGGTACTCGGCTTTAATTAATGCACTCATAGTAAAACGGGTTTGGTTAGTCTTGCTGTTCCAGGCGGTAGATGATGCGCTTCATCTCGGCGATCTCCCGCTCCTGGGACTCAATAATTTCTTCGGCGAGTTTGATGGCCTCGGGGTCCTTCAATTCGGCTTTCTGGCTCACCATGATGGCCGAGGAGTGGTGGGGAATCATGGCCTTCATCCACTGTACGTCCTCCACGAATACCTGCTCCCGTAGGCCGGCGTAGCAGAGGGCGAAGGTCACGACCGCTAAGCCCATGATCGCGTAGTTCCAAACCTTCTTTTTGTACATCCCCCACATGTAGGCCATCATGGTTACGGCCATGGGGGCAATCATCAAAAAGGTCATGTAGGTACGCGTGGGACTCAGCATGACGTGGTCGAACTTATCCACGTTGAGGAACATCACGGCGTACATGATCACGAAGGAGGTCGCCATCATGAGGCCGAATTTCAGGTAGGGGTTCATACCCTGCTGCATCTGCCCGTCGTGGTGGGGGGCGGCGGCGCGCGGGTGCTTAGCTTTTGGTGTGGAAGTCGTCATTACCTGGTGATTTCTTGGCTTACGTTACCGCAGGTCAGCATCTCCTGCCCGAAGAAGGGGTTACGTACCTCGGCTACCTCGCTGAACCAGTCGGCCCCCTCGCCATCGAAAGCCATGGGGCAGTGTAGCTTGTAAATGGTACCGCCGCTCAGTCCCTCGGTCAGAAGAGGTTCCAGTTCGGTCGAGAGGGCAGCAAAGGTGCTACGCTGGGCGGCCAGTTCGTCGGTATCGGCAATCTGCCCGGCAAGCTCCCCAAGACCGGCACGCTCGGGGCCGAAGCTTTCGGCCAGGTTGCCGGCTACGGTGGCTGCCTCCCCGGCATCGCCGTTGACCAGGGCGGTACGGAGGTGGAGGTAGTTCTGAAAGACCTTATCGGTCATCGCATCGGCGAACTCCACGTCGGAATTGGCGGGGGCGTCGGCGTGCTCGGCTTCGACCTCGGCCGGAGTGCTGATGCCGGTGTCGGTGGCGTTTTCTGTCTGGGCGGTACTGTCAGCGCAGGCCAGCAGCAGCGCCGGTAGCAGGAAGAGGATAAGTAGACGGTCCATGGTATGCGGTTTATTCACAAAACAGCTGGTATGAGGTCCGTGCTTAGTTATAATTTGCTAATGCTTACCGTTTTATGTGGTTTAGCCTATAACTCATCCAGTGGCCGCGCCACATACCTCCCCCGTGCCCGAAAGGCTGTTGGCGACATCCCGGTATCCTGCTTGAATACCGCCGCAAACCGGCCCGCGCTACCGTAGTTCAGCCGCCCGGTGATAGCGGAGACCGGTTCATCCGTTTGTATCAGGAGTTGCTTGCCCCGCTCGATGCGGTGTATCCGGTAGAAATCGACAATGGTGCGGCCCTCCTCCTGGGAGAACATCCGACTCAGGTGGGAGTAACTCTGCCCGATGTCGGCACTGATCAGATCGGAAAGTGAATGGGAGGTATCGGCACGATCGTTGTATACGTATGCTACGATGAGTCCCTTAATCCGGCTGACCGTGCCGCCATGTCCCTCGCGTAGTCGGAAACCGAGATTATGTAATTGTTGACCGAGTACAACCAGCGCGTCCTCATCGTGCCCGTCGGGTGGCCAGCCGGTCAGGCGACCTAACTGCAGCCGTTCGATGCGCCAGCCCAGATTGGTGACCACCTGGCGGACGGCTAGGATGCAACGGTCGCAGACCATGTTGTCGATGTAGATGTCTTGCTTGTTCATAGTGCGGGTATTTAAGCGCCAAAGCGTCGGACGCTTTAAAGCGTCCGACGCTTACGGGTTCCGAGGGTATCGATGGTGGAGCCGCACGTCAGCATAGCATCACCGTAGTACGGGTTGCGAATAGCAACTTCCTCACTCAGCCAGTTGGCCCCGGCCCCGTCGAAGGCCATGGGGCAGTGCTGCACATAGAGGGTGTCGTCGGCTACCCCGAAGGCGGTCAGGGTATTGATTAGTGCCTGGGATAGGAATCCGAACTGCTCGCGTTGTCCTTCCAGAGTAGTGGCACCTGCGACCCCGCCCAGGTGGGTGTTGATGGCGTTAAGCTGCTCCATCCAGTACCTGTGGGGTTCGTCCGGGAGTAGCGTCATGTCTACACCTGCGAGTGCCTCACGTATGGGCCGGAGAAGGGACTCACCGGCCAGCTCGCTGCTCACCATACGGTCTTTGAGGGGGAGGTAGGCCTCTGCCAGAGCGGCCAGTTGCTGCCGGAAAGCGGCGGGCGTCTCCTCCCAGTAATCGGGTAGCACCATAGCCGTCACCTCACCCGCTTCACGGCCCTGTATTACCACGTCGCGGTTCATCATACTAGATTGGTTGCGGAGTTGAGCGGCGGCATCGAGCTGGAAGGCCCCGTTGGAAACCACCCGCTCCCCAGCCTCCAGGCCCGATTGTACCGCGTAGCCATCACCGGTAGCCGGCCCCAGTTCCACCTCCCGAAACTGGTAGGTGGGCACCTCCGTATCGGGCACTTCTACGTACACTACGGAGCGCTCGCCGGTCCAGAGTACAGCGGATTTGGGTACGGCCAGCCGCTCGTCGGCCTCAGTACGGGGCGCGGCCGCAGGTGCCAGCGTGCCGCGAATAAACATTTGCGGTTTGAGCCGCCCGGAGCGGTTGCTTACCTCTGCGCGAATAGTAGCCGTACGCGTCTGCGGATCGATCAGCGGGTCGATAAAGGTGACGCGGGCCGTGAACGTCTGCTCCGGTAGGGAAGCCACCGTAAAATCTATCCGATTCCCCTCGCGCACCCGACTCAGATCACCCTCGTAGGCGTCGAACAGGGCGTAAAGCTGATTAAGATTAGTGAGGGTATAGAGCGCCTCGCCGGCCATGACGTAGTCTCCCACGCGGGCACGTACCTCCAGTACCGTACCACCGCGCTCGGCGTAAACGGGAAAGTTGGTGATCACCTCCCCGCTGCGTTCGATTTCGGCGATCCGTTCGTCGCTGATCTTGAGGTTGCGCAGCTTGTTGCGGGCGGCGGTGAGCAATTGGGGGGAGAGGCTGGCTAGCTTGGTGGCTTCGAGCAATTCCTCCTGGGCGACCACTAGCTCGGGGCTATAGATGGTGCCGATTTGCTGGCCGGCGCGCACCTCCTCGCCGGCGTAGGTAACCAGCAGGCGTTCCAGGCGACCGGGGTAGTTGACCGACTGGACGGTGGCGCTTGACTCGTCCAGGGCCAGGCGGCCGGTCAGCTGAATTGCAGTAGCGGCAGCGGGATTGTCGGCCCCACCGCTGCCTATTTCGGTAGTCCGCACCCTGGCCATCGCCACGGCGGCCTCGCTCATGGTCAGCACGGTGGGGTCGGTACTACTCGCTGCGTCGAGCGGGATCAGGTCCATGCCGCAGATGGGGCAGTCGCCAGGCTCATCGCGCTGAATTTGTGGATGCATGGAGCAGGTCCAGATCTCGGCCTCCGTCGTCTGCGGAGCTTGCTCGTCCGCCGACGGAGGGGTTCCGCTAAAGAGGAGGTACCCGCCGAGTAGGCCGATGAGTAGGGCGAAGGCGATGGTAATTGTAATACGAACATTCATAACTTATGATTTATGCTCGGCCGACGAGCGAAGCTGCGCAACGCTCGGCGGACGAGCATTAGCGGGACGGCAGGTAGCGGTCGATGAGGGCAGACTGGGTGAAGACGGTTTGCTGGGCCGTGATGGCCTCGGTACGGTAGTCGATCAGTTGCTCCTGTAGCTCGAGCAGTTCGTCGAAGGCGCGCCGGCCATTGGCGTACTCCACACGGGCAATGGTCAGCGCGGCCTCCAGGGTGGTGACCTGCTCACGTAGGAAAACTAACCGCTGCTGGGCATCCAGACGGGCGATGTCGGCCCGTTCGATGGCGGCGGTAAACTGATTGACCACGGCCGTCCGGCGGCTGGTAATGGCCTGGATACGCAGTGCTTCCTCGTCACGGACGGCTCGGAACCGGCCCCCGCTGAGGGGTATACGTAGCATGACCCGGGGTAGGATGGCGTCACGGCCGTTGCCGTCGGGCTCCATGTCGGTACGCCGGCCGGTTACGATGTAGTCTGCCCCTACGGCGAAGTCCGGCCGCGCCTCCAGGTCATTTAGGGCTACGGTACGACGGGATATTTCTTCCTGCAGTGCGAATACGCGTAATTGGGGGTGGTCCGCCAGGTCGAGCTCATCCGGTATACTGCGGGGTACGGCCACTTGGGGTACGATGACTATCCGGGGTAGGTCTTGATTGACCAATTCCTCGATGGTAGACCAGGACATCGCGATTTCCGCCCGCAGCTGCTCGATACGTCGTCGCTCGGCATTCGCCCGTAGCTCGGTGCGGTATACATCTACTGAGCTGCCGCGGGAGTTTTCGACCCGACTTAGGGCCAATTCCTGTAGGCTTTCGTACAGCGTAAGGCTCTGGGTCAAGGCGTCAATTTGCTCTTCGGCGGCTACGATGGCATAGTAGGTGGTCTCCAGGGTGTACAGCAATTCCAGCTGTAGTGCGGCTGCCTGTTCCAGCAAGGGTTGTGCGCGCGAATCGGCCAGGGCCGACATCGCCGCCAGCGTACCCGGCCAGGGCAGCATCTGGGTCACCATGACCCGGGCGCGCTGGGGACCGAGGCGGGTTTCTACGGGTAAGATTGATACGCCCCCGCCGATTTCTAGGTCAGGTAGCTGCGACAGTTGTGGACTGATGGCCAGGGCGGCCCGGTAGTCATACTCCAGCGCGATCAGCTCCGGGTTGTTCTCGCGCAGTAGCTGCCGTAGGGAATCTAATGGCTGTGAGGATGCTGGGTTTTGGGTGGTTAGTAGTAGGATTATGATTCCGCTGGCGAGACCTCGTACGCTGGCTAGTACGCCGGCGAGACCTCGGAGGAGCCCTACGGGACACCTCCGAGGACCGCCGGCGGGACACCTCCGAGGACCACCGCTATGCCACACGAGCGCAGCGAGCATCCCCACACATCGTAAATCGTAAATCGTAAATCGTAAATCGTACATCACCTTTTGAGTTTTAGCTCCGCCCGCAACGCCCATAGCACCGGCACCGTAAACATGGTCACCACCTGCAGCAGCATCCCCCCGAAGCTCGGGATCGCCATCGGTAGCATAATATCCGCACCCCGCCCCGTAGCCGTCAACACGGGTAGCAGCGCCAGGATGGTCGTCGCCGTCGTCATCATCGCCGGCCGCACGCGACGTAGGCCACCCTCCACCACCGCATCGCGCACCTCCTGCACCGTAGTCGGCTCATTGCGCTCGAAGCTGTCGCGCAGGAAGGTGGCCACCAGCACCCCGTCGTCGGTCGCAATACCGAACAGGGCCAGGAAACCTACCCACACCGCCACGCTGAGGTTGATGGTATGCATCTGAAAGAGGTCACGCAGATTGGTGCCGAAGAAGTTGACGTCCAGGAAGTCAGGGTTGGCGTAGCCTCCCAGCAGCAGGAAGCCACCGGCAAAGGCCACGAAGACGCCGCTGAAGACCATCAGGGAGGTGGTCACCGAGCGAAACTGGAAGTACAGGATCAGGAAGATCAGTGCCAGGGCAATGGGCAGCACCAGTTTGAGCCGCGCATCGGCCCGCACCTGCTGCTCGTAATTACCGGCAAAGCGGTAGCTGATGCCCGGGGGGATGTTGAGCTCGCCGGTCCGGATGAGGCCGTTCAGGTAGGCGGTGGCATTATCCACTACTTCCACCTCGGCGTAGCCCTCCTCCTTGTCGAATAGCACGTACCCGACCAGGAAGCCGTCCTCCGACTTGATCATCTGCGGCCCCTGCTCGTAGCGCACCTCGATGAGCTCGCCGAGGGGTATTTGCCGCCCGTTGCCGGCCGGGACCAGGATACGTCTGATCGATTCCGGATCGTCGCGCAACTCCCGCGGATAGCGCAGCCGTACCCCGTAGCGCTCCCGCCCCTCGACGGTGGTAGTCATGAGCATGCCGCCCACGGTAGCCTGGATTTGACGTTGTACCTCGGTGACGGAAAGTCCGTAGCGGACGATGGCATCTCGCCGTACGTCTAGCAGCAGGTAGGGTTTGCCCACCAGGCGGTCGGCGTATACGGCGGCATCCTTTACGCCCTCCACGTTTTTCAGCTCCCGCTCCAGCTCGAGGCCGAAGGCTTCGATTTGTTTCAGGTCCGTGCCCCGCACCTTGATGCCCATGGGTGCGCGCATGCCGGTTTGTAGCATGACCAGTCGCGTCTCGATAGGCTGAAGTTTTGGGGCGGAGGTCACGCCGGGCAGATTCACGGCCGCGACGATCTCGTCCCAGATGTCGTCGGGCGAATGGATGTGGTCGCGCCACTGCCGGTAGTACTGACCGTTGGGATCGGGGGTTAAGGAGTTAAGGGGAGAGGGGGTTAAGGAGTTAAGGGGCTGACCGGACTTAGTCACAAACCTTCCCTCCCCATCAACTTTAAAGCGCAGCCGCCGCCCGTTATCATCGGTTAGGTACTCGCTTTTGTACTGGATCATGTTCTCGTACATGCTCAAGGGAGCGGGATCCAGGGGGCTATTGACGCGGCCGGCCTTACCGACCACCATCTCCACCTCGGGAATGGTCGTGACGGCCATGTCCAGCGTCTGTAGGTTGCGCAGGTTCTCGGCCACCCCGGCGTGGGGCATGGCGGTAGGCATGAGCAGGAAGGCCCCCTCGCCGAGGGCGGGCATGAACTCCTGCCCGATCTCGCGGTACACCCCATAGCCCGCGGCGATGATGATGCCCACCAGGATCAAGAAGAGCCACTTCACCCGCAGTAAGAAGCGGAGAATAGTCCCGTAGAAATAGATCACCAGCCAGAAGAAGCCCAGCAGGCTGCCGGCCACGACTACTACGAAGAGGAAGTTGTAGGCGGTTGACTGCTCAACGCCCAGGGGTAGCCAGTAACCGGCCAGCAGCCAGGCCAGAGTGAGGGCAATCAGAACGTTTACCAGGGGATTTAGCCACCCCGCATCAAAAGACTCCGCACCCGCGTCCCCGCCCATCGCCGTAGGCAGCTGCGTAGCAAAAACCGCGTTCGCGATACCTAAAATGGCCGCCAGCACCGCAATCACCCCCAACCACCAGGCCACAAAAATCCACGCTGCAACACCAGTTACCGCCAATAGGACGTTACCAAGTAGCTTACGCTTTTTACCGCTCTTATCCAGCCCAAACACCAAGTCAGCCAGTGCCGGTATAAAAGCAACCGAAACAAAAATCGCCGCCACCAGGGCAAACGTCTTCGTAAACGCCAAGGGCCGAAATAGCTTCCCCTCCGCCGCCTCCATCGTGAAGACCGGCAGGAAGCTGATCACGGTCGTCGCCACCGCCGTCAGCACGGCCGAGGCTACCTCAACCGTCGCCTCGTAGATGCTCTCCAGCCGGCTTTCCCCGGGCGGGGCGTTGTTCAGTCGGTACACCATGCTTTCGGTCAGCACGATACCCATGTCGACCATGGTGCCGATGGCAATGGCGATACCGGAAAGCGCCACGATATTCGCGTCCACCCCGAAGTAACGCATGGCGATGAAGCACATCAGTACCGCCACGGGCAGGGTGCCGGCCACCAGCAGCGAGGACTTCAGGTTGAAGAGCAACAGGATGACCACGATAGCCGTGATTAGTATCTCCAGGGTGAGGGCCTCCTCCAGCGTGCCGATGGTTTCGCGGATCAACCCACTGCGGTCGTAGAAGGGCACGATGGTAACCTGGGAGACGGACTCGTCCGCCAGCTCCCGCCGCGGCAGCCCCGGCGCCAATTCGGCAATCTTAGCCTTGACGTTGTCGATGACCTCCAGGGGATTCGCTCCGAAGCGCGCCACCACCACGCCCCCTACGGCCTCGGCACCGGATTTGTCGAGTAGCCCCCGCCGCTCCGCCGGCCCCACATTCACCCGCGCGATATCGCGGACCCGAATAGGCACGTTATTTGCCTCACTCACTACTGCACTTTCCAGATCCTCCAAATTCTGTAGGTAGCCCAGCCCCCGCACGAAGTACTCGGCCAGGTTGATCTCCAGGGTAGCCGCCCCCACGTCCAGGTTGCTACCGCGCACGGCTTGCATGACCTGGTCGAGCGTGATGCCGTAGACACGCATCTTTTCCGGGTCCACGTCTATCTGATACTCCTTCACGTGACCGCCCACGCTGGCTACCTCACTCACGCCCCCGGCGGCGCTCAGGCCGTAACGCACGTAGAAGTCCTGGATGGAGCGTAGTTCGTCGAGGTCCCAGCCGCCAACCGGGTCACCAGTTGCGGGGTCGCGGCCTTCTAGGGTGTACCAGTAGATCTGACCGAGGGCCGTGGCGTCCGGGCCCAGCGCGGGCACCGCATTATCGGGCAGTACCCCGGCGGGCAGACTATTGAGTTTTTCCAGGATGCGACTGCGCGAGAAGTAAAACTCCACGTCTTCCTCGAAGATCAGGTAGATGCTCGAAAAACCGAACATGGAAGTCGAGCGCACGCTCCGTACCCCCGGAATACCGAGCAGCGCTGAGGTCAACGGGTAGGTGATCTGGTCTTCCACGTCCTGCGGCGAGTTGCCGGGCCAGCGGGTGAACACGATCTGCTGGTTCTCCCCGATGTCGGGTATGGCATCCACCGCCACGGGATCACGCGGCAGCCAACCTCCCTCTCCTTCGGAGAGGGCCGGGGAGAGGGCAAAAGGTGCCGTAGCCAGCCCCCAGGCTACAAAGGCGAACAGGAGGAGCCAGACGACCAGCTTTTGTTCCAGAAAAAAACGAATAATTGCAGCTAACATGCCAGTGCATTATCACAAACACGAATAGCCTTTCACGCGGGGCGCAAAAAGCAGTCAGGATAAAGCAGTGGGAGTTAAATGCGGAACACCTGATACAGGCGCGGCACGTCGATCAGCAACGGCGGCGGTCGGTAGTGTAGGTACGTCTCCGTGGGGCGGGGGCGCAGGTGCAGGCTGTGCGAAGGGGTTAAGGGCCTAAGGAGTAACGGGGTTAAGGCGGGTGGGGTGGGCAGGTCGGTCGCATCGACCAATTGTTTGTCGATGTCCGACTTGACGAACTCATGCTCGTCGTTGCAGCAACCCTTCTTAGCGGCGGCGTGCAGCGGGCAGACCGGCTCGGTAACTTCCTGATGACAGACCTCCGCCTCGGCAAATAGCGCCACCGACTTCAGCTCCCCCATGCAAAAATGCCGGTTCACCGTCACGCTGACAGAGCCGACGAGCATCAGGAGAGCCAGGAAGAGAGGGGAGATTGCCTGCACGGCAGTACAACGCGGCTTGTAGCCGCGGGGTTGACCGCAGTCTACTGACTGCGACGTCGTTAGACCCGAGTCCGATCCACCTGCTCAACCAACGCGGTAGTCAGGCCGGGGATAGCATTAAGATGGCGCTACAGGCTAGACGCTTTTACGGCACTCGAGGACCTCCTTGCCGTAATTGGTGAAGTAGTGGTGAGCGTTGAGAAAGGCGGCATTTTGCTTGTTCCAGTCCTCGTCGGAAACCTCGATACCGAGCTCCCGGCGCCACTCCTCGCGCAGCATCTCCTGGTAGTGGTCGTAGGTATTGAACGAGAGGTGGTAGAGGTCGGCGTCGCACATGACCGACTCCAGGGTGGTGGTAGGTCGCTGCGGCATAGTGGTGACCTCGATACAGCGGAGCACCGCCTGGGTACGGTCGGCGGGGTAGTTTTCGCCCCCCAGCCAGTCTCCGGCGATCTGCATGCTCACGCGCTCGTGGCCGGTGTAGGTCTTGACGTGGCCGGTGTCGTGAAACCAGGCGGCGAGCATGACGATCTCGAGCTCCTCCTCGCTCAGTCCCTCGGCCTTGCCGATCTTGAGCGCGCCCTGCATGACGTTGATGGTGTGGTGAAGGTTATGGAACACGCGGTCCTGGGGTAGCTCCTTGATGAGTAACTGGGTGACGTAGCGCCCGGCGCGGTAGAGGATAGTTCGGCGGTGCTGGGACATGGCGGGGCAGGGAGAGACTAGGGTAGGGAAATGCTGCGCCTAATGTACCACGGAAAAGCAGGACGGGCGGCCTTCCCCCTTTGAAAAACCTTTCGTACTTTTGCGCTCCCATTTCCAACCACTACTAGAAGTCTTTCCTCCCATGGCCAATATCGGTAAAGTCAAGCAGGTAATCGGGCCGGTCGTCGACGTGTCCTTTGCCGCCGAAGGTAGCTCGCTGCCCGCCATCCTCAACGCCCTCGAAATTAAGCGCAGCAACGGCGATACACTCGTCCTAGAAGTGCAGCAGCACCTGGGCGAGGACGCAGTACGCACTATCGCCATGGATGCTACCGACGGACTGAGCCGGGACACCAACGTCACCGACACCGGTATCCCGATCGCCATGCCGGTAGGGGCCGCCATTAAGGGCCGACTGTTTAACGTAGTGGGCGAGCCCATCGATGGTATGCCCGCCGTGCCTAAGGGAGAAAGCGCCCGGCCAATTCACGCCGAGGCCCCCATGTTCGAGAACCTGGCTACCGACCGCGAGCCGCTATTCACCGGTATCAAGGTGATCGACCTCATCGAGCCCTACACCAAGGGGGGTAAAATCGGTCTCTTCGGTGGTGCCGGGGTAGGAAAAACGGTACTGATCCAGGAGCTGATCAACAACATCGCCAAGGGCTACGACGGTATCTCGGTATTCGCCGGGGTAGGGGAGCGTACCCGCGAGGGCAATGACCTACTGCGCGAGATGCTCGAATCGGGCATCATCAAGTACGGCGAAGCCTTCATGCACGATATGGAAGAGGGCGGCTGGGACCTGAGCAAGGTGGACATGCGCGAGCTCGAGCAGTCGAAGGCAACCTTTGTATTCGGGCAGATGAACGAGCCTCCCGGAGCGCGTGCCCGCGTGGCCCTGTCAGGACTCACCATCGCCGAGTACTACCGCGATGGCGACCTGAGCGACCCCACCGGCGGCCGCGATATTCTCTTTTTTGTTGACAACATCTTCCGCTTCACCCAGGCAGGCTCGGAAGTATCCGCTCTTTTGGGGCGGATGCCCTCCGCCGTAGGCTACCAGCCGACGCTCGCCACTGAGATGGGACTGATGCAGGAGCGGATCACCTCCACCAAGCGGGGCTCGATCACCTCCGTACAGGCCGTCTACGTACCCGCGGATGACCTTACCGACCCCGCCCCCGCCACCACCTTCGCCCACCTCGACGCCACTACGGTACTGAACCGTAAAATCGCCTCCCAGGGTATCTACCCCGCCGTGGACCCCCTGGATAGTACGAGCCGCATCCTGGACCCCGCCATCATCGGCGACGAGCACTACGAGACCGCCCAGCGCGTGATCAACATTCTGGCCCGCTACAACGAGCTGCTAGATATCATCGCCATCCTCGGACTGGACGAACTTAGCGAAGAGGATAAACTGGTGGTGAGCCGCGCCCGCCGGGTGCAGCGTTTCCTGAGCCAGCCCTTCCACGTCGCCGAGCAGTTTACCGGTCTGAAGGGTGTTTTCGTTGACATCAAAGATACCATCAAGGGCTTCAATATGATCATTGACGGTAAGGTTGACAAGTACCCCGAGGACGCCTTCAACCTGGTCGGTACCATCGAGGATGCTATCGCTAAGGGGGATAAGCAACTTGCCGCTGTCGCCTAATGAAAATCTCCGTTCTCACCCCCGA
Source organism: Neolewinella sp. (assembly GCF_965214665.1). Classification (GTDB taxonomy): domain Bacteria; phylum Bacteroidota; class Bacteroidia; order Chitinophagales; family Saprospiraceae; genus Neolewinella. Next base: position 2,359,882 of record NZ_OZ243970.1, on the reverse strand, counting down.
CCGTACCATCTTCACCGGCACCGTGACCCGCGTAGCCCTACCCGGTGCCGACGGTAGTTTTCAGCTTCTGGATAACCACGCCCCCCTCGTCTCCAGCCTCACCGCCGGCCGCATCACCATGGTGACCGGCCCGGGCGAGTACAGCTACTACAACGAGGATACTAGCGGCATGACCAAGGAGTCCAGCCCCAACCGTAGCCTCACCTTCAGCATCGACCGCGGCTTCGTGGAGGTGCTGAACAATGAGGTGAATTTGTTGGTGCAGGGGGCTCGGAACATGCGGTAATGGGCCTCCTCCTGACTTTGTGTAACTCTGTGCCTCCCTTCGTGGTGCTCTGTGGTTAACTTTGCAGAGACACTTTGGATTCCACCGGCTTACCCAAAAACCGCAGCACCGCCTCGTTAAACCGCTGCACCTCCTCCAGATTGCACAGGTGCCCGCACCCCTCGATCACCACCAACTCGGCGTGGTGCGCCTGCTTTTTGGCGAAGCGTTGGGCGGCCTGGAGGAACACATGATCCTGCCCCCCCATCACGATCAGGCTAGAGGTCAGCAGCTTGCGGCGGTAGAAGCGCTTGACAATGGAGAAGAAGTCACGGTACAGCCCCAGCCACTTGAGAAACTCCGTGGGGGTAAGTTTCTTAGACTGTAGGCGATAAAGCCGTCGGCTCGGGGCGTGGTTCTCCCGTGGCAGCACGATCATGATGAAGGTGTCGTAGATCCAGCGGAAGGGGATGAAGTAACTCAGAAACTTGCCACTGTGGGCGAAGAGGCGGATCTTCCAGTCGGCCTTGAAGACGCCGCCGGCCATGATCATTGACTCGATCAGATCGGGACGGCGATCATAAAGGCGCTGGAGTACGATGCTGCCCAGGGAGAGGGAGAGAAAGTGCGCCCGTTTGAGCCCCACGTAGTCGATGGTACGCAACACGTCGTCAGTCACGATATCGAAATCGTAGGTGGAGTACTCCGGCTCCAGGTCCTTACTGTAGCCATGATCGCGCATATCGATCAACAGCAGGTTAAAAAAAGGTTTAAAGGCCCTAACCTGATGCTTGAAGGTGATGGAACTGCCGCCCGCCCCGTGGATGAACACCATCCATTCCGCAGTGTCATCCCGCCGATAGATCAGGTGGTGCAGAATACCCGGAGGAAGCTCCATTTGCCTCATAGTACAGGAACGTACGTGGGAGGTTAAGGGTTTGTGACCGCAAGCGGCCAGGACCGCCACGCAATATTAAGTCTACATTAATTTGAAGGTTTAACAAAGTGTAGCGAAATCTATAGCATTACTTTCAACGTTATAAATGCGTGACTTCCACGTATTTATCGACTTAGGATACCAAGAAAAACCGTGATTCAGCCCGCCCATCGCACGATCGATGCACACCTCCAACTCGCGGTGTTTCACCTCAACGACATGTGCGTTGCGGTGCAGGAGGGTATGGATCGCTTCCTGGCCACCGCCTCCCTCGAACGGATGCCGGGCGTGGAGGCCACCTTCACCTGGCTGCGCAAACGGGGCGTGCGGATCTGTCTATTGAGTGACTATGACCGCGAGCACACCCTGGTCATTCTACACCGCCTTGGGTGGTCGGTCGACGAGGATGGTACCGTGCAGCAGATCATCATCCAGCAGCAAGAACAGGGGAATCCGATTGCTAAGGCACAAGAATTAGCCGGCCTGAGCAATCCACGCCTCAGCATGTCCGCGGTCGACACCCCCCGGCTCCTGGAGCAAAGCAACGCCGCCCGCGTCCACTTCAACCTCGCTATTTGCAACGGCCGCTCCTCGTATCACCAGCTGGCTACCGCTCCCCACCACGCCATGCTGGATAACCTCCGCCAGCTTCCCAATTTTGTGATCGAGCACCTACCTGAGCCGGCCAAGCCGACGCACCGCCTGCACCTGCCACAGCCACTACACGGGAGCTAAAGGTGTACCTTTGCCGCCTCAATTCGCCGGCACATGAGTTTTTTTAAGAAGTTTTTTACCCCCGAAAAGAAGGAGGACCTCGACAAGGGCCTGGAAAAAACCAAGCAGGGGTTTTTCAATAAGCTGGGCCGGGCCGTGGCCGGTAAGGACCGCGTCGACGAGGAGGTGCTCGACGAGCTAGAAACCGTGCTCATTTCCAGCGACGTCGGCCTCGATACCACCATCAAGATCATCGAGCGCATCGAAGCGCGCGTTGCCGAGGACCGCTACCTCAACACCAGTGAGCTCAATCACATCCTGCGCGACGAGATCGTCAATCTGCTGGCCGAGCAAAACGAGGAAGACTTCGACGACTACGTGTTGCCCACTACGGAGCGCCCCGCCATCATCCTAGTCGTAGGCGTCAACGGGGTAGGCAAGACCACCACCATCGGCAAGCTGGCCAATCAGTATAAGCGCCGCGGCTATAAGGTTGTCCTCGGAGCCGCCGATACCTTCCGTGCCGCCGCCGTAGACCAGCTCGGCATCTGGGCCGAGCGCGTAGGCTGTGACTTCTACTCCAAGGGCATGAACACCGACCCCGCCGCCGTAGCCTACGAAACCGTCGTCTACGCCCAGAAGAACGACTGCGACGTAGCCATCATCGACACCGCCGGCCGCCTCCACACCAAGTTCAACCTTATGAAGGAGCTCTCCAAGATCAAGCGCTCCGTCACCAAGGCCATGCCCTCGGCCCCCCACCAGGTTATGCTCGTCTTGGATGCCACCACCGGACAGAACGCCATCGAACAGGCCAAGGCCTTCACCGAGGCCACCGACGTCACCGCCCTGACCCTCACCAAACTTGACGGCACCGCCAAGGGTGGGGTGGCCATCGGCATTACCGATCAGTTCCAGGTACCCATCCGCTACATCGGCGTCGGCGAGGGCATCGACCACCTCCAGGTGTTCAACAAGCGGGCCTTCGTGGATAGCTTGTTTGGGGATCAATTTTAGGGGAGTGGGTTGTTGCGTTGTTGGGTTGTTGCGTTGCCTTCATCGGAGGTGTGATAGGTGTTATAGAGGGCGGGGCCGCAGGTGCAAAGAATCTTTCGCGCACCCGGATAGCCCAACTCGGGATCACACCCCATCCGTATCCTGTACTTGCAACGCCTACCACACCTGCAACGCCTACCACACCAACAACGCAACAACGCAACAACCCAACAACGCCTACCACACCTGCAACGCCTACCACACCAACAACGCCTATCACACCTGCAACGCCTACCACACCAACAACGCAACAACCCAACAACCCAACAACGCCTACCACACCAACAACGCCTACCACACCAACAACGCCTATCACACCTGCAACGCCTACCACGCCTGCAACGCCTGCAACGCTTACAACGAAGGCCCCGCAACAACGCAACAACCAAGCAACGCAACAACCCTCCCTCAACCATTAGGAAGTCTCAAAACAAAACAGTACCTTTGTGCTCGCTTTTTCAGGAGGTAGGCCTCTGGTGAATCAAAAAAGCGTTCGTAAAGCAAAGAAAACGTATGCCTACAATTAATCAATTGGTCCGCAAGGGCCGCAAGCAGGTCAAGGAAACCAGTAAGTCGCGTGCGCTGGATGCCTGTCCGCAGAAGCGCGGGGTATGTACCCGTGTGTATACCACCACTCCGAAAAAGCCGAACTCGGCGCTGCGGAAGGTGGCTAAGGTGCGTCTGACGAACGGTATTGAGGTGATCGCCTATATCCCCGGAGAAGGACACAACCTACAGGAACACAGCATCGTACTGATCCGTGGGGGCCGGGTAAAGGACCTTCCCGGTGTGCGCTACACCATCGTCCGGGGTGCCCTGGATACGGCCGGTGTAGCCAACCGCAAGCAGGCGCGCTCGAAGTACGGTGCTAAGCGCCCTAAGAAATAATCCATAAGTAAGACGGGTCACTTCGAATGGGTGCCCATCGGTCGAAAACGGCCATCTGAAGCTAAGCAACCATGCGTAAAAGAAAACCAAAACTCCGGATCGTCACTCCGGACCCCCGCTTCGGCGATACCCTCGTGACCCAGTTTGTTAATAACCTGATGTACTCGGGTAAGAAAAGTACGGCCTTCGCTGTGTTTTACGGTGCGATGGACATCATCAAGGAGCGGGTGGCTAACGAGGAAATTGACGAGTACGAGGTATGGAAGCGTGCCATCAATAACGCTATGCCCCAGGTAGAGGTACGCAGCCGCCGCATCGGTGGCGCTACCTTTCAGATTCCGACCGAGATTCGTGGAAAGCGTAAAATGTCGATCGGTATGAAGTGGCTCGTTCGCTTCGCCCGCCAGCGTAGCGGTAAGGGGTTTGCCGAAAAACTCGCCGCCGAACTACTAGCCGCCAGCCGCAACGAGGGCCTGGCCGTGAAGCGGAAGGAGGAAACCCACAAGATGGCCGAGTCCAACCGTGCCTTCGCACACTACGGCCGCTAAGCTACCGCCCGCCCCCCATTCCCCTAATTTATAATACCCCAAGCCATGGCTACGGACCTGAAATATACCCGCAACATCGGGATTGCCGCGCACATTGATGCCGGTAAGACGACTACCACTGAGCGTATCCTCTACTACACGGGTATCTCACATAAGATTGGTGAGGTACACGACGGTGCCGCCACCATGGACTGGATGGAGCAGGAGCAGGAGCGTGGTATTACCATCACCTCGGCCGCTACCCACACCAACTGGAGCTGGAAGGATCAAAAGTACATCTTCAACATTATCGATACTCCGGGTCACGTGGACTTTACCGTGGAGGTAAATCGTTCGCTGCGTGTACTCGACGGCCTAGTCTTTCTATTCTGTGCGGTATCGGGGGTGGAGCCGCAGTCGGAGACTAACTGGCGGCTAGCCAATAACTACAGGGTACCCCGGATTGGATTCGTGAATAAGATGGACCGTTCGGGTGCCGACTTCTTTAGCGTCGTTCGCGATGTGCAGGAAAAGCTCGGGTCCAAAGCTATTCCCCTACAGGTACCGATCGGTGCCGAAGAACGCTTCAAGGGCGTGGTGGACCTGATCACTATGCAGGCTATTGTCTGGAACGAAGAGGACCAGGGGATGACCTTTGAGGTCATTGAGATGCCGGCCGATCTGGAAGATACCGTTAATGAGTGGCGCGAGAAGCTGCTCGAAGCGGTCGCTGAGTATGATGAGTCTCTGCTGGAGAAGTACTTCGAGGATCCCGAAAGTATCAGTGTCGAAGAAGTACGTAAGGCCGTACGCGATGCGGTTATGGATGCTGCCTTCGTACCCATGATGTGTGGCTCTGCCTTTAAGAACAAAGGCGTACAGGCCGTGCTCGATGCCGTATGCGCCTACCTGCCCAGTCCACTCGATGTACCTGCCATCAAGGGAACCGATCCTGATGATGAGGAGAAAGTACTGGAGCGTAAGCCTAGCGTCGACGAGCCCTTTGCCGCGCTAGCCTTCAAGATTGCTACCGACCCCTTCGTAGGTCGCCTAGCGTTCATGCGGGTTTACTCCGGTCGCCTCGATGCCGGTTCTTACGTGAAGAACACCCGCAGCGATAATAAGGAGCGCATCTCCCGTCTCTACCAAATGCACGCCAACAAGCAGGAGAGCATCGACAAGGTAGAAGCCGGCGACATCGCTGCCGCCGTGGGCTTCAAGGACATCCGCACCGGAGACACTCTATGTGACGAGAACCACCCCATCGTGTTAGAATCCATGGTTTTCCCCGACCCCGTGATCGGAGTAGCCGTAGAGCCCAAGACGCAGAAGGACATCGATAAGCTCGGTATGGCCCTTGGCAAACTAGCCGAAGAGGATCCGACCTTCCAGGTCAAGTATGACGAGGATACCAACCAGACCGTGATCAGCGGGATGGGTGAGCTCCACCTGGAGATCATCGTAGACCGCCTGAAGCGGGAGTTCAAGGTAGAGGCTAATGTTGGTGCACCGCAGGTAAATTACAAGGAGGCCCTCTTCAATACCGTCACTCACCGCGAGCGGCTCAAGAAGCAGTCCGGTGGTTCGGGTCTGTTCGCCGACATGAGCTTCGATCTCGGCCCCGCCGACGAGGAATTCCTGGAGAGCGAAGACTTCAAGAGTGGTAAGGAAAACCTGCAGTTTGTATGGGACATCGTCGGTGGTTCGATCGATAAGAACTACCAGAAGCCCATCCGCGACGGCTTCAAGTCTATGATGAAGAACGGCGTCCTGGCCGGCTATAACATCGATAGCATGAAGGTGCGCGTCTTCGACGGTGCCATGCACTCGGTCGACTCTAAGCCGATCGCCTTTGAACTCTGTGCCAAGGAGGGCTTTAAGGCCGCTGCAAATCAGGCTCAGCCTAAACTGCTCGAACCGATCATGGACGTGGTCATCACTACTCCAGAAGAGTACACCGGTAACGTCATCGGAGACCTTAACCGCCGTCGGGGCCTGCCTAAGGGTCAGAATCCGGTAGCAGGTGGTGCGGTCAAGATCACGGCCGACGTACCCCTGAGCGAGATGTTTGGCTACGTCACCGACCTACGTACCATTACTTCAGGACGCGCTACCTCTGCTATGACCTTCTCCCACTACACCGAAGCCCCCCAGGGCGTAGCGAAGGAGATCATCGCTAAGGCACGCGGCGAGGCCTAAACGTAAGTAACCCCTTGATAAACAAACTGGCATGAATCAGAAAATTCGCATTAAGCTGCGTTCTTACGATCACAACCTGGTGGATAAGTCCACCGAGAAGATCGTAAAGACCGTAAAGAACAGTGGGGCCATCGTCACCGGCCCGATTCCGCTGCCCACCGAGAAGGATATATACACCGTGCTGCGCTCGCCGCACGTGAATAAGAAATCCCGGGAGCAGTTTCAGTTGCGCACCCACAAGCGCCTGATCGAGATCTATACCCCCAACCAAAAGACGGTGGATGCTCTGGCTAAGCTGGAGCTTCCTAGTGGCGTAGATATTCAGGTTAAGCTTACTTAGAATTACGCAACCTCCCCCCCCCCGCTGCCGCAGCGGACGAAACCTAATTAACAAACTGCTCCCCCCCCTGACCGGTCGGGGAGCATACCGCCCGCTCTCCTCTAGCAGGAGAAGGCGGCAAATTATAGACCGATGAACGGTATAATTGGTAAGAAAGTCGGGATGACCTCCATCTTCGACGACGCAGGCCGCAACGTAGCCTGTACGGTCATTGAGGCTGGCCCCTGTGTGGTTACCCAGGTCAAAACGGACGATACCGACCAGTACAATGCTCTCCAACTCGCCTACGGCGATAAGAAGGAGAAAGGCAGTACCCAGCAATTGATCGGCCACTTCAAGGCCGCCGGCACCGGCCCCAAGTCTGACGTGGTCGAGTTTCGCGACATGAACCTTACCAAAACTCTCGGCGAGACCGTAACCGTCGACGAGGTATTCACGGAAGGCGACAAAATCGCTGCCGTAGGTACCAGCAAGGGTAAGGGCTTTCAGGGTGTAGTAAAGCGCCACAATTTCCGGGGTGTGAACGATGCCACCCACGGACAGCACAACCGCCAGCGGGCCCCGGGCTCGATCGGTGCGGCAAGCTATCCCGCCCGTGTCTTTAAAGGCATGCGCATGGCCGGTCGGGACGGAGGAGGACGGGTGACAGTTCAAAATCTTCGGGTGCTCAAGGTGTTCCCCGAGCGTAACCTCATTTTGGTCAAAGGTGCCGTACCCGGTCCGAAGGGTGGTACCGTAATCCTCCATAAGTAAGGCGGCCCGCCTTTAAATTGAAGAGCAATGAAACTACAAGTCTACAGCGCAACGGGTGCCGAAACAGGCCGGGAGGTCGAACTACCCGAAAATATTTTTGGCATTGAGCCTAACGAGCACGCCGTGTACCTGGCCGTGAAGGCCTACCTGGCCGCACAACGGCAGGGTACCCACAAGGCAAAGGAACGGGGTGAGGTTGCCGGCTCCACTAAAAAGCTGCACAAGCAGAAGGGTACCGGCGGTTCGCGAAAGGGCGACATCAAGAACCCGCTGTTCCGGAGTGGTGGCCGCATCTTCGGTCCCCGCCCCCGTACCTACGGGATCAAGTTGAATAAGAAGGTCAAGCTTAACGCTCGCGCTTCGGCTTACTCCGCTAAGGCGGCGGAGGGCAAGGTGAAGCTGGTCGAGGACCTGAAGTTCGATGCCCCAAAAACGAAAGACTTCGTCAACTTTCTCAATGGGGTACAGGCCACGCAAGGAAAGGTGCTACTGATCACCGCCGACAACGAGCCAAACGTATACCGGAGTGGACGCAACCTACCTAATAGCACCGTACTGAGCGTAGGCACGGTGAATACCTACGAGATCATGCGCGCCGGCACCGTACTGGTTGCCGAGGGTGCCATTGAAAAACTGAAGGAGCAGTTTGCTACCCTTGAAACCACCGCGACCAATGAATAAGCAGATTATCCTCAAGACGGTAGTTTCGGAAAAGGCCGAGCTACTAAGTGAAAACCAGACGCAGTACACCTTCGTGGTGAATAAGGCTGCCAATAAAATTGAAGTCCGCAATGCCGTCGAGGCACGCTACGGGGTCACCGTAGATAGTGTCAATACGATGAACATGCCGGGCAAGCGTAAGAATAGATCGACCAAGTCGGGCGTCATCCGCGGTCGGGTCAGTGGCTTCAAAAAGGCTATCGTGACCCTAATCGAGGGCGATACAATCGACTTGTATAACGAATTGTAGACCCCCGGTAGGTGGGGAGCAACGGACCAGGGTCGATCTGGATAGCCGTCGTTTCGCTCCGAGATCTACCGGATAATCAGAGCAATAATGCCAATCAAAAAGTTTAAGCCCGTCTCGGCCGGTTCCCGCTTTCACGTGGGCAACAAATTTACCGAGCTGACGGGAGACAAGCCGGAAAAGAGCCTGCTGGCCCCGGTCAAGCGCACCGGCGGTCGTAACCGTACGGGTAAGATGACCGTACGCCAGCGTGGCGGCGGACACAAGCGCCGGTACCGTATCGTCGATTTTAAGCGGGAAAAGGACGGCGTACGGGCCGAGGTTAGAACCATCGAGTACGACCCCAACCGCACCGCCTTCATCGCCCTGGTAGAGTATACCGACGGCGAGAAGCGCTACATCATCGCACCCCAGGGACTTACTGTAGGCGATACCATCGTAAGCGGTCCCGAAGCTACCCCCGACGTAGGCAACTGCATGCTGCTGGGGGACGTGCCCCTCGGCGCGCAAATTCACTCCATCGAACTGCAACCCGGTAAGGGTGCCGCGCTGGCCCGTTCGGCGGGTACTAACGGTATTCTCATGGGTAAGGAAGGTCGCTTCGTTTCAGTAAAACTACCTAGTGGGGAAGTTCGCCGCATCCTGAAGACCTGCCGCGCCGTTATCGGTGCCACCTCCAACCCGGATCATGCACTAACCGTAGCCGGTAAAGCCGGTCGTAACCGCTGGCTCGGTCGCCGTCCCCGCGTACGGGGTGTAGCGATGAACCCCGTCGACCACCCCATGGGTGGTGGTGAGGGTCGTGCATCGGGTGGTCACCCCCGCTCCCGCACGGGCATCATGGCGAAGGGTCAGAAGACACGTAGCGTGAAGAAAGCAAGTAACAAAATGATCATCAGCCGTCGCAAGACGAAGAATAAGAAGTAACTTATGGCACGTTCGCTTAAGAAAGGTCCTTACGTTTTTCACAAGCTGTACGACAAGCTCGTCAAAGCACAGGAAGGCGGTCGCAAGGGCATGATCAAGACCTGGTCGCGCTCCTCGATGATCATTCCCGATATGGTGGGGCTGACCATCGCGGTACACAACGGTAAAACCCACGTCCCCGTCTACGTCACGGAAAACATGGTAGGGCATAAGCTCGGTGAGTTTGCGCCTACTCGGTCGTTCCGCGGCCACGGAGGAAAGAAGAAATAAGGATTTACGATGGACGATTTACGACGTACGATTGGTGATCTAGCAGAAGCTGCCTTACATTGTAAATCGTACATCAGAGATCGTAAATCGTCCATCAACCAGAGTGAAGGAAGAGTAGGTCCTCGTCGATCCGGCCCGGCTTACTAACCCGTTCCCTCGTAATTTAATCCAATCATGGAAGCAACAGCAAGTTTAAATAGCATTCCGATGTCGGTGCGCAAGATGCGCCTCGTTGTCGACCTAATCCGCGGTAAGCAAGTCGGTCAGGCCCTAGGTATTCTCGAGTACAGCAAGCAGGAGGCTGCCATCTGGCTCAAGAAAAATCTTCTTTCCGCTATCGCTAACTGGGAGTACAAAACCGACGGACTAGAAAGCGCGGACGAGTACAATTTGGTGATCAGCGAAATTTTTGCTGATGGAGGAGCTCAGATCAAGCGATTTCGCCCCGCCCCCCACGGCCGCGCCCACCGCATCCGTAAGCATAGCTGCCATATTACCATTAAGGTGAGCAACGCCAAGCCCCTACCCACGGAGGGTAACGAGGAGCCGACCGTAGCTACCACTACCACCGAAGCACAAACCGTCCAAGCATAACGTATCATGGGTCAAAAGACAAATCCAATCGGTAACCGCCTCGGTTACATTCGTGGCTGGGACAGCAACTGGTTCGCCGATAAAGACTATGCCGCCAACGTCATCGAGGATGAGAAACTGCGTACCTACCTCGATACCCGTATCAACAAAGGAGGCATCGCGCGTATCATTATCGAGCGTACGCTAAAGCGCGTTACCCTCACCATCCACACCTCCCGCCCCGGTATCATCATCGGTAAAGGGGGCAAGGAGATCGATCAGATCCGGGAGGAGCTACGTCGGCTTACGGATAAGGACGTGCAGATCAACATCATCGAGATTCGTAAGCCAGAGATGGACGCTAATATTGTAGCTGAGTCGGTCGCCAACCAAATCGAGGCCCGCATCAACTACCGCCGCGCCATCAAGACTAGCATCGCCTCCACCATGCGGGCCGGTGCCGAAGGCATCAAGATCCGTATCTCGGGTCGACTGAACGGGTCGGACATGAGCCGCACCGAGGAATATAAGGAGGGACGTACCCCCCTGCATACGTTCCGGGCAGATATAGATTACGCGCACAAGGAAGCCCACACGGTATACGGCCGGATCGGCATCAAGGTATGGCTGTGCAAAGGAGAGGTGCTCGGTAAGCGTGACCTCAACCCCAACGCTGGCCTAGTCACCAAAGGCGACCGGGATGACCGGGGCGGCCGGGGCGGCGGGCGTGACCGCAGCGACCGTAACGATCGTGGCAACCGCAGAGGCGGTGGCGGCGGTGGACGACGCTAGAAATTAAACCACTACTTAGTCGGAAGGGGAGGGTACTACTCCCTGGCCGCCTGACTTAACCGCCTCCGGCGAGAACAACCGACCGGGATGCATCAAGCAGAGTGCTTGCGCTGCTTCCCTTTCCACCGCAGCAGGGTAGTCCGGGTCCCACCTCCCGCACTACCTTGCTTTACTTTGCTTGGAATAAAACGAGCAGCTTCCTTTTCTATGTGGGGTGAAAAGTGTACCTTTGCCCCGCTCTAAGAGAGCCCTTTTAAAATTTTTCCCATGTTACAGCCGAAAAGAACGAAATACCGCAAGCAGCAGAAGGGTCGCAATACTGGACTGGCTGGGCGGGGTAACCTGGTGTCCTTCGGAAGTTTTGGGCTTAAGAGCCTGGACTCCGGACGGATCACTAACCGGCAGATTGAAGCGGCGCGTATCGCCATGACCCGCCATATGAAGCGGGAGGGCAAGGTTTGGATCCGTATTTTCCCCGATAAACCCATCACGAGTAAGCCCCTCGAGGTACGTATGGGCAAGGGTAAGGGTGCCCTGGACCATTGGGTAGCCCAGATTCAACCTGGCCGCGTCCTATTCGAGCTCGACGGCGTAACCCGTGAGGTGGCCGAAGAAGCACTGCGCCTAGCCGCACAGAAACTACCGGTACTCACCAAAACGATCACCCGCGTCGACTACCAGGGCTAATACGACTTCACTACGCATCCACTTACGGCACGACCTGGAGGCGCACAATACCCAAAATCAATGGCGAGTAATAAAACATTAGAACTCCGGGATATATCCGACAGCGATCTACGGGATCAGCTGAACGAGACCACGGGCAGTTTCGAGAAGATGAAGTTTGACCACACGGTGAATGGTATCGAAAATCCGCTCCAGTTGCGCACCGTTCGTCGTGACATCGCCCGCATCAAAACCGAAATTCGCCGCCGCGAACTAGCCTCCCTACCCGCCGAAGCACTCGAGAAGCGAGACGATATTCGCCGCCGCCGCCGCAAAAAGTAAGACCATGAGCAACGAGGAAAAGAACAGCCCGGAAAACGAGCAGGAGCAGAATGCGCCTGAGGAAGGTCTGCTGGGAAAAATCACCCACGCCATTGATGATGCGATTGATTCGGCTACCCACGTGGTAGAGGATGCAGTAGAATCCACCGCGGGGGTTGTGGAAACAGCCCGTAAGGCTATCGGTGCAGAAAAGAAAATCGAGCCCGAAGTAGCCTCCGAGGATGCCGCCGAAACCAACGAAGCTCCCGAGGGCAAGGAAGTACAAAGCGCTCCTGCCAACCAGCCTGCACCCGCGGACGCGCCCGCCGCTGCCGCAGTAGCCGCCGCTCCCCGGGTCATTGGGACGTACTCGGAAGCCGCCGATACCGCGCAAAAGAGTACGGCGCGTAAGGAGCGCAAGACACGTGACGGTATTGTCGTGAGTAACAAGATGGATAAAACCATTAGTGTGCTCATCGAACGTCGCCTGCAGCACCCCATTTACGGTAAGTTCGTAAAGAAGTCAAAGAAGCTGATTGCCCACGATGAGAGCAACGAATGCCAAATTGGAGACGTGGTGCGCATCATGGAGTGTCGTCCCCTCAGCCGGCGCAAGCGTTGGCGTTTGATCACCGTACTCGAGAAAGCGAAGTAAGCCCTGCTCGTAACGCAGTAAAAATAATTAGTCATGATCCAACAGGAATCACGTTTGCGCGTAGCGGACAACAGCGGTGCTAAGGAAGTGCTCTGTATCCGTGTACTCGGCGGCTCGAAGCGGCGCTATGCATCGATTGGCGATCAGATCGTCGTATCGGTCAAGGAGGCCTCCCCCGGGGGAAACGTCAAGAAGGGCTCGGTAAGTAAGGCCGTAGTTGTGCGCACTAAGAAAGAGATCCGTCGCCCCGATGGCTCTTACATCCGCTTTGATGACAACGCGGTAGTGCTACTTAATGCAGCGCTAGAGCCCCGCGGGACCCGTATTTTCGGCCCCGTGGCCCGCGAGTTGCGTGATCGTGACTATATGAAGATTGTGTCCCTTGCCCCTGAGGTAATTTAATTAAAAGCAGCCATGGCCAACAAGACATACAAAGACAAGCAGCGGCGGCACACGCCGAAGCTTAAAATAAAGAAGGGCGATCGGGTGGTCGTGATCAGTGGCGCGTACAAAGACCGTACGGTCGCACGTGAAGTGCTGGAGGTATACCCCGCCGAGAACCGCGCCCTGGTGGAAGGAGTCAACGTGCGTAAGAAGCACCAAAAGCCTACCGAGGGGGCTGCCGGAGGGATTGTAGACAAAACCGTTCCCATTCATATTAGCAACCTCATGCTCGTGGATCCTTCCGTGAGTGAGGAGGTGATGCCTACCCGAGTCGGCCGTAAGCAGGACGACAATGGTAAGATGCAGCGCTACGGGAAGCGTAACAATAATATCATAGCCTGATGAGCTACACACCAAGACTAAAGAAGAAGTACGACGAGGAAGTCCGCAGTAAGCTGCTGGAACAGTTCGGCTATAAGTCACCGATGGAGGTACCCCGTCTGCTCAAAGTCGTCATGAACCAGGGCGTCGGTAAGGGTACCCAGGACCGTAAGTTGGTGGAAAACGCCGTCAAGGAGATGAGCCTGGTAGCCGGTCAGCAGGCCGTTACCACGAAGTCTAAAAAGTCGGTTTCTAACTTCAAATTGCGGGACGGTATGGCCATCGGGGCCAAAGTGACGTTGCGCCGGGAGAAGATGTACGACTTTCTTGACCGCCTTATCAGCACCGCCCTGCCGCGGGTACGTGACTTCCGGGGTATCAGTGATCGTAGCTTCGACGGCCGCGGTAACTATACCATGGGAGTTACGGAGCAGATCATCTTTCCCGAGATCAGCCTAGATGACGTGGCCAATATCACCGGCTACGATATCACCTTCGTGACCAGTGCCAAGACGGACGCCGAGGCACTCGCACTGCTCAGGGAGCTCGGACTCCCCTTTAAGAACCAGAATAATACAACTGCCTAATGGCTCGTAAATCACTGATTGCCCGCGAACGTAAGCGGGAGCGCATGGTCGCCAAGTACGCCGAGAAGCGTGCCGCGCTAAAGGCCGCCGGAGACTGGGAAGCCCTGGATGCCATGCCGCGCAATTCTAATCCCATTCGCTTACACAACCGTTGTGGACTGACCGGTCGCCCCAGGGGATACATGCGTAAGTTTGGCCTCTGTCGGGTAAAGTTTCGCGAGATGGCCCTAGACGGTAAGATCCCCGGTATCCGCAAGGCCTCCTGGTAATAACCAAAATTTTCACAGTCCCGGAAGTTCCACTACTGGAAAACCACGGGACGCAACAGTATAACATGGCAGTCACCGATCCAATCGCCGACTATTTGACCCGCATCCGCAACGCACAGATTGCCGGCCACCGGGTAGTAACCATTCCCGCCTCGCGTACTAAGAAACGTATCACCGAAATCCTGTACGATCAGGGCTACATCCTGAAGTACAAGTTTGATGATGAGGCGGGTAAGGGCAAACAAGGCGAAATCTCCATCGCGCTTAAGTACGAAAGGGACACGAAGCAGCCGGTAATCCGCAAACTCGTCCGGGTATCAAAACCCGGTCTTCGCCAGTACGCGAAGTCCGATGCCATGCCCCGCGTCATCAACGGCCTGGGTATTGCCATCGTTTCCACCAGTCAGGGAGTCATGACGGGTAAGCAGGCCACCGAACAAAAGGTAGGTGGTGAGGTGCTAGCCTACGTATATTAATCGATTCATCTGCAGCTTGGCAGCTCGCCAGGCGTAAGATTAAACCAATAATTATGTCTAGAATAGGCAAAAATCCGGTCGATCTACCCCAGGGGGTGACCGTGTCCGTGAGCAAGAGCAATCTGGTGACAGTAAAGGGCCCTAAGGGCCAACTCACCCAGCAGGTCGATCCCGATATGGGAATCGAGATCAAAGACTCCGAGGTACAGGTCACCCGACCTACGGACAGCAAGCGGCACCGGAGCTTCCACGGGCTTTACCGCGCGTTGATCGCCAATATGATTGAGGGGGTTACTAATGGCTATGCCCATAACCTGGAGGTGATCGGTGTGGGCTACCGGGCCGAGAACAAGGGAAACCTACTTATCCTGACCCTGGGGTACTCCCACCCCATCTACTTCATGGTCCCCGAGGAGGTGTCCGTAGAAACGGTTACCGCCAAGGGTAAAAACCCCATCATCACGCTGAAGAGCATGGACAAGCAGCTGATCGGTCAGGTCGCCGCTAAGATCCGCAGCCTGCGTAAGCCCGAGCCCTACAAAGGAAAGGGTATCCGCTTCGAGGGAGAAACCATCCGCCGCAAAGCCGGTAAAACCGCCGCTAAAAAGTAAGACGCCATGCAACTCACAAAACTCAAGCGGCGTAAGCGTATTCACCAGCGCGTGCGCAAGAAAATCAAGGGTACGGCCCAGAAGCCGCGCCTCAACGTTTTCCGTAGCAACAAGTATATCTACGTCCAGCTCATCGATGATGAGAACGGACACACCCTGGCCAGTGCCTCTAGCTACGAAGCTGCGGTGGCCAATGACGGCAACAAGGCAGATCAGGCCAAGGAGGTCGGTAAGCTCATCGCCGAGCGGGCTAAGGCTGCCGGCATCGAACGGGCGCTCTTTGATCGGGGCGGCTATCTATATCACGGTCGGGTGAAGTCACTCGCAGAAGGTGCCCGGGAGGGTGGCCTCAACCTCTAAAGCAAGCTCCAATGGCTGATAACAGAAACAATAGCGGTGGCGGTGGCCGGAACCGGCGCGACAACAATCGCGGCCGCAACAACCGCGGCGACCAGCACGAGTCCGACCTAAAGGAAAAAATGGTCTCCCTCAACCGGGTGTCCAAAGTCACTAAGGGTGGACGCACCTTTACCTTCGCCGCCATCGTAGTGGTTGGCGACGGCAAGGGGAAAGTTGGTCACGGAATGGGTAAGGCCCGGGATATCTCCGAGGCCATCCAGAAAGCTACCGACGTAGCCCGCAAGAGTATGATCAAGGTGCCGCTGTTTAAGGGGACCATCCCCCACGAGCAGCTCGGAAAGTACGGGGCCGGCAAGGTTCTCCTCAAGCCCGCCAGCGAGGGTACCGGTGTTATCGCCGGTGGTGCCATGCGCGCCGTCCTCGACATTGCTGGGGTGCACAATGTACTGGCCAAGTCCCAGGGCTCTTCCAATCCCCACAACGTGATCAAAGCGACCATCGACGCCCTGCAGAAGCTGCGCAGCCCGCAGACCATCGCTAAGCAGCGTGGCATCTCCATGGAGAAGCTCTTCGAAGGCTAGCCTTCCTCACCCGCCCGCCGGGCACAAATCAGCTAGTATGGCTACCATCAAAATCACCCAGGTTAAGAGTGTCATCGACCGGCCCAAAAGCCAAAAGGATACCATCAAAGCCCTTGGAATCAAAAAAATGCACCAGACCGTGGAGCGGGAGGATACTCCGGTGATCCGCGGCATGGTTAATAAAGTATCTCACTTAGTCACAGTAGAGTAGACGGCCTTCGGCAGGTAGACGCTGCGCTAGTTAGACGGCTTCGCCTGGTTAGACGCTACGCTGTTAGACAGATTAACAGCGAAGCATCTGACAACGCAGCATCTAACCAGCCGGCAGGCGTCTAACCAGCGAAGCGTCTAATCGCGAAGCGATCTAATATCCAACCATGGAACTCAATAACCTAAAACCAGCCGACGGCTCCACCAAATCCCGCAAGCGCGTAGCACGCGGGCAGGGCTCCGGACGCGGTGGTACCTCCACCCGCGGTCACAAGGGGGCCAAGTCGCGCAGTGGCTACAAGAGCAAACGTAACTTCGAGGGCGGTCAGATGCCGCTGCAAATGCGGTTGCCAAAACGCGGTTTTAATAGCCCGAATCGCGTGGAATACGTAGCTTTGAACCTCAAGAAGCTCCAGGAGATCAGCGAGAAGTACGGACTCACCGAAATTACCCCCACCGCCCTGTATGATGCCGGCATCATTAAGAAAAATGATCGGGTCAAGGTGCTAGGGAATGGATCGGTCACTACCGCACTTACCGTGACGGCCCACGCCGCCAGCGCCTCCGCTAAGGTAGCCATCGAGCAAGCCGGTGGCAGTGTGACCATCGCCTAAACAGTACCCGCCATGAAGTTTTTCGAGAACATAAAGAACATCTGGGCGATCGACGAGCTGCGCAACCGCATCCTCTTCACGCTCGCGCTGATGGCCGTGTACCGTCTCGGATCCTTCATCGTGCTCCCCGGAGCCGACGTAGCTGCCCTCAAGGCCAGCCTCGCCAATCAGGGGGATGCCAACGATCTGCTGGGACTGATCAACCTCTTCACCGGTGGGGCCTTCAACAACGCCTCCATCATGGCCCTGGGCATCATGCCCTACATCACGGCCAGTATTATCGTGCAGCTACTCGGATTCGCGGTGCCTTACTTCCAGAAACTCCAGAAAACGGAAGGAGAAAGCGGCCGCAAGAAACTTACCCAAATCACCCGAGCCCTTACCGTGGCCATCACGCTCGTACAGGGTGCCGGCTACCTTACCTACATCCGCTCGCAGGGCGGAGTAAGCCCGGCCGTATCGGAGTCGATCTTCTGGATTAGCGGCATCATTATCCTTTCCACCGGCACCATCTTCGCCATGTGGCTGGGTGAGCGGATCACGGATCGGGGGATCGGCAATGGTGTATCGTTACTCATTACGGTAGGTATCATCGTCGGGTTACCGGCTGCTCTCGGTTTCGAGTTACAGTCCCGCCTGCAGGCCGGTGCGCTACTCATCTTCGTTCTGGAGATGCTTGGCTTCTTCTTGGTGACCATGGCTACGGTGATGATCGTCACCGGGGTGCGCAAGATCCCCATTCAGTTCGCTAAGCGCATGGTGGGGCGTGGTCAGGGCGCTGCGCCTTCAGCTACCTCCCGCGATTACATCCCCCTCAAGGTCAATGCCTCGGGCGTAATGCCGATCATTTTCGCTCAGGCGTTGATGTTCGTGCCCGCTAGCCTTGCCGGCTTTGCCGGTGGTGATGCCGAGACCAGCTGGCTGGCCCTACAGTTCAACGACTTTACCTCCCCGGTTTATAACATCGTGTACTTCGTACTCGTAGTAGCTTTTACCTACGTATACACCGCCCTGGTGGTCAACCCCAGTCAGTACACCGAGTACCTCAAGCGGCAGAATGCCTTCATCCCCGGTATCCGTGGCGGTACCGAAACCGAGGAGTACATCGACTCCATCACGAGTCGCATTACCCTGCCGGGGTCCATTCTTTTGGGATTGATTGCTATATTGCCCGCGTTCGTAGCCGGGCTCGGCGTCAACCAGCAGTTTGCCATCTTCTTCGGTGGTACCTCACTGATCATCATGGTAGGCGTGGTGCTCGATACCCTACAACAAATAGATACTTATCTGCTCATGCGCAAGTACGACGGCCTTTCTAAGGAAGGACGTCTACAGGGTCGGGGAACCGGCAGCCGGATGCAGCAGATTGGTGCCGATTTTTAGCCTTCAAAATCAGAATTTATCTTCCGAGCGGATGCCCCCAGGGTATCCGCTCTTTTTTTGGCTCACCCCCCGCGACCATGAAGATCTGGCAGCTAGTGCGATCCGCCGTCCGGGGTGATGCTTATGACTACACCCGGGGTAGCGTGCGCCGCGCCATCGTACTGCTGGCCATCCCCATGATGCTGGAAATGGCTATGGAGAGCATCTTCGCCCTCGTCGATGCGTTCTTTGTGGGCCGTATTGGGGTGGCGGCACTCACTACGGTCGGCCTCACGGAGGTGATGATGACCCTTATCTATGCCCTTGGTGTGGGACTGAGCGTAGCTCCCATGGCGCTCATCGCGCGCTTTATCGGCGAGAAGAATCCCGCGCTGGCAAGCCGGGCGGCCGGACAGTCCATTGCCCTCACCGTACTAGTCAGCCTACTCATTGCCGTACCCGCCTATCTCTACGCCGCCGATCTGCTGCGCCTGATGGGGGCGGGCCCCGGGGTGGTTGCCGAGGGGGTGGGCTACACCCGCATTCTATTCGCCGGTAACGGCATCATCATGCTCCTGTTTCTACTCAACGGGGTGTTTCGTGGAGCGGGAGAGGCCGCTACGGCCATGCGGGTGCTGTGGGTTGCCAATGGCATCAATATCGTCCTCGATCCGGTATTGATATTCGGCCTGGGGCCGGTGCCGGGCTTCGGCGTGGAGGGAGCCGCCATCGCTACCACGATCGGGCGGGGCACGGGGGTGGCCTACCAACTCTATATCCTGTCCTCCGGTCGCTCGGTAGTCCGGCTACGTACTACGCGCTGGGCCATTGATTTGGCAATGCAGGTACGCATACTCAAGATTGCGGGCAACGGGGCATTTCAGTACCTCATCAACTCCGCCTGCTGGATCTTTCTGGCGCGGATCGTGGCCAGTTTCGGGGCGGCGGCCGTGGCGGGTTATACCGTTAGCATTCGGCTTATTCTCTTCACGCTCCTACCGGCCTGGGGGCTTTCCAACGCAGCGGCAACCTTCGTGGGGCAAAACCTGGGGGCCAGGCAGCCCGAACGTGCGGAATCCGGGGTGTGGTGGACACTGCGCATCACCTGTGTCTATCTGGCCCTCCTCTCCGTAGGCTACTACCTTCTGGCGGGGCCGCTGGTGCAATCCTTTACGAACGACGCCGTGGCAGTGGGTTACGGCGTTGACGCGCTACGGGTGTTCGCGCTGGGCTACGTATTCTTCGGGCTGGGACTTATCCCGGTGCAGGCGTTCAACGGAGCGGGCGACACATTTACCCCTACGGTGCTCAATTTCCTGTGTCAGTGGGTACTGGGTATTCCACTGAGCTACTACCTGGCCGTCCAACTAGGCTATGCAGTGCAGGGGGTAATTTCGGCGACGGTGGTGGCGGAGATCACGCTGGCTATCCTTGCGCTAATCCTGTTTCGGCGGGGAGCCTGGAAAACCAAGGAAATATGAACCGACGCACGATCATCGTCGGGGGGGGCGCGGCCGGTTTTTTCTCCGCCATTGCGCTAGCCGAGGCTCATCCCGGTGAGGAGATCGTGCTGCTGGAGCGGGGCAAGTCCGTCCTGCAGAAGGTGCGCATAAGTGGTGGGGGCCGCTGCAACGTGACCCACGCCTGCTGGGAGCCGCGGGAGCTCATCAAGTACTATCCCCGGGGCGGTAAGGAGCTACTTGGCCCGTTTCATAAGTTCGCCTGCGGGGATACCATGGCCTGGTTCGCGGACCGCGGGGTGGAGCTCAAGGTAGAAGAGGACGGTCGGGTGTTCCCCGTTTCGGATAGCTCCCAGACCATTATCGACTGTCTGTGGGGGGAGGCGAAGCGATTGGGAGTGCGGGTCCTTACCGGAGCCCGGGTGACCCGACTGCTTGCACCTGCGGCCCCGCCCGCTGCATCCTGGACGGTGTACGTTGACGGGCAGGGGTACAAAGCAGAACGCTTGGTGGTGACCACGGGGAGTAATCCGGCGGTCTGGAAGCTGCTGGCCGAGCTGGGCCATACGATCGTCGATCCGGTGCCCTCACTGTTTGCCTTCAATATTGACGAGCCGCGCTTGACGGAGCTAGCCGGGATAAGTCTGCCGTGGGCGCAACTGCACATCGCCGGCGATAAATTGCAGGCGGAAGGGCCGCTACTGATCACCCATAAGGGGCTGAGCGGGCCGGCCGTACTGCGGCTGAGCGCCTGGGGGGCACGGGAGCTTCACCCCCGAAAGTACGCCTTCGGTATTGGAGTAAACTGGGTGGCCCGGCGCGCACAGGAGGTAGGCAAGGAGCTCAGGGTCCTGAAACAGGAGCTAGCCCGTAAGCAGCTGGGAACGCTGGCACAGTTTGGCCTACCGCAACGCTTATGGCAGTATCTGCTGAGCGTGGCCGCGGTGGACGCCACTACGCAGTGGGCGCAGTTAAGTAAGCGGGAGTTGCTGGCCCTGGGGAGCACCCTAACGGACAGCCGCTACTGCGTAGACGGTAAAGCTACCAACAAGGAGGAATTTACGACGGCCGGTGGGGTGGACCTGCGGGAGATCGACTTTCGTACTTTCCAGTCCCGGGTGCATCCGAGTCTCTACCTGGCCGGCGAGGTACTGGATATCGATGCGATCACGGGAGGCTTTAATTTTCAGGCGGCCTGGACGGGCGGCTACTTAATCGGGCGGGCGTGAGCGGGTGGGGTAGTGTACATTTGGCCCATGCCACATACGCGTATCCTGATCGTGGAGGACGCGCCCATCATCGCCGCCGACCTGCAGGACCGACTCGAACAGCTCGGTTATACCGTGGTAGGTAGCCTGGCTACCGGCGAGGCCGCGCTTCAGTGGGCACGGCAATCTCCCCCTGATTTAATCCTAATGGACGTGCAGCTCGCCGGACCGCTCGATGGGGTGGAGACGGCAATGCGCGCGCTCAGGGCATAGTAGGTAGCAAATCGGCTGGTGTCGCGCGCATAGAGTTGCTCGGCCCGTCTCAAGTAGCGGGCCACTGAATCCGAAGCCGCCATTTCTGCGTAGTAGTCACCGACCAGCTCGTTGGCTTCCGCCAGCAAAAAAGAGTTACTCCCCTGCGCTGCCCACCGTAGGGCCTCCCGGGAAATATCGCGCGCTATCAAGCTGCACAACGGTGAAGTACAGCACACGGTCGAGTAGGCTATCCGCAACCGTGGCGTGTTGGGACCGGAGGGGACAACTCGTTAGCCCCAGTAACATCCACAGCAGAGGAAAGCGTAGCCGCATGCAGGTCGAATATTCGGCACTAAAGATAGCGTAGCCACCAAAAGGATATGAAATGACTGCTCTGGCCACACAAGTGACCGCCTGCTGTAGCGCCCTTCTCTGACTTATTATCAGTTTGGGGTGTGGGTCTAGTAGTTTTGCTCGCGAGCTACGCTAGCGGCCCTGCTGCCCGATGGGGCAGGGTCACTATTGATAACTGGGATTTAGCTAGGGTTTTAATTCGGGCTTCCGGAACGTGGGGAGCCGCTTTTCATACGTTGGGAACACCTATTTTCACACGCACTGGATTACCGTAACACGAGTATTGATTTTGACACTGTGACTTACACGTTTTCATTTCGACCCGGACAGGCTTTCGCTCGTCCGGGTTTTTTGCCCCGCCGCCCCGGGTACGGTGCCAGTCGCGAAACCCCCAGGATTGTAGCCAAACCGCTGAGCATTGCCAGCGTACGAAAGGGAAAATCTGCCGGGTAGGGCAGGTAGGCCGGCAGCCCCAGCGTCTCATCACCCCCCCCGAAGCGTAGAAAGGCAGCGAGCAGAAAGCCGGCTAGCGCCCCGTAGCCATTCGCCCGCCGGTCGAACAACGCACAGACTAGGGCCGGAAACAGCAGGCAGTACACGAAGTCCGAGCAGAGGAACCACAGGGCGTATACGCTCTTTACCCGAAAAGCAATGAGCGTAGCGGCCGTGCCCACGATCCAGATCGTACGCTGGATGAATCTGGCCAGTTTGCCGTCCGGTAGCCCCGGATCGACCAGTGGGCGGTACACGTTCCACACCCCCATGCTACTGGCACTCAGCACGCTGCTGTCTACGCTCGACATCACGGCCGCCGCCACCGCGCCCAGTCCGATCACCGCTACTACCGGATTAGTCAGGTAGCGTACTACCCATGGGAGGGTGGCACTGGCATCCGGCGGCGGGCCTACCGTGAGGGCCGACCAATCGACCGTAGCCGATACCATACCGATCAGCACCGGCGCTACGGCAGCTAGCAGGCACACCACGCCGGCAATAAGGCTGAGCCGCACGGCCGTGCCCTCGTCGCGCGCCGCCAGCACCCGTTGGAAGTACACCTGCCAGGGGATACCCCCGAAGACGAGCAGCAGGGCGTAGTCCCACCAGGTCCAGTAGCTCTCGCCGAGCGCCTCCCGCGAGGGGAAGAGGCGGGCCGCCGCCCCAAACTTCGCCGTATAGGCCGCGTACGTAGCCTCCAAGCCGCCGGTAAACGATAGGGCAAAGGGCACGATCAGGGCAAGACCGAACAGCAGGATCAAGAGCTGCACCACATCCGTCATCGCCACCGCCCAGAGCCCCCCCAGGGCGGTGTAGGCTACCGCAATGGCCGCCGAAAGCAAGATGGCCGTTTCCAAATCAATCCCCAGTACCGTCCCGAAGGTAACCCCCAGGGCGGTCAGGATCGCGGCCGTCCAGAACAGCTCCCCGGTCAGGGCCGGCAGGAACAACACGGCGGTCAGGCGGGTGCCGTAGCGCTCCGTTAGTGGATCGAGCATCGTGCGGTAGCGTCGGCGTCGCATCGTGCGGGCAAAGAACAGTCCACCCACGACCAGGGAAAGGGCGTAGCCCCACGGCGCCTGTACCCACACCAGCCCCTGGGTGGCCGTGTACTCCGCCGTGCCGTTGATGAAGCCCCCACCCACCCAGGTAGCGCTCATGGTACAGATCGCCACGAAAAGGGGCAGGTTACGGCCGGCGAGCATCATGCCGTCGGCGTCGTTGTCCTCCGCGCGCCGCTTGCCGGCTGCCCGCGCGCCGATATAGTATACTAAGGCGTAAAAGATGGCCATGCTGCCGAAGGCCGGCCAGTGCACCTCCTCGTTGGTAAAAAAATATAGGTAGCCGGCCGCACTACCGAGTAGTAGCCCCAGAAAGAGAAGGGGGCGGAGCGTACCCGGGGAGCCTGCGTCGTCGTGAGCCATGGGGCGACAAAGTACACGCCAAGCCTTAATTTGACCCCGTGTCCCGATTCGCCCTGCTCTTCCTGTTAGCTTGCACCCGCGGCCCCGCCCCGGAACAGCGTACCGTGCTACAGGCAGCCTTTCCGATTACCCCGCCGGTGGTGGCCGTGGAGCTGCCCGCCCCGCCGCCCGATTACGATACGACGGAGTGGACCGAGCTCGTCCGCCTGGATTCCAGTATCGCGCTCGAGCTGCGCTATGCGACCACGGACAACTTTATGGAGCGCAAAATTTACGACTGCGGCCGCTGCTTCTACCGCCCCAGAGTGGCCCGGGCCCTGGCCGCCGCGCAACGGGAATTCACCGCCCGCGGCCTCGGCCTCAAGCTGTACGACTGCTACCGCCCCGGCCCCTACCAGCAGCGGCTCTGGGACGTACTACCCGACGCCCGCTACGTGGCCAACCCCAAGCGTGGTAGCCTGCACAGCCGCGGGGCTGCCGCTGATCTCACCCTCATCAACCTGGATACCGGCGTGGAAGTAGACATGGGCACTCCGTACGACTTTTTCGGCGAGGCCGCCTACACTACCACCACCGACCTGCCGGCCGACGTGCTGCAAAACCGGGCCATCCTGCAGGATGTGCTCGTGCGCCACGGCTTTGCCACGATCCGCACCGAGTGGTGGCACTTCAACTTCACCGGGCCGCGCTACCCACTGAGTGACTGGACCTGGGACTGTGGCGAATAGACCTCCCCACGTCCGCTACGGCGTGCTGCTGCCGCCGCTGCTGCCCCTGCTGCTGTGCGCCGTGCTGGCCCTGCGCGATCCACTTGAACTGATCGCCTACGCCCGCGGGGCCAGTGACTGGATCCTACAGCACTTCGACTGGCTATTCTCCTGGTCGTGCAGTGCTTTTCTGCTGCTGCTCGGGGCAGTGTACCTGAGCCCTCTGGGCCGTACCGTGATCGGTGGGGTAGGGGCCGAGCGGCTGCTTTCCCCCTGGCGCTGGTTTGCCATTACGGCCTGTACCACCATCGCTACGGGTATCCTTTTTTGGGGCATTGCCGAGCCGGTGTACCACGTAAGTGCGCCGCCGCCGGCGGGGGTGGGGGAGCCGGCCGTCTTCGCCCTTTCCACGCTCTTTCTGCACTGGACGCTCACGCCCTACGCCATTTATACGGTCGGTGGGTTGCTCTTCGCCCTCGGATTTTACAACCACCGGGAGCCCTTTTCACTCAGCACGCTGCTGGTGCCGCTGTTCGGGGAGCGGGCGCACACCCACGGGGCGGCGGCCATTGATGCGGTCTGCCTGTTTGCCCTAGTGGCGGGTATGGCAGCGGCGCTCGGGGCGGGTAGCCTGGCGCTACAGGGCGGTCTTGCGGGGTATGCGGGCGGGGCCGCCGGTGCAAGCCCTCTGGAGCTGGGGGCGTTTATCGCTGCCATCGTCGTTGCCTTTAGCATCTCGGCTGCGAGTGGCCTGCAACGGGGGATACGGCTGCTATCCAACTGGAATATCATCGGCTTCATCCTGCTGGCCCTCTTCGTCTTCTTCACGGGACCGACGGGGGAAACGCTGGGGCTGGCGGGGCGGGCGGCCGTGGACTTTGTGTTAACCTTCGTGCCGCGTAATCTGGGTATCGACTCGGGTATTCCGGCCGACTGGAGTCACGCCTGGACGACCTTCTACTGGGCCAACTGGTACGCCTGGGCACCCATCACCGCGCTCTTTCTGGGGCGGCTGGCGCGGGGGTATACGGTGCGGCGTTTCATCGAGGTGAATCTGCTGGCTACCTCCTTGTTCGGCGCGTTCTGGATGGTAGCCTTCGGGGGTACGGCTCTGGTGCTGGATGGGCAGTCGGGTGGGGTGCTTTCCGCCACGCTGGCCGCCGGCGGGCCAGAAGCCGTAGCCTATGCCCTGCTGGGGGAGCTACCGGGGGTGCGGGTGACGGCGGTCATGTTTTTACTGTTGGTGTTCCTGTCCTACGTCACGGCGGCGGACTCCAACGTATCGGCCATGAGCGCGCTTTGTATGCACGACATCGGTCCGGACTCAGCCGAGGCCCCCGTGGGGATCAAACTGCTCTGGGGCGCGGTGATCGGCACGACCTCCTGGGTGCTGGTATCGTTTGCGGGGCTGGACGGGATCCGGCTCATCTCTACCCTCGGCGGTTTTCCGGCTATGGGGCTGCTGATCCTGGGGGCGGTGGGCTTGGGGCGGCTGGCTTATCAAAGCTTTTCGGCGGGTAGGGAGTAAACTGGCCGGGCGACTGCACAACATTCCGGCACGCAACACCTTTTTAGACCACTACCACCTTACCCCTATGGCTACCCCCCCATTTACCTCTGACGTCGCGGCCGTCGACGCCCTGGCCCAAGCTTACCAAGACCTGCGTACGGAGATTGGCAAGGTCATCGTCGGGCAGCAGGAGGTCGTGAAAACCGTCCTGATCTCCCTATTCTCTAATGGCCATTCGTTGCTGGTCGGCGTACCCGGCCTGGCCAAAACCCTACTGGTATCGACCATCTCGGAGGTGCTGGACCTGGACTTCAAGCGCGTACAGTTCACCCCCGACCTGATGCCGACTGACATCACCGGCTCGGAGATTCTCAACGACGAGCGCCACTTTGAGTTCAACCCCGGCCCGCTGTTCGCCAATATCGTACTGGCCGACGAGATCAACCGTACGCCCCCTAAGACCCAGGCAGCCCTGCTGGAGGCGATGCAGGAACGCTCCGTGACCGTCAGCGGAGTGCGCCATAAACTACCGGCCCCCTTCTTCGTGCTCGCCACCCAGAACCCCATCGAGCAGGAGGGCACCTACCCCCTGCCGGAGGCGCAGCTTGACCGCTTTATGTTCAACATCCCGCTGGACTATCCCAGCTACGAGGAGGAACTGGCCGTGGTGCGGGGTACGACCGGCATCGACCGCAGCAGCGTCAATCACGTGCTGAGCGGGGAGGAGATCCTGTTTTTTCAGCAGCTCGTCCGTAAGATTCCCATCAGCGACAACGTGCTCGAGTACGCCGTCAAGCTCACCGGCAAGACACGCCCCAATACTAGTCGTGCGGGCAGTAGCGTAAACGAGTACATCAGCTGGGGAGCCGGTCCACGGGCCAGTCAGTACCTGGTGCTCGGCGCTAAGTGCCACGCCGCCATCAACGGCAAGTACAGCCCCGACATCGAGGACGTACAGGCCATCGCCAAATACGTGCTGCGCCACCGCATCGTGCGCAACTACAAGGCCGAGGCGGAGGGCATTACCGAGGAGCGCGTCATCGAGGGGCTCTTTTAGCACGAGGACACGCTATGCCGGTACAAAGCATTCCCGGACTTTACGTCCGACCCAGTCCCCGGGGTGGCCGCGGCGTATACACCAGCGAGCCGATTGCGGAGGGCTCCGTCGTCGAGCTGGCCCCGGTCATCGAGCTGAGTGCCGCCGACCGCAGGCAAATACACGAAACCGGCCTGCACGATTACTACTTCGTGTGGGGCGAGGGAGCCGCCCTGGCGCTAGGCTTCGGCTCGCTGTACAATCATTCCCCTACCCCCAACCTCGACTACGAGATGGACTACGACTTTCGGCAGATCCGCTTTTCGGCCCTGCGCCCCGTTACTGCCGGAGAAGAACTCCTGATTGACTACCTGGCCGGGGACGAGCGGGAGACACTGTGGTTCACAGTTGAAAATCCATAATTTGACTGATGCGGTGAAGACATTCTTTGGAATTATTATAACGATTAGCCCTTATAGTTGAGCGTACAGTATAATTTGTACATTTTTATTACAAAAACTTGTAGATTAAGCTGCATTGGTTGCATCTTTGCTATTGCAAGGACGAAGCAACGGCTGCGTCCGGTTATACTGTAGGGTGATGAAATTGGCAGCCATGCCCGCTGGTCTCGCGGGTGGGGAAGCCGGGATAAACGCAGTTCAGGGCTCCGCGCGAGCGCCGCTCCGCCTCCGCGGAGCGCTGAAGTGTGGCTAACCGCCCCGTGTAGGTTCGACTCCTACCCTTACAGCCTCATAAGCAGTACGATGTACGATTTGGTTGCGGACGAGTACTAGCTTTGTACTAAGTTGGCTAGTCGATGATCGATCACGGGCGGTATCTGATAGCGATTTTTCGTCTACGACTCTCGCGCCTATCTGTTCCCCCAAACTCTTCTGGGGTCGATACCGCCTGGCTGGATCGGTTGTTTCAAGTGCTCGACCTACTATTTGTATTCGATGCCTACGAGGCGGTCAGTAACCAACTTACACCTAACCTGCGCCGGCTCACCCCACTCGAGCACGATCGGCTGTACGATATCTTCGGTGATAGTGTGCCCTACGATCGTATCCGGCTTGACGAACGCGCCTATGTGGGCCCCCGTTGCCACCCCATCTGCTACGTCAGTTTTCATACCATCAATAGTTGGGGACCTATCCCACTCGCGATCCTGGTGCACGAGGTGATGCACGTGTGGCAGTACGTCCACCACGGAGCTTGCTACATCCCCCGGGCACTAGCCGGCCAGCGTACCGTAGCCGGGTATGATTACGGAGGGCAGGCTGGACTGACGGCTACCCGACATATCCGGCACTTTAACTATGAGCAGCAGGCCTCCGTGGTAGAAGATGCCTACCGCCTGTCGCGGGGCCTACCGACCCGCTATCTACACGGGGTCGGGAAAGCAGAGGGGCAGAGCCTGTTGCAGCCATTTGTGCAACAGCTGCGTCGTCGTAGACTTCCCGTAGCGTATATTCATACAGATCGGCGAAAGCATTCCGGCACCTAGGGCGTAGCTTTGACCGTTCCTTAGCCTCCGCTATGCTTTCGATTTGTGTACCCGTCTATAACTACGATGCGCGTCCCCTCGTCCAAACGCTCGTGCGACAGGCAGCAGCGTTGAGTGAGCCCATCGAGGTACTGGTCTACGAAGACGGTAGCCACCCGGAGCAGCAACGCGTGAATCAACCCCTGACCGAGCTGCCCGCCGTCCGCTACCGGGCACTGACAGAGAATACCGGTCGGGCCAGTATCCGCAACCGCATGGCGCGTGATGCACAGTATGCCACGCTGGTGATGCTGGACGTGGATAGCGATCCTAATCCTAATTACCTACGCAACTACCTAAGCCGGCCCGCAGCGGCTACCGTAGTGGTGGGCGGTACCAGCTACTTTGAGCAGCCCCCCGCCGACCCGGACTTGTATCTCCACTGGCACTATGGCCGTTACCGCGAGGTCCTTGCACCCGCGCGCCGCCGCCCGCGTCCCTACCTGCACTTTCAGAGTAATAATTTTCGGGTCGACCGGCAGTTTTTTCTCGACCATCCTTTTCCCGAGGTGCACAGCTACGGGCACGAGGATACGCTCTGGGGGCAGCTGCTGGCCCCCGCCGGTACGCACATCGAGTACATCGATAACCCCGTGACCCACCTGGGATTGGATCGTACCGATGTATTCCTGGCCAAACAACGGCAGGCAGTGGAAACCCTTAAGGATCTGCGCAGATCACACCCTACACTGACCACGCGCCTCACGATTTTTGCCGACCGGTATCCCCGCCTTTCACAATTGACGGAGGCGTTACCCGAGGAGTGGCTACTACGCTACCTGCACCGCACGCACAGTCTCAGGGCCCTAGATATGCTCAAGCTGAAGTGGTGGATCACGGGTTGGGCACTTGCCATAGGCTATTCGTGAACAGCAGCCGGTCGTCCGTAAAGTGGTGTTGGAAGCTGAAGCCCGCCGCGTCGGCCATGCCCTCGATCTCACGCAGGTTGTACTTCTGACTGATCTCTACGGCGATGGGCTCCCAGGCCCGGAACTGGAACTGCCGCTTGAGTGCCTGTAGGTGTACCGTCTGTGGTTCGATGGGCAGTAGGAAGCTACGGGCCGCTCCCTCGGCCGGATCGTAGGTCTCCCAGTGCCGCCAGCAGTCGAGCTCGAAGTTGCCCCCCAGCTCCCGGTTGATGCGGACGAGCAGGTTCAGGTTGAAAGCCGCGGTGAGCCCACCGGCGTCGTTGTAGGCGGCCAGCACCATGCCGGGGTCTTTTTTTAGGTCGAAGCCCGTAAGTAGAAGATCATCGGGGCTCAGGAAGGAGTATAGCCGCTGGAGTACGGCGACGGCTTCGGCGGGGCTAAAGTTGCCGATGTTAGCTCCCGGAAAGAGCAGCAGGCGCTGCCGGCCACCGGTGGCCGTGCCCAATCGGTTAAGCGCCTCGAAGTAATCGGCCTGGATGGGGTTGAAATCGAGCGTCGGCCAGCGCAATTTGATAAGGTTGCCGAGTTCGGCCAGGGCGCTTCCACTCAGGTCGATGGGCCGGTAGCTGAACTTGAGCCCCGCCCGCAGAAACTCCTCGATGAGAATCTGGGTCTTACTGCCATCGCCGGCTCCAAGCTCGATGAGATCGAACGGACGGCCGTCGAGGGCCTCGATAAGCTGTGGTACGCTCTGGCGGTAGATGCACGCTTCGGCTTCCGTGAGGTAGTATTCCGGGCAGCGCATGATCTGCCGAAAGAGTTCCGTGCCCCGGTCGTCGTAAAACCACTTGCTACTTAATTGGCGCACGGGGCGGTTTAGCCCTTCCAGCACGTCCTGGGCAAAAGCACTTATGCGAGAAGTAGGGGTAAACGTCATGGTTTATTGGTCTTTGGCAAGGCGGATGCCGGTAAATTGCCACCGCTTGTCGGGCTGAAAGAAATTACGGTACGTGGGGCGGATATGACTGCGGGGGGTGGCACAGCTACCCCCCCGCAGCACCATTTGATTGATCATGAACTTACCGTTGTACTCCCCCAGGGCCCCCTGCGGGCGGGGATAACGGGGGTAGGGAAGGTACGCCGAATTCGTCCATTCCCAGCAGTGACCTAGAAACTGGTAATCAAACGTACCGGTAGCCGCCAGCGGGTGGTAAGCCTCGCGCTCGACCCAATTGCCCCGCGGGTCGACCTCCGGGTTGAGCGTGTTACAGGCGATCTCCCACTCAAACTCGGTGGCCAGGCGGGCCCCCGCCCAGCGGGCGTAGGCATCGGCCTCGTACCAACTGATGTGGGTGACCGGTAGGTTGGGGTCGATCTCCTCGAGGCCTTTGTGCAGGGTGTAGTGCCGCCAACCGGCCTCGGTCCGGTACCAGTACAGGGGGGCAGGTTCCTCCAGGCCGCGCGCCCACTCGATCCCGTCCATCTGCCAGAGCTCAAAGCGCTCATAGCCCCCGTCGGCCATGAAGGTCAGGTATTCACCGTTGGTCACCAGGCGTGAGGCGATGCCGTAGTCCTGGAGTAAGA
Organism: Neolewinella sp.; assembly: GCF_965214665.1. Classification (GTDB taxonomy): domain Bacteria; phylum Bacteroidota; class Bacteroidia; order Chitinophagales; family Saprospiraceae; genus Neolewinella. The sequence goes on along the minus strand of NZ_OZ243970.1, from coordinate 2,328,749 downwards.
CCTCGTGGGCGCCAAGCTCGTTGTCCCAGCAGAAGCCCGGGCCCCGATGCCCGACACCGTAGCGGCCTGCGGGAACGGAGATGTAGGCAAGCGAGGGTGGGGGGGAGGTGGGGATGACCAGGTCGCGGTACGGAGGGTAAAGAGGGTTGTTACCGAAAATATTCTTGATGTCCGTCAGTAGCAGCTCCTGGTGCTGCTGCTCGTGGTGCAATCCAAGCTCGGTCAGGGTAGCAACCTGGGGAAGACGCAGGGCCAGTAGATGCTGCATGGCCGCGTCTACGTGAGCGCGGTAGTCCAGAATGACCTTCAGCCCGGGGCGGCTCATATTACCGCGCTGACTCCGCTCGATGCGGTCCCCCTGACTTTCGTAGTAGCTGTTGAAGAAGTAGTTAAGCCGCTCGTCAAAGCGCCGGTAGCCGGGCAGATACTCCGCCAGGAGGAAGTTTTCAAAGAACCAGCTGGTATGACCTAGGTGCCACTTGGGAGGGCTCACGTCAGCCCGCGGCTGTACGACGTAGTCTTCCTGCTGCAGGGGAGCGCATAGGTACACGGACTGCTCCCGTACCCGGGTGTAGTGCCGCGCGACTTCGGAAGAGGGGGTGGTAATAGTTCGCGTCACGCTCCTGGCTATTTGTTCTGCACCTTCACTTCCTTCCAGAACGCCACGGAGTCACGAATGTGTTCGGCCCGCGGTAGCGGATTGGCGAGGGGCGTAGGCCTTCATGTAACTGCTCCGTACAGCCGGGGGTTGGGCGCGGCATCACTTATCTTGCCGCCATGCCCCAGCCCGCTCTGATCGTCATGGTCAAAAACCCCATTGCCGGCCGGACCAAAACCCGCCTAGCCCAGGATGTAGGCGACGCTATGGCCCTGCACATGTACGGTATCTTGCTGCGATACACCCGCGATCAGGCACTCGGCCTGCAGGACACCACGCGCTACCTTTACTACTCCGATCACGTGGCCACGGACGACGACTGGCCCGCCGACCGCTTCGTCAAACTCCTCCAGGTAGGCCAGGACCTGGGGCAGCGCATGGCCGGGGCCTTCGATCACGCTTTCACCCGCGGGCACGACCGGGTCATCATCATTGGGAGCGACTGTCCGGGGGTCACCACCGAGTTGCTCGAAGAGGCCTTTGTATCCCTCGCCGACCATGATATTGTGGTAGGCCCGGCGAACGACGGCGGGTACTACCTGCTAGGCATGCGGCGGCCGCAACCGTTTTTATTTACCGAGATGCCCTGGAGCACCTCCGAGGTCCTGGAAGAAACGCTGGCGCGGACGCAGGTGCAGGGCCTGTCGACCTACCAACTGCCCTACCTCAGCGACGTAGACCATCTGGAGGACTGGCTCGGCTATGGGTGGGCCTTACCGGACGGCTACGCAGATTGACGGGGTGACGATTACAATTTATTCCCCCGCGCCCGCAGGGCGTGGTCGGACAGCACCAGAGCAACCATCGCGTCCACGATCGGCACGGCCCGGGGCAGCACGCAGGGGTCGTGGCGGCCCTTACCCACCACGGTCACGGCCTCACCGGCCTCGTTGACGCTTTCCTGATCGGAGACGATGGTAGCCACCGGCTTAAATGCGGCGCGGAAGTAGATGTCCTCGCCATTGGAAATACCGCCCTGAATGCCGCCGCTGCGGTTGGTGCGGGTGCGCACCCGGCCGTCGACGTCGGTATAGAATGCATCATTATGGGCGCTGCCCCGCAGAGTCACTCCTGCGAAGCCACTACCGTAGTCGAAACCCTTGCAGGCATTGATGCTCAGGATGGCCTTGCCCAGATCGGCGTGCAGCTTATCAAAGACCGGCTCGCCCCAGCCCGGGGGAACGCCGCGGATCACGCACTTGACGATGCCACCGATGGTATCGCCGGCCTTGCGCACGGTGAGTATTTCTTGTTCCATCTCCGCGGCGGTGGCCGGATCGGGGCAGCGTACGTCGTTGCTGTCGATCTGGTCGAGGTTAAGCTCCTCGTGCGGAAGGTCGGTGGCGATACTGCCCACCTGGTCGACGTAGCTATAAATGCTGATTCCAAAGTGGGCCAGCAGTTGCTTGGCCACGGCGCCGGCGGCCACGCGGGCGGCGGTTTCGCGGGCCGAGGAGCGGCCGCCGCCGCGGTAGTCGCGGTGGCCGTACTTGACCGCGAAGGTATAGTCGGCGTGGCTGGGCCGGTACTTATCGTAGATGTGGCTGTAGTCCTTGCTGCGCTGATCCTGGTTGTAGATTACCATACCGATGGGCGTGCCGGTGGTGCGTCCTTCGAAGGTACCGCTGAGGATTTCTACCGTATCGCCCTCCTTACGCTGGGTGACCAGGCGGCTCTGTCCGGGGCGGCGGCGGGCCATCTCGTGCTGGATGGCCTCCACATCGAGGGGCAGTCCGGCGGGGCAGCCGTCGATGGTCACCCCCAGGCCGCGGCCGTGGCTTTCGCCGAAGGTGGTGATGCGGAAGAGGGTGCCGAAAGTGTTCAAGGGTAGATCGCTTCGCTCGTTAGACCCTTCGGGGTAGACCGGCTGCGCCGGTTAGACCGCTTCGCGGGTAGAACGCGGAAGGTACTACGATTTCAGGAGCTGCTTGAGGGCAGGGTGGAGATAGCGGGTCAGAAGGAGGCGGCTGCATTCGAGGGGGGCGAAGCCGAGGGTGGGGTACAGGCGGGTGTAGCGGGGCATCAGTTCAAGCGGCCGGTCCGGCAGCGGCCAGGGGCGGGCGGCGCCGAAGTAGCTGGCGTAGGCTGCACTGGCGGCCGGCAGGTCGTGGGTAGCTAGCATGCGCACGGCGCGTAGGAGAGCACCGAGGAAGTAGGGGGCGTGCTGCTGCCAGTAGGTGGGGCGGGTGGTGAACAGGTAATCGTTGGCGTCGGCCAGGAAGCGAACGCGGTTGGCCTGTTTGCCAGCTGGGTCCGCATTAGTGATGCGGGGTGCATCGTGGTGGTGATAGTAGCTCTTTATGGTAGGGTCTATACGGGGGATGGCACCGGTGCGGAGCAACTGGAACCAGAGCTCGCAGTCCTGATTGCTAGTCAGCGATTCGTCCCAACCGCCGGCTGCATAGAGGGCAGTGCGCCGCAATAGATTAGCGTGGGTACAGCCAGTGCGGTAGCCGTGGAAAAGACCGAACCACAGATCGGGGTGGGGTAGAGTATCCAGAGTATTGCCATCGGGATAAAGGTGACGGTAGCCTCCTACTACCCAGTCTGTTGTACCGGCCAGACTCAGCTGGTCGGCTATTTTGTCCGCGTCCAAAGTGTCATCGGCATCCAGAAACTGTAGCCATTCGCCATGACTTAGGGCTACGCCGTGGTTTCTGGCAGCCGGTGCACCGGGTGTAGCGCAGTTGCCGAAGCGCACGTGAGTTGGGTGAGATCGCACGAATGCTCCGGCAATTTGTCCAGTTAGGTCCGTAGAGCCGTTATTGACAATGATTACCTCCCATCCGCCCCGCACCTGCGACCCCGCCCGGATGGCTGACCGGATGGCCCGCTCCAGGAACAGGGCTGCGTTAAGGGCGGGGATGATGATGGAGACTTTCACCGGTGTGGTAGGTGGAACTTGATGCTTTTACTGACGCGGTGCCTAACCATTTCGTAGAGCCCACGGGGTTCGGCCAGCAACTGTACGCACCAGGAACACGCCCGCCCGACCTTCCCCCGGCGTAGGGCCGCAAAGATCAGCCACTTGAGGTGACGAGCGGCGAAAACACTGTAGGATACGGTACGCCGGGTTGCTGGAAAACGGCGGCGGTAGGTCCTAAGATCACGGATTCGTTGGGCGACGCGCTCCTCGCTAAGGTAGGCTGGACTACGGGTGAGGCTGGCCGGTTGCGCCTCACAAACGGAGCGTACAGTGGGGTCGTAGTAGGCCGGACCCCGCTGACTAATGAGCAGGAAAAAATAGTGATCGGCCGCCACTACCGCCTCGTAGCCCTGCGGCCAGTCACCGAAGATGCGGGTGCGAAAAAAGAACGAACTGGTATGGACGCGAATATTGCGGTCGGCGCAGAAGAAGGCGTGATCATAGAAGCCGGCGGCGGGCTTTCGCTCTGGGGGGTCGCTGCGTAGGTAGGTCTCATCGGGGATGAGCTTACCGTCGGAACCGACCATAGTGCAACGCGTATCGTGAAGGCTGATACTCAACTCGGGGTGTCGCTCCATCACCTCATACTGCGACTGTAGCTTGTGGGGGTCGATCCAGTAATCGTCTCCATCCAGCAGGGCGGTGTACTTGCCGCGGCAGGCCATGGGGTTGCGCATGTTGTTTTGCCGGCCGGGAGTGCCCGGAAGGCGTTGATCGTACAGTAGTAGCCTGATCTTATCGGGATGGCGAGTACGGTACCGTTCAAGAATATCACGGGTACCGTCGGTAGAACAGTCGTCACCCACCACGATCTCATAATCGAAGCTGACTTGCTGAGCTAGGATGCTATCCAGTGTACGCTCGATCAGGTGCGCCTGGTTATAGGTGACTACCGATACACTTACCTCCGGCCAGTTCTCCTGGCGCCAGTCCTGGGGCACGGGGGGTAGATGGTACGGGCTAGTAGGAGGTGTGTGCATGAGGGTAAGGCGGGTAAATTTACTATCGAATGGACTAACTTAACCCCCATGCATACCGCCGTCTTCCCCGGATCCTTCGACCCCATCACCACCGGCCACGTCGATCTAGTGCGCCGCGCCGTCCCGCTATTCGACCGCATCGTGGTGGCCGTAGGCATCAACAGTCAGAAAAGCTACCTCTTTGGGTTGGAGCAGCGCATGCAGTGGCTACGGGAGGTGTTTGCCGATGAGCCCACGGTGCGCGTAGACAGTTTCGAGGGGCTTACAGCACACTACTGCTCGCGGATTGGAGCACGCTACCTGCTGCGGGGATTGCGCAACAGCAGTGACTTCGATTACGAAAAGACCATCTCCCAGCTCAACGGCATCGTCGGCGACGGGCTCGAAACCTTCTTTCTCATCAGCCAGCCCACCTACAGCCACATCAGCTCCACCATCGTGCGTGAGATCATCAAGGGCGGTGGGGATGCGCGGCCCTTTTTGCCGGACACGCTACAGCTTCCGGCGCGCCACGATACTCCGGCCTAGGGTCACCTCGTCGGCATACTCGAGCTCGCCCCCAAAACTCACCCCGCGGGCAATACTGCTGACCTGCACCTGGGCCTCGGTGAGCTGCTTATTGATGTAAAAAATAGTCGTATCGCCCTCGATGGTGGGGCTGATAGCCATGATCACCTCCTCCACTTCCGGCTCCCGGGCGCGCTGCACAAGGGTGTCGATGTTGAGATCGGCCGGGCCGATGCCCTCGATGGGCGAAATCACCCCACCCAGCACGTGGTACACCCCGCGGTACTGCTGGGTCTCTTCGATGGCCATCACGTCACGTATGCTCTCCACGACGCAGATGATAGTCTTATCCCGGCGGGCATCCCGGCAGATGCTACACACGCTCTGATCGCTGAGGTTGCCGCAGGTGATGCAGTGCTGGATGTTCTGCCGCATGGTGGCAATGGCGCGGGCCAGCTGGCTGCTGTCTTCGGTGGGCCGCTGTACGAGATGAAGCACCAGCCGCAGGGCGGTCTTGGGTCCGATGCCGGGTAGGCCGGCGAAGGCGTTGACGGCGTCTTCGATCAGGCGGGAGGAAAATTGCATGCGAATAGTTGGGACTAGGGATGTGCCCCTGTGGGGCTAGGGAGCGCTGCGCGGGGGACGGGGGATACCCCACGTCTTAATGCGAAGCAGTCCCTAAGCACGCCGAGCGTGCACATCCCTCCTCGACAAAACAATCACACCCCCTTACAGTTTGTTTATCCCGTGGTTAGGCCCCAAATTTGCCGGCCCCCGATCACTACCCAAAACACGCAAAGATTATGGCCGAGGTAATACGTATGCCGCGCATGAGCGACACCATGGAAGAAGGCAACATCGTCGCCTGGCTCGTCGAGGAGGGCGAGTCTGTAGAACCCGGTCAGACGCTGGCCGAGGTCGAGACCGACAAGGCTACCATGGAGCTCGACTCCTTCTTCGAAGGCACACTGTTACACATCGCCGTGAAGGAGGGAGCCGTACCCATCGACGGGGTCATCGCAGTGATCGGTGAGGAGGGCGAGGACTGGCAGTCGGCCATCGATGGGGCCGGAAACGGTAGCGGTAACAGTAGCGACTCCGCCAGAGAGCCCGCCGCCGCCGACGAGCAGGATGAGGTAGAGGTCACCGATACCGTAGACCAGGCCGAAAGCGCTGCCGATAATACCGCTCCGGCTAACGCCGCACCCGCCACCCCCGGCCGTACTACCACCGACGAGGCTGCACCCACCACGACCTCGGGTGGTGACGACGATCGTCTGAAGGCCAGCCCGCTAGCCCGCGCCATGGCCAAATCGGCCGGTATCGATCTCAAGAACGTGAGTGGCAGCGGCGAGGGCGGTCGCATCGTAAAGCGCGACGTGGAGGAAGCGCAGAGCAAGGGTACCGGCAGCCAGCCGCAGAGTGGTCAGGCCGTCGCCCACCCCCCCCAACCCAAGCCGCAGGCCGAGCCCAGCCCCGGCGTGACCGTAGACCCCGAGGACAACAAGCCCAAGGTGGCCCCCTTCTCCCTCGGCACCGGTCAGGAAAACTTCACTACCTCCAGCGTCAGCCAGATGCGCAAGGTGATCGCCCGGCGACTAGCGGAGAGCAAATTCACCGCCCCCCACTTCTACGTCACCGTAGAGATCGACATGGGCAAGGTTTGGGAGATGCGTAAGCGTATCAACGAGGTAGCCCCCGTCAAAATCAGCTTCAACGACCTGGTACTGAAGGCCTGCGCTACCAACCTGCCCAATCATCCGGCCATCAACTCGAGCTGGGAGGGCGATAAGATCCGCGTCAACCAAGATGTAAACATCGGAGTAGCCGTCGCCATCGCCGATGGACTGCTGGTCCCCGTGATCCGCCACGCCAACATGAAGTCGCTTAGCCAGATCAACGTCGAGGTCAAGGAGCTCGCCGGCCGGGCCAAGATCAAGCGCCTCACCCCCGAGGAGATGAGCGGTAACACCTTCACGATCTCCAACCTAGGCATGTTTGGGGTAGAGGAGTTCACCGCCATCATCAACCCGCCCGACGCCTGTATCTTGGCCGTAGGTGGCATCATCGATAAGCCCGTCGTGCGCGGCGGTCAGGTGGTAGCCGGCAAGATCATGAAGGTCACTTTGAGTAGCGACCACCGGGTAGTCGACGGGGCCTCCGCCGCTCAGTTCCTCAATGATGTGAAGGCCACGCTGGAGGAGCCCATCCGACTGATGGTATAAACTCAGGAAAAGGGAATAACAGAAAAGCCCCACGCTAGTCACTAGCGTGGGGCTTCTTCGTGTCATCTGTCGTTGCCGACCTACTGTTTGACGAAGCGGCGCGTCAGTGCCCTGCCGTCGTTGCGTACCCGCAGGAGGTAGGTGCCCGCCGGCGCGGCGGTCAGATCGAAGGCGTGCCGACCGTTGGCGGATTCCAGTACCCGGCGCTCGACGAGTCGGCCGTTGAGGTCCAGGATGTCGATGGCCGTGGTACCGCTGGTGAGCTCGGCCAGATCGAGCGTAAGTAGCTCTCCTACGGGGTTAGGAAACAGGGTGACGGCTCCCGGAGCCAGTGGAGCTTCCACCGCCGTCGTAGCACAGTTTGCTCCCGTGTCCCGGGTGACGGTGATTGGATTCGATAGCTCAAAGCAACCCGTCAGGTTCGCGGCGCTGGAGTCCACGATAGCCCCACCGAGGCTGTCACCGTAGGCGAGGTGCCAAACGTAGCAAACACCGGGACCGGCGTCTTCCAGATCGAAGGGCGGACCGTCGGGCAGACCGAGAATGTTCAGGCTCGTATCGGTGATCACCCAGGCGCTGTTGGCCGTACCCACCGTGTCGGTCAGCACGACCTCGAAGGCATCGGAGATGGAGTCGCCGGCGCAGATGGTGGTCGAGTCACCTCCATCAGCTAGTGCGAGCGTGCCGCCCACTACGGAGGTACTGTCCGTGCAGGTAGACTGCGCAAAGGTAGTCTGTGCGGAAAAGCACAGCAGCAACGTCGCCACTAGGGTGAGTCCTTGCTGTAAATAGGTAGTAGAATGAAGCATGTGTCTGTTGGTTTAAAATGGATTAATGGGGCGTAGCTTAGGCCCAAGATCGTAGTAAAAGTTGACCTATCAACCAGTTAGTCCCCTAAAATGTGCATCGTACAATACGAATCCCCATTCCAGAAGACCTGGAACGGGGATTTAGCTAAATGGAAAAACCAGTCGGTACACGCACTTGCACCGAGCGACACCGACTTACGGAACTCAAAGCAAGGTGTAATTTACGTCCCCCTCTTTCTACATCTTGTCTACCGTAAATACCTTTTCAGTCGGCCAGCTTGCCAAGCTATCGCAGTAGCAGTTTGCCCACTACGCGCCGCGCTGGGTCAGTCAGGAGGTATAGCCCCGGAGCGAGGCCTGCCGTACTCACCTCCGCTACCCCCTGGCGTACGCTCACCTCGTGCAGGCGCTGACCCACCCCGCTGTACACGATCAGTCGCTCCACGTCGGTAAGTTGTACCGGCAATTTCACCCGCACCTGCGTCCCCGCCCCGACCGGATTGGGATAGATGGCGGCCGCTACCGGTCGCGGGTCGGTCAGACTTAGCACCAGGGCTTCCTCGGCGAATATCTTGCGGGCTAGGTTGGTGGCATCCTGGGCTACGAGCGGACCGATCCTGCGGCCCGGGATGTCGTCAATCGGTGGATGAATGCCACCCCAGATGCGGCTGAGGCTTGTCTCGGAGGCGGCATCCAGGTAGGTGGCCCACTGGAGCACCACGTCTACGCTCGGCCCCCTTTCGAAGACTAAAAACTCGTTTTTCTTTGCCACGAATTCACCCACTCCCCCCGGGAAGTAGGGTGAGCCGGTGAGCTGCTCAAGTATCGTAGCCGCCGCGCTGGAGAAGGTAGAGTGCCCCGAGATGTAGCCGGCAAAATTGGGCGTGACGAAGTTCGGCCGCTGGTAGGGTTCCCACACGGAGGGATTGATCCAGTCCACGCCGGCATAGCCGCCGGGGCTGTCGGCTACAAAGAGGTTGCCGGTCCAGGCTCGCGCCTTTACCTTGAACAGGGCAGGGCTGTTGACAAACTCGGCGGCACTGTCGACCAGCTCGATGAAGCCCGGATCGAGCCGGATACCGTTAGCATTGTAATTACGGTGACCCGGTACCGAGGCCTGCCCCAGCGCGCTCAGGTAGCGGATAGCCGAGATGGGCCGTACGTAATCGTACTTTCCCTTGATGCTCCAGGCCGTGATGGCCGCGTCGTGCAGCGCCCCACCCAGCGTGAGGTAGGCCTTTACGTCATACTCTAATGGGGCGAGTTCCTCTCCCTCACCCCAGAGCCGGCGCTCGAAGAGGGGGTGATCCATCACGGTATTAAGGATGGTGAACCAGTGGCCCGGCGGGGTTTCTGAGGCCGGTCCGTCGGCCCAAAACTCGGCCAGCACGCGGGTGTAGTCGCCGCGGGGCACTACGTTGGGGGGGTAGGGCTGACCGGTCACGGGGTTGAGGGGGTGACCATCGCCGGCCTGCCCCCCCTCGTGCTCGTCGTAAAAGGCGCGGTACTCGGCCGGGGTGGTAGGCAGTGGCGTAGCGCGGTTGCCCCGGGCACCGGGGGAGATATCCCACATGATGCCGTCGTCAGGGTCCAGGTGGCTTGACCACTTCAGCACCGTCTCGAAGTTCCAGCGGTAAAAGTTGAATTCGGCGGTATCGGCGGGTACGAAGCCGGGCGGCGGTCCGGGATCGTGGTACACCGGGCTGTTGCCGTAGATGCTATCGGTGGCGGTCGGTATGCGGCGGACGCTATTGGGCAGGGCGAAGGGGGTGACCCGGCCCCAGCTTGCACCTAAAAAACCGGGTACGTTGCCGTCCAGTACCTGTCCCGACTGATCGACCACCGCACCGGGAAAGGCTAACGGCTGCCAGCGGTCCGGTTTGCGCAGTCCGAATATACTGAATGGACTGTTTAGCTCTAGGGGAAGGTTGACTGCATCGGGGTATTCCTGGTTGGCGTAGTTAAGCGCCTCGTTGGCCCCATCGGTACGGCCGTAGGCGATGATCTGCTCGGCGATGAAATTGCCCACCGCGGCGGGGTCTCCCTGCCGGTAATCCGTCGCTACGTAGGTGGTATCGTAGCCAAGGTCCTGCATCAGCGTGCGGGCCTGTAGTAGGGTCCGGGCGGCACCGGGCGAGCTGCGGTAGCGGTGCACGAGCAGGCGGTAGGCGGCGTAGCTCACGGCCTCGTCGGCGGCGGCGGCGGTGCGGGGTAGATCGGCCGAGCCGGGGTAGGTGTCCAGTAGCGGCAGGGCCCGTTTCCCCTGTACCGTGGCCCAGGCATCGTACATCGCCGCCGCGCTGTGGTAGAGGTTACGGGCGTGTACGACCGGGCGGGCGAAATCCTGCCGGATGGCCTGTAGGTACACCTCGTTCCACCGGCGGGCTACGCTTTGTTCGACGGGCTGTGCACCTGCGGCCGCGCAAAACAGGAGAGCAAGAAGGAGCGGGACAAGTCGGTACACGGCACAAATCAGTTAGGTAAGTAAAGGTAAAACGTGAGGCGCTGGGGCGGGGACGCCGGTGCGACGTTTGTGGAACATCCCCCGGCTACGGCTCGTTATACCCACCTTAATTGCCCCCTTTATGCCCTACGTCTGGATCGGCTTCGCTGTGTTTGTTGCCCTGCTGCTGTTTCTGGACCTGTTCGTACTCAATAAACACGACCACGTGCCCCGTACGCGGGAGGCCCTGGGGCAGACGGCGCTGTGGATGGCGATCGGACTTGGTTTTAGCGGCTTCATCTACCTGGCCTATACCAAGGGCTGGGTAAATTCCACCCTTCCGCCGCACACGGCTATGATCAACTACCTGACGGGCTACCTGGTGGAGCTGTCGCTGAGCATGGACAATGTGTTCGTGATCGCGGTGATTTTTGCCTACTTTCAGGTGCCGGCGAAGTACCAGCACCGGGTGCTGTTCTGGGGTATCCTGGGGGCGGTGGTGTTCCGCCTAGCGATGATCCTGGCCGGGGTGTACCTGCTGGAGCAGTTCGACTGGATGTTCTATGTCTTCGGGGTGCTGCTGCTGTACTCGGCCTATAAGATGGTGGGCAAGGGGGAGGAGGTGCACCCTTCGGAGAATCCCATCATTAAGTTCGTGAAGAAGCTCGTGCCGGTGACCAACGACTACCACGGCCACGATTTCTGGGTGCGGGAGAACGGGGTACGGGCCGCCACGCCGCTTTTTGTGGCCCTGATCATGGTAGAAACCACGGATATCATTTTTGCGGTAGACTCTATTCCCGCCATCCTGGGTATTACTACGGATTCTTTCCTGGTGTTTTCCTCCAACATCCTGGCGGTACTGGGATTGCGGGCGCTCTACTTCGTGCTAAGCTCGATGATCGATAAGTTCGGCTACCTGAAGTACAGTCTGGGGCTGATTCTGACTTTTGTGGGTGTAAAGCTCATGCTGCACGAGGTATGGCACCCGGAAGAGTGGGTGAGTCTGGCGGTGATCTTTACCGTCCTAGCCGCCGGTATTGTCGTATCACTGATGCGTAAGGTGCCGGCCGAGCACGTGGAGGACCCGACGGAGATTACGGCGCCTAGTCGGGTGCCGGAGGATCATCAGTTATAGTGGCACTTCGACCGGACGCTCAAAGGTCCGCTGGGGCGGACCCTTCGAGGTCCTCGTAGAAACGGCGCTCAGTCAGCTCGCTCCAGGGCTTGGCTAGTGCGCGGAACTGCTGGATGGAGGCGTAGACCCGTTGAGTGGTGGCGTCCGAGGCGGCGTATTCCTCCATGACTTCCGCGGCGGCCTGCCGGGCCTGTGTGATGAGCGGCTCCGGAAAGGGGAGGATAAAGAGCCCCGCTACCTGTTTGAGCTTTGCGAGGTAATCGGCGTTCTTAGCCTCGAAGGCCGAGAGGGTGTACATATTGATGTAGTGGGTGGCCGTGGCGAAGATTTGCTGGAGATCGGGAGGAAGGGCGTCGTACTTTTCCCGATTGACGAAGAATTCGAAATTGGTGCCGGGTTCGTGCCAGCCGGGGTAGTAGTAGTATTTGGCGATCTCGTGGAAGCCCATGATGTAGTCGTGGTAGGGCCCCACCCACTCGGTGGCGTCGAGAATGCCGCGCTCCAGACCGGTGTAGATTTCGCCGCCGGGCAGCAGGACGGGGGTGCCGCCGAGGCGTTCGAGTACGCGTCCGCCGAGGCCGGGCATGCGCATTTTGAGGCCGCGGAAGTCGGCTACGCTATCGATGCGGCGGTTGAACCAGCCGCCCATCTGTACGCCGGTGTTGCCGCCGGCAAAGGGGAGGAGTCCGACCGTGGCGTAGAGTTCGCGCCAGAGCTCCATGCCGCCGCCGCTCAGGAGCCAGGCGTTCATCTGTTGGGCGTTGAGGCCGAAGGGGAAGCCGGCAAAGAACTGGGCGGCGGGGAGTTTGCCGGCCCAGTAGTAGGCCGCTCCACTACCTACCTCGGCGGCGCCCTGGCGTACGGCGTCAAAGGCTTCCAATGGGGGCACTAGTTCGCCGCCGCCGTAGACCGTAATGTGGAGCCGACCACCGGACATCGCGTGGCACAGGTCGGCCAGCTTCTGGCAGCCCTCCCCGAGAATGGGAAAGCCCGGAGGCCAGGTGGTGACCATCTTCCAGTCGAAGCGCTCGCCGCTCACGGTGGCCTCGCCGCGCGACTGGGCGTGCCCCTTTCCGGCCAGTAGGCGGAGGGCTAAGGGGAGGCCGATCGTGCCGGCGGCGATGCCCTTGAGTATATTGCGGCGGTTCATCTAGTGCCCGTCCTTGAGGTCGCGGTTATTGAGTTGCTTATCGGCGATCTGCTGGTAGTTGCCGCGCGACTGGGTGTTGCTCTGTAGCAGGTAGCAACTCAGCAGGCCGGAGTCTTCGTGGCTGGTGAGCATCATGCGGCCGTTGTCGGTGAAGTCGATGTATTCCACGCGGGCCATGGGTAGGCGCAGTGCCAGCTCCCCGTCAGCGAGGCGGTAGAAGTTGATGGCCTGGTCGTGGCCACCGGTAGCTAGGTAGTGTCCATCGGGGGTAAAGGCTACGGCCTCGATCTTGAGCGAGTCGGTGAACTCGCGCACCAGATCGCCCGTAGCTGCATCGAAGAGTCGGGCCTTATTATCGAAGCCGCCGGTAGCGAAGTATTTCTCGTCCGGGCTGTAGCGCACGCTCTTAATACTGCCGGGCTGCTCGCCGATGTCCTGCACGACCTCCATGCTAGCGACGTCGATCACCTTGGCAAAGCCGGTGTACTTGTTACCACCGGGCCCCTCAGGATCGGGGGTTTGGATGTTGCCGCCCACTACCATCCGGGTGCCGTCCTGGGTGAACTGCAGGGAGTTGATGGTGGAGCCGCAGTCGATGCGGGCCACCTCATCGTAGGTGGTGCCATCGAAAAACACCGCGTTACCGAGCTCGTCACCACCCACGATGTACTTCCCGTCAGGCGACCACGTAATACCGTCGAAGCCGGCCTCTTCCATCTCTACGCCGTGCAGCTGCTCACCGGTTTCGGTGTCCCATACGCGCAGGAAGTAGTCTTCGCCTCCGGTGGCGATCCGCCGGCCGTCGGGCGAAAAGGTGACGCACTCTACCTCGCTCTCGTGGGCGCTTTCCCAGAGTAAGGCACCGTCGGCCACCCGCCACAGCATCACCTTATAGCCAAATTTCCCCCCGCTCACCGCCAGGCTCCCGTCGGGGCTAAACTCGGCAGCCTCTACGGATTGCAGTCCGGCGGAGACATCGCCCACCCGGTTCCACACCAGGACGAGCTCGGGGGCCTCGGGGTTATAGATGTCGGTGTTGGTCTGGGCCAGTAGGGGGGCGGTCAGTAGCAGAAGTAGTAGGATACGCATACGGCTAAAGTACGGCCTACAGTACAATGCTGCCTCCGGCAGCGCCAGTACGATGCTGTCTCCGACAGCGCTGTGGCAAGCAGTCTACGACTGCGCTGCGGTGCCAGTACGATGCTGTCTCCGACAGCGCCAGCAAAATGCAGCCTCTGGCTGCGCTGGGACTGTGGAATCTAACAAACTCGTTCTGCCCCCTCACCCATTCAACCGCAAATCCAACTCCTCCAGACTCACCCCCTTCGTCTCCGGCATCATCCGCCACACCCACAGCAACTGCAGGCACATCATAAAGGCAAAGAAGGCAAACACGGGGGCCGGCCCAATAATCCCGAACAGCAGCGGCACCAGGCTAGGAATGGCCGCCGCCAGCACCCAGTGCACCGAGGTGCCGAAGGCCTGTCCGCTGCCCCGTAGGTGATTGGGGAAGATCTCCGAGATGAACACCCAGATTACCGCCCCCTGCCCAATAGCGTGACTGGCGATGAAGAGGAAAAGAAAGATCGGCACGGCCACCCCCTGCCAGCCAAACCAGAAGGCCATCGCCACCAAAGAAAGCGAGACGATGTAGCCCACCGAGCCGATGTAGAGCAGCTGCCGGCGGCCGAACTTATCGATCATCGACAGGCCCACGATGGTGAATACCAAGTTCACCACACCGACGCCGATACTGCTCAGGAGGGCCCCACTCTGCTCCAAACCCGCCAGCTCAAAGATACGGGGGGCGTAGTAGAGAAAGGCGTTGATGCCGGAAAACTGGTTGAAGAAAGCCACTAGAAAGGCGAGTGTGAGGGAGAATCGATATTTTTTGCTGAACACCGTTTCGCCGGGTACCGCGCGGGTACTGTCAGCCTGTATCTCCCGGATCGTTGCACCGGCGTCCCCGCCCGGATTGATGAGCTGGAGTACGCGGGTGGCCTCCTCTACGTCGTTGCGCTTGGTGAGCAGCCAGCGGGGGGAGCGCGGCACAGTGAAGACCATGATAGTATAGATCGCCGCCGGGATGGCCTCTACGCCGATCATATAGCGCCAGGCGTTTTTGCCCAGGTCACTGAGCAGGTAGTTGGATAAAAAGGCGATGAGGATGCCGAATACGATGTTGAACTGATAAAGCCCCACGAGCTTGCCGCGGTCCCCGGCCGGTGCGATCTCCGAGACGTAGGTGGGGGCCGCCACGGTGGATGCACCGACGCCGAGTCCGCCGATGAAGCGCAGGGCGGCAAAGACCCACGGATCATTAGCCAGGGCTGAGCCGGCCGCCGAAACGAAGTAGAGCACGCCGATCCAGATAAGGGTCTGCTTGCGCCCGAGCTTGTCCGTCGGAATACCGCCGAACATCGCCCCCAGCACCGTGCCCCAGAGCGCCGAGGAGATAATCACCACCCCGTGAAACAGCTCGCCACGGGGCCAGAGCTCCTGCAGCGCCTGGTCGGCCCCGGAGATGACCACGGTATCGAATCCGAAGAGGAAGCCGGCCAGGGCTACGGTGATGGACCAGAAGAGGATTTTATTCGTTTGCATGAGCGAGTGCTAGTGGGCTTGAATGTACGATGCTAAAGGCCTATGCCCGTCGGACGGCCTCCCCCCGTCGGACGGCCTCCCCCCGTCGGACGGCCCACCCCCGTCGGACGGCCCACCCAAACCAAGACACCCCCGAAGTTGTCTTTCCTTACTATGCCCCGCAGCTACAAGATCAAAGAATGCTTCTACACCCTCCAGGGCGAGGGCGCCCAGACCGGCCGGGCGGCCGTGTTCCTGCGCTTCACGGGCTGTAATTTGTGGAGTGGACGGGAGGAGGACCGCCATGCCGCCGTATGCAAGTTTTGCGATACCGACTTCATCGGCACCGACGGAACTAACGGCGGCCGGTATTCACTGCGCGAGTGTGTGGAGTTGGTGCAAAATCTCTGGCCCGGCGGCGGTCGGCCCTACGTCGTCTGCACCGGCGGCGAGCCGCTGCTGCAACTTGACGTACCCCTCATCACCGCCCTCCAGCAGGCGGGCTTCGAGGTAGCCGTGGAGACGAACGGTACCCTGCCCGTACCCCCCCAGATCGACTGGGTGTGTGTGAGTCCCAAGGGCACCGCCCCCCTAGCCGTCGCCGGTGGCGACGAGCTCAAACTCGTTTACCCCCAGCCGGAGGCCGCCGCCCAGCCCGCTGCTTTCGAGCACCTCGCCTTCGCCCACTTCTTCCTGCAACCTAAGGACGAGCCCAGTGCTAACCACACCGCCGCGACGGTAGCCTACTGCCTGCAGCACCCCCGGTGGCGGGTGAGTTTACAGACGCATAAGATCATGGGGATCGAATAGCCACTGCTTATTTAGTCCGTTTATAAACAACGGTAAATCGAGCGTTTACCCGAACAACCTTTGGCTTCCGATTCTTTTACCAGTGTATATCATTACACAACCAAAAATGTATCCGCCATGGAAGCCACCTGCAAGAATTGTAACCACTGGGAGCACGACGCCCCCGCCGTCCAGAACCGCGAGAACTTCGGAGAATGTGAAGTGCTCAGTGAAAGCGGCATGAAGTATGTGCTGCCCGTGCTCCAAAATCAGAGTGCCAGCGGTAAGGCCGAGATCCTTACCGAGGCCAGTTTCGGCTGCAACCATTTTGCCCCCGGACGGCGCAGCTAAGAGTCCCACCATTTATCGTTCGTGATGCCACGCTTTCCCCGAGAGGCGTGGCATTACGCGTTTATACCACCCCAGCAGAGGTACTTCAAGGTCAGGTAGTCCTCCAGTCCGTACTTCGAGCCCTCCCGCCCGAAGCCACTTTCCTTCACCCCACCAAAGGGTGCCACGGCCGTTGAGATCATGCCGGTATTGATACCGACCATGCCGTACTCCAGCGCCCCGGCGACCCGCCAGATGCGGGCGTGATCGCGGCCGTAGAAGTAGGCGGCCAGACCGTAGGGAGTATCATTAGCCAGCCGCACCACCTCCTCCTCGGTTTCGAAGCGGAATACCGGGGCCACCGGACCGAACACCTCCTCCCGGGCGATCTTCATCGAGCCATCCGCCCCGGTAAGTAGGGTAGGGGTGTAACAGCGGGGTCCGGCGGCATGGCGCTTCCCACCCACTAGCACCTCGGCGCCCTTCGCTACCGCGTCAGCTACCATCCACTCCACCTTCTGTACTGCCGCGTCGTTGATCAGCGGACCGATATCGGTACCCTCGGCCGTACCCACGCCCACCCGTAGCTTCGTCACCCCCTCCCTGAGGGCCGCTACGAATCGATCATATATCCCCGATTGCACATACACCCGGTTGATGCATACACACGTCTGCCCGCCGTTGCGGTACTTCGAGGCCATGGCACCGGCGACCGCGCCCGCTACGTCCGCGTCGTCGAAAACGATGAAGGGAGCATTGCCGCCGAGCTCCAGAGAAAGTTTCTTGAGGGTTCCCGTACTCTGCGCCATCAGTTTTTTGCCGGTGGCCGTGCTGCCCGTGAAGCTCAGCTTACGTACCCGTGCATCCGTAGTCAGCACTTCCCCCACCTCCGCCGGCCGGCTCGTCGGCACCACGTTGAAGACCCCCGCCGGAAAGCCCGCCTCCTCCGCCAGTTGGGCCAGGGCTAGGGCACAGAGCGGCGTATCCTCGGCCGGTTTGATGACCACCGTACAGCCCACCGCCAGGGCCGGGGCCACCTTGCGGGTGATCATCGCGATCGGGAAATTCCAGGGCGTAATGGCCGCTACCACCCCCACCGGCTGCTTCAGTACAACGATGCGCGTATCGCTCCGGTGACTCGGGATCACATCCCCGTACGCCCGCCTGCCCTCCTCGGCAAACCACTCGATGAAGGAGGCCCCGTACACCACCTCCCCACGCGACTCGGCCAGGGGCTTACCCTGCTCGCGGGTCATGAGTAGGGCTAGATCGTCCTGGTGTTGCACCAGTAGCTCGTACCAGCGGCGCAGGATCGAGGAGCGCTCCCCGGCGGTCAACCCACTCCAGCCGGGAAAGGCACGGTAGGCAGCGCTTACTGCCCGTTGGGTTTCGACCCTCCCCAGATCGGCCACCTCGGCCAGCAACTCGTCATCGAAGGGGTCGCGCACGGGGAAGGTAGTGCCGGTGTGGGCAGCAGTCCACTGGCCGTCGATGTAGGCCTGCCGGCGCAGCAGGGCGGGATACTGTAGGTGCAGCTCTGACATGGGGGCGGGGCCGCCGGTGCGGCGTTTATGGAGAAAAGCCCCGAGTCCGCCGGAAGTTGGCCCGATCCACCAAAGTCCCGATCCACGGCATCTACCGGGTATCCCAGCGTAGCCGGCACGCGCTTCACCCTTCAATGATTTTCCCATGACTGGTTTTACCTTTAGTGGCACCACGGTGCTGCTGGGCCTGGGTGGGCTGTGCCTACTGCTTGCCCTCGGAGTGCATGTACTGCGCCGCCGTCTGCACCACGCCCGTCCCTCCGCGTCCGATAGCCGCACTAAACTTGCCGCTGCCGATCTGTTCCGGTACACACCGGCTATCCACCGCGTATCGCTCTGTGCTGCGCTTTTCGCCTCCCTGCTCACCATCAACTGGACGCAGTGGCGGGCCGGCCCACCGACCTATACCGGTGTGATTGAGGCCGATGAGACGATTGAAATGTTGCCGCCGCGTACGTTTGATCCGCCACAGCCGCCACCCACTCCACCGCCACCCCCCGCCATCGTCGAGCCCGTGCCCGATGAGCAGGCCGAGACGGTGGAACTGATCGATCAGGGTATTTCAGCCGATGATGCGGTAGTGGTGGAGGTACCGCCGGTATTTGCTAAGCCTGCTGTTGTAGCGCCCCCTCTGTCCTCTCCAGCACCAAGAGAAGAAAACATACCTGACATTTTCGTGATTGTCGAGCACATGCCGGTCTTTGGGGAAGACTGTCTGGAGCTATCCGGTGATGAGCGTAAGAGCTGCTCCGATCGGGCACTGCTTGGTTTTCTCACGAAGCATCTGAAATATCCTCGATTAGCTGCAGAGAACGATATCGAAGGAACCGTTTGCCTCAAGTTTGTGGTCGAGACCGACGGGAGCGTTAGCAACATCGAGGTGATGCGGGGGGTAGCCGGCGGTCTCACCGAGGCGGCGCTGAAAGCCGTAGCGCAAATCAACGCAAGGGGGCAAAAGTTTTCTCCCGGCATTCAGGCGGGCCGGCCAGTGCGGGTGGCTTTTAACCTACCCATCCATTTCAAATTAAATTAGTCGGCAGGACCTCGAAGCGTTCCTTGGAGCGCAGCGACCTGAAACCTTCGAGCGTCCGGTCGGATTGCAACTCAACCGGACGCTCAAGGGTCCTAAGCGCTTGCGCGCAAAGGACGCTTCGAGGTCCTTGCTTTGGGGAGTACAAAAACGCAAAGGGGCCACTTCCAAAGAAATGGCCCCTTATGCGGTCTGGACGGGACTCGAACCCGCGACCTCCGCCGTGACAGGGCGGCATTCTAACCAACTGAACTACCAAACCAGATCGCAAACTAGCAGCGTACTACCCGTTTGCGAGTGCAAATATACTATCGCAAAAAGTTATGGTGCAAGTCAGAGGGTAGAATTTTGTCCCAGTTACTTCAGCAGCCCCCCGAGCGCACCACCCAGTCCGCCGCCGGAGTTGCCGTCGCTATCGCCACTCCCCCCCAGCAGATCGCCGGCTTTACCAAGTAGCCCCCCGGCATCGAGACCGAGCACCGATAGGAGGCTGCCCTTATCAATGTCGTCCGTATCGCCGGCTGCACGGGTCTTGCCGGCCAGTTTGCTCATGATGAAGGGCAGGGCATACGAGCTGACGGTCTGCGCCATGCTGGCCGGAATGCCGAGCTTACCGGTGAGCTTGTTGATAAAGTTCCCGGCAATGCCCTGGTAGACGGCGTTCTGCATCAGGGAGCCTGCACCTGTGGCCCCGCCGCCCCCTGCGCTGCCGGAAGCTCCTTTGACCATGTCTAGAATACCGCCGATGTTGCCGCTTGATGCAGCGCTAGTAAGGCCCTCGGTGATGGATTCCTTGGCCAGGGGGACGGCCTGTTCGGCCTGCCCTGCCTGCAGGCCGGTCTGCTGGGTGAGGTGGGTGACGAGCTGGCCCTTGGCCGCATCGATGAGGGAGTCTAACATGGCGTGATAGTTTATAGAAAGTAGGTAAACGCAAAGAAGCACTGCCCGGGGGACAGTGCTTCTTTGCAAAATACGGTTTAGCAACAAAGTTGCGGGGTAGGCTCGCCGCGGGCGTAACGTAGGATGGCATCGACGATACGTCGTCGGGGGCTAAATTTGATGCGGGGCAGGGCGGCCTGGGCCTCGACCATACGCACCAGTTCGGTGATGAGGGCGGGGTCAGCGGCCAGGGCAGCTTCGGTAGCCGCGATCTGATCATCGTCGGCCTCGCCGTAGGCATAAGCCACAAGGTCATTAGGGGTAAATGTTTGCTTCATGAGGAAGAATCTTGTGTAAATCAAAGTGTCAGGGGAAAGACCTAGATCGGGCGCCGTTCGTGGCCCCGAGCAGGCTAAAATGTAAAACTTTATTCGCGAACCCACCGCTGGGTGCGGTACAGTCCGGTCCAGTGTTTGCCACGTACGTAGAGTACGTCGGGTTCGTCGGCCTCAAACCACACGGAGAGCTTGTAGGTCGCCCCCTTCTGGGGGTCAAGGATGGTGCCGCCGTCCCAGCTCATCGCAGCATCGGGTTCCAGCCCGTCGATGATCTGCATACCCAGGATGGGAGCGTTGTTCTGTTTGCCGCCACACTCGGTGCATACCGCATCGGTATTACCGGTCAGTATCTCGGCGATCTTACCGTCGAATTGCTTTCCGCTGGCATAGATCTCGATGATGCTCTTGGCCTCACCGCTGTCCTCATCGATTGTTTTCCACCGTCCGGCCGGAGTATCGATCTGGGCGGAGGTCATAAAGCTGAACGTCATCAGCACCAAAGAGAAGAAATACTGCATATTGATACAGAGTTAACGGGCCATGGGGTATTCATGGTGTTGGGTTAACGAGTTATTTTTCCTTACAATAGATTTTATACAATGGTTGCTTAGCTGGCGAGCGTTCCGACCGATCGGCCTAACCGTCGGTCGGAACGCTCATACTATTTGCCAGTGACAATTTTTCCATTCTCTCCCCCCACGGTGATCTTCCGGCTGTCCTCCAGCCAGATTTTGATCTGCGGACAGGCGTGGTAACGCTCGTCAATCTCGACGAAGGTGGAGCCCACCCGCCGCTCAATCCAGTCACTGAGGTACTCCTGCTGCTTGGCGTTCTTGGTGGCATCCTGGATCTTGGCGTAATCCTGGCTTAGGGTAGCCCGGTGGGGGGAGCTACGGCTACGGAGCTGCACGATGCGGAGTAGGGGGTCGCCCGTAGGACCGCGAAACTCCATGACCTCACTCAGAGAGTCGATCTTCAGCTCATCGATGGCGAAGTATACGTCGGGGTCCAGATCGCCGATCTCGAAGAAGGTGTTGCCGCTGGCCGGGTTGCTCATGCGCCCGTCGTTGTTGTAGCTCTGCACCTTATCGTAGCCGAAGCGCTTAACGGCGTAGCTAAAACTGAAGGTGTCGACCCGGATCAGGTTGGCAATGCTGTCGAGGTAGTGGCGTGACTTTTCCAGGTCGTCTTCCGTGATCTCGGGTTGGAGTAGGATGTGGCTCACGCGGATGGAGTTGCCCCGCCGGCCGTCGAGCCGGATGAGGTGGTAGCCGAATTCGGTTTCCACGACCTGACTAATTTCTCCCGGATCGAGATTATAGGCCGCAGCCTCAAACTCAGCGACGAACTTACCGCGCTTCGTCCAGCCCAGGTCGCCCCCGCCCCGGGCGCTACCGTCGGCGCTGTTCTGGCGGGCGGCGTCCTCGAAGGTGATCGTACCGGCCAAAATCTGCTCGCGCAGCGTATCCAGACGGGCAATAACGACCTGCTTGGTGGAGTCATTGGCCTCGGGCTTGATGACCAACTCACCCACCTCGACCTCGGAGTTGAAGTAGGGCAGGCTGTCGTAGGGAATTTGGGCAAAAAAGTTTTTGACCTCCGCCGGGGTCACCTTCACCTCCTGCACCACCGAAGCCCGCATACGATCTACGGCGAGTTGCTCGCGCAGGTCCTCGCGGAATTGTTCTTTAGTGGCGGTGATGCTCTGCCCGTAGTAATCCTCAAACTGGTTCACATCGCCGCCCATGTAGCTCAGGATGCGGTCGATGCGGGCGTTAAGCTGCTGTTCGACCTCGGCGTCGTTGACCTCGATACTGTCTAGCTTCGATTGGTTGTAAAGCAGTTTGCCCACCAGGCTCTGGTCCAGGATGGCGCAGCGGATGTCCGGCGGTAGGGAGTCATTGGTCTGCGACTGCTCCAGGGCGTAGCGCTCCTCGAGCTCGGAGAGGAGGATATACTCTCCCCCCACGCGGGCGATGACCTCGTCGATCACGGCCCGCTGCTGACCGAAGGCGGAGCCGGCGGTGGCAAGAAGGAAAAAAAGAACGATCTTATTCATGTGTCCCGATTATTGGGGGGGTAAAACTCAATATTACTGCGGCGGGCCTCCCGCTCGAAAATCTCTTCCCGCGTCCGCTCCAGCACTTCCCGCTTGCGGGTATGCAGAATGGCGCGGCGGGCCTGCTCTACGACGTAGCTTAGGGGAGCGATCTCCTTACGCGGCTTCAGCTCGAAGAGCCGGAAGTAGTAGCGGTGCGTCCCGTCCTGCTGACTAAATTCCCGTTTGGAATTCACGTTGTCGGCCGTCAGCGTACCCTCGGGCAGTTGCTGGGCGATCTTGTCCAGGCTGTACCAAGCCGAATCGTTGAGCAGGGCCACCTCGGCGTAGCTACGGGTGTAGTCGGCCAGGGCAGCGGTATCCTGGGGGTTACCATTGTTCCACAAATCCTGTAGCGAGGCCTCCTCCGGGGTAGGGTAGGGTACCCGAACGAACAGACAACGCACGATGGGCACCTCCAGTTGGTACTGCTCCTTGGTGGCCTCGTAGTAGGCCTCCAGTTCCTCCTGCGTGATCGTGCTGTCGAGCTTAGCGCTTACCAACTGCTCCTCATAGCTACTCCGGACCAGACTGGCCCGGTAATCGCGTACCAGTCGGTCGAGGTTCAGATCACTGGGTGCGTGCTGTTCGCTCTCCCACAGTAGCACCGCATCACGGGCCCAGCGGTTGGCGAAGGCCTCGATGATGACGGCACTATCGGCGGCCGTGGCACGCTCCGGGAACATGCCCTCCATCTCGGAGAGCCGTAGTTCGCGTTGGTGTACCCGGGCCAGTACCGGATCATCGGTTGGCCCCAGCTCCGGCTCGTTACAACTACAAAGACAAATCAGGGCAGCCGTTGCTGCCCGGTAGGCTAGCTTCAAGAGGCGATGAGTTTGTTTAGCACCTTCTTGTTCACCTTCACCGCGTAGGTCTGCCGCAGTTGCTCGACCCACTCCCGCTCCAGTTGGTCCTGGTAGTCGGCAATGACGTAGCCACGCGCTTCCTGCAGCTCCTTGGGGCGGGCGGGCTCCGTAGCTACCACGCGGTAGAATTGCACCATACCGCTGGGGTCTTCCTCCGCGACGGTCTGACTGCCCACCTCCATCGCCAGCCCCTCGGGCAGTCGGTCGGCCTCGTAGAGCTCCTCCTCCACGGCCACGTCCTGGCGCCCGAAGAATTCCATCGTCTCCTCGGCGTCGTGATCGGCGGCGTAGGTCAGTACATCCTCTACACGGAGGGAGTCACTGGGCCGTAACCGATAAAATTGCACCCGGGCACGGGGAGCGTACTGGTACTGATCGCGGTGGGCGTTGAAGTACGCCTCCAGCCCCGTGGTATCGGTACCGGCCTTGTCCCAGACCTCCAACTTGGTGGCCTCAAAGAGCAGGATGCCCTCCCGGTACTCGCGCATCAGCGCACGGAAGTAAGGGAACTTCACCTCCAGCTGTTCCTCGGCGTAGGCCTGTACCTGCTGCTCCACCCAGGTCTCAAAGAGGCTACGCGCCGCCTCGCTCACGTCCTGGCCGCGCTGCATGCCGGCGCGCTGCCGGGCGTTGCGGGTCAGGTACGTATTGAAGTCGCTCACCTTCAGGGTTTTATCGCCAATGCGCATTAGCGGCAGGTCGTTCTCCGCGGCAAACGTCTTGCGCACATCGAAGAAGCTCGAGTCCAGGGTGGCGGTGTAGGTGGCAAAGTTCTGGTCCATAACATCGGTGCCGTACTGTCGGCGGAGTCGCTGTAGCAGCGCCCGCTGGGCTTCGGCGAAGCGCGGGTCCTGCCGTACGGCGGCCTCCAAGAGAGGGCGTTGCTCCTCCAGGGGTTGTACCCCCCGGCGGGAAACGCGCTTGAGCATGTGGAACCCCACGGGGCTTTCGACTACGTCACTAACCTGCCCGTCCTCCGTCAGCGCAAAGGCCGCCTGCTCGAAGTCTTTATTGTAACGGTTGATGCCAAAGAAGCCGATGTAGCCCCCCTGGTTTTTGGTCTTGTCGTCTTCGCTGAACTCCGCGGCCACCTCCTCGAAGCTACGGCCGGATTCCAGCGCGGCGGCAGCCTGCTGTGCCTTTGCTCGCGCCTGCTCCGCACTCCCGATAGCTATCGGGACCTCGCCCTCCGGATCCTTACGGACCAGTACGTGGGCGATCTCGACCTGGCCATAGGCCGGCCGGTTGCCGTGACGCACAAACAGGTGGTAGCCAGCCGCCGTACGCACCGGACCGTAGACCTCGCCCTCCTTGGCTGACCATAGGGCCTCCTCCAACTGGTGCATGCCGGGGGGCAGGGGAGCACTGACGTAGCCAATACGGCCGCCCTGCTCCTTACTGTAGGTATCCTCGCTGAGCTGCTGGGCCTCCTGGGCGAAGTTGGTCACGGTAAGTCGGTCCCTGATCTGCTGGGCACGCTCGTATACAGCCAGTGTATCCTCGGGCCGGTCACTGGGTAGGCTGAGGAGGATGTGGCTGAAATCAACGTCCTCCTGCTGCCTGGCGTAGAGCTGCTCGACCAGTGGGTCGGTGACCTCGCGGTCGATGAGGTAGTTATCGGCCAGCTGCTTGCGGTAGCCTTCCAGCTCGTTCTGGAGGGCGACGACGGTGTCTAGGCCCATGTCGTGGGCGCGGGCCACCTTGAGTTTGAAGCGCTCGTAGAGGTCGAGGTACTCCATGATGCTCTCGCGGCTGAAGGTGGCCTCCTCGCCGTTGGTCTTGGTGTAGATGTAGCGGAATTCCCCGACGGTGACCGGTTTATCGTCGACGGTGAAGAGGACCTCACTGTCCTCCTGGGCGGTCAGGGGCAGGGCACACAGTAGGGTAAGCGCGAGCCCGAAAATACACTTGATCATACCTTGGTTGGTTCGTACGCGTAGTAGAAAACGGTGCCCGGTAGGGCGCAAAAGTAACCATTTTGCCCGGCTCCTTATTGTAGCCCTACCTTACGGCCGTGTCTCTGCGAAAACTCAGTGGCGAAACCCTCGTCTACGGCCTATCGAGTATCCTGGGGCGCCTGCTCAACTTCGCCCTGGTCACCCCATTCATCACCCGGGTGCTCACCGACGGCGAGGTCGGTCAGGTCGGTAACCTCATGTTCTGGACCGCCCTGCTCATCGCCCTGCTGGTATTTCGCATGGATACGGCGGTGTTTCGCTTTGCGAGTCGGGGGGACTATGCCCCGGCCCTGGTATTTCGGCGGGCCCAGCGGTTGGTGTGGGGGCTGGTGGGCGGGCTGATCGTGCCGCTGTTGCTGCTCTCGCCCTACATCGCGGAGTTACTCGACGCCCCCGCCGCCGCCACCTACGTGCAGTTGGTGCTGCTTACCGTGGCCTTCGACGCGCTAAGCGCCGTGCCCCTGGCCCGCCTGCGGCTGCAGCAGCGCGCCTGGTACTTTGTGGCCGTCAATCTGATCAACGTGGCGGTTAACATCGTCTTGATCTATCTGCTGCTGTACGCCCTACCGGCCTATTTTCCGGAGCGTTTTGTACCAGGCTTTCGCGTGGGCTATTATCTGGTAGCTATCGCCGCTGCGGCCGGGCTCCGCTACATGATTTTGCTGGGAGACGGAGTGCAGCAGCCTGCCGTACCCCTATACGAGCACGGCGAATTAAGAGCACCTTCCTTCTCCCGCCTGCTGCGCTATAGCCTGCCGCTCACGGTCGTTTCCGTCGCCGGTATTGCCAATGGACTGGTAGGCCCCAGCGTACTACTGGCCTATGACGAGGCGGCCGCCGGCTACTTCACTGCCGCTTTGCGCATGGCGGTATTCCTGAACCTCTTCGTCACTGCCTACCAGTACGCCGCCGAGCCCTTCTTTTTCCGGCAGTCGAGTAAGGACCTGGCCACGGCCGACCGTCGCATCTACGCCGACGCTATGCGGGCCTACGGACTGGTGGGCACCCTGGCCTGCGCCGGTATCTTGCTGGCCCTACCCTGGCTGCAGTTCTTCATCGGTCCCGATGTGCGCCCCGGGCTGGTGGTTCTACCGATTCTCCTGGCCGCCAATTTCCTCTTCGGCATCTACTCCAACCTCAGTATCGCCTACAAGCTCACCGACCAGACGTTTCTGGGGGGAGGTATCGCGCTGGTGGGGTCGATCTTCGCGGTGGGGGGACCACTGCTCTTCACCCACCGGTATGGCATTTACGCCCCCGCCCTGGGTATGCTGCTGTGTTTTCTGGTGATGTGCGTGCTGGCCTACCGGGTCTCCCAGCGCTACTTTCCGGTCGACTATCCCTTTGCGCGCCTACTGGGCTACGCGGCACTGGCGGCTGGGGCCGTGTGGCTCGGGGAGCTCTCCGCTGCCCTGTGGTACCGCACCGCGTTGATCCTGGCCCTGCTGCTTACCTTGGCCTTGCTTGAGCGCCACTGGCTCCTCCGTACGTTTCAAGGGGGCGGGGCCGCCGGTGCCACGAAATCGTAATGCCGCTATGCCGTCCCGTACCACCTTCCTGCTCCTGGTCACGACTCTACTGATGACCTGTACGACGCCACTCCGAAAGCGCAACCTGCTGATCATCGGCGACAGTAACGGCGCGGCCCGCGAGGGTTGGGTCGCCCAGCTCCAGGACATACGCGGCGGTGGCCCCCTGGTTAATACTTCGTTGGGCGGCAACACCATTGGCTTTACCGACGACGGCGACATGGGCCGCAACACCCTGGAGAACCTCACCCCCTACCTGCGGCGGGGCTACGCCGAGCTGGGGGGTATCGACGAGATTTTGATCGCCCTGGGCACCAATGATTGCAAGCAGAAGTTTGGCGACCGCCACGATGAGATCATCACGAATCTGGAGACGCTGCTCAGTCGTACGCAGGCCTTCTTCACCGAGCGGGGGCAGGACATGCCGCGGATTGTGCTCCTTACCCCGCCCCCGGCTGGGGCGAATGAGATGGTGAGTGATGAGTTTCAGGGGGTAAAGCAGTGCACGGCTGACTTTAGTGCCGAGCTGCGTACCCTTGCCGCCCGCGAGGGCTACTGTCTGGTGGACCTACAGACGAAGCCCGGCGATCGGGTATTAACCTACTCCCAGGATGGCATTCACTTCGACGCTGAGGGCTACCGGTTGTTGGCCCGGGCGGTGGTGAGCGCTTGTTACTGAAGAATGGAGGCGGGGTATAAGGTCGAGTGGCCTCTGGCCCGAGCCTGTGACACCCGCGGAAAATGGCGCAGCCACTTTCCTTACTGTACGGCTCTGCTCGGGCCGGAGGCCGCTCGACCTTGGTGCGTGGACGCCTCAACTTACCTTTCGGTGAGTACACAGTTAGACTCTTCTCTACTAAGGAGGACTCGACCGGTGCATCCACAATGAAGGGTAGCAGACGTACTAGTACCCTGTTTTCCTGAGCATGGGCGCATCATCACTCATTTAGCCGCCCGCCACAGTACTTACAGAACACCGCATCCGCCGAATGGCCCTCCCGCGAGCAGTAGCGGCAGGACTGGGTGGAGAGCTGATGATCTTTGTCCTTCCCCGCGACCATCTCACTGGTCACGATGCCGGTGGGTACGGCAATGATGGCGTAGCCGAGTATCATCACAACCGCGGAGAGAAATTGCCCGATTTTAGTCTGGGGCGTAATATCTCCGTAGCCCACCGTGGTAATGGTAACTATGGCCCAGTATACCGCCCGCGGGATAGAAGAGAAGCCGTCGTTACTCCCTCCCTCGATTAGGTACATCACCGAGCCAATGATGATCACGAGAATGGTAACCGCAAAGAGGAAAACCAGAATTTTATTCCGGCTGGAAATGATAGCCCGCCCTAGCTGATCGCCCTCACTGAGGTACTGGCCCAGTTTGAAGACCCGGAAAATGCGCATCAGTCGCAGGATGCGAATGATGAGAAAGTACTGGCTATTGGGTACGAGTAGACTCAGATAGGAGGGCAAGATTGCGAGAATATCGACGATGCCGTAAAAGCTCAGTGCGTAGGTCCAGGGCCGGATCGTGACCCACAGCCGCAATACATA
Source organism: Neolewinella sp. (assembly GCF_965214665.1). Classification (GTDB taxonomy): domain Bacteria; phylum Bacteroidota; class Bacteroidia; order Chitinophagales; family Saprospiraceae; genus Neolewinella. The sequence goes on along the minus strand of NZ_OZ243970.1, from coordinate 2,300,419 downwards.
CTCAATAGTAAAAATGATAGTCAGCAACCACTCGATGTAGAAAAAGGCCGTCCCGTACGTCTGGTTCCAGTCCTCCGACGATTCCAGCATCACGACCAGGATCGAGAAGCAGATCAGCAGCAGCAGAGTGACGTCGAAGGCCTTTCCCTCCGGCGTATCCGCTTCAAAGATTATTTCGTGAACCCGGTCGCGAAGTGATCGTTCCGCCATGCCGGCCAAAGGTAACTTAGCAGCCGCACACTATCCTCACCGCCGCTGCCGCGGCGGCACGTCGCTGATGGGTATGCGCACCTCTACCCGCGTGCCCGCCGCTACTCCCGCGGGGTCGTACAGGTCGGTGATGGTCACCCACTCCTCCTCCTGCTGCGTATCCGATAGGAGCCGAAGACGGCTTTCGGTAATCTCGGTGCCGCGGCTTTGGTGCTGGCGACCGGGATCGAGCGCCTGCATCTCGCGTACCCGTACGCGACCGATACCATCGTCCGTCACGGTCGCCAGCAGGTGATCGTCGTCATCGGTGGTAGCAAAGGTAACCGCGATGTGGCCCCGGGCTTGCCCGCGCAGTCCGTGCTCGATGGCGTTCTCCACGTAGGGCTGTAGGATCATGGTGGGTACGCCGATAATATCTTCTTCTAAGTCCGGACTTAGAGTGATCTCGTACGTCAACTGCCCCTCAAAGCGCAGGTGGCGGTTGATCTCCAGGTAGTCGGTCAGAAACTGCCGCTCCTCCTCCAGGCTGATGGCTTCGTAGTTGCTGTACTCCAGGCTGCGGCGCATAAGCATGGCAAACTTGGCCAGGTATTTGCTGGCGGTGGCCGCCTCGTTGTCCGAGATGAAGGACTGGATGCTGTTGAGCGCGTTGTAGAGGAAGTGGGGGTTCATTTGCGCCCGCAGGGCTCGTAACTGCAGTTGGCTGGCCCGCAGTTTAAGCTGGCGGTTCTCCTGCTCGCGCTGTTCGGCGCGGAACTGTGCGGCGAACTGCTGCTGCCGCATCAGGTCGATCTGGGTGTGGTAGCGCTGGTTGTAGTGGTCATAGGTGCGGTGATGGGTGTAGGCGGCGCGGTAGTCATCCGTCTCCTCGTATGCGACACTCAGGTAGAGGTAGGCGTCGGCCGTGAGGCTCAGGAGCTGGGGGTCGCTCGTGGTATCGTCTACGGGCACCACCTCGAGGATGTACTGAAGCTGATCGATGGCCTCCGCCCACTGGTTGCTGTCCATGAGTAGCGTAGCGCGCATAGACCCTACGATGGCCAGTTGCACCTGATCGGGATCGCGTTCGCTACGGTAGAGTGCTTCGGCACGGGCCAGGTAATGACCGGCCTGCTCGGCCTGCTCCAGGTAGTGGTAGCAATAGCCCATATTGGCGTAGGTAGCAGCCAGGGCCTGGGTAGATCCGTTGGCGTTACTGTCCACTACGGCACGAAAGTAAGTTAGGGCCTGCTCGTACGATCCGCTGGCCAGTAGTTCTTTGCCGAGGTTGAGCTGGTGCCAGGGTAGACGAGCCCGGAGTCCGATCGTTTCACAACAGGTAATCGCTTTTCGAAAAGCAGCGATAGCCCCCTCCCGCTCGCCACTTCCCTGATATACGGCTCCGAGACCGGCCTGGGTGAGGGCATAGAAATAATGGTCTTTCGGGGTGAGCGTAAAGGTGTTACCTTCTAGTAGCGTTTCGGCTTCCATAAATTTACGGGTCGCCTTGGGGTAGCCGAAATACAGCAGGTAGAGATAGCCGTGGCGACTGGCTGCCCGGGCTTGTAGTTGGTCACTCGGGTAGGACTCCAACAGGCGGTAACAGGTATCGAGGTAATCGCTGGCGGCCTCGGTCTGTCCTAAATTGGCCAAGTGGCCGATGTAGTCCAGGTAGATCTCCAGTTTATCGGCGATGTCGCCGCGGCTCTCGGCAATTGCCAGGGCGGTAGCGAAGGGTGCGGCTGCGGCCTCGTGACGGTATTCCTGACTTTCCAGACTCGCTAGGTAGCGGGCGTGATCGAAGGCATAGTCGTATCCGGTACGATCTTCGAGCACGCTTACGGTACTGCCTATGGCTACTAGATGCTCGTCTAATTCAGTAAGGAGTTGCCGGGCACGGACGGGATCGGTATAGACACACTCATGCAGGAGATCACGGATGATCTCAATGCGGGTGAAGGCCGCCGTCGTCGCTGCTACAGGGGAGGCGGGCACCACGGAGAGAGCCTACTGGGGCATGATACCACCGCAGACACGCCGGAACCAGTAGCCACGTCGCTTACCGCCAGTGACTTGATCCATCGTATCGCGGTCCAGCGGTTTCACCGTCTGGTCCTGCTTAAGCTCTTCGATTGTTTTTTTCCCGTTTTTAGCCATGGGAGGCGGACTGTAGTGTTTGGTGTTCAGTAAGTGGTGAGGGTGTGCCGACTATCGGTAAAGGTCACTATCCTAGTTTGAAAGGTAGGTACTATCTAGGTAACGACTAATTAAGCTCCTGTAGCGCCCGTAAACGTGTTAAAAATGCGGGCCTTCGACGCCGGCTTACATCGATGCGCTTGCCATCTTCCATGATGAGGTAACCCCCTTCGCCCTTTACAAAGCGTTTCATGTAGTTCATGTTGATGACATGGCCCTTATGCACGCGGTAAAAATTGCAGTGCGCCAGCAGGTCCTCATAGTGCTTGATGGTGCGCGAGGCGGTGATGCGCTGCCCGTCCCGTAGGTGGATGTGGGTATAGTTATCGTCGGCCTCAAAGCGCACGATGTTGCTGATCTCCTCAAACCGCATACCGTCTACGGCCCCAATGGGCAGTTTCTTGAAGGTGTTCGGATTGCCCTGGTACTGCCGCATGGCGGCAATGCGCTCATCGGTACGGGCCTGTTGCCGGGGCCTGACCCGACCCACTGCCTCCACGAGGCGATCGGGGTCGATGGGCTTAAGAATATACCCGATGCCCGAATAATCGAAGGCCTTCATGGCAAACTGGTCGTAGGCCGTCACGAAAATTACGTCGAAGTTGATGGGGCGTATTTCATCCAGCAGCCGAAAAACTTTGCCGTCACTCAGGTTGATGTCCATGAAGGCCACGTCCACGTGGAGGTCCGGCTGGGCGAATAAGGCTACGCCGGTAGCCACCCCGTCGGCTTCCCCCACTACCTCTACGTCGGGGCAGTGGAGCTGGAGCATATTTTTGAGGTTGACGAGGCCCTTGCGTTCGTCTTCGATGATTACGGCGTTCAGGAGCATGGCGTGGATCAGTAAAGGGGTACGTCACCAAAACTACAAAACGCCCGAGTTTATTCCGTGGGGCGACCTACCGGTATGCGACCGTCCACCTGGAGTACCCGTGCATTTGTGAAGGAAGGATCACTCTCTAGCCCGTAGCCCGTGATGATGTAGTCGGGCTGCGTAAGTACTACGAACTTGTTGGTGTAGATCAGCTCCCGTTGCTCGTCCCAGTTGAGCTCCTCGGTTTCGAGCCGCTGCCGGTCTACGGATTCCCACACGACACTATCTCGTACGGTGATGAGGTTGTTCCTGCGGCGGTAGATGCCCTGATGGGCAACCAGCGTACTGGTTGTATCCTGGTTCTCATCGAGAAAGTATGCGATGATTCCATCCGGAAACTCCTGCCGGGGGTCGGCCGGGGTCAGGTAGTTATACATCGTAGGAGCCTCGAGGATGAGGCGTACGCGGGCCGAATCACTATATAGAATCTGTACCTCGCGGGCCACCTCCACCTGATCGTCGAGCTGCTCCTCGAGGCGGGCTACGTCAGCCGGATCGTTGATGCATCCGCTCAGTAAGCCGCCGACAAGCGCTACCGCCAGAACGGTATGGAATACCTGCCGCCGCAACGGCACTACACCCAGTGTGTAAGCTGGGGCAGGAGGAAACCGTAACGCTCGGGATCTTCGGGCACGAAAGCCTGATTAGCCTTGTAGATGTAGATACACAGTAGAACAAAGAGCAGGAAGGCGATCATACCGCCCATTAGTACGTACCCCTTGATCCCGGCATGTTTTATTTCTGACATCTGGTTCTGGTTTTGGCGGCGGCTTGCGCCCCTTTGTTAACGCCGGTTACTGCATTCGGTGTTCATGCGCTGATCCTCAATGTCTGCTTCCGCACGTAGTCCGTTGAGCAATTGCTGCGGTACGCGGGTACGGCTGTTGAGATTCATCGCCACGCGTGCGCTGGGCAGGCTACCACTGCTACCGGTTGGTGCCGCTGTAAGTGGTTTGACCAGGTACACGCCGTTACTCCCTACGATGGGGCCGACCACCTCGTTCGTGGCTCCGGAGGCCGCCGCGGCGATTACCCTGGGCTCGGCACCGATGCCCTGGGGCAGGTTGTTCTGGGTGAAACTGACGGAAGAGAGCGTATCGATTACCGCGTCATATTGTTGGGCGGCCCGGGCAAGGTCCATGCCCTGCAGCGCTTCGGCCAGTTTGCGGCCCTTCAGCCGATCCCTCACCGGGCCCTCGATGCTACTGCGCAGGGCGGCAACGGGGGCCTCGCCCACGGGCAATACATTTTCTACTCCCACCACCACGTACTTGTCCTCGTAGTAGAAGTTAGGATCGGTGAAGGTGTAGACGAAACCGCTAACGTCGCCCTGGTCGGCTCCGAAGGCCCAGCAGATCATATCCCGCACGTCCTGCCCGTTGCCGAGGTTCTCGATGTAGTAGGTACCGATGTTAAGCGGATCGGTTACCTCTACGGTGAGGCCCTCCGCTTCGGCGGCGGAGCGTAGCTCGGCCAGGTTATTCTTTCCGGTCAGAAACTCCTCGGCGCGGGCCCGCACGGCATCTTCGGTGTCGCTACTGGGGATCATCTGCTCGGTGACGTAGGCTACGTTCACCCGGGGGGTAGTACTACTGCTGCGCCGCACGACCTCGATGAGCTGTACACCGGTCGCCGTACTGATCTTGTACAGTCGGCCGGGTTCGGCGGTGATGAAGGCCAGGCGGTCTACGGCGGGATCGAGTTGACCGGGTTCGATGTTTTCCAGTAAGCCGTTGGTAGCAATGCTGCGCGAATCGCGGTTGAACTCGCCGGCCAGCTCATCAAATTTACCGGGCTCCGCTTCGAGGACGGTCTGGAGGCTGTCGATGAGCCGATTAGCCTCCGTCAGTTGAGTCGGAATGTTGGCGTTGCGTACGATGCGGCGCAGGGTGACACTGTCGGGCACCTCCCGGCGGTCGATGAGTTTAGCCAGGGCCATGAGCTGCCCCTCCACGAAGGGACCGTAGATCTCACCTACCTCCACTTCGTTCATCAGGGTGCTGGCGATCGAAGGGGCAATTTGGTCCTCGGCGACGTAAGTACCGGTGTAGGAGCCGTCGTTGGTGATGGCAAAGAGACTATCCTCGCTGGCCGGAGCCTGACGCCAACGGGCCGCGATGTCCTGCATGGTAGCACGCACCGCGGCACTATCCTCGGGGGTAGCCTCCACGGGGAAGTTGACGTAAGCCAGTTGGCGGGTCTCCTCCAGGTTGTCGTAGCGGCTGCGGTACTCATCGACGTACTCCTGTAGATCGGCGTCCGTGACTTCTACCTCATCGTTATCGAGTTCGTCGAAGGGGATACGCACTACGGCCACGTCGCGGGTGGCGGTCTGGGCATCGGCGTAGTCCTGAGCCATCCAGCTGGGGGCGTACATGGCCTTAGAGACCAGGGCGCTGAGTTTCTCCTGGAGCCGCTGGGTGCGCACCTGCCGGTTCTGGTAGGTCCAGATGTCGGCGAAGTTGGGGTAACGCTGCTGTAGTTCCGAAATATCGCCGGACTCAATTTGTCCGCGCACCTGATTTAAAAAGGTGGGGTCGACCTGACCGGTCTGCCGGTCGCCGTAGGTCTGGCGAATCACGGGGCTGTAGCGGGGGCCGTAGGTGAGCTCGTCGAGCTCGTTGGTGGTCACCGCTAGGCCCAGTTTATCGGTTTCGTTGCGGATCAAGCCCTCGCTGAGGTAGAAATTCCAGAGGTTGTCGCGGCTCTGGTAGGCATCGTTGCTCGTGCCGGCTACCTGGAGGGTCCGCTCGAATTCATTGCGCTCGATCTCGACCTCGCCTACGCGGGCCAGCATGGCCTCGGCCGGGCCGATGGGGCCGCGGGTACCGCTGTTCATGATGTCCGACAGAACGAACAGGGCGATGCCGCCGCCAATGAAGAGGAGGACCAGCAGGGGGTTTTTCCGAATCTTACCAATCAGTGCCATACGCTAGACGTCTTATTTTGCCCCGCCCGGGGGGCTTGGGGGCGCGAAGATACTACAACTTAGCCGCAGTGAGGTCCTCGCCGAAGTGGATCAGTCGTTCGTATACCAAATCTACCGGCAGGCCCATCACGGTGGGGTAGGTGCCCTCGATGCGCCGGATCTTAGCCAGCCCGATCCATTCCTGAATCGCGTAGGCACCCGCCTTGTCGTAGGGGCGGTAGGTATCGACGTACCAGGCGATCTCGTCTTCCTCCACTACGTTGAGTTGCACCTGCGCGCCGCCGCAAAAGACTTCTTCGCGGGTGTAGGATTTAAGGCAGCAGCCCGTGATGACCGTGTGGGTACGTCCCGAAAGCCTACGCAGGGTAGCCACGGCGTGGTCCCGGTCCTGGGGTTTGCCGAAGATCTCATCGTCGAGAATGACGACGCTGTCGGCGGTCAGTAGCACCTCGTTGGCGGACTGCAGCAGCGGGGCGGCAGCCTGTGCCTTGAGGTGGGCCAGGTACGGAGCTACCTCCGGGGCGGGTAGCTGGGGGGGGTATACTTCCTCCACCTCCACGGTGCGGATGGTGAAGGGGATCCCGGCCTGCTCCAGGAGCTGACTGCGGCGGGGCGACTTGCTGGCCAGGATCAGGGAGAGCTCAGGGGGGATGCGCATAGGTCAGGAGGGGGTGCCGAAGAGGTGCGGTCGTACGGCCTAGCGGGGGCTAAAACGACCGTCGGGGCCAGCGCCCAGGAAGAGGCGTGGCCCCGACGGTGGGGTAAAACTACGGACTTGGGGCTTGGTCCTAGTCCTTGATGAAGGTCTGGGTCACCTGTCGATCATTCTGGAAGATGATCAGGTGATACATACCGGCGGGCAGTTTGGCGACCGGGATGCGCTGCTGCAGGTGCTCGCCCTGCTTGTGGTAGCGCAGCGTGCGGAGGCGTCGGCCGGTAGCATCGGTCAGGATCACCCGTATCCGACCCTCATAGTCGTCGTGTAGAGTGAGGGTAACGGCGGCCGTGGCCGGATTGGGAAAGATGCTCAGTTCGGCGGTCAGGGTGCGGTCGGTCTTGTCTTCCGCTACCGTAGTGGCAAAGCTCATCATCCCCATTTCGCGGGAGGTGCCCGCGCCGCAGTTAGTAGCTGGTCCACCGGAGCCGGTAGGTCGGGTACTGGAGGGTGACAGATATAGCTTATCGATCTTCGTGCCGGCCTCACGGTTGGCGATGGTGATCGTGTGCTGCCCGGCGGCAAGCTTGAAGCTGCGGTCCTGGCCGTCGTGGTTGACCTTGCGCCACTCGTGGCCCTGGGTCAGCAGTTCGGCCCCGCCTACTTCCTGCCAGAACTTGATCCAGCTACCGTTATCCACCTTCACCCATAGCGAGTTGTGTCCGCGGTCGAAGGCATCCAGGCGCAGGAAGAGGTGGTAGGTGGAGCTTTGCTCGAGATAAACCGGGAAGCTAATCTGCTGGTCGGCTGTCGTTGGGGGCGTCATAGTATTCCGCCCCTCGAACGTCACACCGAGATTGCGGGAGGCGGCCGTGGTCTCGTAGTTGAGCCAGTTGCCGGCTAGATCGGCGCACTCGGCTTCCATCCAGATGTCGGCGGGTGTACCACAGTTTGTCCCGCTCTCACCAAGGCCCTGGGGGGTGGAGCTGTTCTTGACTGGGCTCAGGTATAGCTTATCTAGTTGAGCGCCGTCTTCGCGGTAAGCGAAGTCTACAGTATTGGTGCCGGCGCGTAGCTCCAGCTCGGCTGGTAGGCGGTTCCACTGGAAACCTTTGGCCTGTTCGATACCGCCATTCCAGGGCTGCCAGGCGCCGTCGTTGATGCGGATGTAGTACGAATCGTCAAGGTTACTCGGTGCGTTGATGCGCGCAAAGAGGTTGTACACATTGGCGCTAGGGGAGGAGAACACGAAACGGATGTGATTATCTATTACATCGGCCGGTGGGGCGCTGTAGGAGTTACCACTGCGCACGACTACGTACTTACCACTCGAGGCGGAGGTGGATTCGTGGGTGGTCCATTTGCTGCCTACCGTGGCACATTCGGCCTCCAGCCAAAATTCGGGTCCGTTTTCGGGGCTCGGTGGGGGGGCGTCTACCTGAATGGCGATCACGTCGGTGTCCGAGGCCCCTTTGGTATCGGTAACCGTGAGCGTGACGTCGTAGTTGCCTACACCCAGTTGGCGCTGGGCTACGATGCCCTCGGCCGAACCGCCGTTCCAGGTCCAGCGGTAGGTGTAAATGTTGTCGTTCGGGTCGGTCGATCCCGATGCGTCCAGGGTCACGGTCATGGGGGCTACGCCGAGGTAGCTACTGGCGGCGGCTTTGGCTACGGGCGGGGCGTTGCGCTGGCACCCTACGATGGGTTCGCCCTCCCCCGTAGGCAGCTTATCCGAAAGAGAAATCAGCAGCTTATCCAGACGGGTGTCGGGCTCGCGGTAGGCGAAATCTACGGTATTGTTGCCCTCCCGCAGCTGGATTGGGGTGGGGTAGGGTACCCACTGAAAGCCGGCGTTGAGCTTAAACCCATTGTTCCACTTGGTCCACGCCCCGCCGTTGACGCGTACCCAGTACGAGTCGTGCTCATTGGACCGTGCGGCTACCCGGGCCATGAGGTGGTAGGTAGCGCCCCCCCGTTCGGCAAAGGCGCTGAAGCGCACGTAATTTTTGGGCGTGTCCGCCGGTGCAATACTCATGGAGGTGAGCGACGAAGCGACGTAGCTCCCCGCGGCAGCCGAAGAACTTTCCCGGATCATCCAGTTGTCCCCAACCGTAGCGCATTCAGCTTCGAGCCAGTAATGCTCCACTAGGGGTACCTCTTCTACCAGTAGGACCACCCGGTCCGTAGACTTAGCTCCTTCGTTATCCATTACGGTGAGGATGATCTCGTGCTTGCCCTGGGGTAGCCGCAGTTTAGGTGTGGGACCGGTAGCCCGGCCACCGTTCCAGGACCAGCGGTACGATAGTACGTTCCCGTCGACATCGGTGGAGCCGTCGGCCCGTAGGTAGATGTTCTCGTTGGTTTTGTAGGTGGTACGGTCAGTGAGGATGTGTCCTTTCGGTATGCGATTATTCTCGACTACGCAGTTGTTACGGTGGTTGCGTACCTCGACGATGGAACGGCGGGGACAACTGCTACCGTCCGTGGTGACGGTCGTGAGTTGGTACAGACCCGGAACGGTAACAGTGGGTTCGGCCTCTGTGGAGGTAAAGCCATTGGGGCCCGTCCAGCGGTAAGTACCTGTTGAGGTATGGCCCCGTAGGGTGGCCGTGCCGGTGGTGCAGTCCAGGATACGTCCCAGTCGATCGGTATTGGCATCTAGATTACAGACGAAGCGGTTGTAGTCTACCAGGAGGTAAAAGTTGGTGGTGGTACGCTGCTGCTGGGTATCGGTGCCGGTGACCGTCAGGTGGTGCAGTTGACCGACCGCGGCGGCGGGGGGGGTGATCGTGAACTTTCCGGTAAGGGGGTCGAGCTTCATCCAGCTGGGCAGAGGGCTACCGTCACTTAGGCTAGCGGAGAAGGTGAGTACGGTGTTGGTGAACGATCCGTTGACGGTCATCGTTTGGGTGCGCTCGGCCACCACGGTTTGTGGCGCGATGCGGCGGGCGGTGGGAGCGGTATGTGGTTCTTCGCCATTAGCCAGTACCGGGAGGGCAGCAACAAGGAACAGCAGGAGAAACAGATAGGATAAGACATACGCCGGGGTAAACCGGGCGTAGCCGGGTGAGCATACAAATGCCATAATTAATCAAGGTTTCTTTATGAGAGACGGTAAAACACAGACAAAAATCCGGCACATAAAGTACCTGGATACACAAGTAACGGGGGCACTAAATAAAATAGTGGGTAGGGTGTAATTATAACATTTCTCGGATGTGACCCCCCAACGCGCTCGGGGCCGTGCAGTGTTGCACGGCCCCGAGGCACAAATAATCCTTGACAAGTCCTACTGCTTGACGAAGGGCTTCATAGTCTGCCGGTCGCCCTCTAGGGTGCGCAGGTAATACATACCGTTGGGCAAGTCACTCACATCGATTTGGGTGCGAAGCTGATCGCTCGCCTTGTCGAAGTACAGTTGCCGCACCCGACGGCCGGTAGCGTCGGTGACTACCACATCAACCCGGCCCGCGTAGCCACTCGTGAGTTCCACGGTTAGATCGAAGGACGCGGGGTTGGGATAAAGATTTAGTGCGGTCTCTGCGACGTCCGCTAGTGGCTCGGTGTCGTCGGCCGGCGAAGTAGCCATCCCCATCATTTCTACCGAGGTGCCCGAGCTACAGTTCGTGGCACTGCCGCCTACGCCGGAGGGTAGGGCGGTCGAGGTGGAGAGCAGCAGACGATCCAGGCGAGTACCCGCTTCGCGCAGGGAGATCGTGATCGTATGGGTGCCCGGGCTCAACTGGAAGGTAGCATCCTTGCCATCGTGGCCGACCTTGCGCCACTGGGTACCCTGGGTGAGGAGGTCACCCCCGCCTACGGCCTTCCAGAATTCCATCCAGCTACCATCGTCTACGCGCACCCAGAAGGAATTCGAGTTGAGGTCCGGCGCGTCCATACGAAGAAAGAGGTGGTAGGTGCCGGCTTTGCCTACGGTCACGGGAATATCGATGCGCTCCGAGGAAGTGCTGCTCGGGGCTGAGGTGCTGGTTTGCCCGTCTATGTAGACGCCGGTACCGTTGGACTGATACTTCGCCCAGGCGCTACCCACCCGACCGCATTCTGCTTCCATCCAGATGTTGGTGACTCCACTGCTAGGCGTATCGTCCGACGAGGTGTCGTTGCCACAGTTGGTTGCCTCGCTGCCCATACCACTGGGCGTAGTACTACTGCGCGTCAGGAACAGCTTATCGAGTCTGCTGCCATCCTCGCGGAAGGCAAAGTCGATCGTATTGTTGCCGTTGGCTAAGTCTACCGAGCGGGGTAATTTATTCCAGTAGAAGCCTCGCCGCTGCTCGATCCCACTGGCCCATTTGTACCAGCTACCGCCATTGATCCGTACCCAGAAGGAATCATCCGTATTGGAGGGAGCGTCGACACGGGCAAAAAGCTTATAACTACCCCCCTTTACGGAGCTGAGGGAGAAGCGAATGCGGTTGTCGGGAATATCGGAGGGGGCCGAGTTCATCGCATTGCCGCTGCGCACAACGACGTACTCTCCGCTCGAAGCGCCGGAGGACGACTGGGTCGACCACCGCCGGCCTACGGAGGCACACTCTGCTTCCAGCCAAAAATCTTCCTGGGAGGCTGTCGTAGTTCCAGTACCGCCGGAGTTCCCACAGCTGGGATCGGCTTCTCCCTGCCCATCTGGTGCCTCACCACTGGTAGAGAGTGAAATCTTATCAAGCTTGGTGTTAGACTCGCGGTAGGCGAAGTCGATGCGGTTGCTGCCGGCCTTTAGGGGAAGTGCGTTGGGCACGGCATTCCACTGGAAACCACGGCCGGTAGCGAAGCCACTGAACCATTTGATCCACGGACTGCCATTGATACGCACCCAGTAGGAGTCACTGCTTTGGTTGGGCGCATCCACCCGCGCAAACAGGTAATAGTCACCAGCTTTGGCCACATCCACCGTAAAGCGCAGTTGATTGTCGGCGTTATCGGCAGGAGCGGACGACACTGCGCTCGATTGAGAAACGACGTAAGCGCCGCCGCCGGCCGATCCACTGCTACCTTTCTTCCACTGGCTACCGTAGTCCGCACACTCGGCTTCCAACCAGTAGGAGACTGCGTCAGGGGCAGGCGTTGCCTTGCCGGCCGTGATAGTGATGCGGTCGGTAGACCGGGCTCCGGTGTCGTCCGTAACTACCAGGAAAACCTCGTGCGTGCCCTCGGGAAAGGTGACGTAGGGATTGGAACCGGCAGCATCGCCGCCGTCCCAGTACCAGCTGTAGGTAATCACCTTACCGTCCGCATCACTGGAGCCGCTACCATCTAAGCGTACGCGGAGGGGAGCAGAACCGCTGGTCCGGTTGGCCGTGATGCGACCCACGGGAATTTCGTTTTTAGCACTTTTTTCCGAGCAGCCGTAATTGCTGTGCATCACCTCCACGATGCTAATGCGAGAGCAGGAGCTTCCACCGTCCGCACTGAGCTGGTAGAGCCCAGGCTCCTTGACCCGTGGATCACTTTCGGAGGAGGAAAAGCCTCCCGGACCGGTCCACCGAAAGCGACCGGTGGAGGATTTACCGTGTAGCTGCACGGTACCCTTACTACAGTTGAGTAGCATCCCCCGCTGGTCGGCGTTGGCCTCGACGGAGCAGCCCTCACTGTCATCGTCGACCAGTAGATAAAAGGAGGAGTCCGTATCGTCCGTGGCCCGCACCGTAATGCGGTACACCTTGCCCACCTCGGAGGAGGGCGGTCGGAGGGTAAACTCTCCCGTGCTGTTATTGAATCTGATCCACGAGGGCAGGGCCTTGCCATCGTACTGGGTCGCTTCGTAAGCTAGGGATTCACTGCCGCCGAAGGCACCATTGACCACAAAGGTCTGGGTGGTATTGGCGAAGGCGGTGAAGGGGGCGATGGGCTGGCCGGCAGCCGCAGCGAGGGGGGTGGTGGTAAGCGTGGACGCTAACAGCATCGCACAGCAAACAGCACGGACCCATAGCGCCCGGGGGGCACTAGTCGTAAATCCTATTACCATACTCTAAATTCCTTTGTTGGTTATTCCAAAAAGCCTAAACAAAAACGAACATCTACCCATAGAACCGGTGCAAGGGTCCTACGTGTGGTTGAGACAACGGCCCAAAGATCGGTAATATTGATTACTTAACCTAATGATCAGCCAATTATGCGTGGGATGATAAGATGTCCGGCCGGTGGAATACCCAAAAGTTTACGGTTTACTTAAATGAGAGAAGAATCAGGCGGCTACGCAAGTAGCAAACCAGGGTCACACTCCTCCCCAGCCGGCCGGACAATGCAGCGGGGTAAGGTGAGAAAGCGACGGTAGGCGAAGGATGTAGGGGAGAAACGAAACGGAGATAGTGTAAAAAGTGACAGCATGTACAATTCTTTGGTAAATCCATTGAAGTGGTGCCTTCCGCTAGGCCAAGGCCACGGAAAACGTTGATGCTTATGTCGGACTCAGTGTGCTTATTATGATAGTCCACCCCATGCATGGGGGGGCGATGTGGTGCAAACTTACGTGATCTCCAAAATATTATAATCGCAAAAAGGGAATTATCCCAACTCGCGCGCCTTCCACCAGCTGTAACCGGTAGGTGCCCCGCGGCAAATCAGCCACCGACAGCACCGTGGTAAAGGCACCGGCTGCTTTAATGAACCGCTCCTCGCGCAGCCGTCTTCCGTGCATATCTATCACAAAAATGGTAAGGGTGCCGGTCCATGGGCTAGTATACCCTACCGTAAGGTCTACCATAGCGGGATTAGGGAAAACCTGTAGCTCCAGCCCGGATTGGGGGTTGAATAGGGCAGTAGTGGTGGTGTCCACCGGGGTGGTGGTCGTATCTACCGGCGTCGTAGTAGTGTCGATCAGGGTGGTAGTAGTGTCTGTACCGATCGTGTCTGCGCAATTTATGCCCAAAGCACCAAGACCCGTAGGCAACCGATCGCTCTTGCTGAGGTAGATCTTATCCAGCTGCGTGTTAGCCTCCCGCAGAGCGAAATCGATGGTGTTGGTTCCCTCGAAAAAAAAATCCTCACCGGGGCGTAAATTCCACTGGAAGTCGCCACCCGGAGTGATTCCGTTACTCCACTTGTACCAACTTCCATCGTTCACGCGCACCCAGTACGAGTCACCCCCGTCGGCGGGAACGGCGATGCGGCCGAAGATGCGGTAAAAGCCTTCCGCCATATTTTTAGCCTCAAACCGAATCCGGTTTTCGGCTACGTCAGCCGGGGGAGTCTCGAACGGACCATCCATCTGCGGACTAGTGTAGGCTCCTCCGGATGCCGTAGTGCTGTCCGTTTCCGCTATAGTCCATAGGGTGCCGACCGTAGCACACTCAGCCTCTAGGAAAATACTATCTACCCGGGCAACGGCCGAGGCTCCGACCTGGATACAGACGGTGTCCATTCCGGTAGCTCCCCGATCGTCGGTTACGGTAAGTACGATGCAGTAGTCTCCCGCCCCGAAAATAGCCTCGGCATCCTTGCCGGAAGCAGCTCCTTCACTCCACCGCCAACTGTAGGACACGATCTGCCCGTCTGGATCCACGGAATTACCTCCCCGCAATTGGACCGTAAGCGGTGCCTGACCGGTAGAGGGATTGGCCCGTGCATCCGCGATGGGTGCCTGGTTAGCTCCGGCCCCGGTATCACAGCCGGTGGCCGCGAACACCTCTACCGTACCACTGGCATCGCAGTTGGTCCCTCCCCGTAGCACATAGGTACCCACTACCCGCACCGTAGGATTTGCCTGACTGGAAGTAAACCCATCGGGGCCGGTCCAGGAATATACACCCGTGGAGGTGCGACCATCCAGTTGTACGCTGCCACTGTTGCAGTCCAGCACCCGGGTGCTATCGCCCACGTTAGCGGTAACGGTGCAGGCACTCTGACCGTCGATGAGCAGCGTAAAAGTGGAACGGACGGTGAGTAAGTTGTAGTCGGTAGCCGTCACGTCAATTTGGTACACCTGCCCGAGTGCCGCTGCCGGGGCGTCAATAAGAAATGTACCGGTAAGGGAATCTAGCGTGATCCAGTCCGGCAGCTGCTGCCCGTTGCTACCGCTTGCCGTATAGCTGAGACGGTTTCCGGGATACCCCTTATCAAAGGAGCCGTTGATGGTGTAGGATAGGGGCTGCCCTACACTGGCCGTGACGTTCTCGATCCGGCGAGCGGAGGGCTCGGCCAGCGGCCGGGCGTTGATGATGTAGGAGGTGTTGTCGTTCCAGTCACAGTTGGCCGAACCCTCCTGGCCGCAGCCCTTGTTGCCGATGTAGTCCTGGTTGAGAATATACTCATTGGGGATAACGCGGCCGTTGCGGTCCTTGGCGAGGTAGACGCGTACCCCCAGCAGGCGATTCTTATTCTGGTTGTCGAGTCCCCCACCCGAGGTACGGTAGCCGGCAATGAGCACCTGGAAGGGCTGCTCGATCCGGTCGGTAAAATCACCCGCTACCTGGGTAGAGGTGTTCGACTCCCGCGGCAGCAGCGTCTGGTGGTAGAGCTCTCCGTGGTTGTAGAGCATCTCGCCCACCACCCGGCCACTGAAGGTATCCCGCAGTTCGGTCGGCGCGCCACTCGGTGCGTGTAGGGCCGACATTTGGATCATCTGGATGGGACGCGTTGGATCGGCCTGCACGAAGAAACGCGACAGGATCATATCGCCCTCCCGGCCGGCGTCCACATCCTGCGCACTGGGATAGTCGGAGCTCGGACGCGTCACCAACTGACCGTTCTCATCCCGCCCGAACATGGTGGTAAATCCAAAGGATTCGAAGACCTGCTGGGCGCTTACTTCGTTGTTGCCCTCCGTCTTGGTGTGGTAGGCACCGCGGAAAGTTGCCGCTGCGCCGGCAGGATTACTAGCGTTACTTTCCAACACCAGCGAGCCGGTAACTACCCGCTTAGCTTCTCCATCGTCCGTGACGAAATTAACCTGTACGTCGACCGAGCCCCCGGGGGCTACCGTCAAACCGGCCTCCGGCACACTGACTCCCGTAATCGTGAAGTCGGTAGTATCGGTAGTGGTCAGCCGGGTAATCACCAGCGGCGACCGGCCGTCGTTGTGGATGCGCATACCGCTCTGCTCCGTGTGCAGCGTGACCTGGTTGATACTATTTACCGGATCAAGGGTACGCTGTAGGGTAAAGAAGTCCTCTGCCGGAAAGCCCCGGTCGGAACCGGGCACCTTGGTGAGGTTCTCAATCCGTACGACGGCCTGAGCGTTCAGGGAGGCCACAGCCGAGAAGGCGAGCAAAAGCAAAACTAGGGTGAGCGGCAAGTGCGCACGAAGGGTAGAAATACAGCGCATAGAAGGTAATTCAGTTGTGGGGTTCAGCACTGCTAGTGAATACAAGCTGCTAAATGAAGGGATGTTCAAAAAAAGGGGCCGCACCATGGTGCGGCCCCTGTCAGTATACGGTAAGTCCGTCTACATTTTCACGAACGAGCGTACGGTCTGTCGATCACCCTCGATGACGCGCAGGCGGTACACACCGGCGGGTAGGCTAGCTACTTCGATGTCCGTCCGCAGCTCAGTGAACGATTTGTCGTACGTCTGTTCACTGACGGTCCTTCCGGTCATATCGGTGAGGAGGACACGTACCTGACCAAGGTGGTCGCTGCGTAGCTCCAGGGTAGTTCGTAGCTGTGCGGGGTTGGGGAACACCTCCAACTCGGTTTCGACACGACGCGGTGCTTCCCGTTTGGCGAAAGCGAACTGACTCATCTCACGACTCGTAGTCGTACCGCAATTGCTAGCCGTTGTGCCGAAGCCCGTGGGCAGGGTAGTGGACGGCTTTAGCAGCAGCTTATCGAGTCTCGTGCCCGCTTCCCGGTTAGCCACGGTAACGGTATGCACACCCGCCGTAAGGTTAAAGCTGGTTGCCTTACCGTCGTTGGTCAGTTCGCGCCATTCGAAGCCAGTGGTGAGCAGTTGCGCACCGCCGAGCTCCTGCCAAAACTTGATCCACGCTCCGTTGTCGATCCGCACCCAGAGAGAATTGCGGGTCACGTCCGGTGCATCAATCCGGGTAAACAGGTGGTACAGCCCGGCAGTGGTCACGTTCACGCTGAACTTCACCTCCTGGCTAGGTTCGTCCGTGGTTGGTACCGCGGTGCGGCTAGCACCGTTGAAGACCAGGTAAGTCCCGCCCGAGGCAGCAGTGCTACTCTGCCGTGCCCAGCCGCTACCAGTTAGGGCACATTCCGCTTCCAGCGCAAGGTCGGTAGAGGCCGGCGGCGTCGTTGTACCACCGCAGTTAGTTCCCGACTCTCCGTTGCCGACTGGGCTTGCGCCGGTCCGGTTCAGGTGCAGCTTATCGAGCTTGGCCCCGGCTTCCCGGTAGGCGAAGTCAATGGTATTACTACCCGCCGTAAGGGTAAGACCTACGGGAAGCTTATTCCACTGGAACGTGCCGTCATGACGGATACCGCTACTCCACTTGTACCAGTCGCCGTTGTTGACGCGCACCCAGTACGAGTCATCCAGGTTAGAGGCCGCGCCGATGCGCGCAAAGAGCGTGTAGTTGCCGTTTACTGCATTCTCCAGCGTGAACCGGACCCGATTGGCGGGCAGGTCAGCAGGTGCAGTACTGGTGGAACTGGCGGTACGAACTACTACGTAGGATCCATTGGTCGCAGCGGGGTCGGTTTCCGTTTTCCAAGTACCGCCCACCAGACCGCACTCAGCTTCTAGCCAGAAGGTGGCGGAGGCGTCGGCTACAGGTGGTTCTGCAGGCGGGGTGTCACCACCACAGTTTTCGCTAGCACTACCCGTACCCGTGGGTATACCAGCCACCTGGCTTAGGTACACCTTATCCAGCTTGGTACCGTCCTCGCGGAAGGCGAAGTCGATGGTATTTGTACCCTGTGTCAGTACCGGGCGGTCCCCAGTGATTTCGTTCCAGGCGAAGCCTACCCCCTGGCGGATGCTTCCGTTCCACTGGTACCATCCTCCGTTGTTGATGCGTACCCAGAAAGAATCGTCTCCTCCATTAGCAGCGTTCACACGGGCGTAGAGGTGGTAGAGGCCGGCCTTAGCATCCGTTAGCGTGAACCGGATCCGGTTAGCGGCGACGTCAGCAGGAGCCACATCCGTGGAGTTGCCATTCAGCACTACGGCGTAGCGACCATTACTGGCGTTGGCATCGGTAAGGGTGGTCCATTGACTGCCGACTACGGCACACTCTGCCTCTAGGGAGAACGAGGTCTTGGTGCCGGCCACGGGGGGCTCGGGATCGCTTCCACCAGTGGTGCATCCTGCGTCCGCGGCACCTACGCCGCTGGGAGGTGTGGTAGACTGGGTGAGGTGTAACTTATCGAGCTTCGCTCCGTCTTCGCGGTAGGCTATGTCGATGGTGTTAGCCCCCTGGGTGAGGTTGAGCACCACCGGAAGCTGGTTCCAGTTAAAGACACCCCCCTGGGTGATGCCACTGCTCCACTTATACCACGCACCAGCGTTGACCCGGACCCAGAAGGAATCATCTCCTCCACCGAGGGCACTTACGCGGGCAAACAAGCGGTAGCTACCTCCGGCCACGGTGGCCGTAAAGCGGATGCGGTTGGCGGCATTGTCTCCCGGGGAGACGTCGTAGGAATTTCCGGACTGCACGACGGCATACTTACCGTTGGCCGCTGCCGGATCGCTGATCACCGACCAGCTAGCTCCAACAGCCGCACACTCCGCCTCTAGCCAGGCCGTCGTAGGTAGGTCTCCACCACCGGTAGGGGGCGGATCGACGGGGGCCGGCTCGGTGGCTCGGATACTGATGACATCGCTGTCAGTAGCACCACGATTGTCGGTCACGGTAAGGGTAACGGCGTAACTGCCCTGCGAGAAAACCACGCTGGGTGTCGAGCCCGTAGCCGTTCCACCGGGCCAGGCCCAGGCGTAGGTTGCGATGCTACCATCGAAATCCTGGGAGGCCGTACCATCTAACTGAACGGAGAGGGGAGCGGTACCGGAAGTCGGACTAGCCGAGGCTACCGCTATCGGAGCCTCATTTGCTACTGGCGTACCGCTCACGATTACCCGGAAGGTGGAGCTGGCGGTCAGACCATTGTAGTCCGTGCCGGTTACCTGCACGCTCACTGTGGTACCACTAGACCCGGCGGGAGCCGTTATGCGGAAGGTGCCCGTACGTTCGTCAAGGACGATCCAGCTTGGCAGGGTTCCCCCGGTTGCTGTCCTGGCCGTATACTGTAGTACGTTGCCGGGGTAGCCGAGCGAGAAATAGCCGGTCACCTTGTAGTCAGTGCCCTGCTGTACCGCTACCGTCACGTCGGGAACCTTTGTAGCGGAGGGTACGCCCAGGGGGCGGGCATTGATGATGTAGCTCGTGTTGTCGTTCCAGTCGCAGTTAGCGGTACCGACGCCACAACCGTTCTCCACAAAATCCTGGTTGATGATGTACTCGTTCGGGATTACCCGGCCGTTGCGGTCGATGGCCCGGTATACCCGTACGCCCAGGACGGGGGCCTGTAGATTGGTCTTGCTGCCCCCGTAAGTGCTGTAGCCGCCCACCATGATTTGGAAGGGGACGCTGATGTTGGCAATCGACTTACCGGCGACGGCATTGGAGCCCGCCACGTCCGTGGGGGGGAGTAGCGTTTGGAAGTAGTAACCATCGTGGTTGAAGCGGAAGTTGTCCACCACGCGGTAGCTCTGGTCGCGGAGCTCCGTGGGCGAGCCGCCTTCACCGTGCAGGGCAGAAAGGGAGAGCATCCGTAGGGGCTTACTGGGGTCGGCCTGTACGAAGAACTGACTCAGGATCATATCGCCCTCCTTACCACTATTGACCTGCTCCGCCTGGGGGTAGTCGGAAGAGGGGCGCACAATGATGTTACCCTGCGCGTCGCGGCCCATACGGGTGTTGAAGTCGAATGCATTCATCACCTGCTGGGCGTCGATTTCGGCGTTGCCCCCAATGAGCGCCATGTACCCACCGCGGAAGGTGGCTAGCGTCAGCATGCCGTTATCGGCATTGGAAGACATCTTCAGGGTTTCGGTGACGAGGCGGCCGTTCTGTCCACCCGAAGTCACGAAGCGCACCGTGGCGTCGACGTAGGCACCGGGTTCTACGATGAGTCCGCCGGCGGGGATGGTCACCCCCTCGATCACGAAATCACGGGTGTCTGTGGTCGTTAGCTCGGTGATCACTAGGGGAGAGACGCCCTCATTATGGATGCGCATTACGCTGTTGTCGCGCACCTTGATGGGATACCCCTTGCTGGTCACCAGTTCGTCGTTGCGGTGAAAAGTAAAGAAGTCCTCGTAGGGGAAGCCCCGGTTGGTACCCGGTACCTTCAGCATATTCTCGATACGCACTACGGCACCACTGGGTGTGGGCCGCTCCACGTTGCTCACCTTGATGTAGGTGATTTTGGTGTTGCTCTTGCCAAAGGCACCCCCATCGTCGATGGTCAGCTTACCGTCCTTTACCTCTACTACGCCGGATTTACTTTCGTAGAAGCGGCTAGCGGGGTTGAAGTTGTCGATAATGGTCACGCCCTCCGCCCGCAGCGTATGCGAGCTGTTGAGGTCGTTAGGATCCCCTACGCCGAGCTCCACCCGGTATAGGCCATTAGGTACGGCGATTTCCCAGTCTGCCTGCCGGCCGCCGAGCGGATCGAGCGCATTACCCGAGCGGCGCAGTTTATCCTGTTCGCTGGTCACGTTACTCACACCACGGGTGGCACCAAAGGCTAGCGCCTCACGATTCAGGGGCTGCCGGGAGTAGGCATCGATCCAGCCATAGGTCATTCCACCACTACGGGTACCGAATGGCTTGCCCGTATCGGCTACGTAGCCGCTGGGGGGGGTAAAGCTACCGTCCTGGAAGTTGATCTGTGTGTTGAAAGCTACCGTCTGCTCCGCGGCGGCGGTGTAGGGCCGTACATTGCTGACCACGAAGACATAGTCCTGGTAGTCCCCGTTATTGGCATCCTCGAAGCATACCAGGTAACTATCCTCCAGCGGACGACTAGCACGGTCGCGCAGGGGGTAGACGCGCACGCGGTGGGGTACATCGGTGTTAAGCCCGTCCTGTGTATAGCTTTTGCGGCCGAAGTAATTGGACTGGATAAATAAGCCGAATCCACCTTCCGGAGCGGTGAAGCTCGTGCTTCCCGTGACCAGGGGGGGGTAGAGCCGCTGGGCGTTCTCCTGGCCGGCCGCCGCCGTACCTACCGTCTGGTGCGAAGGCGTTGCTCCCACCCGGGTGTAGTAACCGAAGGGGAGAGCCTCCGCCGGGGAGTACCGCGCCACGGGCGTCATTGTCACGGGACCGGGACCGGCCGCGGTGAAGTAGTCAGCGGCGACCTCATCACCCAGTAGGGTAGCCTCGGTCGTGTTGGCCAGGCTGGTCCATCCTACGTTAATGTCGTAGCCCAGGGTCCTGACGATGGTTTGTAGGGGGGGCTCATTATTGCCGCCGTAGCCCGCCGATTTTAGAGCAAACATGTTGACCCGGTAGGGCGCCCCCTGGTTGCCATCACTTTCAAACACTAATTCAGCGTGCTGATAGCCCAGTGCATTGTAGTCCAGCACGGGCCGGTATTCAATGGTATAGGTCTGCGCGGCCGCAGGTGCAAGCGTAAGCTGTGAGGGCCCGGTTACGCGAAATTGACTGGCGTACGGTCCGGTAAAGTATTTGCCCGAGATGTGTAGATCTGCGGTGCCCTCGTTGGTAATCTTAATCGTCTTGCTGTCCGTAGTTGCATTCGGGCTATTTACGGTAGCCTGTAGTACGACTTCAAGGGGAGTAGATACGATCCGCGGGGTGGGTTGGGTAGCATCGCTGACCCGTAGCAGCAGTATCTTCTGCTTGCCGCCACCATCCCGGTCATACTGCGCGACGTAGAGGTTACCACTGTTGACATCCTCTACCAGTTCCAGGGGGTCGTCCAGGCTCTGGAGGCCGGGTACGTCGGGGAAAGCGTGGATGATGTCACCCGAGTTGTTACCCGGCTGCAGCACGAGGATGTCGTCCTGGCCACTAAAGCGGGCCACTAGCAGCATACCCTTGAGCTTACCGTTGAAGGCGTCGGACTTGTACTCCACAACGCCATTAGGAGACTTATTCATGCCGAAGTCATAGGCGACCTCGCGGTAGTTAACGTCGGGGCCAAGGTCTTCCGGATATTTTGCTACGTCGCGGTAGCTGGTTTCAAGCTGGCCGGGCAGTCCCGAGTAGGCCAATCCGCCGTGGTTGAGTACGAACTCGCCACGGTAGGGGTTGGGATGGCCGTGGTAACTTCCTCCCTTGGTCTTAAAGAGCCAGTCCTTCTGGGTCTCTCCACCCACCATACTGGGGATACTAGGATCGGTAAAAAAGGTGCCATTGGCGCGGCGTACCCCAATACCACTGGTATCCTGCGACAAATAAGCGATTGAGGAGGGCGTGATTGGCGAGGTACTGTTGTTGCCCGCCGTGCCGTTAGTGGGTACATAGGTCCATCCATTGGTGTGGAAGACCATATCGTAGGCGTTGCGAATACCCGTGGCGTAAAGCGTCAGGGGCGAGTTCTGGGCGTACGGATTGTACGTGCCATCACTCATAGTGATGCTATTGGTCGGTGCGTGGTTGATTGCCGTAATGTTCTCCGTCGTATACACACTCAGCGGCAGTTGTGTGGGTAGCTTACCCAAGTTGAGGCGGAGCACGGCGGCTGCCAGCAGGCTTTCCTTCCGCATCCCCCAGGAAGGGTCGGGCTCCCCACCGGCGGTGTTGCTGCCCTGGAGAAAGAATAGGTCACCACCCGGGCCAAAGACGATACTATTGGTCAGGTGATCCTTCTTGGAGCGGGGTAGGTGGATCAGCACGTCCTGTACCGTCTGTAGATTAGGACCGCTGAGGCGGGTCAGTTTACCATCCCACTCCGGTCCGTCGGTAAGGGTGACGGCGCTATGGGTGACGTAAGCAACGAGATTATTGGCGGTAGATTCCGGTGCAAACGCCAGTCCGATGATGAAACGCACGTCAGAATTGTGCACGCTGGGATTGAGGGGGTGATCGCTACCCGTCAGGTCTATGGTAAGCTCTTCGAGGTTGCTGAGGGTGCCGTCGGGGCGGATAGTCCACCGTTTGATTGTCTCACCCAGGGTAGAAGCATATAGCTTGCCGTCGGGGCCGATGGTCAGGGTGGTGAAGCGGTCTGCCGTACCTGCGCCCAGGTTACTCCCACTGATCTGCGTGAAGCTTACCCCTTCCAGGTCGGCCGGCCGGTTGGTATCGTTCTCGGCAGCAGTAGTGAATTGGGAGGTGAAGGTGCGAAAGGTAATCCGATCGTCCAGGTGTCCGATACGGTTAGCCTGTACGCCCTCGATATTAAAGACGTAGGTGGTGGCCGGTTTCAGTCCATCCCGCGTAGTTAGGGTGACGGCATCGCCACCTCCGGTATCGTTGGTGTTGGAGGGAACTTCGAAGAGTCCGGCATCCGTTTGCTCGAATAGGCGGATACGCCCCACGATACTGGCCTTGTCGAGCTCGTAATTTGGGGGGGTGTTTACCGACACCGTCATCTGAAACGAGTGGGGAGAGACATCTACGGCACCGTTAGCAGGCACTACGTCGGCAAAGAAGGCCACCGGCTCGGGAGCTGCCGCGGCGATAGTGACGTGGCAGATCTTTGTGTTGTATCCCCCGTTGGCATCCAGGGTGAGGCGACCGTCGTTCACCTGCACTACGGCGCTACCCGTAAACTGGTTGACCTCTCCGTATACCGTGGGTTGATAGATGAGGTTGTAGCCTTCGGCGTTGATCACATGGTTGGTGCCGGGCCGTCCCTCGGGAAAGAGATCTCCGGCCATCACTGTCACCCGGTAGGTGCCGTTGGGTACTTCGACCTCCCAGGCGCCGGGAGCGGTGGGACCTCGGTCCCCCCCCGCATCGCCGTACTGCATGTGCATCAGAGTCTCGATCAGTACATCCTGATCCGGGTCGGGCCTACGGTTACGGCCGTTGCCATCCAGACTGAGGGGGGTAGACGTGCCGGGGGTTACCCAGCCGTACGTGCGGCCATTTTGGGCCTGGAAGGGTAGGCCATGATCGCGGAGATAGGGAGCGGGAGCGGGGGTAGCTGCATCCGAGAAATTGACCCGTACGGTATCACCGGTCAGCTGACCGAATAAACCAAGGGGGCAACAGAATGCAAGAATCAGCGCTACTGCTGTAGGAGTAAAGTAGTTCATCTGTGTTGTTCAAGTGTATAGGTGCCCGGGGGCACTACCGGTATATACGGGCGAACCGTGGGCCGGGGTCTGAAATCGGTTTTAGTATTCTCCAGTAAAATAGTGAAAGCAATACACTTGTTCTGCTAACGGAGTAGGTGAGGACGACTGATCCAGCCTTTCCGTGGCAGTTCCAAGCCTTGCGTAAGCCAGTGTACAAAGCTAATCCATCCGGCGCAATACCCATTGGTGACTGACTGCGGTGGCTTTGCTGGCTTGTTGCCCGTATATGAGTTCAGTCCGTGGATTGGTTACTTGCAAGAGAGGATTTTTAGAAATATTTAACAAAAATGGGGGTCCACACACGCCAGTGTGCGGACCCCCTTGTCGCGTCAAACCAGGTACTTACTGCTTGACGAAGGAGCGCAGCTCGCGGGTACCGTCCATAAACACCTGTAGGTGATAAAGCCCGGCCGGAAGCTCCGTTACATCCAGTTGCAGTTGTAGGGAATTGGCGGGCTTAGCATAAGTCCGCTGGCTTACCCGACGGCCGTGCAAATCGGTCACGATCACCTCTGCGTCACCCAAATATTCGGAGCTCAGGCGTAGCTGAAGGTGGGTGCTAACCGGATTCGGAAATAGGCTGAGCTCGGTAGGGGTAGCAGCTACGCCGAACCGATCGATGGGTACCTCATTGTTCACGGAAGCGGTCTGCGTGGCGGCGGAGCCGCAGTTGCCCGCCGGTTCGCCTAGCCCGCCCGGTCGGCTGCTACCCTTGGTGAGAAATAACTTGTCGAGTTTTGTACCATCCTCCCGGTAGGCAAAATCGATGGTATTTGCTCCCTCCCGGAGGTTAAGGACCTGTGGCAGGCGATTCCAGTCGAACCCGACGCCCTGATTGATCCCCATGAACCACTTGTACCAGGGTCCGCCGTTAGCTCGTACCCAGAACGAGTCATCTAGGCCATTTTTCGCGTCGATCCGTGCGAACAGATTATAGCTACCGCCGGAGGTGCCACGCAGGGTGAATCGGATGCGATTAGCGGCCTCGTCACTCGGTGGAGCATCCATGGCATTGCGGCCCGCTATTACGACATAGGTACTATTGGAGGCCGATCCGGTGGACACCTTTTGCCAGCGTGAGCCTACTTCGGCGCATTCAGCCTCTAGCCAGTATACCGCGCTGCTGGGTGCAGTGGCGCAATTCGATCCTGGGGTACCCGAGCCGGAGGGGGCGCTGCCCGAAGCGCTCACGTAAATCTTGTCGAGTTCCGCAAGCGGTTCGCGGTAGGCGAAGTCGACCGTATTGGTGCCGGCACTCAGGTTGAGGGAGTTAGGAAGTCGGTTCCACTTGAAGTCTGCACTTTGCGCGATGCCCGAGGACCATTTGTACCAGCTGCCACCATTGGTACGGACCCAGTAAGAATCGCTATCGCCGTTACGGGCCCGGATACGAGCGAAGAGATTGTAGCTGCCGGTTTTACTCACATTGAAGATAAAGCGGATTCGATTACCGGAACCCTCGCTGGGGGGGGCGGACATAGAGCGTTTTTCGGAAACTACCGAGCTACCGTTCAACTTGAAGCTACTGCCTACCTGTGCGCATTCGGCTTCGAGCCAGTAGGAGCCTGCTCCCGTGGGGGGGGTAGGATTCGTAGGGGGCGGGGGTGGAGGCGTGCTGGTCCCCTGTACGCTCAGGGTGAGGGTGGAGGTGACGTTGATGCGATTGAGGTCGGTGGCCGTCACGTCGATCCGGTAGCTCTGGCCGCCGGCCGAACTAGGTGCTTTGATGAGTAGGGCGCCGGTACTGCTATTGATGGTAATCCAGCTGGGCAAGCTGCCGCCTCCGGAAATACGCGCCGAGTAGGTGAGCTGGTTGCCGGCGTAGCCCCGGTCGAAGGAGGCGCTGAGATTCACGGTCTTGGTTTCCCCCATCTTGGTTGCGATACTGGCAATGGCTTTTGCCGTAGGCTTAGCCCGGGGCCGTACGTTAGTGATGTATGCTACATTGTCGTTCCAGTCACAGTTATTGTTTCCGGCACCACAACCGTTGCCTACGTAGTCCATGGCTACGATATACTCATTAGGTACCACGCGACCGTTGCGGTCGATGACTTTGTAGGTACGTACGGCCAGCAGTTCGTCCTTGCGGGTGTTATCGTAGGTCCCCCCGGTACTCCGGTAGCCGGCCAGTATAATCTGGAAGACCTGTCCGGTTCTGCTGGTAAAGTCACCGGCCGGTTTATCGGAGCTATCGGTCAGGCGGGGCAGCAGCGTTTGGTGGTACTGATTGCCGTGATTGTACTTCATATCACCCACGATGCTCGTGCTGGCCTCATTGCGGAGCTCGCTGGGCGATCCACCAGGACCGTGAAAAGCGGCTAGTTGGATCATCTGTACCGGCTTGCTACCGTCTGCCTGCTCAAAGAGGCCGGCGAGAATCAGGTCGCCCTCCAGTCCACTGTTCACCCGGCTCGCGCTAGGGTAATAGGAACTTGGACGCACCTGTAAATTCCCATTGTCGTCTACCCCCAGTCTGGTTTTGAGTCCGAAGGCTTCGATGACCTGTTGGAGGTTGATCTCGCTGCCGCCCTCGACATCCTTCATGTAGGCACCCCGAAAGGTAGCCCGCACGCTGGAGGCATTGTCGGCGTTGCTTTCCATGATGAGTGACTCGGTGACAAGGCGGCGGGTTTCGCCGCCGGTGGTCACAAAAAGCACTTCTACGTCGCGGTACGATTTAGGAGCGATCTCAAAGGTGCCCGAGGGAGCCCCGTTGATGCGGAAGTTGCTGGTGTTCGTAGTGGTGAGCCTGGTGATCACCAGCTTATTCGTGCCGTCGTTGTGGATACGCATTTTACTGCGATCGGTGTACTTGATGGACTGTTTGGAATTGTTGAACGTCCGGTCCGAACGGTGCAACGTAAAGTAGTCATTGGCGGGAAAGGCCCGGCCACTACCCGGCAGCTTGGTGAGGTTCTCGATGCGCGCGATGGCACCACTAGCCGCCGGAGGTGGACCCGCCAACAGCGTAGGTGAAAAAAACAGGAGGAGGAGGAGACCGATCAGCCCGTGCAAGGGAGTAGCGGCCAACGGATTGGAGGTAAAGGTCGGTTGCATAAAAAGCGTGTGTTGGGGGGTCTAGCCTGAAAGCGAAAGTCTTAAAGTTAGCACTTGTGCGAGGAAATGGATGTCCCACCACGCGAAGGGTACTGCACCCGCGGCCCCGCCCGGAAGTAAAAATGGGGCCACTACCTTTCGGCGTGACCCCATCGCAACAAAGATTCCGGTTAAGGAAATTGTTACAGCTTGACGAAGGGTGCGACAGTTTGGCGGTCCTTCTCAATGGTCCGTAGACGGTACACACCGGGTGGTAGCGCACCCAGCTGCAGCTCATACTGCAGCTGGTCAGCGGCTTTGTCCAGGCGCAGACTGTGTACCGTACGTCCGGTAACGTCCGTGATCAGTACGTCGACCGAGCCGGTGAAGTCACTGGTCAGCAGCAGGTTGAGCTGATCGGCAACGGGGTTCGGGAACAGCTCCAGGGTGGGGGCTGCTGCCACTGCCGGGGCCTGCTCGACGAATCCGAAGCCACTCATCTCGCGGCTGGTCGTGCTACCACAGTTGCTGGCGGTCTGACCCATTCCGGTCGGTGCCGTAGCCGTGGGGCTCAGGTACACCTTATCGAGTACGGTACCCGGCTCGCGGTTGGCCACCGTGATGGTGTGGCTACCGGCACTGAGCTGGAAGCTGCGGTCGACGGTATCGTCGTTGACCTTGCGCCACTCCAGACCGTTGGTGAGCAGATCGGCACCGCCTACCTCCTTCCAGAACTTCAGCCAGGGGCCCTGGTCGATGCGTACCCAGAAGGAGTTGCGACCCAAGTCGGGAGCGTTCATGCGGAAGTACAGGTGGTAGGTAGCGGCCGTAGTCATCGATACGTTGAAACGTATCTCCTGGCTGGGCTCGTTGGTCGGCGGGGCAGCCGTGCGGCTGGCTCCGGAGAAGACCGTCTGTAGTCCGCGCGAAGCATTGGCATTGGAAGTGATGTTCCAGCCACTGCCTACGGTAGCACATTCTGCCTCGAGCCAGCGCCCGGAAGGAGCAGTCGGCGGCGTGCTGCCACAGTTGGTAGCGGCCTGCCCGTTGCCGGTGGGCTGGGTGCCCGTCTGGTTCAAGTGCAGCTTATCGAGCTTGGTGCCGTCCTCACGGTAGGCAAAGTCGATGGTGTTGGTGCCTGAGGTCAGACTTACCTGGGGACCGGGGTAGCGGTTCCAAGCGAAGCCGGAGGTACGGGTCATTCCGCTGAACCACTTGTACCACGCTCCGCCGTTGACGCGTACCCAGTAGGAGTCGTCATTGCCGGAGGGGGCACCAATGCGGGCGAAGAGCGAGTAGTTACCGGCCGTGGCGTTGCTTACGGTGAAGCGCACGCGGTTGGCGGGTACGTCCGCGGGCGGGTTTGCACCGCTGTTACCGCTGCGTACGACTACGTACTGGCCGTTGGTCGCCGCGGCATCCGCCACGGTACTCCAGAAGCTACCTACCGTCGCACACTCCGCCTCTAGCCAGAAGCTGTTGCCGGTGGTGGGCGCTTGGGTAGCGGTTATGTTGACCACATTCGTAGCGCGGGCGCCGCGGTTGTCGGTCACCGTCAGCGTCACGGCATAGGTGCCGGCGGCGAAGGTAGCGCGGGGGCGGACGCCGGTGGCGGTACCACCGTTCCAGGCCCATGCGTAACTAGCGATCGTACCATCGGGGTCGGAGGAGCCGGAGCCATCCAACTGTACGCTCAGGGGAGCGGTACCGCTATTAGGCGTAGCGCGGGCTACGGCTACCGGGGGCTGATTGGCGGGGGTACTGTTGCAGTTCGTAGCGCTGCTTCCCACTCCAGTCGGCGTCGTGCTTCCTTTGGTGAGATACAGCTTATCAAACTTGGTCCCGTCTTCCCGGTAAGCGAAGTCAACGGTGTTGGTGCCGGTCTGTAGGCTAACTTGCGGACCGGGGTAGGGGTTCCAGACGAAGCCGACACCTTGACGAACACTGGCGTTCCACTTGTACCAGGCACCGCCGTTGATGCGGACCCAGAACGAGTCATCGTTCCCACTTGGAGCGTCGACACGGGCGAAGAGCTGATAGTTACCGGACTCGGCTTCGTTGAGCGTAAAGCGGATACGGTTAGCGGGCACATCGGCCGGTGGCGTGTTGTACTCATTACCGCTTAGCACTACGGCGTACTGTCCGTTCGATGCATTACCATCGTTGACTAGGGTCCAGGTGCTACCGACGGTGGCACACTCCGCCTCCAGCCAGAAGGTAGAAGTGCCGGTCGGCGGTGCGGTTGCGGTTACATTTACTACGTCGGTCGCCTTAGCTCCCTGGTTGTCAGTCACGGTCAGGGTCACGGCGTAGGTGCCGGTGGTGAAGGTAGCCGTTGGACGGACGCCGCTAGCGCTACCGCCATTCCAGGCCCAGGCGTAGCTGGCGATTGATCCGTCGGGGTCGGAAGAGCCGCTGCCGTCGAGCTGTACGTTCAGGGGCGCGGTGCCACTGCTGGGGGTAGCGCGAGCTACAGCGGTGGGCGCCTGGTTAACGGGTTGGCTACCACAGTTGGAGGCTATACTTCCCGTACCACTGGGCTGGGTAGTGCCCTTGGTCAGGTACAGCTTGTCGAGTCGGGTACCGTCTTCCCGGTAGGCAAAGTCTATGGTGTTGGTGCCGGTAGTCAGATTCACCTCTGGTCCGGGGTAGGCATTCCACTGGAAGCCCGTACCGGTGCTGAGGTTACCATTCCAGGTGTACCAGGCACCGCCGTTGACCCGCACGTAGTAGGAGTCGTCGAGGCCGCTACGGGCATCCACACGGGCAAAGAGCTTGTAGGCTCCGGGTTCAGCATCAGCTATCGTAAAGCGGACGCGGTTGGCGGATACGTCAGCCGGCGGGCCACCGTAGGCATCGCCTTGCGGGAAGACCACGTAGCTACCGTTAGCGGCCTCGCTGCTGGCAACCGTACTCCAACCACTACCCACCGTAGCACACTCGGCTTCGAGCCAGAAGGCCGTCTGCTGGGTATTGTCGATCGGACCCTGGTAGATGATCTCCAGGGCGGAGAGCTTCGGCTGGTCGGCACCGCCGACTTCCGGAGAAGAGTCAAAGAGCAGGTTGACCGCGCCGTCAGTAACACTCACGGTGTATTCCCGTACGGTCACCGTCTCGGCACCGACCTCGGCGAAGATGTCGAAGTTGTCAAGTACCAGTCGGTTCTCTAGCGTTACGTCGAAGATGCGTGAGCCTACGCCACCGGCACCGCCGCCCTGTGCACCCTGGTAGATTTCGGCAAAGTGCAGTCGCACCCGGTAGTTGCCGTCCGCAACGGGGACGTTGTAGGCAAAGGTGAAGGGTGCTCCGGCGCTACGCTCGCTGCGGTATAGCTGCGGTACGCGGGCCTGGCCATTGGTGTATGACTTGCCACCCGTGAACGAAGCGTCGGCGCTGAAGGTGTTACCCTGGTACGTCATCGTGGGTCCACCGGCGTTGATCCGGATGGCCGTCTCGCTACCACAGTTAAGTCCTTCGTCGACGCGGCCGTCGCAGTTATTGTCGATACCGTCGCAGACTTCCGTAGCGTTGGGATTGACCGCGGCGTTGGCGTCATTGCAGTCGGCGGCGTTGGTTACAAAGCCGGCGGCAGGGGCGCAGAGCTGGGTGCTGGAATTCGGGTTACCGAATCCGTCACCGTCCGCGTCGGCATAGTAGGTCTGCGCGGCTCCGATGCTGGCATCGAGGGGGGCACAGTCATTCACGTCGGGTACGCCGTCGCCGTCGTCGTCGGTATCGCAGGCATCTCCCTGTTCGTCACCATCGGTGTCAGTTTGATTGGGATTCGCTACGGTCGGGCAGTTGTCCCCGGCATTAGCTACGTAACCCTGGGGGGCCTCACAGGCCTGAACCGCGTCGTTGACGTCTCCGAGTCCGTCACCATCCTGGTCCGCGTAGAAAGTCGGGACTACCTGGTTGGAATTCGGAACGGTGGGACAATTGTCATCGTCATCGGGTACGCCATCGTTATCCGTATCGACCACGATCTCGCTGTCGAACAGGATTTCTAGGGCGGATACCTTGGGCTGGTTTACTCCACCGGCCGCCGCGGAGGCGTCGAAGAAGAGGTTCACCTGTCCGTCAGTCACGCTGACAACGAATTCCCGTACCGTAGCCGTCTGCGCACCCACTGCGGCATTGATATCGAAGTTGTCGAGCACGAGTTGACCTTCCAGACTTACGTCGAAGATCCGCTTACCGGCCCCTCCGGTACCTCCACCATTCGCGCCGTGATAGATCTCAGCGAAGTGCAGGCGTACGAGGTAGTTGCCATACTCTACCGGCACGTTATAGGCGAAGGTAAAGGGAGCATCCGCGCTGCGCTCCGTTTTGTATAGGGTAGGCACGGTGGCAGCAGTATTCGCGTACGTTTTACCTCCCGCAAAGGAGCCGTCCGCGGCGAAGAAGTTGCCTTGGTAGGTCAGGGCCGGTCCACCGGCATTGATCCGGATAGCCAGCGGGTCGGTACCGCAGTTGAGTCCCTCGTCGATCTGGCCGTCGCAGTCGTTGTCGATGCCGTCGCAGATTTCCTCGGCACCGGGGTTGACCGCTGCATTGGTGTCGTCACAGTCGGTGTTGTCGGTTACGAAGCCATCCTGTGCGGCACACAGCTGGGTGCTGGAGGCGGGGTCGCCAAAGCCATCACCGTCACTGTCGGCATAGTAAGTCTGGGTGGTACCACCTTCAGTTACGGTTACCTCATCGGTTAGCGGGCACTCACTTGTACCGGCGGCCAGGGTATAGGTACCGGCTACGGTTACGGTGGGGTTCTGCTGCGAAGAGGTGAATCCCTCCGGTCCGGTCCAGCGATAGGTGCCCGTGGAGGTCAGTCCATTCAGGGTCACTTCACCCGTAGTACAGTCAATCGTCTTGGGTGCATCGTCGGCGTTGGCATCGACGGTACAGTCGATGTTGTCACCGGAGACCGTCAGTTCGAAGGTAGACGAGGTAGTCAGCAGGTTGTAGTCCGTGGCTGTCACCGTGATGTCGTACTCCTCATCAAAGGCCTCGAAGGGCGCATTGATCGTGAAGGTAGCGGTGAGGTCATCGAGCGCGATCCAGCTCGGCAGAGCCGAACCATCGGCCAGTGTAGCGGAGTACAGCAGGCGGTTACCGGGGTAACCCTGGTTGAAGGACGTATCCACGCGGTACGTTTCGGTCTCCTCAATCTGCACTACGAGGTCACTGATGGCCGTGGAGGTCGGTACCGCCAGGGGCCGGGCGTTGATGATGTAGGAGGTATTATCGTTCCAGTCACAGTTGGCCGAGCCTTCGCCACAGCCGTTGGCGATATAATCCTGGTTCACGATGTACTCGTTCGGGATCACGTTGCCGTCGCGGTCGATGGCCCGGTATACCCGCACACCCAGGACTTCGTCCTTCCGCTGGTTCTGGCTAGTACCACCCGAGGTGCGGTAGCCGGCGATCATGATCTCGAAGGGCACCTCGATGCGGGCTACACTGCGACCGGCCTGTACGGTGGTCGAGTTAGGTGCAGCAGGCAGGAGCGACTGGTGATAGAGGTCATTGTGATTGTACTTCATGCCCGCTACCACCTGGTTGTTGGTATTGCGCAGCTCGGTTGGAGCACCGCCGGGTCCGTGGAGGGCCGACAGCTGGATCATCCGCAGCGGCTGACTCGGATCGGCCTGCACGAAGAGGTCGGATAGGATCATGTCACCCTCCTGGCCGCTGTTCACCCGCTCGTCAGAGGGGTAGTCGGAGCTGGGGCGGGTCACGATATTCCCGTTGGCGTCGCGGCCCATTTCGGTCGTGAAACCGAAGGCGTTGAAGACCTGCTGGGCCGTGACCTCGTTGTTGCCCTCGGGGCGGGTCATGTAGGCACCGCGTAGGGTAGATTCCAGCGCGTTGTCTGCATTACTGGTGAGTACCAGTGACTCGGTCACCAGGCGCTTACCGGCACCGCCGGAAGTCACGAAAGTAATCGTGGCATCAACGAATGCACCCGGACCTACCGACAGTCCATCTACGGGGATGTCGAGACCGCTAACCGTGAAGTTAGCCGTGTTGGTGGTGGTTAGTTCGTCGATCACCAGCGTCTCGCTACCGTCATTGAAGATCCGTACGCGGTTCTGATCGTGGGCCAGGGTTGTCTGACCTGCGCTGTTGGTCGGATTGTTGTTCCGGTGGAAGGTGAAGTAGTCCGTTGCAGGGAAGCTGCGCTGGCTACCGGGCACCTTGGTCAGGTTCTCAATCCGGGCGATGGCGTTGCTGGCTGCTACCAGGCGGAAAGCCACCGAGGTAGTACCTACCGTGCCGTTGCCGTCCGTAGCCCGAGCCCGTACGTTGTAGTCGAATACGGTAAACATGGGCGGTAGCGACAATTGCACCGGCTCGGTGTAGTCGAAGTACTCTTGGCCGTCCAGGCTGTATTCCAGCGACTCGATGCCGCCACTGTTAGCTACGTCAGTAGCGTTCAGCGTCACGGTCACTGTTCCCCGGTAGTTGCCGTCACCGTCCTGGGTTCCGTTTACGGTAGCCACCACCGTCGGGGCGGGGTCCTGCGTACGGATCGGAGTGATGATCACGTAGATGATCTTCGAGTTGCTGGCGCCGCTGGCACCCACGTCGTCGAGGGTCAGCTTACCATCCAGTACTTCTACCTCGGCACTGCCGGTACGGAAGTAGTTGGAAGCGCTAGGTACGAAACCGTCGATGATGGTCACGCCCTCAGCCCGGATCGTATGCCGGCTGTCGTAGAAGTCCGGATCACCGGCCGCCAACTCCACCCGGTAGGTGCCATTGGGTACGGCAATTTCCCAGTCACGCGGCACGGCCGGGGCGCTGTTAGCCTTGTCGAACATGTTGAGCGAGCGCAGCAACTTGTCCGAGTCGGAGCTATTATTGTTGATGCCACGGGCGGCACCACGGGCCTGATCGACGTTGCTCTGCGGAGCCTTCGTGTCGGGGTTGATCCAGCCGTATACCAGTCCGTTACCCCGGTTGCCGTAGCCCTGACCTACATCGGCGATGTAGTCGGTAGGTGGCGTGAAGCTATCGTCCTGGAAGTTAATCCGTGTTACGGTAGTTGCTTCATCGGTCACCGTAGCGGTAAGGGTCAGGGTAGCCGGCGCGAATCCGGGAGCCGTAGCGGTCACGGTAGCCTCATAGGTACCGTTGCGCAACTGGGCGGCATCGACGGCGAAATCGAGGGGCGTGTTGAAGGCCACCTGCTCAGGCAGTACCACCCAGGTCTTGCTCGCGGTGAGGCTCACTTGGTTTGCACTTAGTGCCGAACTCGTCGAAAGCACGCTGGTCATCGTCATGGACGTATTGCCAGTCTGTACCGAGAAGTCTAGGGCGTCGGGGCTAAAGCTCAGCACCTGCGACCCCGCCTCGTACGGCTTCACATTGGTCAGTACATATACGTAATCCTGGTAGTCGCCGTTGGTCGCATCCTCGTAGGTGACCAGGTAGCTATCGGCTACTAGGTTACCCTGACGGTCCCGTACGGGGTAGATGCGGGTACGGTGGGCTACACCTCCGGTGTTCAGATCGTCTTCCGTGTAGTTGACGCGGCCGAAGGTCTGGGAGGATACATAGATGCCGAAGAAGGCACCCTGGGGGTCGAAGGAGGTCGCTCCGCTTTCCAGTGTCGGGAACAGGGTCTGCGCCTGATCCAGACTGGCCGACTGTACGCCGACCTGGTTGAGCTCGACCTGACCACCGATGTTAGTATACCAGCCGAAGGGCAGGCGCTCCGCGGGGGAGTAGCGCGCCACGGGTTGGATACCCACGTTGCCGGGGCCGGCAGCTTCGAATAGCGGTACACCCACTTCCTCACCCTTGGGCTCGGGGCTGGTGGAGCTGGTCAGCGTGGTCCAACCTACGTCGATACCGATACCTAGCGTATTGACCACATCCTGGAGGGGAGGCTCTTCGCCACCCTCGTAGCCGCGCTTCTTCAGACCGTGCAGGCCGACGGAGAAGTCTTCACCCTCGTTGCCATTGCTGGTGAAGGTCAGCGCTGCTTGCTGGTAGCCCAGGTCATTGTTGTTAATCGCCGGGGCAAAGGTCACGGTATAGGTTTGCGCGGCCGCGGGTGCCAGGCTGGTTGAAGTAGGACCGGTGAAGCGGTACGAGGCTGCAAAGGGACCGGTAAGCGTCACTGCGGAAATATCGAGTGCAGTGGTTCCCTCGTTGGTGAGGGTCACCGTCTTGGTGTCCGTCTGCTCACCGTCGTTGTTGGCGGTCACCTCGAAGATCAACTCTTCGGGCTCGGCGGCGATCGAAGCCACTACCTGAGCCGGATCGTCGGCCCGCATCAGAATCAGTTGCTGATTGACGTTGCCGTCACGGTCGTACTGCGAAAGGTAGATATTACCGGTACGGGTATCTTCGATGAGGTCGAGGGGGTCATCGAGCTCCTGTAGGCCGGGAACGTCCTGGTACACCTGTACAATGTCTCCGCTGGTGTTGCTGGGCTGCATGACCATGATGTCATCCTGGCCACTAAAGCGTACGACCATCATCAGTCCCTTCAGTTTGCCACCGAAGGCGTTAGACCGGTACTCAATAGCTCCGTTGGGCGACTTATTGAAGCCGTAGTCGTAGGCCACTTCGAGGTAATTGGCATCAGGACCTAGATTATCGGGGTATTTGCGTACGTCCGTATGGGAGCCATCCTCCTGACCGGGCAGACCGGAGTAGGGGCGACCACCGTGGTTGAGCACGAACTCACCCCGGTAGGGGTTGGGGTGGCCGTGGTAGCTACCGCCCTTCGATTTGAAGAGCCAGTCCTTCTGGGTCTCGCCACCCATTACCTGGGGGATTGAGGGATTGACGAAGAAGGTGCCGTTGGGGCGCCGCACACCCTTACCGCTAGGGTCCCGGTTCACGTAGTCAGCCGAGGCCGGCGTGACGGGGGAGGTACGGTTATTACCGGCCGTACCGTTAGTGGGTGCGTACATCCAGCCGTTGGTGTGAAACACCATGTCGTAGGCGTTCCGGATACCGGTAGCGTAGAGTGTCACCGGCGAGTCGGCCGAGTAGGGGTTGTAGGTACCGTTAGACATCGTCAGTCCGGTAGCCGGGGCGTTGTTGATCACCGAGATATCGTCGGTGGTAAACAAGTCCAGCGGAAGCTGGGCGGGCAGTTTATCAACTTCTAACCGTAGTACGGCGGCGGCCAGCAGACGCTCGGGACGGAAGCCCCAGGATGCATCGGGATCACCACCGGCGGAGTTCGAGCCCTGCACGATGAACAGGTCGTTGTCACGGCCCACCACGACGCTGTTGGTCAGGTGGTCCTTCTTCGAGCGGGGTAGGTGAATCAGTACGTCCTGTACAGTTTGCAGGTTTGGACCACTGATCCGGGTGAGTACACCATCCCACTCGGGACCGTCGGAGAGGGTCAGCGCGCTATGGGTGATGTAGGCTACCAGGTTATCGGCCGTTGCCTCAGGGGCAAAGGTGAATCCGATGATCAGGCGGTCGTCGCCCAGGGACTCACCGGTCACGGGGTGATTGGCGCCTTTGAGGTCGATCGTCAGTTCCTCCAGATCGGTAAGGGTACCATCGGGCCGGATGGTCCAGCGCTTGATGATCTCGCCGGTTGTGGAACCGTAGAGCTTACCATCGGGACCGATGACCAGACTGGTAAAGCGGTCGGCTACACCTTCGCCCAGGGCCGCACCTTTTATTTGGGTGAAGCTTACACCCGTCAGGTCGGCGGGTTCGGTAGAATCATCTTCTGAGGCCGTAGTGAACGTGGAGGTGAAGGTCTGGAACGTAATGCGGTCGCTTCGGTCACCGATCCGGTTAGCCTCCACGCCGGTGACCTGGAAGCGGTAGTCGGTACTGAATTTCAGTTCGTTGATCGGAGTCAGAATTACTGCATCGCCACCACCGGTATCGTTGAAGTTGGCATCGACCTCTACCGGTCCCTGAGCGGTAAGCTCGAACAGCTTCACGTTACCCGTCAGGGTAGTGTTGTCGAGCTCGAAGCCGGATGGCGTATTGACGGCTACGGCAATCTGGAAGCCGTTAACGGCTACGCTGGTTGCACCGTTCTCCGGATTGACGTCAGAGAAGAACGCCTCGGGATCGGCCTCAGTAGGCGTGATCGTCACCGTAGCGATCTTAGTATTGAATCCGCCGTCGGCATCCAGGGTCAACTTACCATCGGCTACCGTCACGACGGCCGTGCCGGTAAAGGTGCCGCTGGCATCCTCTGCGACTGGTTCGTCGATTACAGTGACGCCTTCAGCGTTCACCACGTGGCGGGTACCGACGACGCCTTCCGCGTCGGGATCGCCAACCTGTACCGTAACCCGGTAGGTGCCGTTTGCAATAGCGAGTTCCCAGGCGCCCTCAGCTGTGATACCATTATCACCCCCGGTGTCACCGTACTGCATGTGCATGATCGTCTCCGTCAGCGTATTCACGTCGGGGTCGGGCCGGCGGTTGCGACCGTTGCCTACCAATGCAAGAGGGGTAGCCGTACCGGGTACGACCCAACCGTAAGTCCGCTCGCCGCGGCTGCCGTACGACTGGCCGAAGTCCTTGAGGTAGCCATCCGGAGCGGCGGTACCCTGATCGGAGAAGTTGATCCGTAAGGTTGCCGCCACGGGCTCGTCGGGGGCGAGTACGACGTTGCGTACGATCACCACTACGTCCTGGTAGTCGAAGCCACTGGTGTGCTCCTCGGTTGCCACCACATAAGCATTCTCCTCACCGGGCAGTTCGTAGACCCGTACGTGGTGAGGAATGGCATTGTTAAAGGTATTCAGCGCATCCTCACTGTACAGCACGCGGTTATTGAAGAACGGCCAGCGGCTGTAGAAACCGAAGCTGCCCGCACCGGGGTCGAAGGAGAGGTTACCCGAGAAGCGGGGATTGAGTGTCTGTCCGTTACCGGCCGTCGTGTTGCGAACGGTGAAGACCTCGGTAGCGGAAGCTTTATCACCACTGGCGTAATAACCGAACGCTACGATGGGGTCGTTAGCCTCAGGACCATAGACGGAAAGGATCTCCAGTTCCACCTGGGCATTGGCCGTGGCGCGCCGGAAGCGCTGAGCGGATATCTCGTCACCCAGCAGATCATTGTAACTCGCGCCACTAGGTAGGTCGATGAGATTGGTCGTTACGTTCTGGTCGCCCACATTGATGGCCAGGCCGTAGGTATCAAAGATGTACTGTAGGGAGGGCTCGCGCTCGGCACCCAGTCCATCCTTACCGAGACCACGCAGATCTACGGTAGCGGAGGTAGCGTTATCGCCACGCACCGTCAGGGTAGCGGTGTGTACGCCCTCCCGCTCGGGATCGAAGCGTACAGTGACCGAGGAAGAACCATTGGCCGGGATGCTAGCGGGTAGCATCGAGGCATCGACCTCGAAGAAGGCAGCGTCGGGACCACTCAGGGTAGCGGTAGGATTGGTCAGTGCGACGTTGCCGGTGTTGGCCACCAGTACGGTAGTGTCCCGACCGGGCCCACCTCCGGCTACGTCATCAAGGATCAGGTTGGTGGGGTTAAGCGAAATGACCGGCTCGTCGGAGGTGATGGTCACCGTAACATCAAGTTGAGCGCTGGTATACCCATCGGCACTGGCAAATACGGAGGTCGAGTAAACGCCCTCGGCCAGGCCTTCCTGAATTCCGAAGACCAACTGACCTACCTCGGGGTCCGTAGGTAGAATCAACCACTCACTGGCATCGGGGTCTTCCGATAGCGCCACAGCGAAGGTCTCGTCATCGCTGCTGCTTAGGGTTACGGTTTGGTCGGCAACGGCGACCCCCTCACGGGCGGTCACGTCGATGCGCTCGGGGGAGAACGAAAGTACCGGGGTGACCTCGTCGAGCTCGATGGAGAAGTTGTCGAAGGCAAAGTCGATCGACTGGTCCTCGGCGGCGCGGCGGTGGCTGGTGAAGACACCGGCGTAAGTCAGGGCAGCGGTGCCGGACTGACCGTCGTGATCCGTTCCATCTAGTATCGACTGGGCGACCGCGAACTCGGATATACCATCCTGTATCACTTGTACCTCGGTACCTCCATCGACCCGGTAAAAGGCGCTGGCGCGGCCGGTAGCAGGGTTGACCTCCATGCGGAGGCTAATGGTGCCGGCGGTGGTGGGAAACGGAGCTCCGTTGATCTCTGCGACTACTACCTTAGTATCATCCGCTGGATCAGGACTTTCGACAACAAGTTGAACCTTCTGCTGGGAGTTGCTCACCTTTATCAGCGCCACCTTGAGGAAGTTATCTTCATTGAGCCCGAAGTAGAGGCTGGCCTGCTGTGAATTCGCTCCGTTACTACCGGCAAAGTTAGGCTGAGCAACGTCCACCGAAACGTTGAAAACGTTGGTGGGAGGTACTACGAAGCCTACGCCCAGTGCATTGACCTGAGTATTGTTATCGCTGCTCTCTGGGGGCTTCTGAAAATTAAGTCCCTTCGTGCTGGTAATGACCAGTTGGCCATTCGTGAGTTGAATCAAGGATTCTTCGAGCCCCGGCACATCGGGGTTAGAGGGCGCAGCGGGGAATTGGTTGACCGAGGGTGGGTCCACCATCGTAAACCCAGTACTAGCCACACCACCCGCCGGTCCGTCGAAGGGCAGCAAGAAGGGTAGCTCCACGCCGATACGGTCACAGGGCAGGGTAGAAAGCGGCGAGCAGGCCGTTTCCGGCTCCACTACTTCAGTCACTGTGATAGCTACGGAGGCCGTGTCGGCAAGCTCCCCGTCGCTTACGGCTACATCGAGCAGGTACTCCGACTGCTGGTCGAAGTCGAGGTCACCGGTCACCGTGATCAGACCGTTATTGTCCACGGCAAAGGCTCCGGCCTCATTACCAGTCACGAAGGTGAAGGTGAGCGGATCGCTCTCCTCATCCGTAGCTACTACGGTACCTACTTCAGCACCGGCGTTAGCATCCTCAGCGACCTCGAAGGTCTGGTCAGCCACCGCGGGGGCGGTATTTGGCTTCGTGGTTATACTGAAGTAGTCGAAGGTTGCATCGAAGGTGCTGCCGTTGCGGTAAGTAGCAAACGCACCGGCGAAACTCATCGGGGCCACCCCGTCACTGAGTATGCGTCCATCAAGGTAAGCCGACGGAAGTGCTAGGGTATTCGTACCATCGGCGCGGTCCACTAATCGGGTCTCGGCACCGCCGTCAATAGCGTAGAAGGCATACATCGTACCGGCAACAGGATCAATGACCATCCGTAGGGTAATATCACTACCTGCCGTAGGCACGTTGACCTGTAGCTCATCCTGGTTATTGGTTTGCACCGTCGAGCTCACTCCATTGACCTCACGGCGCAGCTCAATCTGGCTGTCGTTATTAACGTCAAGTTTAACGAAGTTGTCCTCGTCAATACCGAACCAAATTCCCGCCTGAGCGGAACTGCCACCGGTGGTCAGTCCCAGTAACTTAGTTTCGATCGTGATCACCTCGCTCAGGCCCCGCAGGCCCACGCCAAGCGTGTTGATCTGGGTGTTGTTATTGCTGCTACTGGGGGGATCCAGGAAGGCAATGCCCTTGTTAGCCGCAATGACCAGATTGCCCCCGACTACGTTGAGTCGGCTGGGCTCATAGCCATTCACGCCGGGGAAAGTAGCCGGGCCATCCTGAGTCAGGCGCGCCTCGCTGTGGTTGTCCACCATGGTGAAACCGGTCAGTTCGCCATCAGCATCCTCCAGTCCGCGCTCCGTACCGGTAAAGTTGAGCACGTAGGGGATCGCTACGGGGATCTCCTCGCACTCCAGCAGACTTACGGGTGTGCAGGGCTCGGCGGGAGCAGCTTCTACCGTCAGCGTGAAGGACTCGGTATCGTCCAGCTCACCGTCGGATACCGTGATCGCGATGTCAGCGTAAGTGCCCGCATCACCGGCTAGGGGGTTGACCGCCACGGATGCCGTTCCGTCACCGTTGTCGGTGAGGGTGGCAAAAGCGGGCAGGTCGGTCGCGCTGAAGGTCAGTGTGTCGTTCTCCTCGTCCGAGGCAGAAAGATTCACCGTAGTGGTTTCCTCCTCGGTCACGGTCTGATCGTCGATCGCAGCTAGGGTGGGGGCCGTGTTGGGTGCGGCGACGGTGATGGTGGTCTCCACGGACTCGCTGCTCTGATTTTGATCGTCGGTGACGACGAGGCTGGCCGTATAGGTTCCGGCCGCGGTGTACTCGTGGGACGTAACCGCCTCGGTAGACGTACTACCGTCGCCGAAGTCGTAGACGTAGCTTAGCTCACCGTCCTCCGGGTCCGAAGAGGCCGAACCGTCAAAGCTGACGGTCAGCGGCGCGGTGCCACTTTCGGGCGTAGCGGTGAAGCTAGCCGTAGGGGCCTCATTGGCGGGCGGAGCTGCTGGCGTGATGGTGAAGTTGTCGAAAACGGCATTGAAGCTGCTGCTAGCACCCCGGTAGCTGGCGAATACGCCGGCAAAGGTCAACGGAGCCTCCGCACCGCTCAGGCTGCGTCCTGCTAGATAGCCAGCGGGAAGAGCCAGGGAGCTGGTACCGCTACTGGCGTCCGACACCTGGACTTCCGCACCGCCGTCCACACGGTAAAAGGCCTCCATCGTCCCGTTGATGGGGTCGATCCGTAGGCGCAGCGCGATATCGCTACCCTGTAGGCTGTTGTTAGCACCTTGGTTAGCGAGTACGAAATCGGTAGTATTGGGGCTCTGCCCATCGATCTCACGGCGTAGTTCTACTTGCCGGTTGTTGTTCATGTCGAGCTTGACGAAGTTGTCCTCGTCGGTGCCGAACCAAATACCGGCCTGGGCCGAGTTGCCACCGGTATTGATGCGCAGCAGCGTCGTCTCGATGTCGAAGGGCTGGCTCAGGTCGCGCAGACCCACTCCGAGGGTGTTGATCTGGTTGTTATTGTTGCTACTTCCGTCTTCCAGATTTGGGTTACGGAAAGCGATGCCCTTACTGGCGGTAAGCACGAGATTGCCCCCGGTCACGTTAAGTAGGCTGGGCTCGTAGCCATTTATGTCTGGGAAGGTAGCTGGACCGTCCTCAGCCATACGGGCCTCGCTGTGGTTATCGACCAGAGTGAAGCCGGTCAGTTCGCCATCGGCATCTTCCAGTCCCCGTTCGGTACCGGTGAACTCCAGGCTGAAGGGCAGGGCCACTTCCAGTTCGTCGCAGGGTAGGAGACTCACAGGATTACAGGCCGGGGGCGTACCGGCTTCCACGACGATACTTACGCTCTCCTCGTCCATGAGGCTACCGTCCGTCACCGTAAAGGTGATACCGGCGTAGGTTCCGACCGTGCCGGCAGCGGGCGTAAGGGTCAGGGTGGCGGTACGGTCGCCATTATCGGTGAGGGTGGCAAAATCAGGTAACCCACTGGCCGAAAAGCTGAGTGCATCCCCCTCATTCTCATCCGTTGCCGTCAGCATAAAGGTGGCGGTCTCCTCTTCGGTAGCACTCAGGTCACCAATTGCCGCGAGCGCGGGTGCAACGTTTGCCGTGCCAACTGCAATATCGGTCGCTACCGGCTCGCTACTTAGGCCACCCGCATCGGTCACGGTAAGGGTAGCGGTGAAGGCACCGGAGGTCGTATACTCATGGTCTACGGTCTGGTCCGCGCCGGTGGTACCGTCACCGAAGTCCCAGGCGTAGGTCAGCTCGTCCGACTCGGGATCGCTGGAGGCAATACCGTCAAAAGCGACAAGCAGGGGAGCATCGCCCGAAGTAGGAGTAGCAGTAAAGTTTGCCGTAGGAGCCTCGTTGACATCCGTAACGTTAACCGTTACGGTAGCTTCGTCCGTGGCCTCGCCATCACTTACCACTACGGTAAGGGTGTAGGTAGCTACGTCCTCAAAATCGAAAGCGCCGGTCGCGGTGAGCGCGCCGGTGGCTTCCTCGATGGCAAAAAGATCTTCCTCGTTTCCGGCCGTGATGGCAAAGGTGAGGGCGTCGTCATCGTCGTCGCTCGCTACCACGCTACCGATGGTTGCACCTGCGTCCCCGCCCTCGTCAACGTCGAAGCTCTGGTCGGCAATGGCCGGGGGAGCATTGGGTGCGTTGGTAGGGGTTACGGTGGCGAAGTTGATCTTAGTATTGTTAGCGGCTGGATCGTCGGCGTTGATGGTAAGCTGGCCATCAAGGACCTCTACGGTGACGGTGCCGGTCATAAAGCGACCAGGGTCGCCGTCGGGCAGGGTATTATCGACGTCAAATACCGGGATAGCGGTGAGACCTTCCACCTGAATGAAGTGATCGGGAGTCTCCGACACGGTACCGTCCTGTTGGGGATCACCC
Source organism: Neolewinella sp. (assembly GCF_965214665.1). Classification (GTDB taxonomy): domain Bacteria; phylum Bacteroidota; class Bacteroidia; order Chitinophagales; family Saprospiraceae; genus Neolewinella. Next base: position 2,257,107 of record NZ_OZ243970.1, on the reverse strand, counting down.
ACGCTGACGGATACTTCGTACCAGCCGTTGGGTACCGCTACCTCCCACTGACCTTCGGTGGCCCGGTTGCCGTCCCAGGCGGCTACGTCATTGCCCTGCATGTGTACGAGGGTCTGCTGAAGCAGGCTGAGTCCCGAATAGGAGCCACGGTTGCGCCCCGTACCGGTGCTCGGCGTGGTGAGGTCGATGGGGGTGCCGTCGGAAAGTCTCGTCCAGCCGTAGGTGATTTCTCCCTCTTTGGGGCCGTAGGGTAGACCGTAGTCTTTGAGGTAGCCGTTGGGAGGCGTGGTGCCCTCGTCCTGAAAATTGATCAGGTAGGGGAAGGAGACTGGGGGGGCGGGGGGATTGGCCAGTTCGGTGACTACCTCCGTATAGTCGGTGCTGAGGCGGATGGGGCCGACGCTGCCGTCGTGGGTGCCGCCGTTGGCGCTACTGATGAATAGCCGGCCGATTGCAGGAGTACCCTGGATGCCGCTATGGGTGCCGGCTAAGGTCCAGTTGGTCTCTGCCTCGTCGAGCGCCGGATCAATCGTCCAACTATAAGTGATGGTACCGTTGCCATCATACTCGCCCCGGACAACGAACTGGAGCGTCCTGTTCGCTTCGACGGGCGCTACACCATTGTCAGATGCACTACCACCCAGTCCGATGCGGGCGATCAGGTTGCTACCATCTTTGGCAATTTGCTGACGCACCCACTGGTCGCCGGCTACCTCATCATCGATGCGGATCGCTACACGAATTCGACCGGCCGCAGTGCCTCCTAGCGCACTAACCCTGTAGTAGGTGCCGAAATAGAAGGGTACGCCAGCGGATAATTGAGCAGGGGAATTCGTCAGTGCGAGGTAGTCGTGCGCGTGATTTCCCTGATCGAATCTGAGCGAATGGGTGGTATTTGCCGTAAGGCCCTGATCGACCACTGGAACAACGGCATCCGTACTCTTCTCCCGCAACCACGTCTGCGGAGCAATCTCGTGCAGATTACCCGTACCGTAGGTATCGAAATTTTCAGTGTAGGAGAAATTCTGTCCAAAAAGGGTGGTAATGGACAAAAAGAGGGTCATAAACAGCCAGGAGGCTGCCTTCGGGTAAAGACTCTTCATGTAAATCAGAATTGTGTTGTTCGGGCCGCAGCCCCTAGTGTTTAATCTTGGATAGTGTCTAAAAAGGAATAGCCGTTTAAGGTCTTAATCGTGCTGAATAACGCTTAATGCGGAAAACACCACTAGCCAGGCCTACCGGGTTCCCGGTGCGCATGGCAGGATGGAATGAATCATTGGATTGATAGCCTCGAAAATTATGCGGGCCGTCGTTCGCCGGTGAGCGGCGAAGAAGGATCACTGTGTTTAGTTCATAGTCAAAATACGCGGGAGAGCAGGAAAACCGGCGCACCCATAATATCCCATACGACGATAACCATCGCTTTGGTTTTATAAAAGTACGGATAAAGCCATAACCGACCAAATATTAGTTGTAACATTTTTTGGTGAGTAGGGCTCACAAACCGAGCGATTTCCTTCTTTCCCATTTAGACACCCACAATAGACATTTAATAAGCATCATATATGAGGTGGTCCACAAGGACAGTAAATTGTCAGCTCTACTACTTTTTTATTGCTGGCAAAAAAGGTTAACTCTTTTCCATGGCTAAAATGGGGCCACCCGGTTCGACCGCGTGACCCCATTAGTGGAAACTGTATCAAAGCTAACTTACCGCAGTTTCACAAACTGCTCAATCACCTGCCGGTCATCCTCAGTCACCTGTAGCTGGTACGTACCGCTCGAAAGTCCGCTCACGTCCATACGCATCCGGTGTAGCTCACTGTCCTTACCGACGAAGAACTGCCGTACCCGCCGGCCCGTAGCATCAGTGATGACCACATGCACACGTCCGGTGAAGCCACTGCGCACATCTACCATCACAAACTCGCGGGCGGGGTTGGGAAAGAGTTCTACGTGCAGTGCGTCCTGGGCTGCCGTCACCCGCTGCATGGTCGTTACCTGCGGGGGAAGTGCTTTGGCGGTGCCACAGTTGCCGGCGGCAGGTCCAGTGCCCGTGGGAAGGGCATCCAGATTGGAGAGCAGGACCTTATCTACTAGAGTACCCGGTTCGCGGTTGGCTACGGTGATAGTATGCGCACCAGCCGTGAGTATGAAACTGACCGGCCGGCCGTCATCGCTGACCTTACGCCACTCGAATCCGGTGGTCAGAATCTGATTGCCGTCGACCTCCTTCCACATCTTTAGCCACTTACCGTCGTCTACCCGCACCCAGAGGGAGTTGCGAGCCGGGTCGGGCGCGTTGAGGCGTAGGAAGAGGTAGAAGGTGGCGGCTTCCTGCACCGTCACGTTGAAGTTGATCTGCTGATCAAGCTCCTCCACCGCGGCGGCATTGTAGTCGGCCGCGCCGATGAAGTTAGCAAAGCGTCCACTGGAGGCATCGGCCGCCTGTTGTACGCGCCAGCCGGTACCCAGGCGGGCACACTCAGCTTCCAGACTGAAATCGGTGCTCTTACCATCAAAGCTATCACAGGCATCGCCAATACCATCTCCGTCACTATCAGTAGCATCGAGCGAGTATACTGCGGGGCAGTTATCGTCAGCATTGGCAACAAAATTGGTGGGCTGGTCGCAATCTTCTACTGAATCGGCGGGATCACCCAGTCCGTCTCCATCAAAGTCGGCATAGTATGTAGTCAGGCGCTGGTCGGGGTTGGGTACCGTGGGGCAGTTGTCCGCCGCGTCGGCTACGCCATCACCGTCCGTATCCTGATTGAGATCGAAGACGGTCAGGCTCAGTTGGCTCGTTCCCGTAGCTCCCTGATCGTCAGTGACCGTGAGCGTGACCCGGTAGGTACCGGCGGCAAAGGTTGCCAGGGGCTTAGCACCGCTAGCTGTACCACCGGTCCAGCGCCACTGGTAGGAAGCAATGCTACCATCGGGGTCGCTTGATCCACTGCCGTCGAACTGTACACCTAGGGGGGCGGCCCCTTCGTAAACAGAGCTTGTAGCACGCGCTATAGGTGGGGCGTTGACGGTAGCACCGCAGTTGCTGGCCGCCTCACCTACTCCGGTGGGCTCGCTGGCGTTTAGTCCGACGTATAGTTTGTCGAGCTTCGCACCACCCTCGCGCCAGGCAAAGTCGATGACGTTAGTACCCTGCTTCATGACCAGGGTTTCGCGCATGCGGTTCCAGTTAAAGGTATTATCGGTTCGAATACCACCCGACCACTTGTACCATGCCTGATTATTGACGCGTACCCAGTAGGAGTCGGTATCGCCGTTGGCGGCACTGATGCGGGCAAAGAGGGTATAGCTACCGGCCTCTGCATCGGCTAGGATGAAGCGGACCCGGTTGGCGTCGGTATCGGCCGGGGGGGTGCTGAGGGTGTTGTTGCCAGGAGAGGCCACGTAAGCATCCCCTGAGGCGGTCACATCGGTGAACGGTTTCCAGGCATTACCTACCAGCCCACACTCGGCTTCGAGCCAGAAGCTGGTCTTAGTGTATACAACTCCTTCACAGGCATCACCCACGCCGTTGCCGTCACTATCCTGCTGGTCGGGGTTAGCTTCTAGGGGGCAGTTATCGGTATTATCGAGGACGTAGCCGGCTACCGGACTACAGGACTGGACACTGCGGGCGGGGTCGCCGAAGCCGTCGCCGTCCTGGTCTAGGTAGTAGCGCTGGCCGGCTCCGATACCGGCATCGAGGGGGGCACAGTCTTCGGCATCCGCTACACCGTCGTTGTCATCATCGGGGTCACAGCTATCGCCGAGGCCATCGCTATCCGTGTCCGTAAGATCGCGGGTACTGACGCTCGGGCAGTTGTCACGGCCGTTGGTTACGAAGCCTTCGGGACGCTCACAGGCCTGTACCGCCTCGGCGGGGTCACCGTACCCATCGCCATCGCGGTCGGCGTAGTAGGTAGTCAGTTGCTGATCGGGGTTGGCGGTCAGGGGGCAGTTGTCGTCGGCGTCGATGATGCCATCGCCGTCGGTATCGGCATTGGGGTTGGTCGCGCGCACGTTCACCACGGTGGTACCGGCTCCGCCCTGCTGATCAATGACCGTGAGGGTAATGGCATAGGTGCCGGTGGGGAAGGTAGCCGTGGCCGTTGCCCCGGTGGTAGCTCCACCGGTCCAGTTCCAGGCATAGGTGGCAATCGAGCCGTCGGTATCGAAGGAGGCCCGACCGTCGAGTTGTACGGCTAGGGGTGCGGCCCCCTCAGTGGGCGTGGCCGTAGCGCGGGCTACCGGGGGCTGGTTGATGCGGGCACCGCAGTTGGTAGCCTCCTCGCCTAGCAATGTGGGTGTGCCGGTCCCCCTGGTGAGGTATAGCTTATCGAGTTTGGTTGGACCTTCCCGCCAGGCGAAATCGATGCTATTTACACCGGCCAGCAGGGGCACGCTTACGCGCATCTTATTCCAGTGGAAGGTATCATCGACTACGATACCACCCGACCACTTGTACCAAGCGCCGTTGTTGACCCGCACCCAGTAGGAGTCGCTGTCACCGTTGGCGGCGCTGATGCGCGCAAAGAGGGTATAGCTACCCGCTTCGGCCCGATTGACTACGAAGCTAACGTGATTGGCGGGCCGGTCGGCGGGTACGTTGACCAGGTCGGTATTGCCGAGGGCATCGACGTACTTCCCTCCGGAGGCGCCGGAGTCAGTGCGTACCGTCCATACGGAACCCACTCGGGCACACTCGGCCTCTAGCCAGAAGTTGGACTTAGTGACTACCGGACCATCACACACATCACCGCGGCCGTTGTTATCGGCATCCGCCTGATCCGCGTTGGCCGTATCGGGACAGTTATCGGTATTGTCCAGGACGTAGCCGGCGGGTGGGGTACAGGAAAGCTGAGCCCGGGCGGGGTCACCGAAGCCATCGTTATCCTGGTCGGCGTAGTAGAGCCGGGCCGCTCCGATGAGGGCGTCGAAGGGATCGCAGTCGTCAGTATCGCGGATGCCGTCGTTATCATCATCGTCATCACACAGATCGCCGATGCCGTCACTGTCCGTGTCCGTCAGGTCCGTGGCGTACAGGGTGGGGCAGTTATCACGCGTATTAGCTACGTAGCCAGCCGGGGCGGTACAGCCTTCGACGAAGTCATTGGGGTCACCGAAGCCATCGCGGTCGCCGTCGGCGTAGAACCGCGGCAGTCGCTGGGTGGGGTTGGCTACGAAGGGACAGTTATCAGCGCTGTCCTCTACGCCGTCGCCGTCGGCATCCAGGATGTTGCGGCCTACGGTGAGGTCGACCACATCGGTACCCGTCAGGTCCTTATCATCGGTGACCGTAAGGGTAACCGTATAATTACCTTCAGCGAAGGTCACGCGGGCACTCGGTCCGGTGGCACTACCGCCATCCCACTGCCAGGCGTAGGTCGCAATGCTACCGTTGTTGTCGTAAGAGGCCGTAGCATCCAGGTTGACCGATAGCGGTGCCGGGCCACTGAGCGGGGTAGCCCGGGCCACCGCGACGGGGGCGGTGTTGGCTCCCGTGTTGCCGCTACCATTCGGGATGATCTCGATGGCGGAGAGTTTCGGCTGATTTGCGCCACCTACCTGGGAGCGGGCGTCTAGCCGGAGGTCAAACCGGCCATCGGCGACTGTCACTGCGTAGGTTTTGACTACGGCGGTGAGGGTACCTACCTCGGCGATGATGTCGTAGTCGTCCAGTACGCGCTCGCCCTCCAGCAGCACGTCGAAGATGCGCCGGCCGGCACCGCCGGTGCCGATGGCCCCCCAGTAGATCTCGGCGAAGTGCAGCTTGACCGTGTAGTCACCATTTTCGAGCGGTAGGTCGTACCGCAGGATGTAGGGACTGCCAGCGGTACGCTCCGACTGGTAGATGGCCGGGAGGCTATTAATTGTGTTGGTGTAGCCATTGCCGTCCAGAAAATACTGGTCGGCGCTAAAGGTGTTGCCCGCGAAGCGGGCCTCGGGGCCACCGGCATTGATGCGAATAGCGGCCGTGCTACCGCTACAGGCCTCGCCCTCGTCGATCTGTCCGTCACAGTTATTGTCCTTACCGTCACAGAGCTCTGCGGCACCGGGGTGTACGGTCGCGTCGCTATCGTCGCAGTCGCCGTCGTTACTCACGAAACCTTCGATTGCACTACAGAGCAGCCTGGCGGCATCGGCATCGCCGAAGCCGTCACCATCGGCATCGCGGAAGTAGCGGTCGGCCTCGGTGATGACTACCGTAAGCTCGCTACTCGCTTTTGCGCACTGGGCGTTAGCTCCGCCTACCGTATAGGTGTATACGCCGGAGCTTGCCGTGGCGGGATCGAGGGTGCCGGCAACGGGTGCGCCGTAGAGCGACCACTGGCCACCCAGTTGCGGCGAGCCGCCCAGAGCATTTAGCTGAGTATAGAGGTCCACGCTGCTGGCATTAAGACGACACACCGTGATGCTGCCACCGTTACCCGCCGAGGCGGGGGAGAGATCCTCGGTGACGATGATGGTACTAGTAGCCGTGCAGCCATCGGTGCCCACGGCACTGACGCGGTAGCTACCGGCCCGGGTGACAGTCTGCCGCCGGCCGGTGCCGATGAGTCGGTTGTCCTGGTACCAGTAGTAGCTCGGTGAGATTGCCCCGGAGACGGCCGTGAGCTCGATGGCGCCGACCGAGCAAGTCAGGGTACTGGTTGCTGCGCTGATGCGCAGGCTGGGTGCGTTGCCATAATCGGTATTGACGGTCACACTACTACTGCCGGAGCAGGCGCCGAAGCGCAGCACCTCGGTGGTCAGGGTATAGGTACCCGGTACGCTTACGATCGGGTTTTCGGCCGCGGAGGTAAAGCCATTCGGCCCCGTCCACTTGTAAATACCCGTGTTAGTCTGTCCGTTGAGCTGTACGCTGCCGCCCTCGCACAGTATGACTTTTGGCTGTCCGTCAGCATTGGCCTGTACGGTACAGTCCAGGTCGCTACCGGTCACGTTGACCCGGAAGTCGCTGCTGGCCGTGACCCCATTCAGATCGGTGGCCGTGATGCGAATGGGCACGAAGGTGCTGGCCGCGCTGTAGGGCGCGTTGATCACGAACTCCGCGGTACGAGTGTTCACCTCGATCCAGGCGGGCAGGGGGGAGCCGTCGGTACGGGTGGCGGAATAGGTCAGGCGGTTGCCGGCGTAGCCCTGGTCGAAGGCTGTGCCGACGGCGTAGGTGCGCACCGCGCCGGGGTCGACGGTCACGTTAGCGATATCGGCCGCGGTGGGTACGGCCAGCGGACGGGCGTTGATCAGGTAGGCTACGTTGTCCTGCCAGTCACAGTTGCCGGAGCCGGTGGCGCAGCCCGTACCGATGTAGTCCTGGAGCACGATGTACTCGTTGGGGATGATGTTGCCGCGGTGATCGATGGCCTTATAGACCCGGATACCTAGGATCTTATCCTTCAGCGTGTTGGCGCTCGTGCCACCCGTGGAGCGGTAGCCGGCGATGCGAATATGGAAGGGCTCACCAACGCGGTCGGCGCGGGCTCCGGCCAAAACCTGCGAGGAATTGGTCGTTTTCGGCAGGATGCTCTGAAACCAGAGGCGGCCGTAGCTGTAGCTCATGCCGCTTACCGTGCGATTGGCGGCGTTCTGTAGCTGGGAGCCGGGCGCACCGTAACCCTGAAAGGAGGCTAGGTGGAGCATGTGGACCGGCTTATCGGGATCGGCCTGGGTGAAGAACTCCGAAAGGATCAGCGAACCCTCCTTTCCGCTATCGACCCGGTCGTAGGTGGGATAGTCCGAGCTCGGATTCGTCACCAGGCGGTTGTTTTCGTCCCGTCCCATGGTGGTCTGGAAGCCGAGTACATCGAAGATTTGCTGGGTATTGATCTCGTTACCGCCCTCGATGTAGAGCGAGAACGAGCCACTGAAGGTCACGTCGGTAGCGGCCGGATTATCGGCGTTCGAGGCCAGCACGAGTTTCTCGCGTAGTAGCACCTTGCGCTGCACCTCGTCACGGAATACGAACACCACGGTAGCATCCACAAAGTTGCCCGGTACGATCACCAGGCCGTCGGCCGGTACCTCGAGTCCGGTGACGATAAAGGCTGTAGTATCGGAGGTAGTCAGCTCGCTGATCCGCAGGGGCGCGGTGCCATCATTGTGAATGCGCATGACGTTCCGGTCATGTACCCTGGGGAGCTCTCCGTCGAAGTACTTCTCGTAGGCATTGTAATGGAAGGCGAAAAAGTCCTCGGCAGGGAAGCCGCGACTGGTGGCCGGTACTTTGGTCATGTTCTCGATGCGCACTACGGCACTGGACTCTTGTACCACCGTCAGGACGATTTCTTTACTCGCCACGTTGCCGTTACCGTCCGTAGCCTGGGCCACCACGCGGTAGTCAGCAGAGGTACTGCCGGCGGGTAGCCGTAGCTCGAGGGGGGCGGTGTAGGCCGAAAACTTCCCTCCGTTCACGCTATAGCCAAAGGCCTGAATGCCACTCCCGGAGTTGTCGCGGGCAAAAAGCGCCACGGTAGCAGTACCGGCGTAGGCTCCGGCGGCATTCTTAAATCCGGTCACCTCTGCCGTGATGGCCGGCAGCGCGCGGGCGCCATCTACCTTGGTATAGCTTACGGATACGATCTTGGAGTTGTCCGTAGAGGCCGCCCCGGTATCGTCGATGGTAAGCTTCCCATCCAGCACCTTGACGGTAGCAGCGCCGGTGCGGTAAACTTCCGCTCCGGAGGGGGCGAAGTTCTCGATCAGGATCACGCCTTCTGCGCGAAGTAGGTGGCGGCTGTTGAAGTACTGGGGGTCCCCGGCGGTCACCTCCACGCGGTAGGTACCATTGGGTACGGCAATCTCCCAGTCGCGGGGCGCACGGGGCGAAAGGTCCACCTGGTCAAGCATCGCGAAGGAGCGGAAAAGCTTATCCTCGTCCGAGCTAGCATTCGTCACCCCGCGGTCGGCACCCCGGGCACTGATGAGATTATCCTGCGGCTGCTTGGTCTCGGGGTTGATCCAGCCGTAGACCTTACCGCCGGGGCGGATGCCGTAGGCCTCTCCGGTATCGGCCAGATAACCGGCCGGGGGGGTGAAGGTATTATCCTGGAAGTTGATCTTGGCGGCTACTACAACCGTCTCACTCACAGTAGCTCGTACGGTAAGCTTGGCCGGGGCAAAGCCCGGTGCCGTAGCGGTTACGGTGGCAGTGTAATTGCCATCACTTAGGGTGTAGGCGTTGACCGCGAAGTCAAGTGGCTGACCGGTGCGTACCGTGGTAGGTAGCACGATCCAGTCCGCGTCGCCCGTCAGTTTGATGGCCGTTCCCTCCAGTGCTGCACTAGCCTTGAGTAGGGTACTGGCTGGGGTGGAAAGCTGGCCGCGGGCGGCCTCGAAGTCGAGGCGTGTCGGCGAAAAGCTCAGCACCTGCGACCCCGCCCCGCTGGGTTGGACGTTGGTAAGCAGAAAGACGTAGTCCTGGTAGTCGCCGTTGGTAGCGTCCTCGAAGCAGATCAGGTAGCTATTGCTGACGAGCTGGCCGCTGCGGTCACGGACCGGATAGATGCGGGCGCGGTGGGCAACACCGAGGTTGAGCGCGTCCTGGGTGTAGTTGGTGCGATTGAAGGACCGGGACTCGGCGTAAATACCGAAGGACGCGGTGGGGGCTACGAAGCTAGTACTACCCGAGGCCAGGCTGGGGTATAGAGTCTGGGCATTGATGATGCCGGCGGCCTGTACGCCCACTTGCGTGGTGCTGAGGGTGCCGTCCGTATTGGTGTAGTAGCCGAAGGGGAGGATTTCGGACGGAGAGTAACGAGCCACCGAAGTAATGCCCACCCGACCCGGGCCGGCCGCCTCGAAGAGGGGCGCAAGAATTTCCTCCCCCTGTGGGGTGACGGCGGTAGTATGGGCCAGGGTAGTCCAGCCCACGTCGATGCCCAGTCCAAGGGTATTGACCACATCCTGTAGCGGGGGCTCCTGACCACCCTCGAAGCCGGCCTTCTTAAGGGCGTGGAGTCCTACGTTGAAGTTGCCCTTCTGGACGCCATTGGTCTCGATGCTGAGCTGCGCCTGCTGGTAGCCGAGGTTATCCTGGGTAAGCTCCGGGGCGAAGGTGACCGTATAGGCCTGGGTGGCGGAGGGGGCCAGAGTGATATTGGCCGGGCCGCTGAAGGTGAACTGATCGGCGTAGGGACCGGTGAGGCGCAACTCGCCGATGAGTAGGTCGGTGCGGCCGGTGTTTGTGATGGTGATGGTCTTGGCGTCCGTTTGCTCGCCTTCCGTATTGACGGTGGCCTCGAAGAGGAGTTCTTCCGGAGTGGCTACGGCGAGTGGGGCGCCGGCGGGAGCTACATTGCGCACCAGCACGACCACGTCCTGGTAGTCGGGGGTGTTGATGTGCTCCTCGGTAGCTACGATGTAGGCGTTGTCCTCACCGGGTACCTTGTAGACGCGCACGTGACGGGACAAGGCGCCGCTGAAGGTGTTGAGGACATCCTCACTGTACAGCGTACGGTTGTTAAAGTAGGGCCAGCTACTATAGAAGCCGAAGGCGGCTACGCCGGGGTTGAAGCTCAGGTTACCGCTGGTGCGGGGGGTAATCGTTTGCCCGTTGCCGGCTACGGTATTACGTACGCTGAAAAGTTCCGTTGTGGACGTTACCCTGCCGCTCTCGTACCAGCCGAAATTGACGATGGGATCGTTGGCCTCCGGACCGTATATAGCCAGCACTTCCACCGTTACCTTGCCGTTGCCGGCGCGCTGGAACTGCTGGAGGCTGACCTCGTCGCCGAGTAGGTCACCGTACGTCTTGCCGGCAGGTAAATTGAGGGCCGTGGTTGTGGGGTTCTGATCGCCGACGCTGATGGGGATGCCGTAGGTGTCGAGAATCTGCTGCAGCGAGGGCTCGTTGTTGCCCCCCAGTCCGTTCTTGGCCAGTCCGCGCAACTCCACAATGACCGGATCGGCACTGCTGCCGGTGAAGGTCAGGGTAGCTACTTTAGCGCCGATGGTGGTGGGGGTGAAGCTGACCTGTACGGAGGTGGTGCTGTTTACGCCGAGGTTGGTAGAGAAGCCATTCCTGTTTAGGGTAAAATCAGCCGCGTTGGCACCGGTCAGGCTTACGCTAGCAGCCTCTAGCGCTGCATTGCCGGAGTTGGTCAGGAAGACGGTGGTCTGGGTACCGGACAAACTGCCTACGATCTCCTCCGTCAGGATGCGAGTTTTATCTACCGTAAGGAAGGGACGCCGCGTGGCCTGGTTGCCCGGCCGTAGCAGGGTGATGGATTGGGTACCAAAGTCGGAGACATAAAGGTTGCCCGTGGTGACGTCCTCGGTGATGTCCAGTGGGTCGGTAAAACCGGTAAAGCCCGGGATTCCCACCTTGACCGTCGTAATGTCCCCGTTGGGGCCGTCAGGCAGTAGGGCCATGATGTCGGAGCCGCCGCTGTAGCGACATACCAGCAGGGCGCCGCGCAGGTTGCCGTTTTCGGCATTGCTGCGGTACTCGATTACGCCGTTGGGCGACTTGTTGAACTCAAAGTTGAAGGCCGCGCCGCGGAAGTTCACGTCGGGCAGGATACCGGTGGGGTAAGTGTTTACCTCGCTGGTGCCGCTGTTCAGCACGAACTCACCGCGCAGTGGGTTGGGGTGGCCATAGAAGCCGACGGTGCTGCTGGGATCGACCCGGAACAGGTAGTCCCGCTGTACGTTATTACCGGTCACGCCGGGTACGGCAGGGTAGCGGCCGGCGGGATCATTGTAGCGGTAGACGGTGCCGTCGGGTCGGCGAGTGCCGTCGATGGAGGCCGGTGAGTTGCTACCGCCGTTGGTGCCGTTAGTAGGAATATAGAGCTGTCCGTTGGAGTGCCACACCAGGTCGAAGGCGTTCCGGATGCCGGTGGCGTATAGCGTTAGGGGGGCGTCCTTGTAGTAGGGGTTGTAGGTTCCGTCGTCGGGGAACGTCTGATTGTTCTCCCGGTAGGTCCCCGCGCCGCTGCCCAGGGTGGGGGAGTCGATGTTTACGGCATTAATGGCCGCGGCGTTCATGGTGGTCTTGGCGTTGAGGGGCCAGTCGGCTTGGGGCAGCTTATTAAGGTCCAGGCGCAGGCTGGCGGCGCTCAGCAGACGTTCCAGGCGGTTGCCCCAGGCGTTATCGGGGGCGCCGCCGGCGGTGTTGGAGCCCTGGAGGAAATAGAGTACGTTGGGCTGTCCCTCCCGGAAGGTGATGCTATTGGTGAGGTGATCGCGGCGCGAGCGGGGAAGGTTGGTGACTACGAGTGCCTCGCTGCCCAGGTCGGGACCGCTGAGCCGACTGATTTTACCGTCCCAGGCCGGGGCATCGGTCAGTCCGCCGGTACAGTGACTGACGAAGGCAACCAGATTATCGGCCGTAGCGTCGGGGGAGAACTTAAAGCCTACCGCGGAGCGCGAGCCGTAGGCATCGGGCAGGGTGGTAATGGTCGTCTTGCCGCTCAGGCTACCATCGTCGGCAATGTCGAAGCGGTCGATGGTGCCGTCGATGGTCAGGCCGTAGAGCCGTCCGTCGGGGCCAATCTCCAGGGAGGTGTAGCGGGCCTGAGTGGCCACCTTGCCACCGCTGGTGAAGGACACGGCGTCTAAGTCACCGCCACCGCCCGAAGCACCGATGCTGGTGGTGAAGGTGGAGGTGAACTTCGCGAAGGCTACTTCGGTGAGGTCCTTTACCCCGTCCACCTCAAAGCGGTAGGTCGTATTGGCCTCCAGGGGAAATAGTGGGGTCAGGTTGATGGCATCGCCGCCACCCGTGCCGTTAGCCGTGGCCGGCACCTCGGTATTGGAGGGCAGCTTATAAAGCCGAACGGTTTGGGGGCTTATGCTGCTATTGTCGACACCAAATACACCGTTGCGCCCGTTGGGCAGAAACAGCTCGTTGGCCGACACCGAAGTGTTGGGCGAGACACCTACCGCCCCATCTCTGGGCAGTACGGCGGTGATGCGGGGTACGCCACTACTGGCTACCTCGCCGATGGCGAAGTTGTCGAAGGCAAAGTCGATGGCATCCGCCGGGGCGGCCATGCGGTGGGTGCCGAATATGCCGGCAAAGGAGAGTCGTGGCGTACTGGCGGCCCCATCGTGGTTGCTGCCGGTAAAGAAGCCGGCCGGTACGCTCAGCTGGTTAGTACCCCCCTCGATAATGGACTGCGCTACGCCGCTGTTGATGACGTAGGTACCGGAGACCGTCCGCCCTACTGGGTCGAGGGCCATCTCCAGACGTAACACGTCAGCCGTAGTGGCGAATTCCTCAGTGGTCAGGGAGCTGAGGATCACCTGCGTACCGTCAGCGGGATTGGTAGATTCCACCATCAATTGCAGGCGCTGCAGTCCGCTACCGGACTTGATGGCTACCAGTTTGATGAAGTTATCCTCCCCGAGGCCATACCAAAGTCCTCCCTGCTGGGAATGATTGCCGGCACTAGCCGAAAAGGCGGGCTGATCCAGATCGACGGAAAGGGCAAAGGAGTTTGCCGGCACCTCGATCCCTACGCCCAGGGCATTAACCTGAGAGTTGTTCGCGCTGCTTGCCGGCGGCTTCTGGTAGTTAATGCCCTTGGTGCTACGAATCACGAGCTTGCCCCCTACTACGGTGATGAGTTCGGGTTGCATACCCGGCACGTTAGCGTTAGCAGCTGTGGAGGGAAACAGGTTGTTGGATGGTGCGTCCACCATGGTAAAGCCGATGCCCTGGCCGTTGCGATCATAGATACCGTTCTCGTCGCCATTGAAAGACAATTTTACGGGCAGTGTCACGGCCACCTCCTCACAGGGTAGGATACTGATAGGCGCGCAACCCGCTACGGGAGCGGCGGCAACCGAAAGCGTAAGCGTTTCCTGACTGCTGAGCTCACCGTCGGACACGATAATCCGAATGCCCGCGTAGATACCCGCATCCCCTGAGCCGGGGGCGATGCGTAGACTAGCGGTACGGTCGCCGTGGTCAGTCAGCGTAGCAAAGGCGGGTAGTTCGGCGCCGGCCCGGAAGCTCAGTTCGTCCGATCCATCATCGTCCGTAGCGCGCAGCGTGATCGTGCTTACCTCGCCCTCCGTAGCCGTCAGCTCACCGATCTGGGCCAGTACGGGCGTCTGATTGGGTGCCGCTACCGGGGCATCGGGGGCAATCTCGGCGTAGTCCAGGGTCACCTCCACGGCGCCGGGGGTACCGGTGATACTGGGATCGTTCACTGTGTTGGTATAGAGATGGCTTAGCGTAGGCTGACCCCAGACAAAGAGGTAGCCGATGTCGGTCCACTCGGTATCAGTGAGCTGCGGACCGGGAGCGAGCGACCAGCTATAGGAGACGCCGAAGAAACCATCCCAGATGCCCCGCACCACGACCTGTTGCGGTTGGCCTAGGGCTACCTTACGCTCCACGCCGTTGTCGGCCAGGTCAGTAGCGCGCACCTGCACGTATACCTCCTCGGATCGCTGGATGAGCTGGGGGTACACCCACTGGTCACCGGCGATCTGATCGTCCATCCGTACGGCGGAAAGAATCTTAGCTGTCCAGGCCGGTTCGATGCCGTCTACTCGAAATGACGTACTGAAGTAGTACGGTTGCTGAGCTTGTAGCGTAATAGATTGGGCGGTGCCGGCTAGTGACGTTAACAATAAGGTCACCAGCAGCCCGAGGGCGAGGTAGAAATTCTTCATCGTGTTGTTATAGTGTCTTACCGGCTGGGGGCCGGCAGGGATAAGCGTAAGTTCCCAGCTAGTGTCAAAAAGGCAAGTATCCTATACGCGGAAAGGCGAATAGGATGACTGACAAGGGCAAACTAACCGGTCAGAAAAAAGGTGTGTATGCTAGATGGACGTAGCTACCGACCAGGGCAGCTCGCCGCGTTATAACTGGAGGTTAGGGCCTTATTCGAAGCTGAAAAGGTGGAATAAGGGCCAAAAAGAATCTTCAAAATTGAGCACAAGATAGGAAGACTCAAACGATATGTTCAAAAATACCCCCAAAAAAGTACAGGGTATCCATAATCCGACCACAAAGCCGGTTCATCATTCTACGTTCTCACATACGGTGTATATACACCTATTGGTTTTCATAACACTTCGAAAAGGTACCGTTTTTTTTTCCCATTTTCCAGCAGCAGGTAGCGGTCGTGCAGCAAATCTGCCGTGCTTATTTGCCGCTCCACATCCGCCACTTTCTCCTTATTAATGGCAATCGCATTACCCTGCACCGCCCGCCTGGCCTCACTCTTGCTGCTTACTACCTCGCTGTGCTCACTCAGTAGCTCCGGTAGCCCCATTGGCAGCAGCCCCCTTTCCACGCCGAAGGTAGGAATGTTCCCCCTCAGCGCTCGAAACGCCCTGGCATCCAGTGCCCGCAGGTCTGCGCCCGTAGCGCCGCGCCCCCACAGTAAATTGGTGACCCGCTCGGCCGTCTGTAGGCCCGCCGCCCCGTGTATCCGCTCGGTCAGTTCCGCCGCCAGCCCCGTTTTGATCTCGGTCACCTCCCGGTAGCGGTCTTCCCCCCCCAGGTGGGCCTCCACGATCGCGCAGTCCGTCAGGATTGCCTCCTTGTCCCGCAGCGAAAAGTACTTCAGGTAGGTCGCCACGTCCGCGTCATCGGCCCGCAGCCAGAACTGGTAGAAATCGTACGGACTGGTCAGCTCCTCATCTAGCCACACATTCCCCTCCGCACTCTTTCCGAACTTACTGCCGTCGGCCTTGGTCAGCAGCGGCGTGGTCACCGCGTAGGCCTTGCCCTCCAGGTTACGTCGCACGAATTCCGTCCCGCTGGTAATATTGCCCCACTGATCGGAGCCCCCCATCTGCACCGTCACCCCGTAGTCCGCATACAGCCGCTGAAAATCGTAGCCCTGCAGTAGCTGGTAGCTGAATTCCGTAAACGACAGTCCCGTCTCTAGCCTATTCTGCACACTATCCTTACTCATCATGTAGCTGACGGTCAGTGTCTTACCCACATCGCGCAGAAAGTCCAGCACGTTCATCTCCCGATAGAAATCATGGTTGTTCACCACCTGCACCTTCGCACCTGCGCCCCCGCCCAACAGCCGTTCCATCTGCGCCCGTTGGTAAGCCAGGTTTCCGTCTAGTTCTTCATAGGTTTTCAGCTCCCGCTCCTGGTCCTTACCGCTGGGGTCCCCGATACGCCCCGTCGCGCCGCCGAAAAGCACCACCGCCCCGTGTCCCGCCCGCAGCCAGTGCAGCAGCAGCATCACCTGCACGTAATTGCCGATCGTAAGCGAGGGTGCCGTAGGGTCAAATCCTATGTACGCTTTACGTGGTTTTTCGCTTAGATGCTCGCGGATGCCGGGGGTGAGTTGGTGCAGCATGCCGCGCCAGGCTAGCTCGTCGAGGAAGGTCAAGGGGGGGTGAATTATTAGGTTGTTGAGTTATTGAGTGGCCGTCGTTGCAGGCGTTACAGGCATGGTAGGGGGCGGGGCCGCAGGTGCAAAGAAACTCACAAAAGGCAAACTCAGTACCATCTAACCGCGCAGCGGTCTAACCCAAAGGGTCTAACCAGCCGAAGGCGTCTACCCCGTAGGGTCTATCTTCACCCCATGAATCTTCCGCTCTTCCTCGCCCGCGGCGTCGCCAAGGGGGGCTCGCAGTCCATCAGCCGTACGATCATCGCGATCGCGGTGGTGGCCGTGGCGATCTCCATGGCAACGATGGTGGTGGCCAGCGCGCTGATCTCGGGTTTCAAGACGGAAATTTCGGTCAAGATATTTGGCTTCTGGGGGCACGTGCACATCACGGACGAGAACGCCGCCAACGACATCATGCTGACCACGGAGTACCCCATCAGCACCCAGCAGTCGTTTTATCCCAGTCTGGAGGAGACCGGCCGCATTACCTACCGCGACTTCGAAGACCCCTTTGGTAGCAATAGCACCAAGGAACGTACTACGGCGGGCGGTATTCGCCACATTCAGCCCTTTATCCTGCTGCCGGGCATTATATCGGTGTTCCAGGAGGGCGAGCGGCTGGCGGACACCGAGCCGCTGATCCTGAAGGGGATCGACCAGGATTTCGGTTGGGAGGATTTTGCCCAGTATATGGTCGAGGGCGAGCAGTTGCGCGTCACGTCCGATTCTACGTCGCGGGGCATTCTGATCTCTAATAGCACGGCCCGCCGGCTCAAGATTGGGGTGGGGGACCGGGTGGACTTCGTGTACTTCAGCGGACTGCGGGAGGAAAAATCCCGCGCATTCAGCGTGCAGGGCATCTACAAGACCGGCCTGGAAGAATACGACAGCAAGTTTGCCATCGTCGACATCAAGCAGCTACGCCGCCTGCTCAACTGGCGCGACGACGAGGTCGGCGGCTTCGAGGTGGTGCTCGACGACATCGACGACCTGGAGGCCTTCGCCAATTACATCCACTACGACGTGCTGCCGCAGCACCTCTACGCCGATAGCATCCGCAATAAGCTGCGCGAGTTGTTCAATTGGCTCGACATCCAGGACTATAACGGTATCATCATCCTGATCCTCGTGGTGCTGGTCGCCGTGATCAATATGATGACCGCCCTGCTTATCCTCATTCTCGAGCGCACTAACATGATCGGTACCCTCAAGGCACTGGGACAGGACAACTGGAGCATCCGCCAGATTTTCCTTTACTACGCCGGCTTCATCGTTATCGTGGGGCTGCTGCTCGGCAATGTCATCGGCCTGGGCCTCGCCTTTCTTCAGAAGACCTTCGGCATCGTCAAGCTCGACGAGGAGAGCTACTACCTGGACGTGGCCCCGATCAAGCTGGAATGGCTTATGATCCTAGGCCTGAACGTGGGGACCTTCGTGGTGACGCTGGCGTTTTTGGTGCTGCCTTCTTACTTGGTTACTAAGATTGACCCGGTGAAGGCTATTCGGTTTAAGTAGACCTGCCTTTGGCAGGGTAGAGGGCTCGCTGGCGCGTTCGCCCGTAGACCGCTGCGCGGGTAGATCGGCTGCACGGTCTACCCGCGCAGCGGTCTACCCCCTGCGGTCTACCCCTTCAGGGTCTGTTTGGGGAACCCAAACTAGCAACCCACTAGGCAGCCGAGGCCTAAAATACGTACTCTTCGGCGGCAGTAACCGACCGGCCTCGACCTCGGCGAAGAAGCGCTGCTTCGTAATGGGCCTGCCCAGCAATAGGACCTGCTCGTACAGTCCTTCCGGTAGTTGATAGACGCCTTCCACGACGGGTGGTGGGATCAGGAAATTGATGTGCGCGTCGGTCCGAACGTCCGTAATGTCGAAGAGGGGGGGGAGGACGGTATCGTTGAGCCAGGCGGCATCGGTATCGCTTACCGTCAGATCGCGGCGCGTGAGGTGGTAGTGTCGACCCCGGTAACTGTATAACCACATTCCGGCCTGAGTGACCGGCCGGGGGGCGGGGATAGCCTGCACGTGGAAAAAATCGCGCAGGCGAGTGAGCAGGGAGGCCGGCTGCTGGGTCGTGCGGATACTCCGCATAAAGGCGTTGATACTCAGGTCCTCTCCGCCGATGAGCATTACGGGGATGTAGTCGAAACCCGGCACTCCCTCGGCGGCCAGGGCGGCGTGGGTGTAGGCACGGTGGTGACCGTCGGCGATCACCAGGGGGCCGAGGCCATCCAGGTACAAGGGGGAAGTGGTGCCAGAGTCAGGATAGAGGCGGTAGCGGAAGTCGGGTGTGTTGTAGACGACCGGTGCACCTGCGGGCGGCGGCAGACTATCGCGCAGGGGGGCAAGCGAGGGGAGGGTAAGTAGGACCGGCTTACCGAGCGCACCGCGATCGGCCAGGACCAGCTCCCGCTGACGCTGCAGGCGGGGTAAAAGGGTAGCCTCGTGGGGGCGTACCAGGCCGTCGGTAAAATCACTTGCCGGCAGCAAGCCGCCAATACCCCAACGTGGTAGCCCGGAATCAGTGTCAATGCGGAGTGCCGGAAAGTGTGGTTCCTTATGGGCCACGAAGGGAAGGGGAGTGAGACTACGGATGCCGTAGCGCGTGACGGGCAGGGTGGCCACGGGGCCGGCGGCGGGCTGGTAGGAACGGGGAAAGGGAAGCAGGCTGGGCATGGACCGGGGGGTGGCCGAAAGGTAGCGGCTGGCGGACGGAAAAAAGAAAGGCATGACACAAGTGCCACACCTTTCCTGAACTAAACCCCAGTTATAAAAAATCTTTGGCGGCTAGAGCGCGCCGCTTGTCTGCTGCAATATACGGGCAGTCTAGAGGATATATTGCACCTACTGTGAAAAATCTTTTCCGCGCAACCCCATGATTCATCCCCCTGCACCCCATGGGTTAAGGGCTTAGATTACCTTCTACTGGGTGTCGGTCTGTCCGAAATCGAAGAGTAAACTGAAGCGCAAGGTGTTGTCGAGGGGGTTGCGTTGGTTGCTGGTGGGGACCAAGTAGCTCAGATTGATGCCGAAGATGTTATACTTCAGTCCCAATCCGGCGGTGAGGTACTTGCGGTTGCCCTTGGTCTGGTCCTCGAAAAAGTAGCCGGCGCGTACGGCGAACTGCTGGGCGTACCAGTATTCGACCCCGGCGCTGAAGGTGAGCTCGCGCAGCTCCTCGCCGAAGCCGTCGGGGGCGTCGCTGAAGCTGGTGAGTAGTCCGCTGATGGGGCTCAGGTCGTCGATCTCGTTTTGGGTGCGATCGCAGTCGGAGCTGCCATCACAGGGCGTGGGTACGAGGAGCTTATTGATATCGCCGGTGATGGTGATCTGGTTGTACTGGTCGAGGTTGAAGGTGTAGGCGGCCCCGATGCCCAGGTTGGCGGGCAGGAAGTCGCGAATGGTATCCTGGGTGTAGCTGATCTTGTTACCGATGTTGGTGATCGCACCGCCAATGGCCAGGATGTTGCCGCTGGGGCCCAGGGGCTGACTGCGGTAGCTGGCGCCGATGTCGGCAGCAAAGGCAGAACCGGCCCGTAACGTGGTGCCCTGGACCTGTTGTCCAGCTGCGAGGTTGGAGTTGAGGTACTTGGCGGTGATGGACAGACCAAAAGTCTCGGTGAGCTTACGGCTGTAGGCTAGGGCTACCTCGAACTCATTGGGCTTACCCTTGCCGAGATCTTGGTTATTATCATCCGTATATTGGATATCGCCCAGGCTGAAGTAGCGTAGGCTGGCGCTTACTACCTGGTTTTCGTCGAGCTTTTTGAAGCCCCCGAGGTAAGCCAGGTATACGTCGTTGAGTCCTAGCGCCTGCAGCCAGGGGGTGTAGGTGGCACCGAGGGCCAGGTCCTCTTCGGTGAACGCTAAGCGACTGGCGTTGTAGTGCATGGCGTTGGCATCGGGGCTGAGCGCGATACCGGCATCCCCCATGGCCCCGCCACGGGCGTCGGGGTTGATACGGAGGAAGGGAACGGCGGAGACTACCGTGTTCACGCAGGGTCCACCCGTGCCAGGCTGGATGTTGCGACCATCGGGTCCTTGCACGCAGGCTTTAACTTGAGCGGCGGCGGGTACACTGAGGCTACCCACCAGCGTTAGGGCCAGTACGATACGGAATAGTTGTTGCATAGTTGATTAGTCTCGAACATAAACGATTTGCCCTCGCTCCACTGGGGGCAGGGTTATAGACGAATCTAACGGCCGTACCGCTGCGCTTATTTTTGGTCTCCCTATACCAAGCGGTAAAATTATCACCATGAGGCAGTTTTTACTTACCTACCTATTTATCGTATTCGCTACGGCTAGCGGCTCCGCCCAGGTGGAGCTGAATCCTTACGTGGGTCTGATCACCGGTGACCGTACCGTAGCGCTAGTTCAGCCGACTGACGATGTCTTCGTTTATGAGGGCAACCGCCTCCACCTAGGCGTAGATGCCCTCTTCGGTGCCGGACAGTTGGCCCCATTGGTCGGGCTCAGCTACCGGATGAGCAGCCACGAGAGCAAGCAGGCAGCCTCCTTCGATTACGGACGGTTGCGGCTGCCTGTAGGCGTGGCCTACCGGCTGCTAGCGGCGGACTTCGACATCAATTTGGTGTTATCCGTGGCCATCGCGCCCGGGCTGGCATTAGGCGACGATCGTACCGAGACGGTGATCCTGTTCGAGAACACCATTGACTGGCGTGGCCGCGCTGCTGCCACCTTCTACTTAGGCAGCGTTACCCTGGGGCTACAATACGGACAGAATGTCTCCAGTCCGGAAAACTCATTCGGTCCTAACGGCGATTTCACCCTCACTCTGGGCACCCGCTTCTAGTCATTCCACGGCCCATATGCTTCCGTTCCCCATTCCGGTGTTACCTTGCCGCCCGGCGCCCTCAAATGTCGGTTAACTTGCGCAAGTGAATCGTTGGGGCTTTCTTTGCGCCCGCATTTAATCACTAAAGCCACCTCAGAACATGGCCAGCATTGAAGAAAAAGTAAAGCAGATCATCGTTGACAAACTCGGCGTCGACGAAAGTGAGGTAACGGCCGACGCCAGCTTCCAGAACGACCTGGGCGCCGACTCGCTCGATACCGTAGAGCTCATCATGGAGTTCGAAAAGGAGTTCGACATCAGCATCCCCGACGAGCAGGCCGAAAACATTCAGACCGTCGGCCAGGCCGTCACCTACCTGGAAAGCAGCGTGGAGAAGTAAGCCCTACCTCCACTTTTCCCATTTCCGTATCGCCGCCCGGTTACCCCTCTAAAGGGTAACGGGCGGCGGTTTTTTTTATCTTGCACCCTACGATGAACAGAGTAGTAATCACCGGCATCGGCGCCCTGACCGCCATCGGCAACTCCGTCCCCGACTACCTCGACGGCCTGCAGCAGGGCCGTAGCGGCGCCGGCCCCATCACCCAGTTCGATGCCGCCCAGTTTAAAACCCACTTCGCCTGCGAGGTCAAGGACTGGGACCCCAGTACCCGCCTCGATAAGCGGGAAGTCCGCCGCCAGGACCGCTACACCCTCATGGCCCTCTACACCGCCGACGAAGCCATGCGCATGGCCGGCCTGGTCGACGCGGAGGGTAACGTCGATGCTACCGCCGTCGATCCCGACCGCGCCGGCTGCATCTGGGCCAGCGGTATCGGCGGACTGCGCTCTCTGGAGGAGCAAATCGAGGAGTTCGAGGGCGGCGACGGTACCCCCCGCTACAATCCCTTCATGATCCCCCGCATGATCGCCAACATGGGTGCCGGCCACATCAGCATGCGCTACAACCTGCGGGGACCGAGCTACGCTACCGTCAGCGCCTGTGCCTCCGGGGGTCATGCCCTGGCCGCCGCCGCCGATGACATTCGCCTGGGCCGCGCCGACGTCATGGTCACCGGGGGCTCCGAGGCCGTCATCACTAAGGTTGCCATCGGCGGCTTCAATTCCATGAAGGCCCTCAGCACCCGCAACGACGATCCGGCCACCGCTTCACGCCCCTACGACGCGGACCGTGACGGCTTCGTACTCGGCGAGGGGGCCGGTGCCATTGTCCTGGAAAGCCTCGATCACGCCCGCTTCCGCGGCGCCACCATCCTAGCCGAGGTGGCCGGCTACGCCGCCAGCTCCGATGCCTATCACATCTCCGCCCCTCACCCCGAGGGCGCCGGTGCTAAACTCGCCATGCTCAACGCCATGGAGTACGCCGGCGTGACCCCCGCGCAGGTCGATTACATCAACACCCACGGCACCTCCACGCCCCTGGGCGACACCGCCGAGCTAAAAGCCATTCAACTCGCCTTCGGCGAGGCGGCCTACGACCTGCACATTAGCTCCACTAAGTCCATGACCGGCCACCTACTCGGTGCGGCGGCGGCCATTGAGAGCATCGCCTGCATCCTGGCTATACGGCACGGATTCGTCCCCCCCACCATCAATCACTTCACGGACGACCCCGGTATCGACCCCCGTCTCAGGCTTACCTACAACGAAGCGGTGCACCGGCCCGTTACTATTGCGCTGAGCAACACCTTCGGCTTCGGGGGGCACAACTCCGCCACCATTTTTAAGCGCTTTACCGACTAGTACCCTGCAGTGATCAAGTTCGTCCGCCGCATCTACAACCGCTATTTTTCTCCGGAAAAGGAGTTCGTCCTGCGCCTGCGTCG
Organism: Neolewinella sp.; assembly: GCF_965214665.1. Classification (GTDB taxonomy): domain Bacteria; phylum Bacteroidota; class Bacteroidia; order Chitinophagales; family Saprospiraceae; genus Neolewinella. The sequence continues at coordinate 2,234,140 of NZ_OZ243970.1, read as the reverse complement.
ACTACTGGGTTTCACCCCCGCTTACCTCAACGTCTTCAAACTCGCCTTCTCCCACAAAAGCAGCAACGAGGCCAACCGCACCAAACCCTACGGCGGTCAGAACAACGAACGCCTGGAATACCTCGGCGATGCCGTGCTGGGCACCATCGTCGCCGAGTACCTCTACAAAAAATACCCCACGGCCGACGAGGGCTTCCTCACTAAAATGCGCTCCAAGATCGTCAAGCGCAAGAGCCTCAACGCCATCGGCAACGACATGGGCCTCGACGAGCTCCTCAGCACCTACAACAACACCCGCATCGCCCGCTCCATGCTCGGTAACGCCGTCGAGGCCCTGGTCGGTGCCGTCTACGTCGAGCAGGGCTATTCCGGTACCACCCACTTCGTCGTCCAGCGCATGCTGCGCGACTACGTCGACATCGAGACCCTCGAGACCTACGACGACAACTACAAAAGTCAGCTGCTGGAGCACTGCCAGAAGAACGGCCAGAAGGTCGATTATGAGATCCTTAAGCGCTTCAAGCAGGATAAGCGCGACCGCTTCCGCGTAGCCGTCATGATCAATGGGCGCCGCATGGCCGTGGGTGAGGATTACAACAAAAAAAGTGCCGAACAGCAGGCCAGCCGCCGCGCCCTCCAGGATCTGGGGCTGAGCGTGGAGCTGCCGTAGCTACCTTAGGCCCCCATGCGCAGCCTGCTCTCCTCCCGCTGGCCCCTGTACCTGGCCGCCACCGGCTTGGTCATTGTGATCGCCTCGGTCTGGTACACCAACCGCCTGGCCAACCAGCTCTCGGTGATCGAGGAGAACTACGTCCGCTATTACGAGGCCTCCATTCGCGATCTGAATGACGTGGGCGACGACGTCGGCACCTTCGACCTGGAGGCCCTCAACCGCGACGTGGCCATCCAGCAGGAGATCGTCCAGAGTAACACCACCATTCCCGCCATCTGGGCCCTGCCGGGCGGCGGCGGCTACGTCGATGCCATCAACTGGGACGGCCGTGAGGGGGATACCGCTTACATTCTCCAGCAACTTGAGGAGCTGAAGGCAAACGGTAAGCCGCCCGTGGTTATGCCGGTCGGCGGACTGATGTACTTCGGCACCAGCAATCTCATCCGTAAGCTCCGCCTCTTCCCCTACATCCAGTTTGCCCTCATCGGCACCTTCCTCGTCTTCGGCATCTTCGGCATCAACCAGGCGCGCCGCGCCGAGCAGAATCGCGTCTGGGTAGGCCTGGCCAAGGAGACTGCCCACCAGCTCGGCACCCCCATCAGCGCCATCATGGGCTGGGTCGAGCACCTCAACCTGCTCTACGCCGAGGACCCCGACCTAATGGAGGTCAGCTCCGAGCTACACAAGGACGTCCAGCGCCTCGAAATGGTCGCCACCCGCTTCTCCAAGATCGGTGCCACCCCCGAGCTCGAAGCCGTCAACATCTACGCCGCGCTCGACCGCTGCCGCGCCTACATGGAAAAGCGTGCCCCCCGCCGCGTCACCTTCGACTTTCCCACCGCCGCCACCGGCCAGCTACCCGTGGCCATCAATCCGCTGCTCTTCGACTGGGTCATTGAAAACCTGCTGCGCAACGCCCTCGACGCCATGGACGGCCGGGGCCGCATCAGCAGCACCGTCACCGAGCGCGACGGTAAGGTTGTCATCGACATCACGGATACCGGCAAGGGTATCTCCTCCCGCAACCAGCGCCGCGTCTTCGACCCCGGCTTCACCACCAAGAAGCGCGGCTGGGGGCTCGGCCTGAGTCTAGTACGTCGCATCGTCGAGGAGTACCACAGCGGCCGCATCACCGTCGCCCACTCGGAGCTCGGCAAGGGCACCACCTTCCGCATTACCCTCCCCAAAGCCGCCCCGTGAGCCTGTCCGCCGACACGATCATCGCCATCGCTACGCCCGCCGGCGAGGGGGCCATCGGTATGGTGCGCGTGAGCGGTCCCGGCAGCATCTCCCTCTTCAACCCCTATTTCCGGGGCCACGATCTGGTCGATGCCCCCGTTCGCCAGGTACTATACGGTGTCCTAGAGGATGAGGATGGCCAGCCCATCGACGAGGTCATCATCACCATCTACCGCGCCCCGGCATCCTATACAGGCGAGGATGCCGTCGAAATCAGCGCCCACGGCAGTCCCTACATTCTCCAGCGCATCCTCCACCTGGGCGGGGCCGCAGGTGCAAGGGCTGCAGCACCGGGCGAGTTTTCCCAGCGGGCCTTTCTCAACGGCAAGCTCGATCTCAGTCAGGCGGAGGCCGTGGCCGATCTGATCGCAAGTCGCTCGGCCGCCGCCCACCGCATTGCCCTCGGTCAGCTTCGGGGCGGGGTGAGTCACGAAATCCAGGAACTGCGCCACCAACTCATCGACTTCGCCAGCCTCATCGAGCTCGAGCTCGACTTCGGGGAGGAGGACGTGGAGTTTGCCGACCGCACTCAGTTGTCCCAGCTAGTCGCTACCATCCGCCAGCGCATCGAGGCGTTGACCACCTCCTTCCGCCTCGGCAACGCGATTAAGGAAGGCGTAAGTACCGTCATTGCCGGCCGCCCCAACGCCGGTAAGTCCACCCTCCTCAACGCCCTGCTCAATGAGGACCGCGCCATCGTCTCCCCCATCCCCGGCACCACCCGCGATACCATCGAGGAGGCCGTCGTCATTGGCGGCATGACCTTCCGCTTCATCGACACGGCCGGCATCCGGGAGGCTACCGATACCATCGAGGCCATGGGGGTGGAGCGGACCCTGCAGCGGGTAGCCAGCAGCCAGCTGCTGATCTATGTGTTCGACATCATCGACACCGACCCGGCCACGCTCGTCGCCGATCTCGACCGCCTGCACCGTGACGACCTCGACCTCATCGTCGTCGCCAATAAGATGGACCTTAACCCCTACACCAAATACACCCACTACTTCGGGGCAGACTACGTAGGCAAGTGGGCCGTACCACCCGAGCGCTACATTCCCATGATCGCCAGCGAGCGCAGCAACCTCCAGTACCTACAGGACACCCTGCTCGACGTAGCTACCCAGGGCCGTGGCGCAATCGATGCCCAAGAGGTCATCCTCAGCAACGCACGCCACTACGATGCCCTTACCCGTGCCGATCAGGCCCTTGCCCGCGTTGCCGAGGGACTCCAGTCCGGCCTTACGCAGGACTTCGTGGCCATCGATATCCGCCAGTCCCTCCGCGACCTCGGCGAGATTACCGGCGAGATCACCACCGACGACCTGCTCGGTAACATCTTTTCCAACTTTTGCATCGGAAAGTGACTGGTTCCCGGCATCCCTGCCGGGGCAGTCACGTTCACAGCTAGTCGAAAAGTGACTGGTTCCCGGCATCCCTGCCGGGGCAGTCACGTTCACAGCTAGTCGAGATTCATCACTCAATCCGGCAATTTCCCCTAATTTACTCCCGTTCCCAATTAGATGCTCAACCCGATAGGGCGTGAGCCGTTAGACCCATAGGTTATAAAAGGTTGCAACATTGAATACAGGTACTGACTCCCCCCTCGCCACCGGCGCTTCCGCATCGCTGCCTCATGCCGGGTACGCCTACCAAGCCACCCACCATCCTGTAGCATCCACCCCCACGACCTTTACGGAAGAACAGCAGCAGGCCTTCCGTCAGAACCGCGCGGACTCCCTGGAACTTTGCAACGACTTCCAGGCATTCTACGCCACCCATGCCGCTTACCACCTTGACCTTTGAGCGTTTCCTAGTCTACGAGCTCCGCCCCGAGGTGAAGCTCCCCTTTCAATTTGTGCTCTGCCTCTCGACCACCGCGTCCAACTACCGCCACGAGGTAAAGAACATCTCCTTCCTTCCCATCATTGGTGCCGGTCGCTACGCCGACAACGACCCCTACCGGGTACCGCTGATGCCCCGTCCTCAGGGAAGTACGCGCCTACTCACCCGCATGTACGTGGCGGTCGATGCCATCCAGTCACTCGGTAAGGCTGCCTTTCTGCCCGCAGACCTAGGCCGTATCACGGCTGCCGAGGAGCGAGAGGTACGGGAGAAGTTGGGGAGTTGGTTAGGGTTATAAAAAAGCCCGCTTCCGGGGAAGCGGGCAAGAGTACGCTCAAAACGTCAAACCTTAATAGGATAGATCTGCCTAGCGGTCCAGGCGGTAGAGCTCGAGGCCCTCAATGAGGCGGATGAGCTTGGTGGCGTAGGAGGGGTCGGTTGCGTAGCCGGCCTTGCTCAGGCCCCGGGCCCAGCCCTTATAATCATGCGGAGCAAGCTCAAAGAGCCCCCGGTAGCGGTCGTTCTGGAGTAGCTTGCTGTGGGCGAGGTAGCTCTCCTCCGGCCGGTCGAAAATGCGAAAGAAGTCCTTGTGGTGATCGTCGCTGTGGTTGCTACAGTGGCCCTTGCTGCAACTCTTGCTGAAGCATTTGAGGCCAAAGTGGTTGTTGTTGCGGGTGGCCAGGGTGCTCTTGCCGGTGCCGCTCTCCAGCAGCCCCTGGGCGAGGGTGATGCTGGCGGGGATGCCGTGGGCCGCCATCTCCCGCAGTGCAACGTCCTGGTAGTCCTTTACGTAAGCCAACTGCTGGATTTCCTTCGCGGTCCAATTCCGCCTCGTCGTGGTGTAATTGGCGAAGGAAGCCGCCGATGCACCGCCATCGTAGTCACTGAACACCGAGGCGCGACTCCCGAAGAAGCTTCCTCCGTTGATACTGAACGTAAAGGTCAGCTCCTTACGCGTCACCACTACCGCTAGCACCACGAGTACGGCCAGTTTGGTCCAGGGGCTCGTCAACTGCTGCACCAGCCGCCGGTAGAGCTGCTCGAAGAATAGTTGCCAGCTGGCGGGTACGGGGAGATCGACTTTCATGGGGGCGCTTGCTTGGGCTGCAAGGTAGACTATTTTGTGGTTTTTGCAAAGTATTTCAAACTTTTAGTTTTAATAAAGCAAGTCGCAAGGACCTCGAAGCGTCCGTTGGGCGGGTCACCGCCCTTCGGACCTTTGAGCGTCCGGTTGAACTACCTTTACCCCATGCTCCGATCTACCATCTGCTGCCTACTCCTGCTCGCCCTCACCGGCCTCCACGCCCAGAAGTACGGCCACCTCAACTTTGCCATCCTCATCTCCGAGCTGCCCGGCACGGAGGCGGCGGAGGCGGAATTGAAGGCATTCAACGATGCCGCCGTAGCGAAGGGCGAGCAGATGGTTGTGGACCTCAAGGCCCGGGTAGCGGAGGTGGAAGCCCAGCGGGAAGAACTACCCCCGGTGCGCGTGGAAGAACTGCGCCAGGAGCTCTCCGCCGAACGGGATAAAATCGTGCAGTACGAGCAGCAGATGGGCATCGATGTGGAGCGCAAACGTCAGGAGCTCCTCGGCCCCGTGATCCAGCAGGCACGGGAGGCGGTGGAGGCGGTTGCGGAGGAAAACGGGTACCAGCTCATCTTCGACACCTCCCGCTTCAATACCGTACTGTACGGGCAGGATAGCGACGATATCAAGCCCCTGGTGAGGGCGAAACTGGGGATGTAAACCGCTTGTAAAAGCGCCGCGGCGATCGATCGAGTAGTACAATCACGTCCTCGGTGAATACGAAGCCTACCACGGCATCCGCCCGGTAGATGGCCGCACCGTAGACGTCGGCCGCCACGATACGCTCGGTAAGTTCCAGTAGGCTATCGTCGGCGGTGCCGGTGATGTATTCGGCCTCGTAGTAGGGAGCGAGGGATTCGTCGCGTCGCGCTTCCTGCCGGAGTACCTCCCGCTCCACGAAACCACTCAGCTGATTCCAGTTGTCGTACACGGGTAGTACCCGGGCGTCCGTCTTGGCGAATAAGGCGCGGGCACGTGCTACGGAGTCGGTGGCGTAGATGCGCTCGGCGGAGACGGGGCGCAGCACGTCGGCTAGCTCAGTGCGCTGCAGTTGCCGGCGCTGCCAGCCGCGGTTCAACTCGATGGCGGAGAAGGAGACGATGAACAGGGCACTGAGGGAGAGCACCGGATCGCCCAGGTGCCAGGAAAAGCCGATCAGTGCGACTCCAATCAGAATGCCTAACAGCGTGGCCACTACCGTAGCCCGCCGGTCGCCGATGGGCCGTTTGAGTAGTGCGCGTAAAATGCGGCCACCGTCGAGGGGGTAAGCCGGCAGCAGGTTACCGATGGCCAGTACGGCATTGACCGCGAAGGTGATGCCGAGCAGTTGCTCCGTGAGCGTAGGCAGTACAATGAGGTTACCCGTGGGGTTAAGGTAGTACCGGATTAGGTAGCCGCCGCCGGGTTGGTACAACAGTACGGGAAGAGCTAGTAGAGCAAGTAGCACGTTGGCCAGTGGCCCTGCGGCATAGATCAGTACCTCCTGGCTTACCCGTTTAGGTTCATGGGGGATGAGGGCACCGCCACCGAGGGGGAATAGGATGATCTTCTGAGCGTGTACGCCGCACCAGCGGGCCGTAAGGGCGTGACCCAGTTCGTGCACGAGTACGAAGCCGAAGAGTAAAATGGTCACACTCGACCACCACTGCACCTGCGACCACCGCAAGCCTATCCCTGTTTCGTAGGAGTACACCAGGATGGCCAGGGGGACCAGCAGAAAGGACCAGTGTAGTTCCGTAGGAACGCCGAAGATGCGGCCGATGCGCCAGGAACGGAACACGTAGGGGAGTTATGCGGGATGATACGAGCGGTTGATGCGCGGCAGCAACAGCAGGGCCAGTAACCCGATCAACACATTACAGCCAATATTGATGGAAAAGAAGGAAATATTTGCCCAGCTGAAGGCATCGTCGCCCGGCACCCCGTAGAGCCCCAGGGCCGCCTGCGCCAGGTAGTGGTAGCTGCCCATCCCGCCCGGACTGGGCACCACAATACCCCAACCCCCCGACACGAAGGTGACCAGCGCCGCCTCCGGACCCAGCCCCGCCGTGGGCGCAAAGGCCAGAAATACGCAGAGCGTCATGCAGAAGTACATGAGCCAGATGTTGAGGCTGTGGAGAATGAAAAGCCAGGGCCGTCGCACCGTAGCGATAGTTTTTAGTCCTTCCGCGAAGCCTTCGACGATGCTGTAGAGCTTGCCGCCCACCTTAGTGGCGCGAATACGCTGGCGCTGGAACCAGGCCAGGGCCAGTCCACCGATGCCCAGTACCGCTACGCTGGCCAGCCACCATTCCAGTCCGCCGAGCTTGTCGCTGACCGAGGCGTTGGCTTCCAGCCAGGCCCAGAGGCGGTCGCCGGCCAGGAGCAGGGCTAGTCCGGTGAGCGAGAGTAGGGTGATTACATCGAGCGTACGGCCCACCACGACGGTGCCGACCACCCGTTCCACCTTGATGTTCTCGTAGCGGGCCATGGCGGCTGGGCGCACGAGCTCCCCTAGGCGGGGGAAGCCGAGGTTGGCTAGGTAGCCGAGGTTGATGGTCAGAAAGGCGTTGATGAGTCGGGGGCGCTTGCCGAGGGTGTGCAGCAGCATGTTCCAGCGCAGGGCGCGGCTGAGGTTGCTGATGCAAAAGGCCACCAGGGTCATACCTAGCCAGAAGAAGTTGGCCCCCTGGAAGTCGCGCCATACCTTGTCGAGGAGGCTGCAGTTTTCTTCCGGTACGCCGCGCAGGGCGCAGTCGGCCAGGTAGGCGGCCTGTTGGTTGCGGTACACGAGGTAGAGGATGCCGAAGCCTAGGCCGATGAAGAGGAGGAATTTTAGGGCGTTGGCTAGGGGTGGGGGCATGGGGGCGAAGATAGTGGCACCTACGGGGTAGGTGTGATCAGTTCACCACGGAGCGGGCTAGCGCCCTTGCGCGGAGGGTTTCACGGAGGTCTCACAGAGTCCTCTGTGCTACCTCTGTGAAACCCTCGGTGTGGCTCCGGCAGGAGACTCCGTGGTGAATTTTAGCACGCTAAGGATGCTTGTAGGGATTACGATACTCCCGAGCCAATAGAGTCTCATAACCAGGCGTAATCTCACGTGTACTCGGATCATAAGCCAGTGGCTCCCCCGCCACCAGCGCCAGGTTACCGAGTATACAGGAGGCGGTAGAAATATAGCCCTCCTCAATATCAGCTACGGGGCGGCTACCGGTGTCGATGGCGCGCAGGAAGTCTTCCATATGCGCACGCGTAGCCGGGGCGGCGTGGAGTTCGATGCCCTCCTCGGTCACGTCTTCGGGGAAGGCCTCCCGCTCGTACACGGCCTCTACACGGGTGGTCTCGCCCTTGTGGGGTGTGAAGTCGTACTTAAATATATCGGCGCGCAGGGTACCCTTACTGCCGTAGACCATCAGGGCCCAGGGGAAGTCCTCGTCGACCGCCGGACCGTAGCTGCGGTGCTGCCAGACGCAGTCGAGCTCAGGGTAGGAGAAGATGACCGTCTGGGTGTCGGTGATGGTAGCATCAGCCTCGGTCTGCACGCGGATGCCGCCGGTACTGGCGACCAGGTCCGGCCAGCCAAGGCCGAGCATCCAGCGGGTGGTGTCGAGCATATGTACGCACATGTCGCCGACGATGCCGTTGCCGTAGGCCCAAAAGGAGCGCCAGCGGCGGTGGGGCAGCCCCTTATAGGGGAGGAGGGGGGCGGGGCCGGTCCAGGCGTCGTAGTCGAAAAAGTCGGGCACGGGCTCTACCTCGCGCACGGCCGTGTCGCGCATAGAGTAGTAGCAGCAGAGGTCGACGTGGCCGATCTCACCGAGCAGTCCGGCATCGACGATCTCGGTTTTAGCCCGTACCAGGTGGGGGGTGCTGCGGCGCTGTAGGCCTACCTGTACCACCCGGTCGTATCTCCGTGCCGCATCCAGCACCGCCTCGCACTCGCGGACGTCCACGCCCACGGGTTTTTGTAGGTACACGTGCGCCCCGGCCTCCAGCGCGGCGATGGCCTGCAGCGCATGCCAGTGGTCGGGGGTGGCGATGAGGACGATCTCAGGCTTGGTCTCACTCAGCATCTGTCGGTAGTCGGCGTACAACTTAGGGCTAGCAGCCGGCTGGCGTTCTTTGAGTAGGGTAGCGGCACCTTCCAGCATATGTCGGTCCACGTCGCACAGGCCCACTACCTCCACCTGCGCTACTTGCACTAACCGCAGCAGATCATTCTTTCCGTACCAGCCGCAGCCGATGAGGGCCACCCGTCTAGCAGTCTGCCGGGGCCGCAGGTGCGCAGTGAATGGCAGGGCAAAGAGAGCGGGCGTAGTGTGGAGGAAGGTTCTGCGGTCCATGCTGCTAAGATCGTCCGCCAAATCCTTTTTACCCGACTTTGTCGGCGAAAAGTTCGTCGGCCGACTCGTGTAGCGACGGCTTCAGCCGTCGCTACAGATACCGCGCATCCAGCCAGCTCACAATCGCCTCCAGCACCTGAGGATCGATGGTCACCTCAATCTCCCCATACTCCCCCGGCGACCCCGTCTCCGCCGGCTGCATTAGGTGATTCACCCCCGGCACCGCCACTAGCGTCACCTCCTCATTCCCCGCCCGCTCCAGCGCCGCGCCCACCGCAGCAAGGTTGCCTATCGTCACCTGCCGGTCCAGTTCGCCGTTGATGGCCAGCACCGGCACGGTCACTCGTTCCAGATAGTCCGCCGGATCGAAGGCCAGGAAGTAGCGCATCCAGGGCGAGCTCAGCCCGCTGACGTAGCTAGCCGCGAAGTCTTCCGGCTCAACTATACTCTTTCGTACCTCCGTCGACAGGGAGGGAATCAGTTGTAGAATCGTATCCATAAGTCCCCCCACAAAGGCCGTGTCCGACTGCATAGCGTGTAACTTGGCGTAGCGGTAGGCTGCCCGCCGTACTGACTCATCCGGCGCAATGGTGCCACTGATCGCTCGTTGCTGATCAAGTAGCAGGCTATCGATCGGAATGCCTGGCGCCGCTAGTAGCACGAGAAAATTCACGGAGTCCTCGACCGCCACCATCGGCGCGATCATACCCCCCTCGCTGTGCCCGAGTATGCCAATGGGTACTTTTGAAAACTGGGCCTGATCACGCAGATACCGCAGCGCAGCGCGTGCATCCTGAGCAAAATCCGCGCTGGTGGCGGCTCCGAAGTCTCCGGTACTCTCCCCGATACCCCGGTCATCGTAGCGCAGTACCCCGTAGCCCCGCCGGGTCAGGTAGTCACTCAATACCAAAAAAGGCCGGTGATTGATGGCGGGGCCGAGGTCTTCATTACGGTCCTGAGGGCCGGAGCCAGACACAAAGATCAGTAGTGCCTTCGGTAAAGTATCGGTTGGTAGGGTCAGCTCGCCCGCTAGCGTCACGCTATCCTCCCCACCCGGGAAGGTGATGGCCTCCCGTACGTAGGGGAAGTCGGTTGGCTCCTGGGGCCGGGCGGCGGGTGCCGTAGACGTATCGACTGCATAACCCGCCGGCGGCTCGCGGTAGAAAATTAACTGGGTGGTGAAAGTGGCTTGCTGAAAGGTACCTATCACGCTATCCGAGGCATACTTGCCCGCATAGCTCAGCTGTAGTGCATTTACCGTAAAGAATAGCGAGTCCACAGTCCGCTTCAAAGTAGAGAATGGGATGCGCTGAAGGGACTGCCCGGGGCTCTGTAGACTGCCACTACTCTCGGTCAACTCCAGATTTAGCGGCAGCTGCTGACCGGGCACCTCCAGCACCCCGTACCAACTTTCCCCCGTCTGCGCAGCGAGTAGTGTGGTGAACAGGAATAACACTGCGATAAGCTTCATCCCCCCAAAGTACAATGCTGCCTCTGGCAGCGCCAGCAAAATGCAGCCTCCGGCTGCGCTGGTATTTTACTCCAGCACCCGCGACCCATAAACCCCCACCCCCTGCGCCTCCAGCCACCCCACCTGCGCCCGCAGTCGCCGCTTAAAGTCCTCCCACTCCCGCCGCTCCTGCGGCGTCCAGCCCACCTCAGCTAGAGCCAATAGGCGTGGGAAGGTCAGGTAGTCAATGTCCTCCAGCGTGCGCACCGTCTCACTCCACAGCGGGGCCTCTATGCCGAGGATATCACCGTCCGAGATACCCTCCGCCTGAGTAGCCGGGTCCCACAGATAGGCTGAATCGAGGGGGATGTAGGCCGCCCAGTGCAGCCCAATGCGGGAGGCCGTATCGTACTGCATATCTAGGTAGGTGCGGGTGGCCGGCGACATAATGATCGGATTGCCGCCTTGCTGGGCACGTAAGGCATTCTCCGGATGGGCCCAGAACTGGACGATTGTCCCCTCGGCCAGCTCCGAGGTAGCTACCTCATCCCAGCCGATGGGCGACTTGCCGTGGCTACGCACGATCTGCTGCACCTCGTTCACGAAGCGCACGTAGTCCTCGTGGTCGGTGGCATTACTCTCGTCTCCCCCCAGGTGAAAATAGGGCCCCGGCGTCAGGGCCGCCAGCTGCTTCACGACATCGTTGATGAAGGTGTACACCGAATCCTGGTCCACGTCGAAGGTGCTGAAACCCACCTTAGTGCCCGAGTAAGGCTCTACTGCCTTGCCCTCCACGTTCAGGATGGGGTAGGCCGAAAGCGCCGCATTTGTATGCCCCGGCATATCGATCTCCGGGATCACGGTGATGCCCTTGCGCATGGCATACTCCACCAGGTCACGGTACTCTTCCTGGGTGTAGAAGCCGCCCGGCGTGCCATCCACTTCCGTAGCCGCGCCCACCTCCGTCAGCCGCGGGTAGCCCTTGATTTCGATGCGCCAGCCCTGGTCGTCACTCAGATGTAGGTGCAGGTGATTGATTTTGTAGGCGGCGATGCGGTCGACGACCTGTTTCACCGTGTCAGCCGGAAAGAAGTGCCGCGCCACATCTAGCATATAGCCCCGGTAGGGAAAACGGGGCTGGTCGTCGATCGTGCCCTCCGCGATATAGACTGCACCAACATCCGCACCCGAAAAGTGTAGGACCTGCTCCAACGTTTTGGCCGCATTGAGCATCCCCTCCCGCTCACTGGCCTGGATTTCAATCTGCCCATCGGAAAAGTCGATCCGGTAGGCCCCTTCTCCGATGCGGTCGCTCGTGATGTACTGTAGCGGCAGCACCAGGCCCGGCATCCGCTCATCGAGGTAGCGCTGTGCATCGCCGATCGTGGCGTCGCTGCTGGGCGTCATCTCCCCGCTGTAGGTCTCGTAGTAGCTCACCTCATCCCCGTCAGAGATCGTGGCCGGTAGGGGGATGAGGGGTAGCTCAGAGAGTCTTGGTACATCTACGGGTTGGGGGGGCGGGGCGGGGGCACAGGTGCAGAGTAAACTAGTAACTAAGACCAGACAGTACACGCGCATAGGATTTATTGAGAGTGAGTGACAAATGTAAGCGGCAGAGAAAACTTTAACTAAAAAAACCTGCGAGCTATTACCGCCGGGAGTATCTTACAACCATTCTTCAACCCAACTGAGCAACTCTCGTATTTGGTGGTCTAATGTTGGTTGGCTTCATGGTGTAACGGAATAGGCTACTCCTCTACTTGAGTGGTTCAGTATAAACCATTGACTCATGAAATTTAGTTTACCATTTTCCTCCCGCTTTGTGGGGGGGGGGGGGGTTAATCGCCCTATGCTTTGTTTCTTTAACCTCGTATGCACAGTATGACTGTGGTATGGATCACGCAGTTTATGCAAAGAGTTTTGACCCATATGAGAACGGTAGCGACTGCGATATTGACTTAACAAATGTTCCGGAAAAGTCCGTACGCATCATCATCAGCAGTGGGGATACGACAATAACGTCATGAACTACAATCCTCACGCAAACGCCCTAACGCATGACCAAATTACGCGCATGCATCGATCTCTTCAGGACGACTCATATATCCTCTATTATGGAGCCGAGAGCGCAGTATTGACTGGTACAGTAAACGTTGCAGGCAACAGTAACCCTCTTTACACCGCTAATCAAATTAACGCGACTACGGCTACGGTCAACATCACTGGACCTTCGGTACCATCAATTATGTGGACGAAAACTTCTGGAACGGGTAGCTTCTACTCTTCAAGTGCTGGAAAGTATCTTTCTTTATCAAATCTGGGAAGTATTAACTTGCAGGCAGATTGGAATAAAAGCTGTTCCGACTTTTCAGCAACATACGTCTTCTATAAAGGATACAGCTATACCGCTGGTCCCAATCCTGCTACAAACTTTGTGGAAGTAAGGGAAGATGGAGGACAATCTGACAACGCAGAGAAGTCGCCAGCACCAACCGGAATTACTAAAGTGGAGGTATATGACTACAATAACAAATTGGTAGACACTCAGAGTTTTCCCGCAGGCACGTCCGTTCAAGTCGACATAACTAAGGTTCAACCTGGTATAATGTACCTTGCTGTAACTGGATCGGCTGTCTCCCCGGTGATCTTGAAAATGATCAAACAATGAGGGTTTATCGAATAGCTGGGTTATTGTTCTTTTTACTATCGACTACAATACTCTTAGCACAACAGGTAAACTGGACTGCTAAGGACAACCAGTGGACTTATGGAAGTATTGCTAGAGACACCATTTTCTATCCTAATCAACTGTATATTGGGGCCGACACCACTATTGATGGAGTAACTGCAACATCCGTTTTGCAGCTTAGAGAGAAACGATACGCTGCTTACTCTTTCTATTATACGGATTCACCAAAGATTGACACATTCTTTATATACCAGAGTGGTGACAGTTTACTCTACTACGTAGACAGTACATTTCAAGTCCTTTATGACTTCAGTTTGAGTGTTGGCGATACTATGCAAATGTATGCCCCCCGAGCGTTCAGAGATTTTCGGCTTGCCGGTCAGGAATTTGACGCTTACCGAGTGGACAGTGTTTCAACTCTTATGGTAGGTCAGACTACTCTGAGGGGGCAATATTTACGTAAGATACCCCCTTATCATTTTATCGAAGGCACCTTTATTCAAGGATGGAGGTATGAACTTCTAGGAACATTAAATGGCTATCTTTTTCCGTATGATGGCTTCCAGTGTGATGGCCAGTGTCCCTATTTTTTGCGTTGTTTCAGTGGCAACGGAGAGGATTCCCTTGACTACAAAAGAGTTGATTATGCCTGTGATAGCGTGCTTATAATCAGTAGCGTCAGAGAACCAGACATCGGTTCATTTCTCGCTCTCTGGCCTAATCCAGTTGCTTCGGGTCAGTCCCTAACAATACAGGCCGATGGTAGTATTTCCATTAGAGAGGCTCAGCTAATCCTTTACGATCCGGCCGGTCGGCAAGTCCCTACAAGTTTTGACCTATTAGCCAACAATGCTATCCGACTCACTTTTCCAGCTAGCTTGGCCACCGGTCTTTATACTTTAAGTATTCGTACTGTAGAGGGGCGTGGCGTCAAACGGTTTGCTGTGCTACCAATGAGATAGCAACTCAGGCTGGAACATATACGGCTGTTTCTTAGCGGTCTCTTTAATCACCGGCGGTGGTTAGAGAGGCCGCTTAGTTTTTGGCAAAAGCCACAGACACCGTACCTTTACCCACACAACGGGGTGCTGCGCCCACCAGGGCCAGCTGAGATCATACCCTTTGATTACCACAATCAGGAACCTGCCCGGGTAATGCCGGGAAGGGAAAATTTGTACCGCTTATGCTAAGGCTTCGCCTGATCGCCGCTCTGGTGATCCTCGTTCGACTCCTGCCGGGTCAGACCACCACGCCCGTCGATACCATCGACCAAATCTACGAATTCGACTACCCCATCACCGTCACCGCTACCTCCGCTCGCCAGGAAACGCCGGTGACCTACGTCGACCTTACCAAAAAGGACATCGCCGTACGAAATGTAGGCCAGGACGCCCCCTACCTGCTCAAGTGGACGCCCTCGGTCGTGGTCAACTCCGATGCCGGCACCGGCGTGGGCTACACCGGCATCTGGATACGCGGCAGCGACCCCACCCGCACCAACGTCACCATCAACGGCATCCCCTACAACGACAGCGAGAGCCAGGGGGTGTTCTGGGTGAACCTACCAGACTTCAGTACCTCCACCGACCTGATCCAGATCCAGCGCGGGGTAGGTACGAGTACGAACGGGGCCGGGGCCTTCGGGGCCACGATCAACTTTACCACCGGCCGGGGAAATGGTAAGCCTGGACTTAGTCTCGACGGCGGCGTCGGCAGTTTCGGCACCCGCCGCGGCGTGGTCAGCTATCGCGGCCGCACCGACGGCGGACTCAGCGTAGAGGCCCGCTACTCCAAAATCCACTCCGACGGCTACATCGACCGCGCCACCGCCGATCTAGATGGCTACTACGCCGCCGTATCTAAAGAGGCGGGCAAATCCATCATTAGCTTCATCGCCTTCGGGGGCCACGAGGTCACCTACCAGAGCTGGAACGGGGTCACCCAGGAGGAGATCGACCAGTACGGCCGCACCTACAACTCCGTCGGCACCGAAAAGAAGGGCGCGCCCTACGACAACGAGGTCGACAATTACCGCCAGAATCACTACCAGCTGCACTTCAACCGTAGCCTCAGTACCCACCTCGACCTAAGCGTGAGCGGGCATTACACCCGCGGCCTCGGCTACTTCGAGCAGTACAAGACCGATCAAGATTTATCGGACTATGGCATCGAGCTGCTTCCCTCCTCCGGAGGGACCGAGGGAGGTAGCGACCTCATCCGCCGCCGCTGGCTCGACAACCACTTCTACGGCACCGTGTACAGCCTACGCTATCAGCGCAACAAATGGGACGTCACCTTCGGCGGAGCGGCCAACGAGTACCGCGGCGGCCACTACGGCGAGGTCATCTGGGCCCGCTACGCCGGCGACTCCGAAATCCGCCAGCGCTACTACGACAACGACGCCACCAAGCGCGACTTCAACAACTACCTGCGCGCCAACTACGCCCTGACCGACCGCTGGAACCTCTACGCCGACGCCCAACTCCGCTACGTCAACTACGAGTTTCTGGGCCTGGACGAAAACCTCAGTCTGCTCCAACAAGACGCCGGCCACACTTTTTTCAACCCTAAGGCCGGAGTGGTCTACCTACCCAGCCGCGGCACCCGTGCCTACCTCAGCTTCGGCGTAGCCCAGCGCGAACCCAACCGCAACGACTTCGTCGATAACCCCGCCAGCACCCGCCCCGTACCGGAGAAGCTGTACAACACCGAGCTCGGCTTCTTCCGTACATTGCAGCGCATCAACTACGGCGTCAATGTGTACCACATGGCCTACCGCGACCAGCTCGTGCTCACCGGCCGGCTCAACGACGTGGGCGAATACATCCGCACCAACGTACCCGAGAGCTACCGCCTCGGCGTGGAGCTCCAGGGCGGGGTGCAGCTCACCGACCACTTTACCCTCGGCGGCAACCTCACCCTGAGCCGCAACCGCGTCCGGGCCTTCACCGAGACCCTCGACGACTACGACGCCGCCTTCGACTACCTGGGCCAAACGGAGCTGCCGCAGGAGGATACCCCACTCAGTTTCAGCCCCGACGTGACCGGCGCGCTCGAACTCGCCTACGACCGCAGCCTGCGCGCCCATACCTTCGAAGCCGCCCTCCAGACTAAGTACGTCGGCGCTCGCTACGTCGACAACAGCGGTGCGGCCCAGAGCGAGCTACCCGGCTACTACTACAGCGACCTACGCCTCAGCTACGGCTTCCGCAAGCGCTACCGCCTCACCTTCCTGCTACGTAACCTTACCGATCAGCTGTACGCCAGCAACGGCTGGAGCTACCGCTACCGCTTCGACGGCGCGCCTTCGACCACGCTGGGCATGTACCCCCAGGCGGGGCGTAACTTCCTACTGAGCGTGGGGCTGGATTTTTAGGACTTCCACAACACCCAAGCCGACGTTCGGCGCGTTACCATTGCCCCCCAAGTAACCGTCGCGCCCCCGTGAAAAACTTCCTCCTTTCCTTCCTCATCGTCCTAGCCGCTTTTGCCGCCGGCCGCTACTGGTTTCCCGCTCCGGCATCGCAGCCCACACTGGTCGATGCCGCTTACACCGGGCCGGTACCCGATCGGGCCAGCCGGGTCGACTCTACTTACGCTGGCACCCGCGACCGCGCCCCCTATACGCCCGATGAGGAACGTACGATTCAGCTGTTCGAGTCCGCCTCGCCGGCCGTCTGCTTTATCACTACGAAGGCGATGCGCCGTACGTTCTGGAATTACGGGGAGGTGGAAAGCGGCTCCGGCTCGGGCTTTATCTGGGATAAGGCGGGGCACGTGATCACGAACTTTCACGTCATCAACGGGGCCAATACCAGCTCCATCGCCGTCACGCTGAGCAACGGACAGACCTACGATGCCCGCGTGGTCGGCTTCGAGAAGGAGAAGGACCTGGCGGTACTCAAGATCGATGCCCCGGCCGCTGCCCTGCAACCCATCCAGGTCGGTACCAGCCAGAACATCCGTGTGGGCCAGGCCGTGTACGCCATTGGCAACCCCTTCGGCCTCGACCAGACGCTGACCACAGGTATCGTCTCGGCCCTCGACCGCGAGATACGCAGTCAGGCCGGGGTACCCATTAAGGGGGCCATTCAGACCGACGCGGCCATCAATCCGGGCAACTCCGGGGGTCCGCTCCTGGACAGCAACGGTCAGCTTATCGGCGTCAACACCAGCATTTACAGTCCCTCGGGGGCCTCGGCGGGCATCGGCTTTTCCATCCCGGTCGACGTGGTTCGCTACGTAGTCGACGATGTGATCCGCTACGGGGAGGTGCGCCGGGCGGTGCTGGGCGCCGATCTGCGGCAGGTGAGCGGTTACCAGGGCCTGGTGGTGCTCACCGTAGAGCCAGCGGGCGGGGCCGCAGGTGCCGGACTCAAAGGTGTGACCGTCGATACACGGGGTCGGCGCTACCTCGGTGACGTGCTCCTCGGCATCAACGGTAACCCTACGCTCAGTAACTCGGA
Source organism: Neolewinella sp. (assembly GCF_965214665.1). Lineage (GTDB taxonomy): Bacteria > Bacteroidota > Bacteroidia > Chitinophagales > Saprospiraceae > Neolewinella. The sequence continues at coordinate 2,216,372 of NZ_OZ243970.1, read as the reverse complement.
CCTTTACCTGGAACTGGAGAAGTACCAGCCCGGCGAGGTGGTCAAGCTGAACATCGTGCGCGATGAGCGGCGGGCTACTTTGGAGGTGCAGCTGGGTAGCTCGGTGGATTAGGCGTCCGACGCTTACAAGCGATTAGGCGTCCGACGCTTGCAAGCGTCGGACGCCTTACAGCACCAGCAGTTTGAACGCAGCCTCACCGGCCCCCGGCTCCCGCAACAACACGAAGTAAATCCCAGTAGGCAATTCCGCTACGCTGATCCGGGCACCCCGCACCGGAGCCACCCCGTGCCCCAGCACCTGCCCCGCCGCATTCGTCAGTAAGTAGCGACCCGCGCGCTGCATCCCGCTGAAGGTGTAGGTATTTGTGTCTAGCCGCTGAAGCTCGACGCGGGAGCCGCCCGGCACGCTGTTGCTTACGCTATTGACGATCTGCTTGAGATCGATACCCACCACGATAGGGTCGTGATCGCTGAAGCGGTAGAAGTCAGGGGCGTAGAGGTCCTCACCGGCCCCCTCGGTGTTATAGTCAAGCACGGCGGGCTCGGGGGTGTTGACCGTCCAGGCGGTAGCACCGGTGATGAAGGGGGCCAGGGAGTCACTGGCCAGAGCGTAGTCGAGGCTTCCCCATTCACCGCCGAAGACGTAGCTTGGCGGACCGCCACCACACGGAAATTTAGTGTTGCCGTTGAGAGTTTTGGCATTGACGTAGCCGGCATCTTCCAGCGCCACGATAGGGTCCTCCATACGGTAGGCGTTGAGGTCGCCGATGATGAGCACGTTGGGATCGGCGACGCCGGTGGGGTTCGTGGCGAGCCAGTCAGCCAGGGCGCGGGCGCCGGCGGTACGGGTGCCGTTGCAGTTGCCCGCCCCGCCGTCATCATCATCGTCGCCGGCCCCGCAGCCGCCGCCCTTGCTCTTGAAGTGGTTGACGCTTACGGTGAGCTCCTCGCCGAGGTTGCTGCTGGTGGGGTCGATGACGCGGAAGGTTTGGGCCAGGGGGACGCGGTTGGTACCGGGCCCTATAAATAGCTCGGCCGGGGTGGCCAGGGCGGCGGCGGTGCCGGATTCGGCGATACGGTCCGTGCGGTACACCAGGGCCACCATGATCTGGTCGTCGCCGGTATTGGGCGATTCTACGTAGGCATAGGGTACTCCGCAGCGGGCCGTGAGGGCATCGACCAGGCGGGCCAGGGCCAGGTTGCCGTTGTTCTCGATCTCGATGAGGCCGATAATGTCGGCATCGAGCACGCAGAGGGCGGCAACGATCTTATCTTCCTGACGGACGAGTTCGGCCTCGGTATCCGCGCCACGGCTGCCCAGGGTGGTGAAATAGTTGAGCACATTAGCGCTGACTACGCGAATCTCACCACCCACCTCCGGGGCAGTGGTAGGGCGCTCGTTGCCACTCAGCGCAAGGTTCTCGGTCTGCGTAGGCTGGATACGGTAGCGGTCGAAGTCGTAGCCCAGCACGCCGGTGAGTCCGCTGACGGTCTGTCCGGCGCGGATCTGATCGGTAGTCTCCAGGGTATCGGTACCGGCGAATAGGATGGGTAGGTTGCTGCTGCCCCCGCGGCCGTCGTCGATCAGTAGCCGGTCTGCGGCAATGCTATCCTGATAGGCGGCAAAGGCTGCGGCATTGGGCCGGTTGCACTCGGTGAACTGAATGAGGCGCTCGTCGGAGGTCACTTCCACCTCCCCGAAGCGGGCCAGACTGCTAACATCGGTGATCACCAGATCGCGGGGCGTGACCCGCATCCCCTCTAGCGCCTCGAGGAGGGAGTCGGGGCGGGGCAGCATCAATGCACGAGCGGAGGGTAGGGGAGTACCGGTCGCCTCCACCGTGACCCTTGCACCGGCGTCCCCGCCCCTAAGCTGGGTCTGGCCGAAGCGTTCCTCCACGATGCCGGTGACGGTGACCAAATCGCCCACGGTTACTTCCTGATCGGGCGCGAACACAAATATGCCTTCGGAAGTGAGGCTATCCTGATCCGCATCAGCATCTTCCTCCTGTACGTAGAAGCCGCCGAGCCCCTCCTGAAAATCACCCGTCACTACTGCCTGTATGGTGACTACGTCGCCGGCCAGCGGACTCACGTCGCCGCGCCCCTGTATGAGGTGGATGCCGATGGGGTCGGTGCCAACATCGTCGTCGAGGATCAGCACCTCCGCGGGCGCCCCCAGACTATAGCTGCCGTCACTAACCGAGTCGAGTGTAAGGACGATGGTCTCCGTCCCCTCGATCACCTCATCATCGAGTACCGAGACTACGAGCTGTGCAGCTTGCTCACCGGTAGCGAACGTGAGCGTATTGTCACCGGGCAGTAGGTAATCGATGCCTAGGGTAGCCGTACCACCGAGGCTGAATGCGACCGTGAAAGGAGCCGCGGCCGGCTCGGACAGTAAAATACTGAAGCTGCCGTCAGTGGCAGGCTCGGCTAGGTTGACGGGATTCTCGATGGAGACCGTGGGTCTGCTAGGGCCGCCGGCCGGTTGGTAACTACCGAAGGGCACGACCGCACCAATCTTCGCGTAGCTGAACCCATCCAGTAGGTCATTGCCGGGGATCGTCCAGTTGGTCGCCACCCAGTCGCCATCAGGCCCGGTGCCGTCCTGGCGGTAGAGGTAGCTGTCGGTGTAGATGCTGGCATCGTCGCCAATGGGTCCGCCCACCTGATCGATGATGGTGCCGCCGAGTTCCAGGGTGAAGGCGTCGTTGCCGTTGCCGCTCACGGTGCCCGAGGAGATCACGTTGGTAAAATTGCCCGCCGTACCAAAGGTCTCGACGAAAGCATCCGTATCATTCACAACGTACACGAAGGCATCGGTATAGGTCCCCGATAGCTGTACCGGTGTGCCGTCCGTGTTCGTATTGGCGTAGCGCTGAATAGTGTAGTCGCTCAAGTTGACCGTGCCCTGCACATACAGCTCGAGGGCGCGGGGCGTGGCACCGGGGCCGGTGCCGTCGAGCAGACCGGTGAGGATGACCTGGCCCTGGGCGATAAGGCTAGTGCTCAGTAGGCAGCTCAAGATCAGGTATAGCAGTCGCATGTGCCGGAATTTACTTCACGTAAAAGCACAAATTTAGGTGACCGACCGGGAATGCGACCTACCGGACCAGCAGGCGACTCATAAGAGCACCCTGGCGTACCAAGTAGACTCCGGCAGGCAGTTCGGCGGGCAGGGTAAACTGAGGGGCCTCGCGGTCGGGGGTGGGGAAGCGGGCTACCAGACTGCCGTCAGCACGTAGTAGGCTGATGTCGGCTGTGGTGATGTTGCTAAGCGTAATGAGCTGTCCTGCACTTGCCGGATTGGGAAATAGTGCATTTGTACTGGCTTGTCCGTCCAACTTGACCGCCAGTACATCGAAGGTCGTGCGGCTACCGTCCAAGTCCTGCTGGGCCAGGCGGTAGTAATGCGTACCGGGGCCTGGGGCAATGTGAGTGTAGTCATAGGTAAGCAACTGATCGGAGCTTGCGCTACCTGCTACCCTAGTCAGTTCGAGGAAGGTGATGCCATCTTCGCTGTACTCGATAGTATAGAAGTCGTTATCCATTTCCGTGATGCTCGACCACTGTAATAGGATGTTGGCTACCTGAGGCGTAGCCGTCCAGCTAAGTAGCTCGATGGGGGCGGCGGCGGCGGCGGCGCGCACCTCGGAGGTAGCTTGCGGAAGCTGCGAACGGGAGTAGGAGGTTCCGTTGTAAACGAAACTTCCGTTGCCCGAGGCCGTCGTAGCGCGCACCTCGAAGGAAGTTGCACTCGGGTCGATGGGAAAGTCGCTGAGCAGCGCAACGGTCCGGTTGCCATTGATCGAAGTGTTGATCTCGAAGGTGGCGGCTCCCAGGCTTAGCTCCCGTTGGTTCTCGCCGGTCCCACAGGTAGAGGGAAACGTGAACGTGACCCCTTTTTGCAGATTGAAGCGAAATGTTCCCTGTAGTACCCCCGTAGCGGAGATGTTGCCGGGGCAGAGCCCACAGATATCGAAGTTAGACCGGTCAACGGTGCAGGTGGTGATAGTTTGCGCGACCGCAGCAATGCTTCCGGCAAGGAGCACGATCAGGGTGATTAGCCTTGTCATAAAGAATGTGTGTTGTGAATAGTGTCAGCTGGTTTCACCATATACCTGTGTGAAACCGTCTACTAATGTACGGTCTACTCACCACCGGCGGATTATCGTCCTGGCTTGCCGCCGTGAAGTCCAGGTAAGTACCCACGTAGACCGGGTCGAACGCGTTATAGTATCCCTTTAAACCCCAGGAAAATTATATGTTAAAACTGACTGAGCCTAGAGAAAATGCGTTATGCGCTTTCTAAAATTGAAAAGCTCCGGCACGCCGAAGCATGTCGGAGCTGCTCGCTTCCGTAGGGGAAGATCGAACGTTACTTACTCAACGTGTAGGGCATCCGCTTACTGGCGTTGCGCATGAGTGATTCTACGAGCTGTTCGGGGCTATTAAAGACCGTGCCGTTGGCTTCCCAATCGTAATTCCAGACCAAGCCGGACTGGGCGTCGTGGATGTCCATATTTACCGTCGTGCTATTGGTAGTCCCCCAGGCACCGAAGAGGACGCCGAGGGCTGCGGCGGCTCCTTGGCTCATTGGTTTACTGGTGTTGAACCGGGTGGTGATGATGGCATCGACGCCGAGGGCTTCGCAAATTTCCGCCGGGGTCAGGACGCGATTATCGACCGTATACCCGGCGCGCTCCAGCTTGGCGTTGGTGGTTTCGACGTCCATGATTTCGAGACTACGAATCTTGCCCTGCTGCTTGCGGCGCAGCATCCAACTGTAAATTTCGCGCTGAAAGGTGAAGGTGTCTTCGTAGGCGGCGTCCGCCAGGACCTGGGGATCGTCTTTGGGCCGGCCCTTAATGGCTACGGTGGGGGGGACGATGGCGATCAGCTGGTGCGCGCGGGTGGTGGAAGCCATATTGGGTGCCTCGTAGATCTTGGGGCCACAGGCGGTGAGGACCAGACACAGCGGTAGGGTCAGTAGAAAAGAAAAAATACGCATGGGAAAAAATTGTGAGTGTCGCGGATGCAAAAGCGAGCCGCCGGTGAGTGAATGAATGTACGGATACCTCAGTCGTGGGGGGTGGCCAGGGCACGCTGTAGCAAAACGGCGTCGCTACGGTACACGGCCGGCCCTCCCTTAACGCCACTGCGTTTTGCCCCGGTATCAATCAAAAAATCGTAGGCTAAGACCTTGCGCCGAAAATTACGGCGGTCCAGCGGCTCCCCCAAAATTTCCTCGTACAGTTGTTGTACCTCACTGAGCGTAAAGTCATCCGGCAGCAGGGCAAAGGCCAGGGGGCGCGTACGCAGGTGCACCGTCAGTCGCATCCAAGCATCGTCCAGCAGCTCGCGGTGGTCGAAGCCCAGGGGGGGGAGTTCCGTCAGTCGGTGCCAGGCCGCCTCACTTAGGTACCCCCGTGCGACCGGTGTGTGGTGCTCGGGTCGTACCAGGGCGTAGTAGGTGGTGGTCACCACCCGGCGCACTGGGTGGCGGTCGGGGGCACTGTAGGTGGCTACCTGGGTGAGTTGGAGATTAGAGACCCCTACCAGCTCCCGTAAGACCCGCTGCCCCGTGTCCTCGAGGGTCTGGTCGGCGGCCATGGCACCGCCCGGCAGCACCCACTGCCCGGCGAAGGGCTCCACGGCGCGGCGCACCAGTAGCACCCGTAGCTCCCCCTCGGCGAAGCCAAATACGACACAGTCGACGGTATGGGTAGCCGCCGGGCTCTGCGCCGTGACGCGGGTGCTTAGCGACCCATCCATCCGCCGTCGACGGTAAGCACCGTACCCGAAACGTAGTCGGAGGCGGCACTGGCCAAAAAAACGGTGGGGCCCTTAAAGTCATCCGGCTCCCCCCAGCGGCCGGCGGGGATGCGACCGAGGATGGCCGCGGAGCGCTCCGCATTATCCCGTAGCGCCTGGGTATTATCAGTCCGCACGTAGCCCGGGGCAATGGCGTTAACCTGCACACCGTGGCCGGCCCACTCATTAGACAGCGCCATGACGAGCTGACCGATGGCCCCCTTAGAGGCCGCGTAGCCCGGCACGGTGATGCCCCCCTGAAAGGTAAGTAGCGAGGCGGTGAAGATGATCTTGCCGCTGCCCCGGGCTACCATGTCCCGGCCGAACTCGCGGGCTAGGAGAAAGGGGGCGGTCTGGTTCACGGCGATCACCTCGTCCCAGTAGGCATCGGAGTGCTCGGCGGCGGGGGCGCGGAGGATGGTGCCGGCATTGTTGACCAGAATATCGGGGGTGCCGTGTGTTTCCTTGACCTCGGTGATGAAGTCGGTGAGGGCGGCGCGATCCGAAAAATCGCAGCGGTAGGCAGTAAAGCGGCGGCCAAGATCGGTCACGGCGGCGGCAATGGCATCCTCGGCCGTCAGACTAGCCGAGACACCGATGATGTTCGTGCCGGCAGCGGCCAGCCCCTCCGCCATCGCGTAGCCGATGCCGCGTTTGCAGCCGGTGACCAGGGCCGTCTTTCCAGAGAGGTCGAACATACTAGCGGATGGTGGAGAGTGGGGCGGCGTCCATGTCCGCGAAGGACTGATTCTCACCGGCCATGCCCCAGACGAAGCGGTAGGCCACCGTGCCGGCACCACTGTGGATCGACCAGGGTGGGGAGATCACGGCCTCCTCGTTGCGGACGGCCAGGTGGCGAGTCTCCCCGGGGCTACCCATGAAGTGCATGACGAGCTCGTCCTCCGGCAGATCGAAGTAGAGGTACACCTCCATGCGGCGGGCGTGGGTGTGGGGAGGAAAGGTATTCCAAATGTTGCCCGCTACAAGCTCCGTGAAACCCATTACGACCTGGCAACTCGGGATACCATCCTCATGGATGTACTGGTAGAGCACCCGCTTATTGGCGTGGGCCTCGTCGCCGAGCTCGATGCGGTTGGCCTCGGCCTGGGTCGCTTTCGTGGTGGGGTACTCCCGGTGGGCGGGGGCGCAGTTGAGGTAAAACTTAGCGGGCTCCCCGGCCGCGTCGCTGCGGAAGGTCACCTCCCGGGAGCCGCGGCTGACGTACAGACAGTCGAAGCGGGCCATGGGGTAGTCGGTGCCGTCTACGGTCACGCTGCCGGCTCCGCCGAGGTTAAGGATGCCGAGCTCGCGGCGCTCCAGGAAGTAGTCGGACCGTAGCGCGTCGTCGTTTTCCAGCCGCAGCGCTCCGCCGGTAGGCACCGCGCCCCCGAAGATGAAGCGGTCGTAGAAAGAGTGAAACAGGGTGACCGCCCCGGGGGTCATCACGCCGGTGGCGAGAAATTCGTCGCGGAGCTCGTTTGTGGTCTGGGTCTTGAAGTGGTCGGGGTGGACGCCGTAGCGCATTTCCATGAGTCGTAAAATTTTCTGCGTCAAATATACACGGAAGTTAATAGTCCGGACTAACTTTAGGCAGATCATACTGACTCACTATGCGCATTCTACTTCCTTCGCTGGTCCTATTGTGCCTGTTGCGGCCCGTACTCGCTCAACAAAGCCCTGCACCTGCGGCCCCGCCCGCTTTATCGACAGACAGCATCTTTTCCCTGGCGAAGGAAAAGTACCTGCACGCCGCGACCACCCTGGATACCGCCGCCGGCCTACCCCGTAATGCCTGGGACGACGGCACCTGGCGGCAGGTCGACCGGGAGGACTGGACCAGCGGGTTCTTCCCCGGTATCCTCTGGCAGGTGTACGCCTACGACCGGGACCCGGAGGTGCTTGCCGCTGCCAAAATGTGGACCGAGACCCTACGGCCCAACCAGACCTACGACCGCAACCATGACATCGGCTTCATCATGTACTCCAGCTTCGGCAAGGCCCTGGAGCTGACCGGCGATACGGCTACCTACCTACAGCCCCTGCTTACGGCCGCCCGTACCGGAGCCGGGCGCTTTAACTCCACCACGCGCACCATCCGCAGCTGGGACCGGGCCGATACCAACCACCTAACCATCGTGGACAATATGATGAACCTGCATCTGTTCACTTTTGCGGCGCGGGAGACGGGGGATAGTAGCTACCTGGAGATGGTGCGCGCCCACGCCGACCGTACTGACGCCGAGCAGTTCCGTCCCGATGGGAGTAGCTACCACGTGGTGGATTACAATCCAGCCGACGGCAGCGTACGTAGCCGCCACACCCACCAGGGCAAGGGCGACGAGACGGCCTGGGCGCGTGGACAGGCCTGGGCCATCTACGGCTTTACGGAGATGTACCAGGACCTGGGGGAGCAGCGTTACCTCGACCGGGCCATCTCTGCAGCTGACTACTTCATAGAAAACCTGCCGGCGGATACGGTTCCCTACTGGGACTTCGATGCGCCGGGGGAGGAGCGGGATGCCAGCGCGGCGGCCATCGCGGCAAGCGCCTTTGTTCCCCTGAGTGAGGCTACGGGAGAGGCGAAATACCGGAATGTCGCCGAACGGCTACTACTGGCGCTGAGCAGTCCGGAGTACCTGGCCGCTGCGGACGATCCGATGGGCGGTCTGCTCCGCCACCAGACCGGCAATAAGCCGCGCATGCTCAACAACGGCGAGGATGCCCGCGTGGCCGAGGTGGACGTCAACATCAACTACGGCGATTACTACTACCTGGAGGCCCTCAACCGCCTCAGCGACACGAGGATGAGTCCGGGTATGGGTGGAACGAATATCCGCATGGCACGCCACGACGAGGCCGGTAACTGGAACGAGCTCACCGAGGCCACCCGCGACACCGACCACCTGGGGCAGATCTTACCCCCCGTTTACCAGAGCGAAGGGCCTATGTGGGAAAACGAGAACGTCGGATTTCGGCTCTACTTTGATGAGCGTAATGGCATCGACATATTCGGTAAGCGCACCAACGATATGATTCTTGATAAGGTCGGCATGGAGGTCGAGAGTTATCACGAGCTACAGCCCTGGGGCATGGACGTGCTCAAAGTCGGCAACTCCCTCGGCGCAGGCAGTATCGGGCTTATGATCGGCGATAGCGTGTACCGACTGGGCGATGCGGCCGAGGAGCACTTCCGCATCCTGGAGGAAACACCCGAGCGCTCCCGCTTCCTGCTCGATTACAATGGCTGGGAGGTAGCCGGCCGCACCCTCGATCTAGATTGGGAGATTAGTATCGAAGCGGGCACCTACGGCTATGGGTCCAGCGTGACGCTGACCGGGCTACGGGGGGATGAGGAGCTACTGACCGGGATCGTCAATCTGCACAGCGATACGGTGTACACCGAGCAGCGGGGTGATCGCTTCGTAATGTACACCTACGGTCCGCAGGCGGAGTTGGACAATACGCTGGGCATGGCTGTTTCGGCCGAGCAAGATGACGTGCTGGGGCAGGGCGAGTTCACGCCCGACGATACGCCCGTCGGCTCGACCTACTACCTACGGCTGAAGCTGACGGATGGGCAGCCTACGACGTACCGCTTCACCGCGGGCTGGGAGCCTGGTAATGCGGCTTTTGGTACGCGGGAGGGGTTTGCACGGGTGATCGAGTAGTCCTAAAAAGAGGAGCGGCGGACCAAGGCCCGCCGCTGCACCGAAAATGTGTTTGTGTCTAAAAGTGTCTAATAGCTACAGTGTCGAAAAGTAAAACAAATAGAATAGCTGCTGTAAAAGCGTCATTATTTATAGTGTTATTGTCAGTACGACAAAATTAACGAGATTGTTGGTGTAGACAATTAATGTTAATACACTTTTTATCCTCGCCGGCCGGTATGCTACTTTTGCGCACACTAGCTTACTGCCATGCCCCACCTGCTCACTTCCGCCCTGCCGTACGCCAACGGTCCCCTCCACCTCGGCCACCTAGCCGGTGCCTACCTGCCCGCCGACCTCTACGCCCGCTACCTGCGGCTGATGGGTAAGGACGTGCTCTGGGTCTGCGGTAGCGACGAGCACGGCGCGGCCATCACCCTGCGCGCGAAGAAAGAGGGCATTAAGCCGCAGGACATCATCGATAAGTACCACGCGCTTAACAAGGCCAGCTTCGCCGCTCTCGGTATCAGCTTCGACTATTACCACCGCACGAGCGCGCCGCTGCACCACGAGACCAGCCGGGAGTTTTTCCGCACCCTCGACCGGAAGGGCGGCGAGTTCATCGTCAAAACCACTGAGCAGTACTACGACCCTGAGTTTAAACAGTTCCTAGCCGACCGCTACATCAAGGGGACCTGCCCGCGCTGTGGCTATACCGAGGCCTTCGGAGATCAGTGCGAAAACTGCGGCAGCGACCTCTCACCGACCGAGCTCATCAATCCGGTTTCGGTGTTGAGCGGCACCAGGCCCGTGCTACGCAAGACCAAGCACTGGTACTTCGACCTGGCCAAGCACGAGGACTTCCTCCGCACCTGGATCCAGGAGGGCACCGTCGACGGCGTACAGCTCCACGACCCCGCCACCTGGAAAAAACACGTGATCGGCCAGTGCATGAGCTGGCTCAACGAGGGCCTACAGCCCCGGGCCATCACGCGCGATCTGGACTGGGGCATCAGCGTACCGCACCCCGAGGCGGAGGGCAAGGTGCTCTACGTCTGGTTCGATGCGCCCATCGGCTACATCTCCAGCACCAAGCAGTGGTGCCTCGACCACGGCCGCGACTGGCGCGACTACTGGCAAAATCCCGACACCGAGCTCATCCACTTCATCGGCAAGGACAACATCGTCTTCCACTGCCTCATCTTCCCCGCCATGCTACGGGCCCACGGCCAGTACGTGCTACCCAAGAACGTGCCCGCCAACCAGTTCCTCAACTTCGAGGGCGATAAGTTCTCCAAGTCCCGCGGCTGGGGCATCGAGCTACACGAGTACGTCGAGGAATTCCAGGACTTCCCCAACGGCGAGGATGCCCTGCGCTGGGCCCTCATCCGCAACCTTCCCGAGCAATCGGATGCCGACTTTACCTGGGACGGCTTCACCGAGTACTACGACAAGGACCTGGCCGATAAGCTGGGTAATTTCTTCAATCGGGTGACGGTACTTATGCACAAGTATTTTAATGGCCGGGTGCCGGCGGGACAAGGGACGGAGGGACGGGGGACTGGGGCGGGGCCGCAGGTGCAACGGCAATTGCAAGACAGTCTGGCCACTCTCGCTACCCACTTCGAGGCCTTTCGCTTCAAGGATGCGGCGACCACCTTTGTCGAGCTAGCCACCTACGGCAATACCTATCTCCAGGAGGCAGCGCCCTGGTCGCTGGCTAAGGCCGATCCCGACGATCCGGGCATTGCCGTGGTGATGTACAACTGCGTGCAGATCGCGGCGGTGCTGGCACTGACCGCTCACCCCTTCGTGCCTCTCGTAAGTGCCAAGCTGCGCACCGTGCTCAAGCAGGAGATTGTAACCAATGGCGACTGGGCCGTAGCCCGCGATCTACTCGCCTCCGGCCGGCCCCTCATCGAGCCCGGCCACCAAATCGGCCAGGCCGGCGTGCTGTTCCCCAAGATCGTGGACCGTAAGGATGATACGCTGCTGAAGATCATCCAGCGGCAACGGGATAAGCTCGTAGCAGCGCTGGTGGAGCGGGATGGGCCCGGTACCACCGCTCCGAGCCCGGCAGCACCCACGAAAACTAACGCAGCAATTTTAGAAGGACCAGCCACTAAGCCGTCTATCGAGTTTGACGACTTCACCAAGCTCGATCTACGCACGGCCACTATTCTCACTGCGGAGCCGATCAAAAAGTCGAACAAGCTCCTGCAGTTGACCATCGACCTGGGCAGTGGCGAGCAGCGCAGCGTAGTCAGCGGCATCGCCAAGCACTTCGACCCTGCGGACCTGCCCGGCCAGCCCGTAGTCGTAGTCACCAATCTGGCTCCCCGCAAAATGGCCGGGGTGCTCAGCGAGGCGATGATACTGATGGCGGAGGATGCGGCGGGGCGGTTGGTCTTCGTAGCGCCGCCGATTGGTTTTGGGAACGGACTGGTAGTGCGGTAACTCAGCCAATTTTCTTATCTTAGCTACTATGACGGCCCTTGCCTCTGTTACCTCCAACCCTTCCCATAATCTCGAGCTGCTCACGCCCCAGCAAGCGGCCCCCCATCCATTTACCTGGACTGTGGAGCGCTACCACGATGCCATCGCCAAAGGGCTACTGACCGAGAATGACCGGGTCGAGTTGCTTTTTGGCTTATTAAATGAGAAGATGCCCGTTGGAAAACGACACCGCGACTGCGTAGATAAGATCAATGTCTACTTCATTCTTAAGTTCCAAACTAGGTACCAGTACGGAGTTCAAAATCCACTGACTATCTCCGGATATTCGGAGCCGGAACCTGATTTTCTAGTTTTTAATCCTGAGAGCTACCAACAGCGAGAGGGGCAGCCCATTCCTGAGGATGTCCATCTGCTCATTGAAGTGTCCGACGCTACCCTTCCCTACGACCGCTCAACAAAGGCTAAACTTTACGCTCTGGCCGGTATCCAAGAGTACTGGATCGTCGATCTAAGGTCAAATCAAATCGAACTGCATCTAGAGCCTAATGTAGAAGCTGGGGAATACAACAACTTACGAAGGTATGGCGCAGATGCTACGTTTGAAAGTCCGTTTTGCGGACAGGTAAAGGTAGAGGATTTACTACCTACCTAACCTACACCCGCCGCAAATCCAACGTCCGCGCAAACTCCCGCTGCGCCGGCGCCCGCTTCACCTCCAGGCTTGCCACGCCCGCGTTGCTCTCTTCCGAAACATACTGCACCTGCGCCCCCGGCAACGTATCGGCGCCGCCGCCCTGCATGACGATATGCTCCACCTGCTTGACGCTATGGTTCGTATCCCAAAAGCGGTTCACCCGCCGGCTCTCGGCCTCCAGGCTATTGACCGGGAAGGTATCGTAGCTGCGCCCGCCCGGATGAGCCACGTGGTAAGTACAGCCCCCGATGCTGCGGCCGTTCCAACTATCGTAGATGTCGAAGACCAGCGGCACGTCGGGCTTCACGGTGGGGTGGAGCGCCGAGGGCGGGTTCCAGGCCTTATAGCGCACGCCGGCCACGTATTCACCCTCCCGGCCGGTGGAGGAGAGGGGCACCTCGACCTGGTTACAGAGTACCCGGTAGCGGTCGGCGTTGAAGTCCGTGACCCGTACCTGCAGCCGCTCCACGCTGGAGTCGACGTAGCGGGCTGTTCCGGCACTCCCCAGCTCCTCGCCCAGCACGTGCCAGGGCTCTATGGCGCTGCGTAGTTCCAGCCTGAGTTCCCCCTGCCGCACCGTACCCAGCACCGGGAAGCGGAACTCGAAAAACGGCTCCAGCCACTCCAACTTGAAGTCGAAACCGGCCTCGCGGAGGTATTCGCACACCTCCCGCAAATCCTCACGGACGTAATGGTGCAGGAGGAAGCGATCGTGCAGCGCCGTACCCCAGCGCACCAGCGGACGCCGGTAGGGCTCGGCCCAAAATGCCGCCACCAGCGCCCGGATCAGTAGTAACTGCGCCAGACACATCTCCTTATGCGGCGGCATGTCGAAGCCCCGCATCTCCAGGATACCGAGGCGACCGGTGGCACTATCCGGACTGTACAATTTGTCAATACAAAACTCTGCCCGGTGCGTATTGCCGGTCACGTCGATGAGCAGGTTGCGGAACAGCCGGTCCACCAGCCAGGGCATCGGCTCCGGGTGGGCGTCGAGCTGTCCGAAGGCGATCTCGAGCTCGTAGAGCATGTCGGGACGGCCCTCGTCTACGCGCGGCGCCTGACTAGTCGGTCCAATGAACGCCGAGCTGAACAAATAGCTCAGTCCCGGATGGTTCTGCCAGAAGTTGACGAAGCTACGCAGCAGGTCGGGCCGGCGTAGCAGGGGGCTATCGGCCGGCGTGGTACCGCCTAGCGTGATGTGGTTCCCGCCCCCGGTGCCGGTATGCCGGCCGTCGAGCATGAATTTATTGGTCCCCAGCTTACTCTCCTTCGCCAGGTCGAATAGTCGGTCGTAGTTATGTACGATCTCGCGCCAGTCGGCGGCGGGCTGGGCATTGACCTCTACGACGCCGGGGTCGGGGGCCACGACGAGTTTAGTCAGCCGGGCATCACTGGGCGGCTGGTAGCCCTCGATCACGACGGGCAGTTCCTGGGCGACGGCCGTTTGCTCGATGGCGTGCAATAGGGCCACGAAGCTTTCCCCACTTTCTAGCGGCGGCAGGAAAAGGTAGAGTCGTCCCTCGCGCGGCTCTAGACAGAGCGCCGTACGTACCAGGGGGCGCGGCCGCAGGTGTAATGAATCAGGTGAAGGAGCGATGCCTGCCGGTGTATCTCCATAAGCGGGTAGGGCACCGAGCTGCTCCTGGGGACTAGCCGCAAGCTCCACGGGGCGATCGGCAGGCGTGTCCTTTGGTAGTCGGTCGAGGGGCAGTCGTAGGCCCATGCCGGAATTACCCGGCAGCAGGAAGATGTGCTCGCGCTTCATCTCCCAGTGGCTGCTTTCCCACCGGCCCTCGTTGTGGTCGAAGGCGAGGGGCAGGACGTAGCCCTTGGGCTTATCGAGGCCCACGTCGAGGAGGTCATTGAGGGTGCGGCGCTCGAGCTTTTCGAGGGGGTCGATTTTGGTGGGGTCGACGTTGGTGGGTAGGTTGCCGGTCTCCCAGAGGAAGTAGAAGGTGTCTTCGTAGGCGGGCTGACAGTGCTCGGTGGGTAAGTCGAGCCGGCGGGCCAGGGCACGCCCGAAGCTGCCGGCCCGCTCGGCGGTGACCTGGTAGTCTTCGGTGGGGTTAGCTAGCAGAGCGGGGTCCTGCCAGAGCGGCTCGCCATCGGCCCGCCAGTAGATCGCGTACTGCCACCGGGGGATGGGTTCGCCGGGGTACCACTTGCCCTGCCCCTGGTGGATGAAGCCCCGGGGCGCAAACTCGGCTTTCAGTTTTTCGGCCAGGGTGTAGGCCAGGCGGCGCTTGTCCTTGCCGTCGGCGGCCTCGTTCCACTGCTCGGACTCCATGTCGTGGTCGGAGACGAAAGTGGGCTCGCCGCCCATGGTGAGGCGGACGTCGCCGGACTGTAGCGCCTCTTCGACCCGGTCACCCAACTGGAGAAATTCCTGGAACTGCTGCTCGTCGTAAGGCTTGGTCACCCGCGGCGTCTCGCGTACTCGCTCTACGATGTTTGCGAAGTCGAAAGTCACCTCGGCCGGCTCGCTGTACCCACTTAGGGGGGCGGCGCTGGCCGGATCGGGGGTAGCGGCCAGGGGGATATGGCCCTCTCCGGCAAAGAGTCCGCTCGTAGCATCCAGCCCCACCCAGCCGGCCCCGGGCAGGTAAACCTCGGCCCAGGCGTGCAGGTCGGTGAAGTCCTGCTCGGGACCGTTGGGTCCGTCGAGCACTTTTTCGTCCGGGGTGAGCTGTACGAGGTAACCGGAGACGAAGCGGGCGGCCAGTCTGAAGCGGCGTAGGATCTGCACCAACAGCCAGGCCGAGTCGCGGCAGGAGCCGTTGCGGCGCTCTAGGGTGGTCTGGCAGGTTTGTACGCCGGGCTCCATGCGCACGTTGTAGTGGATGTCGTTGGCTAGGCGCTGGTTGAGGCGGACGAGCCAGTTGACGGTGGGCTCTCCGGTTCCATCAGCTTGCACCTGCGGTCCCGCCCCTTCCCTCATCCAGGCATCCAAAAGCTCACTTTTCTCCGATAGCTCCAGATAGGGTAGGAGTTCCTTCTTCGCCTGCTCTTCGTAGTTGAACGGCACCGTCTCAGCGTACTCTTCCAGGAAGAAGTCGAAGGGATTGAAGGTGACTAGATCGGCGATGACCTCTACATCAATGATGAGTTCCTTCACCTTATCGGGGAAGACCACGCGGGCCAGGTAGTTGCCGAAGGGGTCCTGCTGCCAGTTGATGAAGTGATTGTCCGGCTGCACCTTGAGGCTATAGGCGTGGATGGGCGTGCGTGCGTGGGGGGCGGGGCGTAGCCGAATCACCTGGGGCCAAAGCTTGACGGGGTGGTCGTAGGTATACTTGGTGTGGTGGCGGAGGGCTACGCGGGTGGGCATGGGAGCAAGGTAGGTGATATATACCCCACGGTTGTACTTTGTTGCCCGTTCACACTTGCCCCCCGCCCCCTAACTCCTTTGCCCCTTGCCTTCACCTACCGGTCTTTTCACCGACTACACCGTGCCGGAGGGTACGCTCGACGAGGTCTTCAGCGACTTTAGCCACCACTATTCCAGATACCCGGCCATTCGTGAAGTATTTGATGAGCTGAGCGCCGGTGACTTCCAGCGACTTAACGAGAGCGCGAAACTGAGCTTTCTGAACCAGGGCATCACCTATGCGGTGTACTCCGAGGATGGCGGCGGTAAAGAAAAGATCTTCCCCTTCGACCTCTTCCCGCGTATCATCGACCAGGAGGAATGGGTGCAGCTGCAGATGGGGCTGGAGCAGCGCAACACGGCCCTTAATCTCTTCCTGAAGGATGTTTACGGCCCCCGCGCCATATTAAAGGAGAAGATCGTGCCCGAGGACCTGGTGATGAGTAGCACCCACTACGTGAAGGGTATGGAAGACTTCCAACCCCGGGGAGGCATCTACACCCACGTCTGCGGCACGGACCTGGTGCGGCACACCGACGGAAAGTTCTACGTGCTGGAGGATAACCTGCGTAGCCCCTCCGGCGTCAGCTACGTGCTCTCCAACCGGGCGGCCATGAAGCGGACGCTCTACGGCATGTTCCGCCAGGTGCCGGTGGAAGAGGTGAGTGACTATCCGGCCATGCTACTCCAGACGCTGCAGTCTGTGGCTGCCCCGCGGGACGAGTCTCCCCGCTGCGTAGTGCTCACCCCCGGCCCCTTCAATTCCGCCTACTACGAGCATAGCCTACTGGCCCGGCTCATGGACTGCGACCTGGTCGAAGGGCCCGACCTCTACGTCGACGACGATACGGTCTACCTCAAGACCATCAGTGGCCGGCAGCGGGTGGACGTCATCTACCGCCGCATCGACGATGCCTATCTCGACCCCGAGGTCTTTCGCCCCGATAGCATGCTCGGCGTGGCCGGACTCATGCGCGCCTACGCCAAGGGCCGGGTCACCATCGTCAATGCTCCCGGCACCGGCATCGCCGACGACAAAGCTATCTGCGCCTACGTACCCGATATGATCCGCTTTTACCTGAAGCAGGAGCCCATTATTAGCAACGTGCCGACCTATATCTGTGGTCGGCCCGAGGACCTCAAGTATACCCTGGAGCACCTGTCGGAGCTAGTAGTAAAGCCCGTCGATATGTCCGGCGGCTACGGCGTCATGATCTGCGACCGCCTCAACCAGGCCGAGCTCGACGAACTTGCCAAAAAGATTCAGGCCGACCCCCGCAACTTCATCGCCCAGCCCAAGATCATGCTCTCGACCCATTCCACCTACATCGAGGACAAGAACAGCTTTGCCCCCCGCCACATCGACCTGCGCACCTTCACCCTGCTTGGGGCCGATAAGACGCGTATTCTTAAGGGCGGCCTCACCCGTGTGGCGCTGAAGGAGGGAAGTTTGATCGTGAACTCTAGTCAGGGGGGCGGCAGCAAGGATACCTGGGTCATCGCGTAGCTCGTCCCGATTGGCATCGGGCCTCGGTAGACTGCCTTCGGCCGGGTAGACCCCTTTGGGGGTAGACCGCTTCGCTCGTCTTGGTGTTACATTGCACCTGCGGGCCCGCCCTCAGATAATACCTGTGACACCTGCAACGCACGTAACACCTCCGATAACGGCTACGCAATAACCCAACAACTAACCCACTCAACAACCCCCCACCCCCTTGCTAGCCCGCATCGCCTCCACCCTCTACTGGACCGGCCGCTACATCGAGCGGTCCGAGCACCTGGCCCGCTACCTGCGCGTGCAGTACTTCTCGATGCTGGATGCGCCGATGAGCCAGAGCAAGGACTTCATCCTCAAGTCGATCCTGAATATGTACGGGAGCACCTGGGAAGAGGGAGAGGAGCTAGTGGAGGTGGACGTGCTGCAGCGGGTGGGCATGGACTACGGCGTACCCACCAGTATCCGCTCCACAGTAAGGGCGGCACGGGAAAATGCTGGGAGCGTACGGCACGTCATCTCCACGGAATTGTGGGAGGCCATTAATACCTTTTACGTCAATAGCAACGGCACCGACCCGGAGGACTTCGCCGTACGCGGCCTCTACGACTACACCTTCGAGGTAAGCCGGCAGTGCGCCATCATCCGCTCGCGCATTCACGATACGCTGCTGCACGACCAGGCCTGGGTGTTCATGAAGCTGGGCATTCATCTGGAGCGGGTAGCGCAGGTGATCCGTATTATCAATTCTAAGCTGCACGACGGCGACGTGATCTCCGACAGCGGCGGCCCCAACGAAAATAAGGTCCTCAAGCTCTATCAGCAGACCATCCTGCTCAAGGTCGTCGAGGGCTTCGACATGCACCGCCGGGCCTACCAGCGGCGGCAGACGCGGCGCACTACGCTGGAGTTTTTGATCGGCCACCCACAGTTTTCCCGCTCCATCACCTATAACATGCAGCGCATCGTCGGCCTGCTGGAGCGCCTACACGGCAAATCGGACGTGCGCGACTCCGTACAATTCCGCGCCGGCAAGCTCTATGCCTACTTCCGCTACCTTGACTACGACGCCATCAGCGACAACCCCATCGAATACCTCAACGACGCCCTCTCCGAGGTCTACGCCCTCCACGACGACATCGACCGCACCTACTTCAACTCGGTCGAGTCAGATCCCAAACCGGCTACCCAATCGCAGACGCAGTCGCAGTCCAATGGCACACAGAGCCAGTCGATGGCTGGTTAGCTGATTAGACGAGCGAAGCGAGCTGCCCTGTCCTTTAGTCCTTAACCCCTTTAGCCCCTAACCCCTTCCCCATGACCTACTGCCTAGGCATCCGCGTAAAAAAAGGCCTCGTAGCCATCGCCGATACCCGCATCACCTCCGGCTCCGAGACCACCTCGGCCAAGAAGATCTCCATTCACAAGCAGGGGAAGAACAACATCTTCCTGATGACCTCCGGCCTGCGCTCCGTACGCGATAAGGCCGTGACCTACTTCGAGGAGGTGCTGGAAGAGAGCAGCCACTTCGACAAGATGTACAAGGTGGTCAATGCCTTCGGCGAGCAGCTGCGCCGGGTGGCCGATGAGGACAAGGCTAGTCTGGCCGCCTCGGGCCTGAGCTTCAACCTCTTCACCATCGTAGGCGGGCAGCTCGAAAACGACAAGGACCACAAGCTCTACCTCCTCTACCCCGAGGGCAACTGGATCGAGATCGGCGAGGCTACCCCCTTTACCATCATCGGCAATTCGGGCTACGGTAAGCCCATCCTAAACCGTACGCTGACCTACGAGAGCCCCCTCAATTTCGCCATCAAGTGCGGCTTCCTGAGCTTCGACTCTACGCGGGTGAGTGCCAACGACGTGGGCTACCCCATTGACATGGTCATCTACCACAAGGATACCGGCTTCATGCACGAGACCCGCTTCGATGAGACGGACACCGGCCACCTCGGCGCCATGTGGGGCAGCCGCCTGCGGGAGGTGATTAAGGAGATCCCCGATGACTGGATCGATGATCTGGTCACGAAGGTGGAACGGCAGGGGAAGGAGGATAAGGTGCGGCAGATCCAGGTGGCGCAGCAGCAGCAGTAGGGGGGGTAGGTGAACCCACGGAGCGTAGCCACTGTAACACCAAACCGTGACACATAATCCATTAGCTACCCGTCCCGTTCGCGAGCTGTCCATCCTACTAAGTGGTATAGCCCTCCTAGCCGCCGCCATCTACGCCGATCACCGCGACGACACCCCCGTGTACACCCCCTATGCCGGCGACTACACCGGGAAGGAGATCAACCCCTTCGACCGATTGGGCTATACGGTTCGCAATCGGCGGGCCGGCAACCTGGCCGATGCGGGACTCTACGGCGGGCCCACGCTGCCCCTACTCCTTTCGCTGCACCCGCGTACGCGCCCCCATTACCCCACGGTGCTGCTGCTTTGGTTGGAGACGATGCTGCTCACCTTTGCCGCCTCTAGCCTATTGAAAAACACGGTAAGCCGGCCGCGCCCCTATGTGTATAATCAGGACTGGCAGCTTGACCGGCCCCTCACGCGCAGGGACCGGGCGGCCTTTCTCTCCGGTCATGCGGCCAATGCAACGGCCGGGGCGGTCCTCTTTGCGGAGCTCCTGCGCACCTACGACGGGCGGCGGGGGGCCTGGCTGGGACGTCTGCTGGCCATGGGGGTGGCGCTGAGCACGGGCTTCCTTCGCGTAAAGGCGGGCAAACACTGGCCGACGGACGCCGCAGCGGGAGCGTTACTGGGCGGCGGGGTCGCAGGTGCAGTGATGGTGGTACACCGCCGACGCCGATCCTGACTAAGGGCAGCCGCACCGAACCATAATCCCCTCCACGCATTTAGAGCAGCTAACAAACTACCCGAAGCCCATGCGCTACCTTCTTCCCCTAGCCCTGTCCTTTCTTTTCCTAGCCAGCTGCCAGGATGACGACGATGTGCCCGGCCCCGTAGCCAATACCACCGTAGAACTCATCGTGTCGAACGACGCCGTCTTTCCCGAGGGAATTGCCTACGACGATGCCACCGACCGCGTCTATACCGGCTCTACGGTGAACGGTACCATTTTTGCCGGGGCTAAGACAGACATGCGTTTGCAGCCGCTAGGTACTACCGGCGACCGTATCCGTGCCGCGCTGGGTATGGAGGTGTCCGGTACGGATCTTTACATCGCCGGTGGCCCTACCGGGTCGGCCTACGTGCTGAACCTCGGATCTAACCAGGTCCGGCAACTAAGCAGTGAGGAAGTACCCACGGGCGATAGCACCTTCGTCAACGATGTGACGGTAGCCAGCGACGGAACAGCTTACCTAACCAATTCCTACTTTCCCGTTATGTACCGCTATAGCGGTGGTGATAGCCTGGAGACCTGGCTTGAACTAGACAGCACCGTCATCGACTACGGTGCCAGCTTCAATCTCAACGGCATCGCCATCACCCCGGACGACCGCTACCTGCTGTCCATTCAGTCGAACACCGGTAACCTCTACCGCATTGACGTGAGCGATAAGTCCGTCACCCAGGTGACCGTCAGTGGCTACCCGCTCACGGCCGGCGACGGTATCGAGCTCGACGACAACCTGTTGTTCGTAGTCCGCAATATGAACGCCGAGGTAGTCACCATCGAGATGAACGACGATTATTCCTCCGGCACTGTCGTACAGGTGACGGGGGGTGCCTTCCGCTTCCCCACCACCATCGCCGCTACGTCCGATAGTCTCCTCGTCGTCAACGCCCAGCTCGATCAGCAGGGGCCCGGGGGGAGCCCGGTGCTACCGTTCACCATCTCGAAGTTCGCGCGGTAAGCACAATAGTATTCAGCGAAATTTCGCTAAATTTGCGAGCAAACGACCCACCGTATGAAACTGCTAGTCTGCGTCAGCAAGACGCCCGAAACTACCACCAAGATCCAGCTTACCGGCGACGGTAGTGACATCGACACTACGGGCGTGCAGTACATCATGAACCCCTACGATGAGTGGTACGCTCTGGTGCGTGCCCTGGAACTTAAGGAGGCCTCCGGCGGATCGGTCACCATTCTGAATGTAGGCCCCGCCGACAACGACGCTGTGATCCGCAAGGGATTGGCCATCGGTGCCGACGATGCGGTCCGTATCGACGTCAGTGAAGAGAAAGATAGCCTCTACACCGCCCGCCAAATTGCCGAGTATGCTCGTGGGGAGAGCTACGACCTTATTTTCTTCGGTAAGGAGACCATTAGCTACAACGGCTCCGAGGTAGGGGCTATGGTAGCCGAATTCCTGGACCTACCCTACATCGCTGAGGCCATCGAACTGGAAGTCGAGGGTAGCAAAGCCACCGTTACCCGCGACATTGAGGGCGGCGAGGAGGTTATCGAGGTCCCAACTCCCTTTGCCCTGAGCTCCGCCAAAGGACTCGCTGAGCAGCGCATCCCCAACATGCGCGGTATCATGATGGCCAAACGTAAACCGCTCAACGTGGTGCAGCCTACGGACTTCCCCGATACCACCCGCATTGCCCACTACGATAAGCTCGCCGACAAGGGCAGCGTAAAGCTCATCGACCCCGATGACATGGACGAGCTGGTACGTCTACTGCACGAAGAGGCAAAGGTCATATAGTCCCCTGTCCCTTTAATCCCCTCTCCCTTCAATCCCTAATCCTCTTACCCCATGGTACTTGTATACGCGGAGGCTACGAATGGCCAGTTTAAGAAAATGGCCCACGAGGTGGTCGTTTACGGAAGAAAAACGGCCAACGTGCTTGGCACAGAGTGTCATGCTCTCGTATTGGGAGATGCAACGGGTGCCGAGGACCTCGCACGCTTTGGTGCCAGCAAGGTGCACCGGGTAAGTAGTCCGAACCTAGAAAAATTCGATGCGGCGGTGTACACCGTTGCTATTGCCGAGGCAGCCAAGAAGCTCGGAGCTACCGTCATCGTGCTTTCGCATAACAGCACCGGTAAGAGCATCACCGGGCGGTTAGCTGCGCGCTTGGAGGCCGGTAGCGTACCCGGAGCCAATGCCATCCCTATGATGAAAGATGGCTATTTTACCGTGCGCAAACCCGTATTCTCCGGTAAGGCCTTCGCCGAGGTGCAGGTGCTTACCGACGTTAAGGTCATCAGTGTGGCGGGCAACTCCATCCCCGTAGAGGAGCTCGGCCAGTCCGGGGGTAGTGTCGAGTCACTCGATATTCCCGTACCCGAGCCCAAAACGACAGTCGTCAAGCATCAGGTAGCTAGCGGCCGCGTCCCCCTACCCGAGGCCGAACTGGTCGTCAGCGGCGGCCGCGGACTCAAAGGTCCCGAAAACTGGGGTGTAGTAGAAGATCTCGCCGAAGCCCTCGGCGCCACCACCGCCTGTAGCCGCCCCGTGGCCGATAGCGACTGGCGCCCCCACCACGAGCACGTGGGACAGACCGGCGTGGCCATCCGCCCCAACCTCTACATTGCCGCCGGCATCAGTGGGGCCATTCAGCACCTGGCCGGTGTCAACAACTCCAAGACGATCGTCGTGATCAATAAAGACGCCGATGCGCCCTTCTTCAAGGCGGCCGACTATGGGGTGGTGGGCGACCTATTCGAGGTGCTGCCGCGGCTGACGGAGGCGGTGAAGAGGTATAAGCAAGGCTAAGCGTTGCGCGTGAGCTAAGGCGTTGGACGCTTTAAAGCGTCCAACGCCTATTACGCCCTAGTGCCGGCGCCGCGCCCGGTTGCTGTCCTACTGATCTACCTTATTCCACTGGTCCATGCGCCGGTCGTATTTCTTCTTGCTAAATAGCCAAAAGTCAGGATTACCGACCGCTTCGATCTCCTCCTCTAGATCATCCGGCATCAGATCGGGGAAAAAATCGAGGCCGGTAAGGCGCTCTACCTCGTCGATACTGGTGGCGTATTTTGTGAGCGGATCGAAACTGATCTCGTTGGGAATGACAAAACCGATGCCCTTCTGCTGGGGGTCCTCGAGGTCGAGCAGCACCTTAAAGTACGTGCGCGGAACAGCCACCCGGTTATCGCGACCAATGTAAAACTTCGGGTTTTCGGTGGTTACCGGACCGGTGACAACATAAAGCTGCCGTTCCCGATTAGCCCAGTCGCGGGTCAATTCCTCGAGCTCGCGCCAGACGCCCTGGTTGAACTGCCGGGCCTGGGGGCTCACGTTAGACAGGTAAAAGGTGGCATCGGCCAGCTCCGCATCCCAGGCAAAATCGCCAAAGGGGGCCAGGTGGCCGCGGTCGTAGCCGCTACCCCGGTAATCACCCACGGTAGCCGAGCCGGTGCGTACTAGGGGGTCCTCGCGGAAGTTATCGTCGCGTTCCGTCCACTGTTGCTGTAGGTGATCGCGCGTGAGGCTGTAGGCGACCCAGTCGGCCTGCTCCCACTCCTCGTTGTAGGCTAGCACGAAGCCGCCGTGGTCCACGAGTTGCCCGTCGGAGCCGGTAGGTAGGAAATAGGCCTCCCCGGAATAAGTAGCGTCTCCAGTAGTTTGCACCTGACTTACACCGGGGGCCCCTCCCCCCGCTGACGTATCCCCGAACTCCCGAAAGCCCCATACGAGTCCGCCGAGGATGGCGGCAAAGACGCTCACCTTCACGATAGTGCCGGCGGAGGCAGCACTACCCCGAGAAGCATGATTGCGGCGAAGTTTTGCCATGGGCCCGAAGGTACGTCAGCGCAGCCATCGCCCGTAGAACTTGCCGCGGCTGTATTCCAGGGCCGGGGCGGGGAGCTTGATGAAGTCGAGGATACCGAGCGTAAGGCGCACCCAGCGCTTCTTGGTAGGGATGCGGCTGAGGTAAAGATCGGGGCTCAGGTACCACTGCCGGTACCGCTCCGGATCGTAGCGGAAGCGCTCGCCGCCCTCGCCCCAGGAGTTGAAGTAGGCCCCGTAAACGTCCTCGGCTCCATAACCAATTGCAATATTGAGCCACTGCGGTAGTCGACTGCGGGGGGCGAAGGCAGCCGGATTGATGCTCAGCCAGATGGTCTGGGCGTTGTAGTCCTTGAGGAAGCGCTCGAAGGGGTTATCGCCGAAGCGTTGGCGGTCGATATAGCCCAGATTAGACTGCGCCCCGTTACCGTTCGTGACCAGGATGTCAGGGGGAGAGCGGAAGTCATTGGACACCTTGATGAGCATGCGTTGCTCGTGCCACAGTGCATCCTGTAGGGTAAAGACGAGGCTCCCGGCCAGATTGGCACCCATGTCGCTGAGGCTGAAGCCCCAGTTGCTACTGAAGCCGTCCATGGTTTCAATGGTACCCTGTAGTAGGTTGGCTACCCCCAGGGCGGCGTAGCGGGCGGCCGGTCGTTTGATCCCCGCCCAGCGCAGTCCGGCAAAGGCCGAGCGGCTGAAGAAGTAGGCCGTAAATACGTGGCCGGCCTTATCCATCTGCTCCCACTCCGGCCAGTCATTGAAGGTGTGAAAGGGTTCGAGCTCGTAGCCTTTGTACCAGATCGAATAGAGGCCCACCCCGAAACCCGCATAGGCTGCCGTACCGCTACCGACCGAGGTGTAGAAGCGCGAGCGGTTGAACTCGGCCGCTGGCGTGAGCCAGTTGTCGCGGGCGGTGCCGGCCAGGGGGTCGCGCAGGGTATAGTCGTAGCGCAGTGATCTTACCGCAGTCTGTGCCAGAAGGGCGCTGCACGCAGGTGCAAGCAATAGCGAGAAAAGCAGAGCGCGTAGAAGTGTAGACATATACCGGGGGCTACGGATAGTAACGGCCGGCCGGGCCGGCTTGGTTTGCGGCGGCGTAGCTTTGCGCGGTGCAAATCGATCCGTACCGATGTCCCACTTCGTAGCCCCCTCCCTGCTTGCCGCCGATTTTCGTCACCTGGACCGCGCCATCGCGCTGGTCAATACCAGTGAGGCCGACTGGTTTCACCTCGACGTGATGGACGGCCGCTTCGTACCCAACATTTCCTTCGGGCAGTTCATCATCGAGCAGATTGCGGAGCGGGCGGAGAAGTACGTCGACGTGCACCTGATGATCGAGGAGCCGGGGCGCTACATCGACTCCTTCGCCCGGGCCGGCGCTACGGGGCTCACCGTCCACGCCGAGGCCTGCACCCACCTGCACCGGGTGATTCAGCAGATGAAGGAGGCCGGCGTGAAAGCCGGTGTGGCGCTCAATCCCCACACTCCGGTGGCCCACCTGGAAAACGTGATCGAGGACCTGGACGTGGTGCTGATCATGACCGTCAATCCGGGTTTCGGGGGGCAAAAATTCATCTACCAGAGTATTCCGAAGGTGCGGCAAATGGCTGAGCTGATCGCGGTGCACAACTCCCGCGCGGTGATCGAGGTCGATGGGGGCATTGGGCTGCAGAATGCGCAGAAGGTACTGGAGGCGGGCGCGCGGGTGCTGGTGGCGGGCAGCGCGGTGTTCGGGGCGGAGGACCCGGCCAGGGTGATCGCGCAACTAAAGGCGATCGATGCCAATCCGGTATCTTACGTCTAAACTACCGATCATGCCACACTCCCGCCGCAAATTTCTGACCACTGCCGGACTCGCTGGGGTTGGGGCCGGTCTTGCTGCCCGTTCTACACCGTTCGCACCTGCGCCCCCGCCCAACTATGCCGATCTGGACGCCGCGCTGGCCCGCCCCGTACTGCGGCGCGAGTTGTTCCCCGATCCCGTAATTATCGAAACCTGCGAGTTGCTGGAGCACCAGGGCAGCTACTTCGTGCGGGTACGCTCCACGGACGGGGCGGTGGGTTACTGCTCCGGGCACAACATCCGCATGCCGCACCTCTATCCCATACAGACGCAGCTAGTCAACCCCTTCTTCGTGGGTAAGGACGCCCGTGACCTGGACCGGCTGATGGAAGACGTGACGCTGTACCAGAATAACTATAAGTACCAGGGGTACGCCCTCTGGATCCCCGTAGCGACGGCTGAGATGGCCATCCTAGATATGCTGGGCCGTATCGCGGCAAGGAGCATGGGCGAGCTGGTTGGTGACCTAGAGCGCACGGAGATCGCCATCTACCAAGCTAATAATAACCGCCACCTAAGCGCTGAGGCCTCGCTGGAACGAATTAAGGAGCTGCGGGAATCGACGGGGGCTAAGGCCGTGAAGTTCAAGTGCGGCGGGCGGCGCGAGAACCCCGAGGAGGTGCCGGGGCGTACCGAGGCGCTGATCCCGCTGATGCGGCCGGCCTTCGGGGATGATATTACGATCTACGCCGACTGCAACGGCAGCTACCGGGGCGCGGAGGCCATCCGCATCGGCAAGTTGCTGGAGCGGCACCGCATCGACCTCTACGAGCAGCCCGTGCCGACTGACTACTACGAGGACTGGAAGGCTACGGCCGATGCCGTCGACATCCCCATCGCCTCCGGGGGCGGCGAGGTGAGTCTGCGCAACTTCCGCTGGCTCATCGGTAACGACGCGGTGCAAATGGTGCAGCCCGACCTGTTTTACTTTGGGGGTATGGTGCGCTGCATGAAGGTGGCCCGCATGGCCGCGGCGCGGGGGTATACTACGGTGCCGCACATCAGTGGCACGGGGCTGGGCTACGTATATATGATGCACTTCGTATCGGCCGTACCCAATGCGGGGCCTTACCATGAATTTAAGGGGGTGAGCGACGAGGTGCCCTTCACCTGTGCTACCTCTACGCTGGTGCCCGAGGACGGTATTCTACACCTGCCCCGCGGGAAAGGTAGCGGGGTAGAGATCGATCCCGACTTTTTGGCGAAGCACCGCATCGTACCGGCTTAGTGGAAGTAGTGCATGCTTTGCCTATCTTCGCGCCTTATTTCAGGATATGGCCGAGCACATTCACCCCATCCATGACCAGTTGGTGCAGCGCACCGAGCGCGAAACCGCTAACGGGCACCGGGGGGGAATAGTATGGCTTACGGGGCTGTCGGGTAGCGGGAAAAGTACGATTGCCGCGGCGGTCGAGCGCCGACTATTCGAACGGGGTGTATTTACCCGGGTGCTCGATGGGGACAACGTCCGTAGCGGGCTGAACGGCAACCTGGGCTTCAGTCTGGAGGACCGCCGCGAGAATACCCGCCGCGTGGCTGAGGTAGCTAAACTATTCGCCGAAGCCGGCGCGATCGTGCTATGTTCCTTCGTTAGTCCGACCCGGGAGTTGCGTGCCGGAGTCGCCGAGATTTTGGGTGAGGACTACTACGAAGTGTTCGTAGATACCCCCCTGGAGGAATGTGAACGTCGTGACGTGAAGGGGCTGTACGCCAAGGCCCGCGCCGGTGAGATCAGGGACTTTACCGGCATTGACTCTCCTTACGAAGCACCCACCGCTCCATTTCTGACCCTGGCCACCGAGCGCCTTACCGTCTCCGAAGCCGCCGAGCGGTTGATCGCTGCCCTGATTACACCCTTATCCATTCAGTCTCTCTCCTCCGAACCAACTTCCCGCTGATGTCCGCTAATTACCAGCTCAACCACCTGCGCGAGCTCGAGTCCGAAAGCATCTTCGTGCTGCGCGAGGTCGCCGCCCAGTTCGAAAACCCCGTATTGTTATTCAGCGGCGGCAAGGACTCGATCCTAATGGTGCACCTGGCCGTCAAGGCCTTCTACCCCGCCAGGGTGCCCTTCACCCTACTACACGTCGATACCGGACACAACTTCGCCGAAACCATCACCTACCGCGATGCCCTGGTGGAGCGTATTGGGGCCAATCTAGTGGTGGGCTCCGTACAGGAGGCCATCGACAATGGGATGGTCCGCGAGGAGACTGGCTACAACGCCACCCGCAATTACCTACAGACGGCCGTGTTGCTTGACGCTCTGGAGAAGGGCAAATACGACGCCGCCCTCGGCGGAGGCCGCCGCGACGAGGAAAAGGCCCGCGCCAAGGAGCGCTTCTTCAGCCACCGCGATGAGTTCGGCCAGTGGGACCCCAAGAACCAGCGCCCCGAGCTCTGGAACCTCTTCAACGGCCGCAAGCAATTCGGCGAGCACTTCCGCGTCTTCCCGATCTCGAACTGGACCGAGCTCGACGTCTGGCAGTACCTCTCCGTCGAGCAGGTCGAACTGCCCAGTCTCTACTTCGCCCACGAGCGCCAGGTCTTCGAGCGGGATGGCATGTTGCTAGCCGACTCCGAGTTCCTGCCCCGCCGCCCCGAGGAGGCCCTGGTGACCAAAAGCGTGCGCTGCCGCACCATCGGCGACATCACCACCACCGGCGTGTGGGAGTCTACCGCCACCACCCTCGAAGAGATCATCGCCGAGGTCAGTATCGCCCGCAAGACCGAGCGGGGCGGCCGGGCGGACGATAAGCGGAGTGAGACGGCTATGGAGGACCGGAAGAAGCAGGGGTATTTTTAGACCCGGCTTTGCCGGGGTAGACCCCTCGCTGACGCGTTTGGGGGTAGACCGCTTCGCGGGTAGATACCCCCCCTTGCCGACCGCCTTAACCCCATAACTCCTTTACCCCCTTACCCCTTACTTATGGATACTGAGCTCCTTCGCTTCACCACCGCCGGCTCCGTCGACGACGGCAAGTCGACCCTCATCGGGCGGCTGTTGTATGACTCGAAGTCAATTTTTGAGGACCAGTACGAGGCTATTTCTCAGACCAGCGCCAAGCGCGGAGAGGAGGGTGTAAATTTGGCGCTACTCACCGATGGACTCAAGGCCGAGCGCGAGCAAGGCATCACGATCGACGTGGCCTACCGTTACTTCGCTACGCCGAAGCGGAAGTTCATCATCGCCGATACGCCGGGCCACATTCAGTACACCCGCAATATGGTGACGGGAGCCAGTACGGCCAACGTGGCATTGATCCTCGTAGATGCCCGCAATGGGGTAGTGGAACAGACGCGCCGGCACGCCTTCATTGCCTCCCTGCTGCAGATTCCCCACCTGATCGTCTGCATCAATAAGATGGACTTGGTGGACTTCTCCGAGGAAGCCTTCAAGGCCATCAAGGAGGACTTCAGCACCTTCAGCCACCGGCTCGACGTGAAGGACGTGGACTTCATCCCGATGTCCGCCCTGCTCGGCGATAACGTCGTAGAGCGCAGCAAGAACATGGACTGGTACGGCGGTTCCACCCTGCTGTATTCACTGGAAAACGTACACATCGGCAGCGATAATAACTTCATCGACTGCCGGCTACCGGTGCAGACCGTGATCCGGCCGTACAGCGACGACTACCATGACTACCGAGGCTACGCCGGGCGTATTGCCGGGGGCGTGTTCAAAAAGGGGGACAAGGTGACGGTGCTACCGAGTGGCTTCAGCAGCACCATCGCTAAGATCGACACCTTCGACGGAGAGCTGGAGGAGGCCTTTCCGCCCATGTCGGTAACCCTCCTGCTCGAAGACGACATCGACATCAGCCGCGGCGACATGATCGTGCGCGAGAACAACCAGCCGGAGGTGACCCAAGACGTGGAGGCTATGCTCTGCTGGTTCAACGAGAGGCCCCTGCAACCCCGGGGTAAATATGCCGTCATGCATACCACGCAGGAGGCCCGCTGCATCGTCAAGGAGGTACGCTACCGGCTGGACATTAATACCCTGCACCGCGACGAGGAAAATAAGGAGGTGAAGATGAACGACATCTGCCGCGTACTGCTACGCACTACCAGGCCGTTACTCACCGATACCTACCGCCGCAACCGCATCACCGGCAGCCTCATTCTGGTCGACGAGCAGACCAACGATACCGTCGCGGCCGGTATGATTATTTAACTCCTTCCGCACCCATGCGCCTCCCGCTGCTGTACGGTCTACTCCTTACCCTCTGCGCCGCCGGTTGCTACGAGGACCAGACGGGCTGCATCGACCCCGACGCGGCGAACTACGATTTACAGGCAGATCTGGGCTGTCTGGACTGTTGCACGTACCCAGCCTATTCCCTACGCATCACGCCTCGCTGGGAGGATGAGGCCGTAATAGCGGGGCAGCGCTATCCATACCGGGCGGCGGGTGATTCCTTCACGTTGGTACGTTTTCGCTACTACCTGGGGGAGCTACAGTTACGGTCGGCTACTACGGAGCTTCCGGAGCCCAATCGTCCAGTACAACTAAACACACTAGTCGGCAGCGATACGACCACCGTCACCCTCAACGGCAACTACCTGCTGGCCACCACCACGCCGACCACCACCAATATCGGTACCCTGCGCACCGGCACTGCGGGACTCACCGCGCTCACTGGTACCTACGGTCTGCCCGACCGCTACCGCACGGTGGTGCCCTTCCTGGCCCCGACGGGCGATGCCCTTCGTACCCAACCCGGCCGGCTCAATTACAATGACGGCCGGGGCTACGTGCAGGCGCGACTGGAGTACGTGCTGGACCCTGGCACGGATACGCTATCAGTGTCCACCTACGGTAGCGTACCCTTCGTGGTCGACTTCGGGGGGGAGGTGCTACCACTGCGGGGACAGGCTACGACGATCGACCTGAGTGCCCAGATTGATGAGTTACTGCGGCACATAGACTTGGGGGCGGATAGTGCCACTATTGCCGAGCAGCTTGGCGGGGACATGTCCTTTTTATCCTTTACTCCGCCCTAGGATACTAGCTCAGAGAGCGACTATAATCAACCTACCTTCACCGGCGCGCATGACCTACGACTCCTATACCGCCGCACTGCTGCTTAGCCTATTACTCACGGCCTGCATCGAGCCCACTACCCCGGACTTCCAATTGGAGGGCCCCTTCTACCTGGTGGAGGGTGATATTGCCGATCGAGTTGGGCTCAGCGAGGTCCGCGTACGACAAAGTAACTTCCGCGTCGTGGAACTGGAATTTGAGGAGGTGGCCATTGCTACCGTCATCGCAGAAGAACGGGCGGGGGCGCAGGTGCAGTGGCAAGCAAGTGAGGACGATCCCGGCCGCTACCTCCCGCCGGCTGACTTCCGGGCCAGCGCGGGGGAGGAGTGGAATATCCGGGTCACGTTTCCGGACGGCACCGAAGCGGTGTCGGCCCCCGAGGTCGTGCCGCCGCAGTCCCAGGTCCAGGACGTACGGCTACGCTTCGACCAGGAGGGGCGCTTTGATGAGGCACGCGGACGATTCGTGCCGGTATTTCGGGTGCTGCTCGATAGCTCCGACCCGGCCGACGAGCGCAATTTTTACCAGTGGGACTACCGCTACTGGGAGCGGGAAACGGTGTGTGCTACTTGTGTCGGGGGCCGTTACCGCGATGGGGTCTGCATTCCGGACAACGTCATCGACCGCAACCGGCAGACCTTCGACTACCTCTGTGAGGGGGAGGACGGCTGCTACCGGGAGGTGGCCGGCGGGCGGTTCCTCTTTGCCAGTGACCAGGCCTTCGACGGCGGTCAGTTGACGGGCAATGAAATCGGGGATATCGTCTTCACGCAGTACGGGGGCCTACTAGTCGAAGGTATTCAGTACGGACTGACGGCTGAAGCCTTTGCCTACGGCCGTACGGTCAATAATCTGGTGGAGGGTAACAGCGGACTCAACGCTACTATCCCTGCGGCGCTCCATGGTAACCTCGCTAACGTCAACCCCGACGGACCGGATGTACTGGGCTACGTGCGGGCCGTTTCGGTGGCCAGCGACCGCCGGTACATCTTTCGCGACGCGGCCACCGGCGAGCCCGTGGGTCGCGATCGGCCGATCAACCTAGAGCCCTCCGTCGGACCCTTTGTTCCCCCCCTGGCCCCCTGCACGGGCAACGGACGCGCCCCCGTCCGCCCCGTAGGCTGGCCTGAATAATCGTTCATGCGACTACTCCTATTCCTACTGCTTTCCTTTTCCGTGGCCGCCCAGGAGGAGGTTGAGTTGCAACTTACCGTGCTGGATGTCGCCGGCGATGCACCCCTGGCCTTCGTCAGCGTCCAGCTCTCGCCGGGTCTCGTGGCCGGGCAGACCGACGAGCGCGGCCGGCTTTTTTTACGGGCACGCCCCGGGGTGTACGTGCTGCGGGCTAGCTATACCGGTTACGCCCCCTTTGAGCAGGAACTCCAGCTCCGGGAAGATATGGACGCTACGCTGCGCATGGAAGCTACCGCCGCCGACCTGGAGACCGTCACCGTTACCGACCGCAACGATCAACTAGCGCTCTCGCGGCCTACCATGGGCGTAGAGCGGCTCACCGCCGGGGACCTCGAAAGCATTCCCACCGTACTCGGGGAGCGTGATGTACTAAGATCACTGCAAATTTTGGCGGGCGTGGCCTCGGCCGGTGAGGCCAGTAACGGGGTCAGCGTGCGCGGCGGCACCATCGATCAAAACCTGCTGCTTTATGATGGGGCACCGGTCTTCACGCCTACCCACCTCTTCGGTTTGTTTTCAGTATTTACACCAGACGCTATTGGGGGGGTCGATCTTTACCGCGGCAATATTCCTGCCCGCTTCGGGGGGCGTATTGCCTCCGTGCTGGATGTGCGCTCGAAGTCGCCGACGCGGCAGCGGACGGAAATACGTGGCGGCCTCGGACTGGTATCGAGCCACCTTTCCCTGGAATCCCCACTCGACAAGCAGAAGCGGTTCGGCTTACTGGCTGCCGTGCGGGGATCCTTCACCGATTTTCTCTTTCCCATCGTGGAAAGGCTGCAGAATACGGAAGCCCGCTTCGCTGATGCCACCTTAAAGTTAGACTACCGGCCGGGGGATCGGGATATTGTGACCTTCTCCGGTTTCTATAGCCAGGACTACTACCAGATCGACCTACTGAGCAACGTGGGCGGCATCCCCGCCACCGCCAATCAGTACGCCTACCTGACGCTAAATGTAGGCCTGGAGTGGCTTCACCTAGTTAACGACCGCTGGTCGGTCAAAACGAGTGGCCACCGCGCTAACTACGACCCCGAGCTACGCTTCCCGCAGTCGGACGGGGGGCGCATAGATTTTCTATCCGGGATCGACTATACCATCGGGCGCACCGCCGTTGCCTACACCGGCAGCGGGCACAATGCCTCATTGGGCGTACAGTACGATCACTACGTCCTACAATCCGGCCGGCTCGACCCCGGTGGGGTGTCGGGCATCCGGCCGGTGCGCCTAGCCAAAGAGGTAGGATCGGAGCTGGCCCTGTTCGTCGAGGACGAGTGGCAGGTATCGGACCGCTTCAGTCTCAGTGGTGGACTGCGCTACGTGCGCTACCAACAGCTGGGGCCCGGGGAGCGGCGGGTGTACCAGAAGGGGGAGGTCGTGCGGGGAAGTACGCTGCTGGAAACCATTGCCGTGGAGAGTGGAGCTATTCAGACCTACTCCGGCTTCGAGCCACGGCTGGGACTTAACTTTAAAGTCACCGAACGGACTAGCCTTAAAGCTTCCTACGCCCGCTCGCGGCAGTACCTGCAGAACATTTACAACGCCACCACGCCGGTACCGACCAGCCGCTGGAAGGTCAGCGATAGCAACGTCGGGCCGCAGTCCGCTAATCTGTATTCCGTAGGCCTGAGTCAGCAGTCCACCGACCGCAACTACTTTTTCCAGATCGAGGCGTACTACCGCCAGATCGAGGACCTACTGGAGTACCGCCCCGGAGCCGATTTCTTCCTCAACCCGACCGTAGAAACCGACCTGGTGCGCGGACAGGGGCGCAGTTACGGTGTGGAACTCACCGCCCGCCGCGCCACCGGCCGCCTCACCGGTGAGCTCAACTATACCTACGCTCGGGTGGAAAATCGCGTCGACGGGCCCACCTTTGACACCCGCATCAACCGCGGCGCGTGGTACCCCGGCTACTTCGATCAGCCCCATACCTTCAACGCCCGGCTGACCCTGGACGAGGGCCGCACCCATGAGCTCGGCTTCAACCTGGTGGTACAGAGCAACCGGCCCTATACGGTACCGAACGGCTTCGTGACCATCCGCGATACGCCCATCCCCTTGTTCCTAGAGCGCAACAACGACCGCCTGCCGGTTTACCACCGCCTCGACTTCAGCTGGACGATCCACAACCTGCGCCGGCAGCAGCGGCGGTGGACGGGCGACTGGGTCTTCACGGTCTACAATGTCTACGGCCGCGACAACGCCTACAACGTATTCTTCCAGCCCCGGGATGCCAGTACGCCGCCGCTGGGCATCTTCTCGGGTAGCCCCTTTGCTGCCTACCGACTGAGTGTGTTCGGAGCGCCGGTGGTGTCGCTGGCGTATAAGTTTACCTTTTTGCCTTAGGCGTTGGACGCTTCTAAAGCGTCCAACGCCTTACCCAGACCTTTGCACCTGCGGCCCCGCCCCCGTGTTAGGCAGGTATGCACGTATCCCTAGACCTATCCCTCTACCCCTTCACGCCCAACTACGAGGCTCCCATCATCGCCTTCATTGAACGCCTGCACGGCCATACGGGAATTCAGGTAGCTACCAATCACCTGGCCACCCAACTCACCGGTGAGTACGATGCCGTCATGGAGGTGCTCAAAGAAGCCATGCGGCCCACGCTAGCCAGCGACACGCCCTGCTCCTTCGTGATCAAGCTGCTCAACGTGGTGGTGGTGCCGGGCGAGGCGGCTACGCTCTAGTACTTGGCGGTGATCCACTTACCCATGTCTTTGAGGGTGGACTTCTTGCCGTAGTTCAGGATGCCGACGCGGTAGATGCGGCTAGCCATCCAGACCATAAGCGCGCTGAAGATGAACACCGATATTAGACTAGCCAGGATCTGCCACAGCGGGGGTTCGAAGGCCAGGCGGGCCGGCATCACAATGGGTGCAAAAAGGGGAAAGATGCTCGACCATACCGCGAGGCTGGAGTTTGGGTTCTGGATGGCGGCTAGCATGATGTAGAGGGCCAGGATCACGGGCAGACTGATCGGTAGCGTCAGCGTCTGGCTCTCACCCATATCGTCGCCCATCGCCGAGCCTACGGCGGCGAAGAGGGAGGAGTACATCACGTAACCGGACAGAAAGTAAAGGATGAAGCAGGGCACGATGATCCACCAGTTCAGGGTGGCCAGGCCGCTGGTGATGCGCTCCACCATGGTCTGTACCTCGGCGGGGTCGACCTCGGCTCCCGCGGCGGTAACTTGGGGATCGGGGGCGTCGAAGCCGAAAATCAAACTGGCTAGCAAAAAGAGACCCGGGATCATGATGATCCAGGCCGTAACTTGGGTGAGCCCCACGGCACCTACGCCGATGATCTTACCGAGCAGCAGGGTAAACGGGCGGACCGAGGAAATGACTACCTCCACGATACGGTTCGTCTTTTCCTCGGTGACGGAGCGCATCACCATCATGCCGTAGAAGAAGATGGAGACGTACATCAGGAAACCCATGGCCGTACCGATACCGGCCCCAATGGCGGAGGTCATGCTGCGGTCCTCGCTCTCGCCGTCTTCCTGCGTTAGGCTGGTGACCTTGATGTCGACGTCGGTGTCAAGACTGGCCAGGGTAGCTTGGTCGATGTCCAGGGCCTCGATCTTGTACTTGCGCAGCTGGTCACGGATACGGTTGCGGATGCCGAACTGGGCGTCCATGCTCAGCGTCTCGTCGGTAAAGAGTTGTACGCGGAAGTCGCGAGCGCGGGGATTGGTCAGCTCGGGGATGAAGAGGATGGCGGCGTAGTCCTTACGGGCGTCCTCGTTCTGGCGCAGGTCGGACACACTCTGGTCAACGAAGCGGAAATAGAGTCCGTTCTCGTCCGGGATGGCGCGGTTGAAGAGATTTCCCTCGTCGATAACGGCAATGCGCTGTACGTCGTCGTTCTCGTAACTCAGTACGGCATTGGCCACTACGGCGAAGAGGGCGATTCCCAGCGGCGTGAGTAGGGTAGCGAGGATGAAGGACTTGCGGCGCACCCGGGTGATGTACTCGCGCTTGATGACTAGCCAGAGATTGGACATAGGGGCTTATGCGTTGAGCCGCGTGACGCGCTTGATGAAAATTTCGTTGAGGCTGGGCAGTAGCTCCTGGAAGCCCTGGATACGGATGCCCAGGTCGAGCAGGTAGCGTAGCAGATCGTTGCCACCCTCGCCCTCGCGGAGCTGGATGTCGACGGTAGATACGGTGGGTTTGAGCAGCTCGTAGCGCTCGCCGAGGGCGGCAGGAAGCTCCTCGCCGCCGTGGGTGAGCCGGTAGCGGTTCTCAACGTACTGGCGGCGAATATCGGCTACCTTACCCTGTAAGATGTTGCGGCCCCGGTCGATGAGCACGATGTACTCGCAGAGCTCCTCCACCTGCTCCATGCGGTGGGTGCTGAAGATGACGGCCGTGCCGGCG
This sequence comes from Neolewinella sp., assembly GCF_965214665.1. Taxonomy (GTDB): domain Bacteria; phylum Bacteroidota; class Bacteroidia; order Chitinophagales; family Saprospiraceae; genus Neolewinella. Next base: position 2,179,767 of record NZ_OZ243970.1, on the reverse strand, counting down.
GCGTGCAGACGTAGGATCTCGGTACGCATACGCGTGGCGTTCACGGGGTCGAGGCCGCTAAAGGGCTCGTCCAGGATCAGCAGTTTCGGGTCGTGGATCACCGTGGCGATAAATTGCACCTGCTGCTGCATCCCCTTACTGAGCTCCTCCACCTTCTTCTTCCACTGCCCTTCAAGCTCGAACTTGGCCAGCCACTCGCGGGCGCGGGCCTCGGCGTCCCGGGCGGTCATACCCTTCAACTGGGCCAGGTAAAGGAGCTGTTCACCGACGTACATTTGCTTGTACAGCCCCCGCTCCTCGGGCAGGTAGCCGATCTGGGTGGGATGATAGCCGCTGAGGGGGGCACCCTGGAAGAAGATCTTGCCGGAATCAGGTGCGGTGATCGTAGTAATCATGCGGATCAGGCTGGTCTTACCGGCTCCATTGGGGCCCAGTAGGCCTAGAATCGCATCCGGTGGCATGGCGAAGGTCACATCATCTACGGCCACCTTTTCTCCGTAGGTCTTGCGTACATCGCGCACCTCGATCACGGGGGCTGAGGGGCTTACTAGGGGAGGGGGGGCTTGGGTCATGGTCGGCAAGATGCGCAATCACGCGTTCACCCCGCCAAGATATGGATGAACGCCCGCCTAGCATAGACGAATCGTATCATTGCCCCCGTGCTACCCCCGCCCCACTTTATCGTCAACCCCGCCGCAGCTAGCGGTCGCGCCCTACGGTGGTGGCGGGCGGCGCTGCCGGTACTGCAAAAGCACTTCCCCGGCCTCACCTTCGCGGTCAGCGACGATCGGCATACCCTGGACGAGCTCGTAGCTACTGCGCTAGTTCAGGACCGGCACTTCCTCATCGGCGTCGGCGGCGACGGCACCCACCACGACATCGTCAACGCGCTAGTTCGGTACGACGCTTTGACCAAAGTCACCTACGCCCCCCTTCCCCTCGGTTCCGGCAACGACTGGTGCCGCACCCTGGGCATCCCCCGCCACATCCTCCGCTGGATTGAGGTCATTAAGCGCGGTCACACCATCCCGCACCGCATCGGACGGCTCACGTATCAAGTTAGGGCGCGGTCGCAGGTGCAACACTTCGTGAACGTAGCCGGCCTAGCCTACGACGCCGAGGTCGTACGTCGCTCGGCTGGTCTGGGGTTGAAGCACCGACTCCTGTACCCAGTCCTCACCCTGGCCTACCTGCGCTACTTCACGCCACCCGAGCTGGAACTGGACTATGACGGGCAGACCGTAAACGGCCGCTTCCACACCATCAACCTCGGTATCGGCCGCTACAACGGCGGGGGTATGCGCCTGGTACCGCAGGCCGATCCGGTAGCCGATACGCTGGCCCTGACCTATGCTGAGGGGCTGCCCCTGAGCCGTATTCTGGTCAACGGCTGGCGCTTCTACACCGACTCCATTGGTAAAGTGGATGGGGTCATTACCAGCCACGCCACTATGGTCCGCATCACCGGACTCACCGGACTGGAGGCGGATGGGGAGTGGCTGGGTGCCCCTACGCTGGTGGAGGCTAGTCTTTCGGCGGAACGTTTGCAGGTGGTGGTCGGCAACGAAGCTACCCGTTCTCGCGTTACCTGATTATCTTTAACTAGTTTGCTAGCTGTAATCCTAATAACATGGGTGCCGATCAAATCCGTTCTTCGCTGCTCCGGCAGATTGAATCCTCTAGTGATGAGTTCGTCCGGCTAGTCAGCGTAGTCGTGCAGGCCATGGCGAAGGAGCTTGATGAGGCTTCATTGGAAGCCGTGCCCCCCCCCTGGGCCAAGCCGAAGACCGTTGCTGAGCGTAATCGTGAACTCTTACTTGCCGATGAACAGGTCGACCGTGGCGAGTACATCACTTTAGCAAACTTGAAGAAAAAATATAAGCGTGACTGATCGGTTGTTTGAGATAGTCTTCACGCAGTATGCGGAGCTTAAACTGGAAGAGATCGAAGCGTACTATGAGACTAATATATCGCTTCTAGCCAGTGAGCGCGTAGTAGACCGCATCATTAAATCTGCCAGTAAACTTGATAAGCTACCCGAGAGCAGGCCCCTACTTCCAGACACGGGTGACCTTCCCTTCAAAGTACGATATATCAAGAGCAAGAATTACAAAATTATCTTCCGAGTTGAATTAGATAGTGATACGGTACGAATATTAACCATCAGTCACGATGCAGAAGATCCTAGGCGTGTGATTGACGAAATTTAGGTTTCCCGCGTTCCGCCTCCCAGAGCCGCTAGGCGCTGGCACCTCCGTGGCTTACATCAGGGGCCCCTACCCCTGCTGACGCCTTCTTGCCGCCCTGCAACGTCGGCTTCTGTGCGTACTCTGTGATAACCTCCGTGTAGGCCGTAGGCCGCTCTGTGGTGAACCCTTGCCGCTTTAAAAATCCCCCCATCACCAACGCCAAATCACCTGACCCCCCACCTCCGTCCGCCATGTCTTCTCGGTAGCCTCCAACCCACTCCCAAACGTACGCCCGTCGAAGTACCGCGTCTGCGCCACACGCGCCTCCAGCGTCAGCCTCCTGATGCCCTTGTACCGCAGCAGCAAAAAGCTCCGCCCCCCCTCATTGTAGTAGGGCAGCACCCGCGCGTTGTACGTTAGCCCATTCTCGTACTCGTAGAAGCGCACATCGTAGCTATCGGTATGAAACACGGCCACCCGCGCCGATACGCTCAGTGGACCTAGTGGCCGGTAATGCAGGTCCTGAAACAACATCACCCCCCGCTGCCGTCCCTCAGCCTCGTCCTCGGTGTAGCCCAGGTCGAGCCGACTGCGCCACTCCAGCGCCGGAGTCAGCCTATAGCCCGTATGGAAGCGCGCCTGGAAACGGGTACGTGGTACGACGGGGTCGATCTTCGTATCCGGCGGGGCAGGGATGCCGTGCCCTTTGGTTTCACTACGCAACTCCACGTAGGCATCCAGCCGCCGCTTCACCGTATAGTTCACCCGTAGCCGGTACTCCCGCCCCGTGCTCGGCCCGTCGATGTTGTAGCGCAGCCAGTCGTGCCGCCACAGGTCGTAGTAGGCGTTGATGCGCCAGCGGGTGGCCGGTCGCACCTCCAGCCCCAGGTAGATGCCCTCCTCGTTCCGGCCCCCACTAGATTCCCCGAAGGGTTGTGCACTCAGTGCCCGGTAATCCCGGTCGTACTTTCGGTACACGATAGCTACCTCCGCCCGCCGGTCCAGTCCCAGGTTCAGCCCGTGCAGCATGGCCTTCCCCCCGCCGCTTGCACCTGCGACCTCGCCGAAAAAGGAGAAGTTGCGCCAGCGGTAGCGGTAGTCCAGGCTCAGGTTGTGCAGCCGGTCCCCGTTGAAGTAGAAGCGGTTATACGGGCGAGGGGTACGGAGCAGCGGCCGACTGAGGTGCTCGCCCAGTACGTTCAGACTGACCTGCAGCCGGTCGCTGGGCGTAAAGCGCAGACTGCCCCCGTAGCTGTGCTGGATGAGCGCATCGCGATCGGCAATCTCATTATCCGTCCGGTTCAGTCCGCTCAGGCCCAGGGAGGTCACACTCACCGAGTCGCTGCTAATGTTGGCCGTGCGGGGCCGCCGACTCCCGAATACCGTGGTCTCGAAGTGCCTACCGAGCGCCAGCGTCACCCCGGCCCCCCGCATGAAGCTCGCCTCGTTTACGCTGGCGTAGGGCTGTAGGGTGGGGGAGCGGCGTGCTACGCTCGTGGTCAGGCTACTCTTACCAAAGCCAAATCCGGTGTAGAGGATCAACCCCTGGCCGAAGCTGACCGAAAAGTCCCCCAGCGCCAGGGCCCGGACCCGCCGGTTTATTCCCCGCAGGAAAAGGTGCGCGCTGTAAAAATCGAAGCCCCGCTGCCGGTTGCTGCCCCGGAAGAAGGTCTCGCCGGGGTCCTTTTCCGCCACCACTCCCAGGCTCAGTTTGGTGCCGTAGCGCTGCCGGTATTTGACGTAGGTGCGCCAGGGGTCGCCGGCGTAGCGCGGGTTGGGTACCTCGTAGCCACGGGCGGTTTCCAGGCGGCGGCTAGCGCGTAGAAATAGTTCGCGGTTGCCCTGGGTGAGTAGGGTTCTGAGCGGTACGTTGATGTCGTCCAGACCACCGCCCACGGTCACGTAGGGCAGCATGCGGCGAATCGTCTCCAGGTCAAGCCCCGGCACCGCCTGTAGTTCGTAGATGCTCACCAGGCCGTTCATCTGGGTGCGGTAGCGCAGCAGGGCATCCAGCTGTGGGGGTGTAAGTAGGTAAGTGGCGGCCAGCGTTTCGGCGTCCACCTTGTTCAAGTCCAGTGGCCGCTCCGCATAGGCCTCTAGTAGTTCGAACGCGGCATTAAAGGTAAACTCCCCGCCGTCGCCGGCATCCTGGGCGATGACGTCCTCAATGAGCTGCTCGGGCTCGGTTTGGCCGCTGACGATGCCAGCAAAGAGCAGGTAAGAGAGGAGGGCGGCGGCGCGCAGGTGCAAGCAGCGGCACGATGTACGATTTGTTAGCTGGTAGTGCGCTTTATGGTATAATAGACTAATTAAATGCATAAAACGAACAAATGGGGTGACACCGCACCCCTAAAACGGGTACCCCGCAAAATCGTAAATTTTAGCCGGATACACCAAATCGTATTTCGCAAATTCAAGGGCCAAATCGCAGGAAAGCCGCACCAAATTATACTTCGTATATCGTAAATTAATACCCCTGGCGAATATTATCCATAATACCCTCGATCAGGCGGGTACGGGCCTCGACGCTGGCCCAGCCGACGTGGGGGGTAAGCAGCAGCTTTTCCTGGTTGTTGACGGACAGGTAGGGATGGTCGTCCGAAATGGGCTCCTCGGTGAATACATCGACGGCCGCCCCGGCAATGGCCCCTTCGTTGAGGGCGGTGACCAAGTCGGCCTCCACGACGATGCCACCGCGGGCGACGTTGATGAGGTAGGTGGTGGGCTTCATCTGCCGTAGCCGTTTGAGGTCGAGTAATCCGCGGGTCTGATCCGTGAGGGCACAGTGGATGCTCACCACGTCGCACGATGCGAGGAATTCGGCGAGCTCCAGTCGGGGGTAGGGCACGTCGTGGTCGTGGCCCCGGGCGCTGAAGTACACCACCTCCGCCCCGTAGGCTGTAGCCAGCTCCGCTACCCGCCGGCCGATGGTGCCCATACCGATGATGCCGTAGCGCTTGCCACTGAGTTCATAGTAGGGATGCCGCCAGAGGGTGAAGTCCTGCGCCCGCGAGTAGTTGCCGTTGTAGACCTCGCGGTTGAGGTGGAGTAGGTCCATGGCCACGGTGAAGTAGGCCGTCAGCGTCAATTGGGCTACGGAGTCGGTACTGTAGCCGGCTACGTTACGGACCGGGATACCGCGCTGCTCGGTGGCCTGCTTGTCGATGTTGTTGGTGCCGGTGGCGGCTACGCAGATCAGCTTCAGCTCCGGTAGCTTTGCGATGGTTTCGGCCGTGAGGCGTACTTTATTGGTGATAACCACCTCAGCTCCGGTGGCGCGCTCCACTAGCTCATCGGGGGTGGTACGTGCGTAGGCGGTAAAATCGCCTAGCTCCCGGAATTTTTCGAAGGCGGACAGGTCGTCGACGGTGCCGGCGTCGAGGAAAATGATGGTGGGGGCGGCGGGCATGCAGGAGCGGGTTTAGGCTCCGCAAAATATAGCACTTGACGTAAACAAACCCAAGCTACGGCTCGCTTTAGTCCGTATGCGGTACCAGCTGTTTCTCTTCGTTCTTGCTGCTGTTTGTTGTTCGTTCACTCTGCGGGCCCAGGAGGCGGAGATTACCGGGACCATTACCGGGCCCGGGGGCGATACGCTCATCGGGGCATCGGTGCGGGTGGTAGGTTCCGTGATCGGGGCTACTAGTAACGTGGAGGGGCACTACCAACTGGAGGTGCCACCCGGTCGCATCCGCCTATTAGCGACCTACCTGGGCTTCGAGAATTTCGATACGGTGGTGGTAGTCTCCACTACGGACCGCGAGCTGGAGGTAGATATTGTGATGCGGGAGAGCTTCATGACTACCGGGGAGGTGATCGTTTATGGTAGGCGGGCCTCCGGACAGGCCCAGGCCCTGCGGGTACAACAGTCGGCCACCGTACCGCAGACCATCATCCACTCCGAGCTGTTCAACAAATACCCCGATATCACCCTGGCCGAGACCGTACAGCGCATGCCCGGCGTGACCATCACCCGCAACCGGGGGGAGGGTGAATTGGTACAGGTACGCGGGCTTCCCGAACAGTATACGGCCATCTCCCTCAATGGGCAGCGCCTACCCGCCGTGCAGCCCGAGGCCGACCGGGCGGGGAGCCTTGACATCATCCAGTCCAATCTTGTGGAAGAGGTACGCGTGATTAAGGCCCGCAGTGCCGACATGGACGCCGATGCCATCGGGGGTACGGTCGATTTCCGCATCCGCCAGCCGGAGGAGCGGGCGGAGGTCCTACTACAGGCCGGCGGCGGCAGCAACTTCGGCTTCGACCAGATCCCGGGGCAGTCGTCGGGTATTACCCAGGCGGCAGCGGTACTGAATAGTGAGCTGAGTGACGAGGCGGTATACGGACTGCTCGGCGGCAGCTATTTCCGCCACAACCGTGGGAACCGTACGCAGCGCTTCGACTACGGGCAAAACGGTACCACCGGCCGCGAGATCAGCCGCGTACGCCCCATCGACACCGACCGCATGACCACGAAGCTCGGCCTGATCGGTGCGGTGGAGCTACGCCCCAGCATCTACAACCGCATGCGCCTGAGCTATAACTACAGCGCCAACGACGAGGAGGTGATGACCCGGGAGGCCAACTTTAACCGCGGTAACGGAGAGACTTTTCTTGAGGACCGCATTAGTAGCCGCTGGAAGGAAGAGCGCCGTCTCAATATGGTAGCGCTGGAGGTAGAGAACAACTTCAAGCAGACGCAGCTGACCTACGCTCTCAGTTTCGCCAGTACGAGTGAGCGGGTGAAGGACCGCCAGCGGATATTCAATGGCATCACGTTCGGCGACAAGCAGCGGTTGACCGATGCGGAGTTTCGGGACCTGCTGCCCACCGACACTCAGTTTCCCAACGACCCTAAGTTCCGCAACTTCGCCGAGCAACTCAACCTTGATCTAGAGGAGGACATCGCCATCGGTGGCATCAACCTGACGCGCTTTCTGACCGCTAACCGAAGCAGCTTCCTGCGCGCCGGGGCCCGCTACCGCATTAAGGAGCGCACCTATCAGGAGTTCTACGCAAGTGTACAGGGCGGGGGAAGCACCATAGGACCAACCGAATTTCCCGATCTGAGTACCGAGCCGCTGATCGACGAACGCCCCGACCTGAGCGCCGGACCTAACTACTACGCCTCCGAAAAGATCGCGGCCGGCTACCTCATGTTCCTATCCAACTGGACCTCGAAGCTCACGACCTCGCTCGGCCTACGGTACGAATACACCGATCTGGACTACACCCTACAGCGGAGTCAGCAGGCCGACTCCACCACTTACAACGACCTCTTTCCGAGCCTCAACATTACCTACCGGCTGAAGCGCGACCACCAGCTCCGGTTCTCCTACTACGATGCCATTGCTCGGGTGCCCTACGCCACCGTAGTCCCGGTACAGGCCTTCAGCGAGCGGCGGCAGGCACGGCTCGACGTTTTCTCGCTCGACAATCCGGAGGTACGACCCACCTATAGCCGCAATCTCGATTTGACGTATGAGCGCTACGGTAGGTACGACGGGCTCATCAGCGTCAGCGCCTACGCCAAGTATCTGACTGACCCCACCGTGCGGGAGGCCCAATTTGCCTTCGTAAACGGCCAGCCCTCCCTGGGCTACTCCATCGCCAACACTGCCGACGCCCGTCTCCTTGGCCTGGAGATCGGCTTTTACCAGAGTCTTGCCTTCCTCAACGCCAAGCTGCGCATCCTGAACGTGAACGGCAACGTAAATTTCAATAGCTATAAACTCGACGGCGATAACAGTGAGGGCAGCACCCTGGCCCAGGCTCCCCGCCGCTCGGCCAACCTGAGCCTGGTTTACTCCAACCCCCGCAACCGCCTCAACCTGGTCATCGCCGGCAACTACCGTAGCTCCACCCTCGACCTGCTGCAGGACGGTCAGCCCGTATGGATCAACGCCGTCATCTCCCTCGATTTGGCCGCCGACTACGAACTGTTCAAGGGCATCTCGGCCTACCTGCGCCTCAACAACGCCACCGACCACCGTGCCGAGCGCTACATTGGTAAGCCCGACCAGGACGACTCCCTGCTCCTCTCCAAAACGCAGTATGGCATCTGGGGGGTGGCGGGTTTGCGCTGGCGGCCCGGCTCGAATTGAGTTGTTCGTTGTTGCGTTATTGGGTTGTTGAGTTATTGCGTTTGTGAGAATGCTCGCTTCGCTCGTTTTGGTGTTGCTGCTGTACATACATTGCACCTGCGACCCCGCCCACCTACCACTCCTGTGTTGCCTATCACACCTACTCCGACGGCAATGCAACAACCCAACAACTCACAAACCCAACAACCGACCCCATAAATTCCCTATGTTTGCCCAAAGCCATCCCCACTATGAAATTTTCCGTTTCGAGCGCTGACCTGCAGAAGAAGTTACAGCTTGCCGGGGGCGCGATCGCCTCGAATCCGGTACTGCCGATCCTGGAAGATTTTTTGTTTACGATTACGGACAAGACGCTGGAAATTGCCGCTACGGACCTGGAAACCAGCGTGGTGACGAGCCTGGAGGTGAATGCCGACGGAGACGGACAGGTCGCTGTGCCCGCCCGCATCCTGATCGATACGCTTAAGGCCCTGCCGCAGCAGCCCATCACCTTCGACGTGAATGAGGACAATTACGGTATATCCATCACCAGCGCCTACGGAAAGTATAAGCTGGCCGGGGAGCCCGGGGGGGACTATCCCGACATCCCGACGCCGAGCGAGGCCGACGAGATCAGCGTGACGGCGGCCAGTCTGCTGGAGGGCATCAATAAGACGCTCTTCGCTACCTCGACCGACGAGCTGCGGCCGGCGATGACGGGGGTGTACTTTCAGGTTGATTTTTCTAAGTTGGTGATGGTAGCCACCGACGCCCACAAGCTGGTGAAGTACAGCCTCAATGACGTGGAGGGGGAGCTGACGAGTAGCTTCATCATACCCAAGAAGGCGCTGAACCTGCTCAAGGGGGCCCTACCGCATTCGGACGTGACCGTAAAGGTGAGCTTCGATAAGTCGAACGCCTTTTTCGAGTATGGGGATACTAAGCTGGCCTGCCGCCTGATCGACGCCCGCTACCCGGACTACAATGCCGTGATCCCGGCCGATAATCCCAACGTGCTGACGGTGAGCCGCTCCGACTTTCAGAATAGCCTGAAGCGGATCGTGATTTACGCCAATAAGACCACCAATCAGGTGATCCTCAATATTGCCGACGGTAGCCTAACGGTGAGTGCGCAGGACCTTGACTTCAGTAATGAGGCCACCGAGCAATTGAGCTGTGGCTACGAGGGGGAGCCGCTACAGATCGGCTTCAACGCTAAGTTTTTGGTCGAGATGCTGAGTGTGCTGGAGGGTGAGGAGGTGAGACTGGAGATGAGCACGGCCACGCGGGCCGGTATCCTGGTGCCTACGGAGCAGGAGAGTGGGGAGGATATTATGATGCTGGTGATGCCGGTGATGTTGTCTAATTAGCTTTAGGAGGGTTCACCACGGAGGTTACGGAGGGATTCACGGAGGTTTCACAGAGTTGAATTGTGCTTGCACCAAGTGTACATATACCTAAGGTGCCCGGGCTAGCGCCCGCGCAGGAGTGGACACTAAGTAACGGCCTACGGGTAGTGGCCATCCACGTCACCCAGGCGCCTATCCTGACCGTGGAGCTGATCTGGCGCGCCGGCCGGCCCTACGAGACCCAGCCGCTACTGGCCGCCGCTACCAACGCGCTGCTTACGGAGGGGAGTGCGAGCTATTCCGCTACGGCGCTGGAGTCCTTGTTCGAGCAGTACGGTACGGCCCTGCACACGCCGGAGGATTACGATACGGCGAATTTGAGTCTGGCCACCATCACCAAGCACGCCGCCCGCCTGCTGCCCGCCATGGCGGAGGTGGTGGCCGCACCTACCTTCCCCGCTAAGGAGCTGAAGCGCTACGTGAAGCGGAGTAAGCAACAGCTCCGCGAGGACCTACAGGACCCGGATACCCTGGCCTACCGGATGCTCTCTGAGGCGGCCTTTGGTAAGGATAATCCCTATGGCTACGGGGGGACGAAGGAGGAGTACGAGGCCCTCACCCTAGACGGCATCCAACAGCACTACCGGCAGCACTACGGGGCCGCGAATGCTACGCTGCGGGTGGTCGGTCAGCTGAGTGGGGAGGTGGAGCGGCTACTGGAAGACACCTTCGGTCAGTTGCCAAGGGGTATACGGGCACCGGACCCGACCTACCGCGTCACCGCCGCCGAGCCCCGGGTGCTGCAACTCCACCGGCCGCGGGCGCAGCAGACGATGATTCGCCGGGGCCGCCGGGGCTTCCAAATTACCGATCCGGATTATCCGGGCCTCTGCGTGCTGGAGACGATTCTGGGGGGGTACTACGGCAGTCGGCTCATGCGCAACATCCGCGAGGAAAAGGGCTATACCTACGGTATCGACTCCGATCTGGATACCTACCGCTTCGACGGCACCTTCGGCATTGCCGCCGACGTAGCGAACGAGAACGTCGCCGAGGTGCGCCGCGAGATCCTTACCGAGATGGACAAGCTCCGGCAGGACCTGGTGCCCGTCCGCGAGCTCGACATGGTGCGTGCCTACCTCATCGGCGGCCTGGTGATGGACCTCGACGGGCCGCTGGCGGTGAGTGGGCGCTACCGCTCGGCGATCATTAAGGAGTACGATCCGGTGGGGCACCTGCGGCGGTTGGATGAGACCATTCGGGGCATTACGGCGGGGGAGGTGCGGGAGCTGGCGGGGCGGTATTTGCGGCCGGAATTGGACTGGGAGGTTATTGTTTAATTACCTTACGCAGCTCAAGCCACCCACCATGAAAGCACTCCCTCTAGCCGCCCTAGCCCTTTTCCTCCTCACCTGCAACCGCCCCGCCACCACCGCCCTCTTCAACGGCGAGAACCTTGACGGCTGGACCGCCCACGGCACCGAGCGCTGGTACGTCGAAAACGGGGAGATTATCTGCGAGAGCGGCCCGGATGGTGCTTATGGTTACCTGAGCACGAATAAGGACTACGACGACTTCGAGCTCACCCTGGAGTTTCTACAGGAGGCGGACGGCAACAGTGGGGTATTCATCCGCTCCTCGGTGGAGGGCACCCGAGTCAGCGGCTGGCAAGTGGAGGTAGCCCCTCCGGGTCATGATACTGGCGGCATCTACGAATCCTACGGCCGCGGCTGGCTCATCAAGCCCGGTCCGGAGAAGGACAAATACCTGAAAATGGGGGAGTGGAACACGCTGAAGATTCGCGCCGAGGGGCCTACGGTCACCTCCTGGCTAAACGGCGAGGAAATGGTCACGCTGACGGATGAACAGATCGGTGAGGGGGAAGGGGGTATTGCGCTACAGATTCATGATGGAGGTGGGATCCGGGTGCGGTGGCGCAATATTGAGTTGCGGCCGTTAGCACGCTGAGACCTCACCACCCCTCACTCACCCCACTCTCCCGGTACCCAATCCGCTGCGCCACCGTCCGTAGCGTATCCCCGCTATCCAGATCGAAATCAATCGGCTCGGTATACACCCGCCACCCCTCCACATCCTCGTCTTCGGGTAGCAGACGGTAAGCGATCTGCGCCCCCGGCGTCTTGCTCTCCAGTACGAAGCGCCCCAGACTGTCGCGGCGCAGCTGGGGCCGACCGGTGACCGGCATCTCATCCGCCCCGTTCCAGAACTGCTGTACCAGTTCCACCTCGGGTACCGCCCCGAGGTCGCCCACCCGCTGTAGCCAGTCGTCCATCGCACCGCGTAGCTCGGCGAGTTTGTCGGTGTACTCCGGCCGGCCGGCCAGGTTCTCGAGCTCGTAGGGGTCGTTGTGGGCATCGAAAAGCTCCTCCGGGTCCTTGCTCCTGCGGAACCACTGCGCCTGAGCATCGCTGAGCTGACCGGCATCGCGTAGCCGTAGCAGCTCCTGCATCGAGGCCATCTGCTCGCGGTACACCACCGGCAGGTAGTAGCCACGTTCGGGGTAGTAGTTGCGCAGGTACTTGAAGCGGTGATCGCGCACCGCCCGGATGCGATCGTAAAAGCCGTCCAGCCGGTCACTGGCCGCGTACACGTACTCCCGCTCCGGCGCCTTGTACTCGCCAAAGTTGGCCTGCCCCTGTAGGTAGTCTGCCGGCTCGATGCCCGCCATGCTGTGCACCGAGGGCGCGAAATCAACGAAACTAAAGAGCATACTGTCGATCTCCCCCGCCCGCTGCCCGTCGGGCCACGCCACGATCATCGGCACGCGGAGCCCGGAATCGTAGAGTAGGCGTTTTTGCCGTGGCAGTGGCCCCCCGTGGTCGCTGTAGAAGAAAACGATGGTCGAATCCGTCAGTCCGTCCTGCTCCAGCTGATCCAGTAGGAAACCGACCTGCCGGTCCATGATGCGGATGTTGTCGTATACCCGCCGCACGTCCTGCCGCGTAGGTTCCGTATCGGCCAGGTAGGGGGGTAGGGGCGGGGTCACGTCCTCAGGTAGTTGAATCACCGGCCGGTCATCGTCGGTGTGTGGAATATCTCCCCAGGTAGCGACGTCCGAGCCTGGCTCCTCAAAGCCATCCCGAAAGCGCAGGTTTCCTACGCTCGTCCCCCACACCTGACTCTCATGGGTAATTTCTAAATTAAAAATCGAGAAAAAGGGCTTGCCCGCCGGCCGGTGCCGCCAGTGCGCCCGCGGCCCCTGCTCGTCCCAGGCCGTCTTCGGCGCCTCAAACTGGTAGTCCGTCTTCTGATTGTTGGTCGCGAAGTAGCCGTGCTCGCGCAACACCTGCGACATCATCTTCACCTCCGGCGGCAGCAGGGCCCCGTACTCGCCCGGCAGACCGATCTCCCGCAAGCCCTCCACATTGTACTGCGTCCGCATATTATGCCCTCCGGTACTGATGGGGTACATCCCCGTAGCGATAGCGTGGCGGCTCGGTGCACATACCCCGGCCACACTGAAGGTATTCGGAAAGCGCACTCCCCGCGCCGCCAGCCGACTCAGGTTAGGCGTCTGTATGGTGGAATCTCCGAAGGCTGCAATCAGTGGGCTCATATCCTCACACACGATCCACAGAATATTCGGCGCTGCTCGTCTGTCGAATTCCTCCGCAGGAGGTTCGTCCGCCGAGTTTCCACAACCCATGAGGATCAAAAGAAGGGCGGGGCCGCAGGTGCAAAGCCAGTAGAACGAGCGCAAGGGGCATCAGTTTAGTACCCCGCCAAAATAGCACGCCTACGCCTTACCGCCCCCGCTTTGTTCCACTCCGAACTTCACCGGCAGATTGAAGTGAAACCGCACTGCCACCCCGTCACGGTACGCCGGCCGCCACCGCTCCCCCTGCGCAGCCAGCCGACTGACCACCTGTAGGGCCGCAGCGCCCAGCCGGTGCCCCGGATCACGCGTCACCCGCAGGGCTTTCATCGTACCGTCCGTTTCTACGTGAAAGGTGATCACGGCCGTGCCGCTGGACTTCGCCTTGCGAGCCGCCGGAGGGTAGCTTTTATGGGCGTCGATGAAAGCAGTAAGCTTGGCGTCCGCCTCCTGACGGGCAGCGCGGTAGTCGGGGTGGGGGTAGGCAACCGGCTCGACACCGTAGAGCGGCATCTCGTCCGCGATCTTGTGGGCATATTCTCCCGGGTCCAGCCGCGGTGGGCGGTGGCTGCGTTGTTTGACGAACTGACCGAGAAGGTAGGCACCCCCCACCAGAGAAAGGAGCGAGCGGAGTACGAGCATAATGGATACTAACCCGGCAAGGGGGGGCTGGGTTCCTTTTGTTGCACCTGCGGCCGCGCCCGCTTTTTCCCGTGAGGGGTTTTGTGGCAGACAAAAATTTCCTACCTTACTTAGGTAAGTTAGGCCCCACCTAAAGCCATTCGATCATGCTTCGTAAACTCTTTACCCTCTGTCTTTTATTAGTGGCGTTTTCCCTCACGGCCGTCGACAGTTTATTTGTCACGCCCATCCACGAGCGGCTGCTGCTGCTGCGCTACGTCGACGGTACGGTTGCGTACCACGCGAACGGCGAACTGCCCAACGACGATGTGGTCACTGTGGTACCCCTGAATGTAGAGCAGGCTACTCAGCCCGGTAACTACGCACTTAGCAGTACGAATGACCCCAACTATACTAGTAGTCTAGCACCCACCGCCGTGGCCCGCAAGACCAAACCTAATCGCATCTCGGCCATCTGCGACGGCTGGGGCTACCTACCGTACTACGATACCCTCGGCTGCCTCAACCCCACGCCCGACCGTACGCTACAATACTTCCTTTATTTGGAACTCCCCACGGCGCTGGTCAGTGGGAGCACTTACACAATCGACCTCAGCGCCAGCCTCACCGGCATGGCCCGGAGCGTGACCTTTACCTGGGACGATCGCATCACCCACTCCGAGGCCCTGCACGTCAATAACCTGGGCTACGTACCCGCGGCCCCGCTGAAGGCCGGCTACCTCTACCACTGGGCGGGTGACCGGGGCGGACTGGACTTTTCGGCCTACGCCGGCGGGCCGTTTTACCTGATCGATACGACCGACAACTCGGTAGCCTTTACCGGCACGGTAGCTTTCCGCAAGCCGGCCGATAACGTGGAGACGCTGCAGATGAACCCCAACGAGACGCCGGACCAGAACTTCCAGTCGGCCGCGGTATGGGAATGCGACTTTTCCGGTTTCACGACCCCAGGGAGTTACCGCCTCTCCGTGCCGGGTGTGGGGGCTTCTTTTCCCTTCGACCTAGCCGCCGACGTATACCGTGCCCCCTTCGTCGCCACCATGCGCGCCCTGTACCACAACCGCAGTGGCATCGCTAAGACGGAGCCTTACACCTCCTTCACCCGGCCGGCCGATCACAATCCGGCGCTAACCCCCGGGTTTGGGGACCGACTGATCTATACCGACTTTACGATCTGCGAAGCGACTAGCACCGACGCCACCCCGGCCGACAAGGCCAACTGGGAGGCCGGTCGCCGCGGTATGCTCCGGGAGACCTTCGGCTGGTACCAGGACGCCGGCGACTGGGATGGCTACCCCACCCACCTGAAGATACCCAGTAGTCTGATGTTCCTACTGGAGGCCTTTCCCGGCCACTTTACCGACGGCGAACTCAACATTCCCGAAAGCGGCAACGGCATCGTGGACCTCCTCGACGAGGCCCGCTGGCTGCCCCGCTACTTCAAGCGGCTGAAGGACGAGACCGAGGCCCGCGGCTGGAGCACCGGTGGGGTAGGGGGTGCCCGGGTATTCGGTGATCTCTGGGGGCAGGACCTTGGTGAGAGCGGCCGCGGCCGGGGCAGCTGGGAGGACACCGACCGCGACTGGTACGTTAGCGGCGAGGAGCCCGTCAACACCTTTGCGTATGCCGGGATGGCCGCCCACCTGGCCTACCTGCTGCAACGAGCGGGACAGCCGGACCCGGAAGGCATCGACTGGCAAGCCGAGGCAGAGGCTACTTACGCCTGGGCCGCCGAGCGGTACACGGCTAGTTATCCCTGTCAGGACCAATCCATCGCCCGCAAGAAGAACTACGCCGCGGCCGCCCTTTACCGACTGACCGGCGAGCAAGATTATCACCGAGACTTTCGGGATAGCTGGCGGGACATGGACACCGGTAACGGACTCACCGACGACGGTCCCTACGGTGCCTTCATCTACCTGGCCCTGCCCGAGGCTGCTACGGAGGCCGACCTGCGCGCTGAGGTGCGCACTAATCTGGAGAACTACGCCGACTTTACGCTACTCTTCTTTACCGAAGAGCGGGCCATGCGCTACGGAGGCAATCCTTACTTCCCGATGCTGGTCGGTCAGGCTACCACACCGATGGTCTTCGAGGGCATCATCACGTATTCCCTGCTGAAAAACAGCAGTCCGGACAAGGCCGCCGAGTACCTCAGGTACCTCTACACTACCGCGGATTACTTCCTGGGTACCAATCCGCTTAGTTTCACCTGGATTACGGGGCTAGGCGAGCGCCACCCCGAGGAGATCTTCCACCTCGACTTCTGGTACGACGGCCACCCGGGCTACCCCGCCGGTTACGTGCCCTACGGCCCCTGGCTGCGGGATACCAACTGGGGATATATGGGGCCCTGGGACCGGCACTTCGCCGAGACGAGCCTGCATCCGAACATCGATGCCTGGCCCGGCCACGAGCGGTGGTTCGGGCAGCGGCCCTCACCCCTGGTTGCTGAATTTACCGTACACCAGAACATCATCAACGCCGCGGCGCTGTACGGGGCGTTGACGGCGGCCAGGAGCGACGGGGAGGGAAATACCAGTGTAGCGGACCGCCGCGGTGATCTGCCGGGCGTAGCATTATTTCCCAACCCTACGGTGAGCTCGGTGCGGCTGACGGGCATCGGCTTAGGTCAGGTCGGTGCGCTGAGCTTGCATACCATGGGCGGACAACTAGTGGCGGAGCTTCCGGTGAACCTCGATGTACAGTTGGGTCGGTACGCCTCCGGCATGTACGTGCTGCGCGTGACGGCCGCGGACGGGCGGCAGGCCAATTTGCGGGTGGTAGTCGATTAAGCGATCGGCACCTCCCGCTCCATCCCCTGTGCCGCCTCGGTCTTCGGCGCATCGATCACCAGCACGCCGTCTTCAAAGCGGGCCGTGATGGCCGTCCGGTCCACCCGCTCGCTCAGCTCGAACCAGCGCTCGAAGCTCTTAATGGGGTATTCCTGGAGCAGGAAATCGGGGTTGGCGTCACTGGGCGTACGGGTGCCGCTGATGTAGATGTGGCGGTCGGTGAGCGTCACGTGTACGTTCTCCCTGGCGAAGCCGACACAGTAGACGTAGGCGGTAAAGCCCGCGTCGGTCTCGGCGATGTTGACGGGTACGTTGTGCTTGGGGCGGCGGGGGCCGTACTGGGGGCGGCGGCGGCCCTGAGATTGCGATTGATGTTGCATGGTAAATGAATTGATTTGCCAGCGCAGACGCCCCCACCCCCCAATTACTCTACTCCACCCCAAAATAATCTGCATACGTCTCCCGCAGCAAGTCCCGCAGCCGCGCCCGCGCATATCCCTTGCGGCTGATGGCGGTCTTGAGCGGGATACCCAGATCAGCGGCGATCTCACGCAGGGTCTCTCCGTTGAGCTCATTGCGCACGAAGACCTCGCGCTGATTAGGGGGCAGGAGGTCGAGGGCGGCGCTGATGTCCTCGGCGAGGGTATCGGAGTAGGGCTCCAGCGAGCTGGCTGCGTCGGCCAGGTCGTAGTCAGTCACGTCCTGGATCGGGGGGCGGGCGGCGGCCCGGCGGTACAGGTCCGTGATGCGGTTGCGGGTCACGCGGTAGAGCCAGGCGCGGGGCTGCTCGATGGGCTGGGTTTCCAGGGTGGTAGACAGGCTGGTCCACACATCTTGCAGTAGGTCATCCACCTCCGGGGCGGGGACGCGGGTGCGCACGAAGTCGTAAAGCTCAGCGGCGTAACTCGCGTAGGCTTGGCTCCAGTCGGGGTGGGCAGTGGCGTCGTACATCTCGGGCAGTAGACGGGGGGGCAGGGCAAATACTCTACTTTGCTAGCTACTTTGCACCCCCGATAGCTATCGGGGGCCCCTCCCTAGAGTACTGGCTTACCGCACCACGATACGGTTGCGCAGGGGGATGTCGCCGAGCTCCGCGGAGAGTACGTAGGTGCCCGCCGGAAGCTGTGCGAGTTGCAACCCGCAATCGCACCGCATCGTCAACGGCAACACCGCCGACTACCACGTGCCGGTGCAGGCTGGGGGATTAAATACGACCTAAGTATAAGATTTTTACGCTCACTACTCACGCCGCCCCTCTAACCGGAGCTATTATGGCCAAAAGCCCTCCGCTCCGTGGCCGCCGCCAATCCCGACATCGCTACCCTCCTGACCGCCTGCCGGCGCGGGGATGTCCGTGCACAGGAGACCTTCTACCGCCGGTTCTTTCCACTGCTGTTACCGATTTGCCTACGCTATCTCCCCACGCGGCAAGCCGCCGTACCCGTACTCAACCAGGCCATGCTCCGCATCTTCCAGTCGCTGGACGGCTACCGGGAGGAGGGCGCACTGGAGGGCTGGTTGGTCACCGTCACCCGTAACACAGTACTCACCCACCTCCGCGACGAGTCCCGCGCCCAGCGCCGCATGCTGGAAGGGCAGTTCGTCTGGCCGGCTGAAGTACCCAACGATGCCCTGGATCAACTCGCTGTGGAGGATATTCTGAAGCTCCTGGTCCGGCTACCCGACCACCTGCGCGTTGTCTTCAGCCTCGTGGTCTTCGACGAGTATACTCACGCCGAGGTAGCCACCGCCCTAGACATCACCGAAACGGCCAGCCGCTGGCGGCTGCGTAAGGCCCGTCAGCTGCTCCAGGCCGCTTACCTCGCCACCCACCAAATCAAATCGGGCTCATGAGCAACTACGAGTCCCACTGGCGCCAGGCGCTGCACGACTACACCCCCGCTGCTACGGATGCGGACTGGGCGGCTATGCGTGGGCAACTTCTGAATGGGAAGCCCCGTGGCGGAGGAAGTCTCTATTGGTGGATCGCCATACTACTGCTGTTCATTGGGGCGGGGACGCAGGTGCAGTGGGATCGTGCGGCACCCCCGGTACTTACCGAAGCCCTTCCCATAGCCACCTCCCCGGAAGCCATTCGCCCGACTGTGTCGGTTCAACCACTGCCCATAAAAGCACCTATTACTCTTTTTCAACCGGCTGGAACAGAACCTGCTAGCGAACAGTTCGACACGCCTGCCCTGTCCCCGCCCCTTGCACCTGCGGCCCCGCCCCCAACCTATGTACTGCACCGACTTGACCTACTGCCGGTAGCCCGCCTGCGTCCGCTCCGCTACCGCCCGCTGAACCGGTTGGAGGCGATTGGTAAGACGCTGATCGTAGTGCCGCCGGAGCCGGAAAGTTTGCCGCCCGTACGGGTGCTACGCGCTAATGGTCTGTATCCCCCTATCCGTGAACGAAAAAATTAAGGTATGTACCGCTATACGCTAGTTGTTGCTATTTGCTTGCTCGCCTATGAACTGAGTGGACAATCTGAGACCGAACTGCCGCGCACCCAGTGGAGCTTCGGCTACGGGCTCTGGCTGCCGCTGGTGGTGAATGAAGCCGATGTGTACCGCGAGGTACGTACGGACTACGCTATCGGACACTCCCTTGACGTAGAGGCCCGGCGGAGTCGCTGGTTTAGCTCTGTCTTGACGCTCGGGGTAGACCGGCGGGAAGGGATGACATCCTGGGGGGTCGTGCCGATCAATACCGAGTTGAGCTTAGCGGAGCCTACTCCTCTATATCCTGAGACGCGTAATGTTGATCACGTCGACCAGCAGTTCCGGCGCATCTACGGTGGGGCTGGGGGGCAGTTTAATTTGCAGCTGGGGCAGGGGGATCTAAGCCTGGCATTGTTGGCTACCGCGGGGTGGAATCGGTTGACCCAGACGGTGGCCTTCGGTAGTCTGATCATACCCGTATTCTCATCTGACGACCCGGATCGACCCAATGAGCCGGACGCCGCACGGACATTAAGCCAGGAGGTCTACATTACCTACCGGCCGATCCTGCAGGCAGGTGGGCGGGGCAACCTACAGTACACGTACTGGCTATCGCGACAGTTTGCTCTACAACTGGGGGGCTATGTGAACCTGCATGGTGGCCGCCTTAGTGGAGATTATGTCGATTCACCCCGTACTGCTTACCGCGTGAAGAAGGTGGATAGTAACTACGGCTACGATTTTGACGTCATAAACCGCAGTGAGAGCGAGGGCAATAGCATACCTAAACAAGCCTACTTCGTGACGCCCTCGCCCATAGCACTACAGCTTCAGGGTGGACTACACTTTGGCATCATTTGCAAACCCGGTAACTAATCAATCATGCGTACGCTATTCCTATCCCTGCTATTTTATACACTTTCTAATGCCCTCCTAGCGCAGGGGTCGGCGGAGGTTTTCGTAACCGGAGGCAACGTCGATCTACTCAGCGAGTACTACGATAGCCACGGTTTCAGCACGGGGATTGGCATCGCTCCGGCTTATGACTTCGGGGGGCGTTGGGGCCTGCTTCGGCTGGAGATCAATGTAGAGTCCTTTAGTGGTATTCAACTTCCCGCTGTGATCAATCAGTTAGTGGACGTGCCGGCATTTGCCGATGTACCCATTTCAGTTAGTCACCGAACGACAACCACCGGCCTGACGGCGTATCGTGCTGTATTTGGCTCCGAGGTACCCCTGTTCTCGCGAATACCTAATTTGCGGCTCACCTCCGGAATTGGAATTCTCATTCCTGGAGTTGCTCGAACTACCCGGGAGGTGTTTGCTCAGACCATAGAGAACGTTCCCCTTAGTTCCGAGCAGGCGGCCACCTTCAGTGTACGGGACGGGCAAATCGTTCAGGCACCCTTCCAATCGGAGCGCTACTCGAAACCTCATGCACTGTATTCGATCGGCCTGAGTTACAAGGTAGTGGAGCGGGTGCGCGTTTTTGTATCGCACGAGTCTAGGTTCCTTCCCTGGCGTGCGAATTATGGTGTTGCGGACTACTGGCGGGTGGGGGTGGCGGGAACGGTGTGGGCGGGGTCGCAGGTGCAGTCTTTACTGGGTAAGCGATAGGATAAAATACCAGGCGCCATCCTAAGCTTCCACTGGGTTAGACTTCCGGATACGAGAGTACGGATCAAGAACGTAAGGTTGGACTAGCGTTTCCGCGGAGAGATCCAATTGTTTACTGAGCGCGTGAATCATTGCTACCGTCAATGGGCGTCGTTTTTTAAGCACTTCCGTCACCCTACTTTTAGATCCTATAGCAGTCACTAAGTCAGTATTTCTCAGTCCCTTTTCTTCCATTCGGATACGAATTGCCGCAATGGGATCCGGCGCCGCAATGGGATGAACCGCTGACTCATAGCGTTCGATAAGCGTTACTAGGACGTCGGCCTCGTCACTTTCTGGCGTCCCGGTCGGAGCCTGAAAGATCTCATCCAGTCGAGCCAGAGCCATCTCGTAGTCGGCCTCGCTCTTGATCGGTCTAATACTCATGGTCGATTACTTATAAGTTGTGGCGTCGATCTTGTCATATTCCGTGTGGGTACCGATAAATTTGATGAAGATCAGTTGCTTCTGGTAGTTGATCCAAGTAACCAAGCGGTAGTTGTTTCCCTTAATATTAAAAACTACTCGATTCTCGGGTAAAATACTTGCGTGCGCATACTGAGACTTGATGTCGTGCGGAGAATTCCAGTCTGCATCACTGGCTACATCATACCACGTCTTCAAAGACTCTTCGGCTGGCGGATACTTTTCCCAAAACTCTCGCAACGTCCGCTTCGCAATTATTCTCACAACGCTAAAAATACAGAAAAGTTCCCACATGGGGAACTTAACCACTCAGCCGCCGAGTCTACCCCCGATCCCGCAACTCATCAATAAACCGCGTCAACTCCATCTCATCGTACACCAGCACCTCCCGCGGCTTACTACCCTGGGAGGGCCCCACGATACCGAGCTGCTCCATCTGGTCCATGATCCGGCCGGCGCGGTTGTAGCCTAGCTTGAGGCGGCGCTGGATCATGGAGGTCGAGCCATGCTGCTGCTGAATGATCAGCCGGCTGGCATCCTCGAACATATCGTCCAGGTCGGCGTAGGTGAGGGCGCCGGAGCCGGCCATCTCCTCGTCCGTGTTGTACTCGGGCAGCAGGTAGGGCTCCACGTAGCCGCGCTGGTTGCCGATGAAGTTGATGACCTCCTCCACCTCGGGGGTGTCCACAAAGGCCCCCTGGAGGCGCACCACGTCTCCACCGTTGCTCAGTAGCATGTCGCCGCGGCCGATGAGCTGATCCGCTCCGCCGGAATCGAGAATGGTACGGGAGTCCACCTTAGCCGTGACCTTATAGGCGATTCGCGCCGGGAAGTTGGCCTTGATTACCCCGGTGATGATATTGACCGAGGGCCGCTGCGTAGCGATCACCAGGTGAATACCCACCGCCCGCGATAATTGGGCCAGGCGGGCGATCGGCATCTCCACCTCCTTACCCGCCGTCATGATCAGGTCGGCAAACTCGTCGATCACCAGTACGATGAAGGGCAGGAATTTGTGTCCCTTCTCTGGGTTCAGCCGCCGGGCCACGAACTTCTCGTTGTACTCCTTGATGTTGCGCGCCGCGGCCTTCTTGAGTAGATCGTAGCGCTGGTCCATCTCGATGCAGAGCGAGTTGAGGATGTGGATGACCTTGGTCGTCTCGGTCGTGATGGGCTCGGTCTGCCCCGGCAGGAAGGCCAGGAAGTGGGCCTCCAGCTTAGCGTAGGGGAACAGCTCCACCTTCTTGGGATCGATCATCACTAGCTTCACCTGCGAGGGGTGCTTCTTGTACAGGATCGACATAATGATGGAGTTGATGCCCACCGACTTACCCTGCCCCGTCGCACCGGCCACCAGCAGGTGGGGCATCTTGGCCAGATCGGCGATCAGCACCTCGTTCTTGATCGTCTTACCGAGGGCCAGCGGCAGGTCCATCTTCGCCGTGCGGAATTTCTCGCTCTCCAGCACCTCCCGCATGCTCACCATCTGCGGGTTCTTGTTGGGCACCTCGATACCGATCGTGCCCCGCCCCGGGATCGGCGCGATGATGCGGATGCCCAGCGCGGCCAGCGACAGCGCGATGTCGTCCTCCAAGTTCTTGATCTTGGAGATGCGCACGCCGGGGGCCGGCACGATCTCGTACAACGTCACCGTAGGACCGATCGTCGCCCGAATCTTCGTGATCTCGATCTTATAGTTGAGCAGCGTCTCGATAATTTGGTCCTTGTTGGCCTCCAGCTCGGCGCGGTCTACCTCGTGCTTGCCCACGTCCAGTTCGTCGAGCAGCTGCAGGTGGGGGCTTTCGTAGGCCGGCAGGTCCAGCGTCGGGTCGTAGGGCTCGGTGTGGTCCTGATTTTCCTCCGTCACCGCCAGGCTAGTGTCAATCCCCGTATCCCCGTCGGCTACCACCAGATTATCACCCCCCACGGCCAGCGGATCGTGCGCCACCAGCGTCAGGTCACCCACGCTCTCCAGCGGCATCTCCATCTGGTCGCCCTTCAACTGTTCCACCCCCTTTTCGGAGAGCGTACGCGGCCCCTCCACCTCAAAATCATCCCCCCCGGGTGCCAAAATCTTGGCATTCCCCTCCCGCCGTACCGTAGCAGGACTCAGCGCACCACTAGCCGCGGCCGCAGGTGCAACGCGCGTCGAAGTACCCCCGGCTACCGCTCGTGCCGGACGCTTTCCCCGAAACAGCATACTGAAGTGGTCCACCACATCGGCCCGAATCTGGGCCGGCGAGCCGTTAAAGTCGATGCGCGCCTCGAAGATCAGGTAAAGTCCTACCAGTAGCAGCAACAACAGCACCACCCCAAAGCCTCCCAGTACCCCACTCAGGTGGGAGACCAGGTAGTCGCCGATACCACCGCCGATGGGGAAGTCCGTCCATCCGCCAAACACAAAGCTCAGCAGCACCGAAAAGCCGATGGTAGCCAGCATCAGCTTCACGAACAGGTTAGCCATGGGGCGGATCGAAGCCCGCCGCAGCCGGTTCAGTCCCAACCGGGCCACGAAGTACACCAGTAGGAAGCTCGGCACCCCGAAGCAGAAGTAGATGAAGAAGTTAGACAGGAAGGCCCCGAGACGGCCAAGCCAGTTGTCGACCGTAGCGGCGTCTTCGGAGAGCAGCTTCCAGCTGAAGCGCAGTACCCGGTCCTGGTCGATCTTCCAGGTGAAGAGGTAGCTGACGAAGGCCACGGTCAGGTAGACGGCGATAAACAGCAGCAGCAGCCCAAACAGCTTCGGGATGCGCTCATCACTCAGCCCCATGCGGAGTCCGAGCTGTTTCGACGGTTTGTTTGCTTTGGCCATGTAGGTAAGTGGGCTAGTGGGGCCGGGCGGCGAAATTACGGTATGTGAGGCAGACGCCCCGGCCGTTCCTCCTGCCGCAACGGATTTTCACTACTTTAACGGTGTGCAGTACGTAACCTTACTTCTCTTCCTATTCGGTGCCAGCGCGATTTCCGCGCAGCAGCAGCACTACAACATCATCTGGATCACGGCCGAAGACCTCAGCCCCCACCTGGGTACATATGGCGATGCGATAGCCCAGACGCCCCACCTGGACCGGCTGGCGCGGCAGAGCGTACGCTACGACCGCGCCTTTGCCAACTACGGCGTCTGTGCCCCGGCACGCCATACCCTCATCACCGGTATGTATCCCACCTCCACCGGGGCAATGGCTATGCGTACCTACAAACGTACGAGTGCCATAGAGAGCATCACTGATCCAGAGCTGCTGGCTATTCCCGTCTACGAGGCCACGCCGCCGGCCGGGGTCAAGTGCTTCACGGAGTACCTGCGCGCCGCCGGCTACTTCTGTACCAACAATGCGAAAACGGACTACCAGTTCCGCGACCCCATCACGGCCTGGGACCGCAGCGATCACGGTGCCCACTACCGACAGCGTCCTACCCCCAAAACTCCTTTTTTTGCCGTCTTTAATAGCACGCAAACCCACGAGAGTCGCCTCTTCGAGCCCTCTTCCCCCCGGGTCACCGATCCGGCCGCGGTGCGCGTGCCGCCTTACTATCCCGATACCGATACGGTCCGGCAGGCAATCGCGCGGCAGTACGACAACCTCCACGCCCTGGACCGCTGGGTGGGGGAACTGCTGGCGGAGCTGGAGGCGGACAGCCTGCTCGACCGTACCATCGTGTTCTTCTTCAGTGACCACGGCGACGGGCTGCCCCGGGCCAAACGCTGGGTGTACGATTCCGGCACCCGCGTCCCCCTGCTGGTCCGCTGGCCCGACGGGCACGGGGCGGGCTCAGTGGATACCAGTCTGGTTTCCTTCGTGGACTTTGCGCCAACCGTGCTTGCCCTGGCTGGCCTAGAACGACCCGAATACTTACAGGGCAGGGTGTTTGCCGGGCAGGAAGCTAGTCAGCCACCGGCCTCCTACGTCTATACCTTCCGCGACCGGATGGACCCCGCTCCCGAGACCATCCGCGCCGTACGCGACCACCGCTTCCAGTACGTGCGCAACTACCGACCGGAGCTTCCCTACCTGGGCTATATCCCCTACCGCGACCGCCTACCAATGATGCAACAAATCCAGACCAGGCGTAGGGCGGGGACGCTGGATGCAACGCAGTGGCAATTCTGGGCCACCAGCAAACCCCTCGAAGAGTTGTACGACTTGCAGGCCGATCCGGACCAGGTACATAATCTTGCGGCCGAGCCTCGGCACTTCTCTAAACTTGCTGAGCTCCGCCGGGCCCACCTAGCCTTCCGGGACCGCTACGGTGACCTGGGTATGCTGCCCGAGTCCGAACTCATCAAAGTGCTCTGGCCACCGGAGGGCGTACAACCCATCACCGCCACACCAACTATACACCGGAAGGATGACGGGCAACTGACCCTAGACTGCGGCAGCGCGGGGGCTTCGATCGCCTACCGCTGGGGGGAGGCAGATCGGTGGCAACTCTACCACCGGCCCCTAGTACCACAAAAGGGTATGGTACTGGAAGTCCGGGCTATTCGGCTTGGGTGGCGGGAGAGTGAACCCTTAATCTACCGGGCGGAATAAGATATCAACCACTTAACTCAGTGTCTGTGCCCCCCTGCTGCTACTGGCCCAGTGAAAACCCTACGTACTTGACCTAGGTACGACGATCACCGACCTGACCGGGCAGCTTCCAGCTGAAGCGGTTACCCAACGCTGGGCGATTTTCAGGTAAAGTGGTAGCTGACGAGGGCCATGGTCTGAGGGCTGGGTCTTATATTAAGCTGAAATTTTACCTACTGACCTATGTGCTACATCTTTTTACTAATCGGCATCTCGCTTGGCAGTCTGGCATACAGACAGACGCCCGAACTCGCCTTGCTTAGTCTGGGCGAGGTGACCGCCGATACCGACGGGCTGTCCTTCAACATCACCGACGTGCGGGACGAGACCGGTACGGCCGCCCACGGCAGAGTGTACGTTGGTATCGAGAATGCGGAGCGTAAGTACGCAGCATCGTAGATCGCAAGCGTTCCCTCGCTACGCTTGTCGTGTGGTTCGTCAATCGCAGAGGAAAGCGTCGGTTAGAGACCCGTTTAGGTACCTCTACTGGAGCTGAATTGGTAGCCGGTAGCATCCAGAGCGGCCACATTTCGCTAGCCAGTCAGTAGGTTAAAGCGTATCCTGAGACAATCCCCCTTCAATGCCATGTCACTCCACGTTACCTGCCGCACTCTAGGTTACTTTGCCGGACTTTTACTGGTACTAGCCGCCTCGGATAGTACAGTTCACGCCCAGCAGACCGAGCGCCCCAACATCATCTTCATCCTCACCGACGACCAGCGCTTCGATGCCATCGGCTACGTGGGTAATCCTCTGGCCACGACGCCGGAAATGGACCGGCTGGCCCGGGAGGGCACCTACTTCGACCACGCCATGGTCACCACGCCGATCTGCGCGGCCAGTCGGGCATCGCTGCTCGCGGGGGTGTACGAGCGCAGTCACCGCTACGACTTTACCTCGGGGCCCATTGCGGAACACTACATGATCGAGGCATATCCCGCCGTACTGCGGGAGGCGGGCTACCACACCGGCTTCTACGGAAAGTTCGGGGTCGAGTATAACGACAAGGAGCGGCTCTTCGATGAGTACGAGTCTTACGACCGCAATAACGCCTACCCCGACCGCCGTGGTTATTACTATAAAACGATCGACGGGGATACCGTACACCTGACCCGCTACACCGGTCAGCAAGCCCTGGACTTCGTGGACCGAAATGCGGACACCGGGCAGCCCTTCTGCCTCAGCCTGAGCTTTAGCGCGCCCCATGCGCACGACAATGCGCCGGAGCAATACTTCTGGCAAGCGGAAACGGATAGCCTGCTGCGCTCCTTCGAGGTGCCCGCACCCGCGCTCGCCGCCCAAACCTACTTTGATGCCCTGCCCGAAGCCGTGCGTAAGGGCTTCAACCGGTTGCGGTGGATCTGGCGCTTCGACACCCCCGAGAAGTACCAGCACAGCGTGAAGGGCTACTACCGCATGATCGCCGGCGTGGACCTGGAAATTGGTAAGCTACGGGCTAAACTGGCCGAACGGGGGCTGGACAAGAATACCGTCATCATCGTGATGGGCGACAACGGCTACTTCCTCGGCGAACGGCAACTGGCCGGTAAGTGGCTGATGTACGATAACTCGGTGCGCGTGCCGCTGATTGTGTATGACCCCCGGGCCGGGCAGCACCACGACAGCGACGCCCTGGCCCTAAATATCGATGTGCCGGCTACAATATTGGACCTGGCCAGCCTGCCGCAACCAAAGATCTACCAGGGCAAGAGTCTACTGCCAATCGTGGAAAGTGAGACTATGGACCTCCAGCGCGATACCGTACTGCTGGAACACCTCTGGCAGTTTCCGGACATCCCGCCCAGTGAGGGAATACGTACGCGGGAGTGGAAGTACCTGCGCTATCTCAACGACCCGCAGATTGAGGAGCTGTATCGGTTGACGGATGACCCCCTCGAGACGGTAAATCTGGCTTTAAATGATGCCTACCGAAAGAAGGTGCTGGAGTTGCGGATGAAGTGTGAGGAGCTGGGGCGGAGGTACGGTGATGCGGGCCGGTAGTCTGCATTTGTTAAAGTGACTAGTTAGTACGGTGGCGCGGCGTTCAGGTAAAAACGCAGTAGTTCACTAAATCCTGACTTACATGAAGTGTGTATTCGCACTCCTTTTCACCTTACCCCTTCTTCTCTTCGGACAGCGCACCAAAACTTACGCACTGGATATCTCCTCGACCCCGGTCGAGCTAATGGGGCTTTCCTTTAATGTGACGCGGGTGGTCGACGGCACCGGTAACACGGAAGGCTTCTACGGACAGGTGTATACCGGTCTGTTCAACAAGACCCGTAAGCTGACCATCAAAAACGGGATGGAGCTCAACCTTGGTGCCGGTCTCATGCGCAGCATCACCGACAGAAACCTACCCCAGGCTACTCTACACATCCATTTGCTGCGTATCGACGAGGAAATTACAGTGACCAGCGAACGCCGTCGGCTACAACTGATGGCCTCGCTGGAGGTAGATGGGCAGCACTTCGGACCGCAACAGTATACCGAGGTGAGGGGCGGGTTGGACGTAACGGCCGGTCACGCCGATGCACTCGCGAAAGCCCTCTCGGCGGTACTATACGAACTGGGTACTGATTTGCTCGATGGGCTGACGGGCACTACTTCACTGGCCGATAATCCACTACCGGAGGGCCTACCTAACGGAGCCTACTACTCGGTGGCGGACTTCCGTATCGGTCGGGTGGATACCACCGCTAAACTACACTTTCGGGGCGCGGAAGTGGGACAGTATGTGGATGACCGGGCGTACTACCGGGCCCGTTTTCTGCGCCCACGCGCTATGAAGTGGAAGGAGCATCGGGAATTCTGGGGCTACCACCACGAGGGACGCAGCTTTGTATTCCTACAGGACCAGTACTACGAGGTAGCCCCTAACGCTCAGGGCCGTATGCTGGTCTCCATCCCGGAGGGCCTAACCGATGTAGAGGCGATGACTAAGTGGACCGCGGTGGGTGCCGGCGTCGGCGGCCTAGTGGGTGGCGTAGTGATTGGTAATGGATTGAACCGGGGTGGGGCTACCGTCTACGAGCTCGATCTAGTTACGGGAAGCCTTACACCCATCTAGACAGCACCTATGCGTACCGCCGATCGCGCCGGTCCCGGCCCTTCTTGCGCCGACCACCTGATGAGGTCGGTTTGTTGCTGTATTTTTCCGAGGGTACCAGGGGCATAGGGTAACTAGCCCCGAGGCGGAGGTCGTACTGCGACTGCTCGGCATCGCTAAGTACATCGGGTTTGTGCACGTACTCGGCCGGTAGCTCGCTGAGCTCCGGGCACCAAAGCTTGACGTACTCCCCGGTAGGATCGTAGCGATCGGCCTGGCTCAGGATATTGAAGTAGCGGTTCTCGCGGGGGTCACTGCCTACGCCGGCTACGTAGTTCCAGTTGCACCAGTTGCTGGTCACATCGTAGTCGATGAGCACGTGCTCGAAGTATTCGGCACCCATGCGCCAGTCGACCATGAGGTCCTTGACCAGGTAGCTGGCGACGTTCTGTCGGCCACGGTTGCTCATAAAGCCGGTGGCAGCAATCTCGCGCATATTGGCGTCGACGAAGGGCGTACCGGTCTGCCCGTCTATCCAGCGCTGGAGGAGGGCACGATCCTGCTTCCACTCCGGGTCGGCGGCATCCTTGAAGCCCCGTTTCTGAAAGATCTTATCGCCGTGCTTCTTGCCCATCAGGCGGAAGAAGTCGCGCCAGAGCAGTTCGAAGATTACGTGGTAGGTGCTATCGTTGGCGCCGTTCTTGGTTTCGTAGGCCTTTACCTCGGCGTAGATGCGCTTCGGACTCAGGCAGCCCTGCGCCAGCCAGGCGCTGAATTTGGTGGAATAGTGGCTACCGATGAGCTGGTTGCGGGTCTCCTTATACGTTGCGATGGCGTGGCTACCGAAGAGGTAGTAGGCTAGGCGGTCCAGTCCGGTGGTCTCGCCGCCGTGCCAGTCGATGGCCGAGCGGGGATCCTTGGTGGGCTCCGCGGTACCGAAGTCGGCCAGGGTGGGTAGCTCGCCGGGTTCGATTCCCGCTCCCTGTACCATGGGGATACGGGCGGGGGTGGGCATGGGCTCGCGCACCGGCGTCAGGCGCTCGGTCTCCTTGCGAAACTGGGTAAATACGTCCGGCGTCTGGGTGATCGGAAAGGGCAGATCGGAGGTATAGTAAAGCAGCTTGCCGCGGGAATAGTAAACTTCACGCCCGATGGCCCAGAGGCTTTGCTCTACGGCGTTTTGGACCTTGAGCTCCTCGGAAGTGCGCTCGCGGTTGCAAAAGACCCAGCTACACTGCGATGCCTTGGCGAGCTCCGGTAGCACGTCTTCCGGCTGTCCGACGCGTAGGATGAGATCCCCGCCCCGCGCCCGGAGGTTTTCGCGCAGGTCAGCCACGGCCTCCAGAATGAAGCAGGCACGGTGGGAGCCAAGCTTCGGCAGACCGGTCAGAGGTAGGGTGCCCTGCCATTCGCGGGGGTCGAAGATGTACACCGGCAGCACCTCATCACCGTGCTTCATGGCGTCGGTCAGGGCCTCATTATCGTGGAGGCGCAAGTCTCTTCTGAACCACACTATCCCTGCTCGCTTGCTCATCTTCCCGGTGTTTTGCTGTCATATGAGAACCGGGTGGGGTAGGGATGGTTGCGGATTTTAGCGAGGAATCTGGACCTCTAAGTGTCTTCGCAGGCGCTACTCACGCTCGCCCTCCTGCGGGGACAGTACGATTGACTTGTCGGGGTCCGCGACGACGGCGCGGTCCTGGGGGCTCATCTCAATACGGGTCTTGGGCAGGTGGTCTGCGTAGTTCTCCTGGATCCAGGCGATGAGGTGCTCGCGAATGGCACAGCGGAGGTTGAAGGTCTGACCGGAGTCGGCGCCGGTGGCGGTAATGCGTACGGTCATTACATCGGCATTGTTATCGGTGACGGCCACGCCGAAGACCTGCTTGTCCCACAGTTCGTGGCCCTCGACGAAGCGTTTGGCTTCCTCGCGCAAAGCGTTGACCGGAAAGGTGTAGTCGAGGTACATGAATACGCTGCCGATGAGCTGAGTGGTGGTGCGCGTCCAGTTTTGGAAGGTATCGTCGATGAACTTATTGAGGGGCACGATGAGGCGGCGCTGGTCCCAGAGCTTGAGGGTCACGTAGGTCAGGGTGATCTCCTCCACGCGGCCGAACTCGCCGTCGACGATCAGCGCGTCGTCGATACGAATGGGTTGGGTGAAGGCGATCTGGAAGCCGGCCAGGAGGTTGGCAATCGACTTCTGGGCCGCGAAGCCAATGATGATGCCACCCACGCCGGCCGAGGTGAGCAGGCCGGTACCGATGCTACGCACCGCCTCGAACTGTAGTAGGATGAAGGCCGCCGTGATAATAAAGATGACGATACCGATGATGCGCTGGATGTACTGTAGCTGGGTGAGTATCTTCCGCTCCTGCAGGTTATTCGTAGCATCGACGCTGTAGCGGTGCCGGACGGTGTCGGCGGCTACGTCCACGATCCTAATCAGTAACAGCGCCCCAAAGATGTAAAGCACCGTGCGGGCCAGACGAATGCCCCAGTGTAGGTACCAGGGGGAGTCGACGACTTCCGGAAACACGCTGGCCTCGAGCTGCTGCCACAAGACCACGGTAAGGGCGAAGGTGAGAAACCAGAAGAAAGCGCTACGGGTCTCCTGAGCGATGGCCTCCAGGGTGTAGCTTTCCGTGCGCCGGCCCGTGCGACGCAGTATGCCATATAGGACCAGTGCAACCAGGGTAGCAAGAAGTAGGGCCACGCCCATACGAATGGCCATCCGAATAATAATGGGCGTAGCGTCGACGAGGTCGAGAAAGTTTTCCATGGGAGTGTGGTAAAAGTAAAGTGGGGGAACGACGAGTGGGGGAGTGGGTTCGTTACTCGGTTTCCCCCGCCTCCGGCAGTACGTGCAGGTGCACCACCTCAATGCGGGTGTTGGTCACCTCCAGCATGCGGAAGTTGAAGCCCTCGAGCTCCAGTTCCTCATCCTGGTCCGGTACCCGCTCGGCGGTGGTGACGATGAAGCCGGAGAGCGTCTGGTAGTCGCCCTCGGGCAGTTTGAGGGCGTACTTATCATTAAGATAGCTGATCTCGAGCCGGCCGCTGAACTTGTAGTACCCATTACCCTCGTCGATCTCCACGTAATCATCCTCGTCGTACTCGTCCTCGATCTCGCCAAAAATCTCCTCCAGCAAATCCTCCATGGTCACCACCCCGGCGATCCCGCCGAACTCATCCACCACGCAGGCGATGCTGAGCTGGTCCTTGACCGCCCGGTCGAGGATATCGGCCACCCGGGCCACCTCGGGGATAAAGGTGAGCTCCAGGATGCACTGGCGGATGGTCTCGGGAAACTCCAGCAGCTGCTGGTGGTGCACGTAGCCCAGTACATTGTCCATGTCACCGTCCACGATGATGAGCCGGCTCAGGTGGGTATCGATAAATTTTCGTTCTAGTTCCTCAACGGTGGCCGAAACGTCGATACTTTCAATCTCGGTACGGGGCACCATGCAGTCGCGTAGGCGTACGTCGGCCAGGTTCAGGGCGTTGCCGAAGAGCTTCGTATCGATGGCCGCCTCCTGCTCCTCGCTAGTCTGGCTGCGGTTGATGAAGTTTTCTAGGTCTAACCGGGTAAGTACCGTGTCGAGCTCCTCACTGGGCCGCTTGAAGAACAGCCGCAGCACCCAGTCGCTCACCGTGGTCATCACTACGCTCGGGATGTAGAGCAGGATCTGCAAAAAGCGCAGCGGTAGGGCCCAGAAGTAAAGCGCATTATCGGAGTACATCCGGAACACCGTCTTGGGCACATACTCCCCAAAGATGAGCACGATGATGGTGATCAGCAGCGTGTTGACGAGCAGGATGAGGATGTCCGACTCGATGCCCATGCGGTAGCCCACCAGGTAGGTCAGCGGCACGGTGATCAGCGAGGTGAAGGCTACTAGGGCTATGTTGTTGCCCACTAGCATGGTGCTAAGGAACTCCGCCGGACGGTCGAACCAGACGGTCAGAATGCGACTACGGGTGGTATTGCGCTTCTTCTTGAGCTCCACCCGCAGCTTATTGGCCGACACGTAGGCGATCTCCGAGCCGCTAAACAGCGCCGACAGCAATAGACAGGCGATAATGGCAAGGGCCAGGCTCATACGTGGGGGGTACTATCCACCGAAGTCAATCTCGGTATTGTCCCCGATGTTCAGGCTGTGCCGCATGCCGCCGATGCTGGCATCGTTACCGACCACCGATTTGCGCAGCACGATGTCGTAGATACGGGCGTAGTCCCCGATGATAGAATCCGACACGATGGCGTTGATCATTTTCGTATTTGCCCCCACCGTAACGTGTGGCCCCACGATGGAGTTGCTGATGTCGCAGTCCGCGCCGATGTGCACAGGATGGATGATGATGGCATTGTCGTAGGGTGGGGGATCGTCGGTAGCAAAGCCCGGCCGATCGAGAAAAATAGCATTGGTCTGTAGCAGCACCTCGCGACGGCCGCAGTCGAACCAGTTATCGACGCGGATGGTCCGCAGCTCCACGCCCCACTCCAGCATGCGGGCCAGGGCATCGGTCAGCGGGTACTCCCCGATGCTGCGGATGTTATGCTCCAGGTTGTGCGCACAGGCCTCGATGAAGGTTTGCACCTCGCGAATTTTATAACAGCCTACCATAGCTAGGTTTGATTTCGGGATGGTAGGCTTTTCGATGAGTCCACGGATGTTCCCCTCGCGGTCCTGCTCCACGACGCCGAACTGCCGGGGGTCCTCGACGGTCTTCACGCCCAGGCAGCTGTACTCCGACTTGACGAACTCGCTCAGATCGGCATCGATAATTGCATCTCCGAAAAAGACGATGATCTCCTTAGCATCCACGTAGTGATCGCGCGCCAGCCAGATGGCGTGGGCCGAGCCCATGCGCTCCTCCTGATTAACAAACTTGGTATTGAGCTGCGGATACACCCGTTCGACGTACTCCCGAATCTTTTCCCCCAGGTAGCCGATGATGAACACGAAGTCCGTCACCCCCAGTTCGATCAGCTGATCGACAATGAAACTCAGGATCGGCTTGCCCGCCACCGGGATCAGCGGCTTCGGCTGGGTGTAGGTAAGAGGACGCAGACGCATGCCCGCTCCGGCCACGGGGATGATGGCTTTCATTTGGCGAAGGTAGTGTGTAGACCCCTTCGGGGGTAGAGGCTACGCCATAGAGGCTGCGCCGTAGACCGCTGCGCGGTTAGAGCTCTACCCGCGTAGCGGTCTACCCCTTTAGGATCTAATCAGCGAAGCGTCTACCCCCTTGGGGTCTAAATTTCTCCTTTCAGTTTCTTATGCACCACCTCCATCTTAGAGTTCACCTGCAGCTTACGGTAGATATTCTTAATGTGGTCACGTACGGTTTCGATGCTGATATCGAGGCGCTCGCCGATCTCGCGGTAGCTGAGGTTGTCGACCAGGCCCTGGACGATCTCGAGCTGGCGGGCGGTGAGTTGGTCGGCGGGCGAGACGCTGCTTTTCTTGCGCTGCTGGTTATGGAAGGCCACGACTTGGCGGGCGATGGAGGGACTCATGTAGCTGCCGCCGCGGTTGACGGTGTGTACCGCGTCGCGGATGATGGTGGGGTTGACGCGGCGCTTGGAGATGTAACCCACGGCACCGCTCTGGAGGGCGCGGAAGATATTGTCGCTCTCGTCACTGTTCGTGAGCATGATGATGTCCATCTCGGGCCACCGCTCCAGCAGGCGGGGGATGCCGGCGATGCCGTTCATGCCCGGCAGCATGATATCCAGCAGTAGGGTATTGAGGGGGCTGCTGCTGGGCACCCGGCTCAGGAAGTCCTCGACGCTGGTGGCGGCGTGCACCACCTTCACGTCGCGGTTGCCGTCAAAGCATTCCTCGACGCTGGCCAGCATAATGGGCTCGTCTTCGATAATTCCTAGGTAGATCATGGTAGCTTATTTTTCAAGAGGTAAGGGAGTGGCGTCGCTACGGCGGTTCCGGTAGGCTACGGCACCGCGGTAGACCATTAGACTAAACAGCGCAACACCAATGCCAAGGTACAGATAACTCAGCTGCCCCACCTTACCGTATACGGCCGTAAAGGCGATGGCTACGAGGAAAAAGGTGGGGACCTCATTCCAGAGCCGCAGTTGCCAGGCCGAAAAGGGGCGCTCACCGGCCTGCATGGGGTGCATGAGCTTGACCTTGGTGTACACTTGATACACCACCATCGAAATGACGAAGGTCAGCTTCACGGCCAGCCAGCCCGGGGTGCCGCTCACAAAGTAGCTGGGATTGGCGGCGACCATAATGAGGCCGCCGGTCCAGGTGATCATCATCGCCGGGTTGGTAATGATTTTGTATACCCGGGTCTCCATGCCGCTATATTCCTCGCGCAGTATCCGGGCACGCAGGGCACTATCGGGTAACCCGGCGGCGGCGACGGTGTCGGTCTCCGCGTGATTGACCAGCAGGCGCCCGAGAAAGAACAGGCCGGCAAACCAACTGATGAACCCGATGACGTGCAGGGCCTTACCAAAGAGGATGATATCCATAGCTACGAAGATAACGCGGGGGTAAGGGGCAGGGCTTCACTTCAACGTCAAAATGACGAATCCGCTACCTATCTTTGCACCTGCGCACGCGCCCCCTAATGCTGTCTGACCGGTAAGTGTACCGTCTGGTAAGTTTATAGCATCTAAGGTATACTAAAAGGTCATCTTGACTAGTTGTTTGGGGAACCTCATGTAAATCGACCTAGCTCCTAACTCCTATGAAATTCGACGCCCTCTGCGGTAAGCTGTTTGTAGTTTTGCTACTGATCGCACTGCTCTTCGCCTAGTGCGGTACCGGCCGGGGAGACTACCTTCGCCGCCGGAAAACCGCCCTCCATGTCTAGCCCCGCGACCCTTTCGATCGTGATTCCCGCCTTCAATGAGGCGCGGACCCTCCACCGTATTCTCGACCGGGTCCGGGAGGTGGATCTCATCGACGGCATTGGTAAGGAACTTATCGTGGTTGATGACGCCTCGACCGACGATACCGAGGGGGCTATCCGCCGCTACCAGCAGGCCCATCCCGAACTGGACCTACAGTACCACCGCCACCCCGTCAACCGCGGAAAGGGCGCCGCCCTCCACACCGGTATCGCCCAGGCTACCGGGGACTACCTCATCATTCAGGACGCCGACCTCGAATACGACCCGCGCGAGTACAACGAACTGCTGCAGCCCATGCTGGATGGCTTCGCCGATGTCGTATACGGCAGCCGCTTCCAGGGCAGCAAGCCGCACCGCATCCTCTTTTTCTGGCACACCATCGGCAACAAGTTCCTCACCACCCTCAGCAACGCCTTCAATAACCTCAACCTAACGGACATGGAGACCTGCTACAAGCTCTTCCGCACGGAGCTCGTACAGTCACTCTACCTGGAGGAGGAGCGCTTCGGCTTCGAGCCCGAGGTCACGGCCAAGGTGGCGCGCATTCCCGGCGTGCGCATCTACGAGGTGGGCATCAGCTACTACGGCCGCACCTACGCGGAGGGCAAGAAGATTGGGTGGCGGGATGGGGTGCGGGCGATCTGGTGTATTGTTAAATATGGTTAGACCCTATGGGGTAGACCCTACGGGGTAGACCATAAATGGGTAGACCGCTGCGCGGGTAGAGCTGCCGCATGGCGTGCCTGCGAGACGAGCTCTACCCGCGCAGCGGTCTACCCCTTGCGGTCTACTCAATCTCAAAGAGATTGGGATCCACCTCGCCATTCACCGTCACCTCCGTCACCTTCATCTCCAGCGGAATCGGCATCATGCCTTCGATCTTGATGGTGCGGGGGAAGAGAATACCACCGGCGGCCTCGTAGTCGGCGTAGCTCTGGGTGATGGTCTGCGGGCCCTGGGTTTTGACGGTCTGCAATTTAAGCCCGCCATGGGCGGCGTAGTACTCGCGGGTGGTCTGACCGTTTTTGGTGATGGCCAGGACGATGGCCTGCTCGCCGTCGACCATTTCGCTGCCCTCGACGGTGATGCTGTCGAGCATGTCGAGGTAGGCGGTTTCGGGGAACAAGGCGGCCTCGTCTTTCATGGCGGCCACGGCCTCATCGGGAAGCGGCATGCTCTGGCCCTGTTGCTTCACCATGGCCTTACCGTCGGCGTAGCGCTGGTCGGCCAGCACCATACCCATCATGCTGGTCTGGCTACTCATGCGGGCGTCCTTGGTCTTGACCATGGTCTGATTGATGGTCTGTCCCTGTACGCTGCCTTCCATAGTCATGGAGACGTTCTCCAGGGCCATAGCGGCTTCCTTACCACCGATGGCCTCGAAGTAGCCGTTGAGTACGCCCTCGGGGGTGGCGTCAGTAGGGGCGGACATAGCTTCCATATCTACCGGCTCCCCGTTGACGTCGTAGTAGTTGACCTTACCGCTGGTGGCAAACTGAGCCAGCTTCTCGGCTTCGGTCTTGTCACCCACCACGATGATGTGTACATTCTGGGGTGTGATGATTTCTTCGGCGACCTCCTCAACGTCGTTGATGCTGGTATTCTGCATCACCTTGAGGTAGTCGGGGTAGAAGTCGCGGTCGAGGTCGTACCGTACCGTATTGAGGGCGTAGCTGGCGATCCGCTGGGGGCTCTCCAGGGCGCGGCCGAAGCTACCGGCGGTCTGCATCTTGGCGTCCATCAGTTCTTTGTCGGAGATGGGCTCGTCGGCGATGGTCCGCAGCTCATTCATGAACTCGGTCACGGCCGAGTCGGTCACCTCGTTGCGCACGCTGGCGTAGGCCTGGAAGTTACCCACGATGGGGTCCTCGTTGGTGCTGGAGTAGGCCCCGTAGGTGTAGCCCTTGTCCTCGCGTAGATTAGCAAACAGGCGGCCGTTGAAGCCGCTACCGAGCACGATGTTGAGTAGCTGAGCACGGATCGCCTCCTTGGTACCGGGTTTGAGCTGGATGGGGTCGGCAATTATAATATTGGATTGCACGGAGCCGGTGCGGGGCACAAAGTTGACGGTCACGCCGTCGGGCCGCTCGGGGGTGGCAAATTCGGGCACTTCCACCTCCTTTTCGGCCCAGTCGCTGAAGTTTTCCTCGGCCAGGCGGCGGGCCTCCTCGGGGGTCAGGTCGCCGACCATAACCAGGTAGCTGCGATTGGGTACGAAGTAAGTAGCATAGACCTCCTTGACGGCAGCCAAGTCGATGTTCTCGAGCGTCTGCTCGGTCATCAACTCGCCGTACGGGTGGTCGCTACCGTAGATGACGGCGCGGCGTACCCGGCTGGCGATGGCGTTCGGATCGGTGGTCTCCTGGGCCAGCCCGGCCTTGGTATCCTCCTTGACCTTATTGAACTCGTCTTCGGGAAATTCGGCCTTCAGCACTACGTCGGCCATCAGCTTCAGCACGTCCTCTTTATACTTCGAGATCGTGCTGGCGTAGGCGCCGTTTCCGCTCGTACTCAGACTAGCTCCGATGAAGTCGATGGCCTCGTCAATCTCCTCCTTCGTCCTATCGGTGGTGGCGCGACGTAGCATACTACCGAGCATATCCTGGGCTCCGGCGGTCTCACCCTCCAGGTGCAGCGGCACGTCCACGAAGAGCTGGTAGCTCACCCGGGGCAGTTTGTGGTTCTCGACCAGTACGACTTGCAGGCCGTTATCGAGCGTAAAGTCTTCAAAGTCACCCAGTTGGATCTCCGGTGCGGGACCGGGCTCCGGGGCCGTTTTACGGAAGTCGTCCGTAGCCTGGGCAAACAGAGGGGCGGGGCCGCAGGTGCAAAGCAAAGCCAGCAGCAGGGTAGTCAGCTGAATAGTATAGCGGTACATAGGTAATCGTTGATTAGGGTAGGAGTGTAGGGAGGAAGCGGGAGGCTTAGCGGCTGGTGGGCTGGGGCAGCCAGTAGAGGACAACCCGGTTTTCGGGCGTGTAGTACTCCTTAGCTACACGCTGGATATCCTCCTTGGTCACGTTCATGTAGCGTTGGGTTTCGGTGTTGATCAGGTTGGCGTCGCCGAGGAACATCTCATTGTCGGCCAGGCTCTCGGCGATACCGGCTACGCTGCCCAGTCCGGCAATGGCCGCGGCCTCGATCTGGTTGCGCAGCTTCTGCAGCTCGCGATCGCTGATGGGTTCGGTCTGTAGCCGTTCAATTTCAGCCTCGAAGGCAGCCTCTACCGGACGCAGGTCCTCGGTGCCCGGGCGGGTGATGGCGAAGGCAATGGCTAGTCCAGGGTCCTGGCTGCTGGCGGG
The DNA here is from genome assembly GCF_965214665.1 of Neolewinella sp. Lineage (GTDB taxonomy): Bacteria > Bacteroidota > Bacteroidia > Chitinophagales > Saprospiraceae > Neolewinella. The sequence continues at coordinate 2,140,753 of NZ_OZ243970.1, read as the reverse complement.
GAAGCTGCCTACCTGTACGGCGAGTTCCTTTTCGTCGACCAGCGCCTTATTGAGGCGGCTGCTCTGTCCCTGACTCAGCACCTGGTTCATCAGGCTGATGGCGTAGTAGTCGGGGTCGGAGCGGGCCACAGTGCGGTAGCCCATGATGAGAGCGGGCAGGGGCACGTTGTCGTATACCGTATCGCGCACCTCGCCGCCGAGCGGGGCTTCGACGACCTCTATGCGGGGCGGCTCGGGGCCGCGGGGGATGTCGGCGAAATACTTCTCGATAAGCTCCTTAGTGTCCTCGATATCGATGTCACCGGCAATACTTAGGATAGCGTTATTGGGGACGTAGAAGGTCTTGTAGAAGCGCTGAAAGTCGGCCTCCTCGGCATTATTGAGGTCCTCCATGTAGCCGATATTGGGGTCTTTATAGGGGTGCTCCTTGTAGGCGCGCTTGTACAATTCCATGGTGATGGTGCCATAGGGGCGGTTGTCGTAGCTCTGCCGGCGTTCTTCCTTAACGACCTCGCGCTGGGTTTCGACGCCAACGGTCTGCACCTTGGCGTGCATCAGGCGCTCGCTTTCAATCCAGAGGCCGAGGGCGAGCTGGTTGCTGGGCAGTAGCTCGTAGTAATAGGTGCGGTCGTTGCTGGTGTTAGCATTGAGGGCCCCACCGGCGCTCTGTACGTAATCGTCGATCTCGCCGCGGCCAATGTTCTCGCTACCCTCGAAGAGCAGGTGCTCGAAGAAGTGAGCGAAGCCGGTGCGCCCCTCGAAGCTGTCTTTGCCGCCCACCTCATACATAATGGATACGGCGACGATGGGGGTAGTATTGTCCTGGTGCAATAGCACCTTCAGGCCATTGTCGAGCTCGTATTTTTCAAAGTCAATTTGGGCGGTCTCCTGGGCTGCGACGGTGATGGATAGGCAGAGCAAGAGAAGCGGCAAAAAGAGCCGCTGGGTGAGTGTGTACATAAAATGTCGATTTGCTGCTGGAACAGCAAAACCGACCCGACGTTTGCTAACGAAGCGTTAAACAACGACTCAGGGGGTCAGATTGCGTTAACGTCCTTCCGCCGCCGCTCCAGCTCCTGCTGGATGATACAACGTAGGCGCTTGCCCCGGTCGTGGCAGCTGAAGCGCCCCCGCACGTAGGCGGTAGCCCCGATGAGCACGACGGCCAGGAAGGCCAGGGCAGCCAGCGTGCCGTACACGACGGGGTGACAGCCCAGCAGGCCGGCGGCACAGGCCGTAAAAAGCATTGCCGGGATGCATACCCCCAGCCGGAAGATCGTACGGCGTAATTCGCGTAGCCGCATACTTTCAATACGGAGCCGCCGTAACAGGTGGTGCAGTTCGTGGGTGGCATAAGCCCCCGCCCCACCGGTCAGGATGAGCAAAAAATCATCGTTGCCCGCCCGTTCCAGGCGGTTGATCTGTCGGTTCCAAAAGCGATTAGCCATCTGAGGGCTAAAATTAAGGTACCCCGGGCGGGGTTCAAAGGGGGTGGCGGAAAAGTTGTGTAATGAACCGCAGAGGCCGCAGCGTAACGCAGAGGTGTTGCTGAAAACGTCTCTGTGGCCCTCGGCGCGCTCTGGGGTTTATTCCAAACCAAGTCGGCGGACGAGCCAAGCTACGCAAACCTCGGCCGACGACAGCCCCTCCCCCGTATGACACATAGGCCATCTGTGGTGAACATACCCACATTCTCTTACCCAACAAATTTTTCAAACACCCTTGCAAATCCTAAAACAATTTGTAATATTTGCCGACCACCACTTAAGCAGAACCTAATGACCCCCGCCCTGGCCCGCGCCGCCCTCAAAAAGTATTTCGGCTACGACGACTTCCGGCCCCAGCAGCTGGCCATCATCGAGCACGTGTATGCGGGCAGAGACGGCATCGTACTCATGCCCACCGGGGGCGGCAAGTCGATGTGCTTCCAGATCCCAGCCGTGACCATGAAGGGTACGGTGGTGGTGATCAGTCCGCTGATCTCGCTGATGAAGGACCAGGTCGACGGACTGCGCGCCGTGGGCATTCGCGCCGCCTACCTCAACAGCAGCCAGCGGGGTAGCGAGAGCCACGCCGTGGAGCAGGCCTACGAAAACGGGGAGCTGCATTTGCTGTACGTGAGCCCGGAGAAGCTCCTTTCAGGAGGCTTCTTTAGTTTCCTGCGCCGCCGCCGCGTCTGCCTTTTTGCCATCGACGAGGCCCACTGCATCTCCGCCTGGGGCCATGACTTCCGGCCGGAGTACACCATGCTCAAGCAACTCAAATCGGCCTTCGGCGAGGTGCCCGTGCTGGCCCTGACCGCTACGGCCGACCGCCTCACCCGCCGCGATATGGCCGAGCAGCTCGGTATCGCGGACGCCAAGCAGTTCATCGCCTCCTTCAACCGGCCTAACCTGAGTCTGGAGGTACGCCCCGGGCAGAAGCGCCGCGAGCAGATCGTGCGCTTCATCCGCGAGCGCCCCGACCAGGCCGGCATCGTCTACTGCCTCAGCCGCAAGCAAACCGAGTCGCTGGCCGATAAGCTCCGCGAGGCGGGCTACAACGCCGAGGCCTACCACGCCGGACTCAGCGCCGATCGGCGCGCCAAAGTGCAGTCCGATTTCATCAACGATAAGACGCTCATCATCTGCGCCACCATCGCCTTCGGTATGGGCATCGACAAGAGCAACGTGCGCTGGGTGATCCACTACACCCTGCCCAAGAACCTGGAGAATTACTACCAGGAGATCGGCCGGGCGGGCCGCGACGGCTCCAAGTCGGACACCCTGCTGTTCTACTCCTACAACGACTATACCACCCTCAAGGATATGATTTCCGGCGGGGGCAACTCCGAGATCCAGCTCGCGAAGCTCGACCGTATGAAGGAGTATGCCGAAAGCCTAGCCTGCCGCCGCCGCATTTTGCTCAATTACTTCAGCGAGGACCACAGCGACGATTGCGGCAACTGTGACGTGTGCGCCAATCCGCCCGAACGCTTCGATGGTACCGTCCTGGCCCAGAAGGCGCTGAGTGCCGTGGCCCGGCTGCGGCAGAGCGTCGGACAGACTATGGCCATCGACGTACTGCGCGGCTCCAGTCGGCAGGAGGTGCTCAAGCATGGCTACGACAGGGTCAAGACCTACGGCGCCGGCCGCGATATGTCGAGCTACGACTGGAACCAGTACTTCGGTCAGCTCATCAGCCTGGGCTACCTCTACGTGGCCCACGAAGATTATAATAAGCTGCGCCTGGCCCCGGCCGCCCGCCGCGTACTCTTCGACGGGGAGACGGTCGAACTGGTCAAGTTTCAGACCATCAAGGACCGCAAGCAGCAGGAAAAGGATAAGACCGCCAAGCGGGCCGCCGCGCCGCGCAGTCGGGGTACCTTATTCGAAGTGCTCCGCGAGGTGCGCCGCGCCCTGGCTAAGGAGGCTGCCATCCCGCCCTATCTCATCTTTTCCGATAAGACCCTGGAGGAGATGGCCGCCGCCGCCCCCCGTACCGAGCTGGCGCTGTCACGCATCAGTGGAGTAGGGGAGGTGAAGCTCGCCCGCTTCGGCGCGCACTTCCTGCAGGCGATCCGGTCCTACGGCGATGAGAGGCCCTCCGGTGCCGCCGGCCCGTCCGATTCCGAGGCACGCAGGGAACGCGAGGGCGACGTTCGCAAGGTCAAAAAAGCCGAGGATCGGGCGCGCCGGGGCGACACGCCCACCCATCTGGTCACTTATCAGCAATATATCGGCGGAGCTTCCATCCGGGACATTGCCCATAACCGGGGACTAAAAACCACTACCACCTACAGCCACCTCGCCAAGGCCTACGGGGAGGGCCACGACCTGGAGATCGAGGACCTACTGCCGGGGCAGGTCATCGACTGGATCGACGAGGCCGTACGCCGGGTACCGGAATTAGAGGGGCGCAAGGGCATCCTGGCGTACATTGCCGCCCACTACCAGGAGGGTGTGGTCACCTACCACCACCTCGATCTGGTAGAAGCCTACCGTACCCGTCACCCCCTACCGACCGCGTCATGAGCCCCGCCGCTGAATACCTATTCGTCTACGGTACCCTGCGTAGCGATATCCCCTCCAGCATGAGCAAGTTCCTGCGCCGACGGGCCGGCTTAGTGGGAAAGGCGACCGCGACCGGTCGGCTCATCGACCTGGGGGGCTACCCGGGCTTCGTCAGGGGCAGCGGCACCACGAAGGGAGAGCTCTACCGAATTAATCCCGAGCGGGCCGAAGAGACCTGGCAGTTGCTCGATGCCTACGAGGGCGTATCGGGACTCTCCTCCGAGCAGTACCGAAAAGCTACCGTTGAGGTACAAGTAGCCGGCGGCGGCAAATTTCGGGCGCAGACCTACGAGTACCAGCGAGGCGACGCGGGAAAGAAGACGGAAATTCCCAACGGCGATTATCCCCCCTACTACCGCACCAATCCCGAGCACCAGAAGTTTACCGGCCACTGATGCGCATCCTCCACACGGCAGACTGGCACCTGGGTCACCGCCTGTATAACCGCGATCGCACGCCGGAGCACCGCGCGGCCCTCGACTGGCTGCTACAGACCGTGGACGCCGAGCGCATCGACGTGGTCATCGTAGCCGGCGACGTATTCGACGTGACCAATCCGTCTAACCAGGCTAAGGAGCTCTACTATGATTTTCTGGCCCGCCTCAAACATACCTGCTGTACCTCAGCGGTGGTGGTGGGGGGCAATCATGACTCGCCCTCCCTCCTCAACGCTCCCCGCGGCCTGATGAGGGCCCTACAACTTCATGTGGTAGGCGCCGCCGACACCGCGGCGGAAGAACGCGTGGTCTGCATTAACTGCGGCGAGGAAGAGCTCGTCGTTGCCGCCGTCCCCTACCTGCGGGAGCGCGACCTACGCACCGCCCGCTTTGGGGAGTCACCCGAAGATCGCGAAACGGCCCTACGCGACGGCATCCGCCGCCACTTCGAGGACATTGCCGCCGCCGCCGTGGCCCTGCGTTCGGGCGAGCAGGTGCCCATTGTGGCCACCGGTCACCTTTTTGCCGCCGGGGCTACGGATGATGAGGAAAAGAAGAGCTACATCTACCAAGCTAACGAGAACAACATTGACGCCGGCCACTTTCCGGACTGCTTCGATTACGTTGCCCTGGGCCATATCCACCGCGCGCAGAGCGTGGGCGGGAAGGACCATGTTCGCTACGCCGGTAGCCTCGTCCCGCTGACCTTCGTGGAGGGGCAGGCCGCCCGCAGCGTGCGTATCGTGGAGCTCGGCCGCGCCGGTGCGGTCGTGCGGACGCGTAAACTACCGCTACCCGGCAGCCGCCCCCTGCTTCGGCTACGCTACGAACTAGCGGAGGTCAAGGAGCGTCTGCGCCAGGCCGTCGCTGAGCGTGATCCGAACCTACTCACCCCCTGGGCCGAGGTACGCGTACTGACTGACGAGCCCATCCCCAACCTGCGCGAAAAACTGATCGACGTCGTTCGTAGGGCCCAGGCGGATCCCGGTGGGGAGCTAGCGGTAGAGTTGATCCGCGTCAGTCGCGAGCGCCTGACCCCCCGGGCAGGTGACGATCCGCGGCGGGAGGAACAGCGGCAACTCGATGAGCTCGACCCCCTCGATGTCTTTACCCAGTTGTGCGGGCGTAACGACTGTAGTGCCGAGGCAGCCACGGCCCTGCGGCAGGATTTCCTGGAGCTACGCAGCTGGGTCAACGAGGCAGCGGGCGGATGAAGATTCTGCGGATCGGCATCCTCAACCTGAACTCGCTCCGCGGGCAGCACACCATTGACTTTACCGAGCCGCCCCTGGTCGATCACCCCCTCTACGCCATCGTAGGCCCCACCGGTGCCGGTAAGACCACCATCCTGGATGCCATTACCCTGGCGCTGTACGGACAAACGGAGCGCACCAAGTCCCTTACCGACCTCAAGAAAGAAGTAGCCACCGTAATGACCCACGGCACGGCCCAGTGCCACGCCGAGGTAGAGTACGAGACCACGGCGGGCCGTTTCCGTAGCGTATGGCGGCGGCGGCGCGCGCACAAAAAAGCGCATAAGGACCTACAGGATAGTAGGCGGGAGTTGAGCCGCTGGAACTCTACCACCGGGGTTTACGATATTCTCGCCACGAAAAAGCGGGAGGTAGATCAACTGACCGAGGAATACACCGGCCTCTCCTACGACCGCTTCGTGCGTTCGGTCATGCTAACTCAGGGCGCTTTCGACCGCTTTCTAAAGTCCGATACGGGGGAAAAAGCAGCCATTCTGGAGCAGATCACCGGTACGGAGGTCTACCGCCAGCTCAGCGAGGGGGCCTTCCGGCGGCATAAATTGGCCCGGGAAGCCCACGATCGCGCCGCTGAATCCCTTACCCACCTTATGCCGCTGCCCACCGAGCAGCGGCAGCAGCTCGACGAGCAGCTAGCTGACCTACAGGCGATCGCCTCTCAGCTACAGGACCGGCAGGCCCTCTACGCGGCTCAACTCGCGGCCTACTTCACCGCGGCTAAACTGGCCGAGCAGCGGGATGGGGCCGTGCTGCACAGTCAGCGCAGTGAGGCAAGGTGGGAAGGTCTGACTGAGCAGCGCGGGCAACTTAAGCAAAATGACGAGCTCATCCCCCTACGCTCCGATCTGGATCGCCTCCGCCTTCTCCGCGCTGAGATAGCACAGTTGAGCCAGCAACACGGGCAGGTCACCGCACAACTTACCACGGCAACCGCCGCCCTCGAAGCAGCCACCACCAGCAATGATGTGGCCGATCGGCGTCTACAGCAATTCACCGATCGGGAACCGGAACGGGAACAGCGCTTGTGCGACGCCGAGGTACTGGAGGTCGGCCTGCGCACCCTTACGCAGCGGGAGGAATCGACGTCGTCCGACCTAGCGCAGCACCTGCGTTCGCGCAACAACCTGCTGGCGGAGCGGGATACCCTGCGGGAAGAAATCGCGGCACTAGAGCGGCGGCTACACGGGCTCACCGAAGTACAATTATCTACCGAGCTATCCGCCCTGGAAGCCAAGCTCCCCCTCCTTGAGAAACAGGCTGTGGTAGTCGCCGACCAGCTAAAGTACCTGACCGTCCAGGAAAAAATTGCCGGGGAAACGCAGGTGCAAGCTGCTTTGAACGAGCGACTCGACCGGGCAAAGCTCCAGCACACTGAGCTTACCCTACAGCTGAAGCTAGCCGAGCAAGCGGTCGATCTGGCCCAGGAAAAACGGCAGAACGCCCTACTACGGGCCAGCCTGGAGGAGCACCGGCGCGCACTGCAGGACGGTAAGCCCTGCCCCCTCTGCGGCGCCGAGCACCACCCCTACCTGCACCACGGGGTGGGTACGAGCGCCACCCCCGATCAGCTACAGCAACGGGTGGTCGAGCTGGATAACGCACGCGTCGAAACCGACAACGCGGTGTTTGCCCTCACCCAGCAGATCAACACCCTCAGTACCCAGCTCGCCGGGAGCAGCCGGGTGCTGGAGGAACGGCGCGAGCAACTGACGGCCCTCGGAGCCTCGCCTGACCTGGATCGAGCGCAGCTGACGACCCGACAGACCGGAGTACGGCGGCAACTGGAGGAGGGCAGCCAGCGATTGGAGCAACTACGGCAACTACGCCCCCTGCTCCCCCAACTGCAAATCAAGCGGGCCGCACTGGAGGATAAGGAGGTGAGCCTAACGACTTTACGGGAGCAGACTACTACGCTAGAAGCCAGCCTCGGTCGGATACGTGTCGAGCTAACCGAGCACCGCAGGCAACTCGTCACGCTCCTACACCCCCACGAAAGCAGCGCAGCCTTCCGTAGGCACCAGCAACAACTTGCCGCGCAGCTACGGCAGCAATGCAGCCAGCGGCAGGGGGAGTTCCAACGGCTTAGCACCGAGGTGGCGAAGGTGCAGGAACGGCAGCAGTCCGTCGCGCAGCAACTCGAGCGTCAGCGTACCGAGCATGCTACGGTGAAAGCAAACCTCATCCAGCGACTCGCTCCCCTGGAACTCACCATCGAACGGGCCCGGGAGCAGCTCCTCGATCCGGCCCGGATACTTGCCCTGAGGCAGCAAATTCAGACCGCCGAGCAGGACCGGAAAACGGCCCATGCGTTAGCCGAGCAGGCCGCCGGGGAATATGGCATCGCGGCTACCGCCCTGGAGGACCTTCCCCCGGAGGCGATGCTGCGCCGGGAACAGGCCCACACCACCGACGATCTGACGCAGGTGGAGCGCGAGATCGGTGCCCTCCAGCAACGACGTACCGAAGACGAGCGGCGTATCGAGGAAGTAGCCCACCGCCGCACCGAGCTGGATACCCTGGCCCGGGAGCGCGACCGCTGGGCGCGCATGAACGAGTTGATTGGCTCGGCCGACGGCAAGAAGTTCCGCAGTTTCGCCCAGAGCATTACCCTTCAGCGCCTCGTGGCCATCGGCAACCGCCACCTGGAAACGATCAACCCCCGCTACCAGATGAGCTACGCGCCGCCGCCGCCGGGTGGTAAGGAGACCCTCGACCTGGAGATCATCGACAACTACATGAACGACAACCGCCGCACGATGGAAACCCTCAGCGGCGGCGAAACCTTCCTGATAAGTCTGGCCCTGGCCCTGGGACTCTCGGACCTAGCGCGGGGCAAGCAGCTTATTCAGTCGCTGTTCATTGACGAGGGCTTCGGTACCCTAGACGGTAAGACGCTCGATCAGGCCATGGCCACCCTGGAGCAGCTCCAGGCGCAGGGTAAGACCATCGGTATCATCAGCCACGTGCAGCAGTTGCGCGAGCGTATTCACTGCCAGATCCAGTTGGAGCCACTGGGAGATGGCTTCAGTCGGGTGCAGCTAAGCAGTTGAGCAACGAACGAAAGGGGGGCGGCGGCGGTTAGGCTAACGCGGTCTTTGCCGCATTCCATTACCAAAAAACACGCCTATATGCAGGTCATCATCCATAACTCCTCCGAACTCTCCGACACCACCATCGAGGTCATCAACGCCAAAGTCAACAAGTTAGAAACCTACTACGACCGCATCGAACGCGCTGAGGTATTCCTTAAGGAGGATGACGGCAGCACCACGAACGGCCACACCGTCGACATTCGCCTAGCCATCCCCGGCAATGACCTCTTTGCTACCCATACCGACGAGAGCATTGAGCGCGCCACCGCCGAGGTCACCGAAGCCCTCCGCCGCCAGATCAAAAAGCACAAGGAGAAGAATACCTCCCACCAGAGTTAGTGAGCATACGTCGGCGGACGACGCCTTCGTCCGCCGACGTATACTTACCGTATCATTGCCGTAAACCGAACGGGATGATCTCCGCCGCCCTGCGCGAAACTAACTTCACCTTTTCCCCCCCCGCCGAGCTGTACCGCGGCAAGGTACGCGATGTGTACCGCCGCGGTGACCGGCTACTGATGGTAGCTAGCGACCGCATCAGCTCCTTCGACCATGTCCTGCCGCGCGCCATCCCCCATAAGGGCCAGATTCTCAACCAGATCGCGGCCCACTTTCTCCACGCCACCCGCGACATCTGCCCCAACTGGCTCAACGCCAACCCCGATGCCAATGTGGCCATCGGTAAAGCCTGTGCGCCGATTCCCGTTGAGATGGTGATCCGCGGCTACCTCGTCGGCCACGCCTGGCGAGAGTACCGGGGCGGCCGGCGTACCCTTTGCGGCGTACCCCTGCCGGAGGGCATGCACGAAGCCGATGCCTTCCCCGAGCCCATCATTACCCCCGCCACCAAGGCCGAGGAGGGCCACGATGAGGACATCAGCCGGGAGGACATCATAGCCCGCGGCATCATCTCCGAACACATATACGCCCAACTCGAAGACTACACCCGCCGCCTCTTCGCCCGCGGCACCGCTATGGCCGCAGAGCGGGGCCTACTTCTGGTTGATACCAAGTACGAATTCGGCCTCCTCGACGGTACGGTCTACCTCATCGACGAGATTCACACCCCCGATTCGAGCCGCTACTTCTACGCCGAAGGTTACGCCGAGCGCCAACAACGGGGTGAGCACCAAAGGCAGCTCAGCAAGGAGTTCGTCCGCGAGTGGCTCATGGCGCACGACTTTCAGGGTCTCGAAGGGCAGACCATGCCGGAGATGCCGGATGCTTTTGTGGATAGTGTGACGCAGCGGTATACGGAGCTCTTTGAGATGATCACCGGTAAGGCTTTCGTGCCGGCCGATAGTTCGGATATCGAGGGGCGGATACGGCGGAGCTTGCGGGGGACTGACTGGGAGGTTACCAACCGCTGACCTTAGCGGATGCTGCGACCGACCGGACGTTTAGGGTCCTGCGATCACGAGCAAAGCGAGCATCACCGCACCTTTAGTCCCTAACCCCTTTAGCCCTTAACTCCCTGCCCCATGAAAATCATCTGCATCGGCCGCAACTACGCCGCCCACGCCGCCGAGCTCGGCAACGCACGCCCCGAGCGCCCCATTGTGTTTATGAAGCCCGGCTCCGCCATCCTGCCCAATAATAAGCCGTTCTACTATCCGGAGTACAGCAAGGACATCCACTACGAGCTGGAGGTAGTTATCAAGATTGCTAAGAACGGTCGCCACGTACAGCCGCAGTTCGCCCTGGACTACATCGACAGCATCGGTCTCGGCCTGGACCTCACCGCCCGCGATCTACAGCAGGAGTGCAAGGAAAAGGGCCACCCCTGGGAAATCGCCAAGGCTTTCGACCAGTCCGCGCCGCTTTCCCCGGATTTCGTTGCACCCGCTGCCCTGCCCGACCTAGGCGACATCGAGTTCAGCCTTGAAAAGAACGGCCGGGAGGTGCAGCACGGCCACAGTCGTCTTATGCTCTTTCCCCTCACGGAGTTGATCTGCTACGTCAGTCAGTTCTTCCGCCTACAGAAGGGCGATCTGCTCTTCACCGGGACGCCGGAGGGCGTGGGGCCGCTAAGCCAGGGAGACGAGCTAGTAGGTTATCTCTGGACGAAAGAGGGAAAAAAAGAAATGCTCAGAACCCGGGTGAAGTAGGAACTTTTCCGGGGGGGAGTGGGTTTTCGCTCAGATGGTCGCCCGAATAGGCGAGCTCCAAAGGGGGCGTACCGGAATCGACAGGGAAGTAAGCTTTGTAGTAAGCATGCCGGAGCATGATTGGTTACTCCGTTAAAAATAACGATCTACCCTTTAGTTGGCACTCCCAGCTATGCAATGGCAGCCTAAACTCAGTTTAGCTGTCTAAATGTGCCGTGTGGTTGACGCCCGATACACACCATGCCGCATATCATCACCCCCTCGGGCTGGCCCGTGACCCTGATCTGAGTCGCAGGCGAGATTAAGGATCTAAGGCCGTGAATGAGAGGGCGACCAATCTCACCCACGGCTCGAAAACCTAACTGGCCGATAAGCATGTAGAAAGCTGCCTTGCGCTTTCGCTGGACGCGAGTTCGACTCTCGCCGCCTCCACTACCGGCCGTTGGCCGGGTGTTAGACCGCTTCGCGGGTAGACTAGCTTTCAGCTAGGTAGACGCCTGCGGCGGTAGATATTGCCCCGATACGCTCCATGCGTACCGGGGCTTTTTTGTTTCAGTAGATTACGATGCGTTGAATGGCGGCGGCACTGCCGTCGGTCAGGCGGAGGAAGTAGGTGCCGCTGGGGAGATCGCCGAGCTGACTGGGCAGAGCCTGGGGGCCGGCGGGGAGGGTGCCGCGGTAGAACTGACTGACCGGACGGCCCATGAGGTCGAGCAGAGTGAGCGTGACCTCGGCGCGGCGCTCCAGGGTGAAGGTGGTGGTAAGGCTTCCGGCCGTGGGGTTGGGGTACACCCCGAAGGCGAGGCGCGCTAGGTTGCGGTCGTTGACGCTGGTGCTGAGGCGCCCCCCCATAGGCTCTACGCGCTGGGAGAGGTAGACGTGGTACGCTCCGGGGGCGAGTTTCATACTAGCCGCGGCATCGGTCACCGAGGTAGAGTCACCGCTAAAGTAGTCGTACCAGGTGCCAGTGGCCGGGAAGGGGTTGGCGATGGTCTGAGTCGTCACGCCGAAATTACCGAACACGGCGGCCTGACCGTCGTCACTGTCCAGGTGAACATACTTGACGTTGCCGGGGCCGAGCTGGGAACTGGTGATCTCGCCATGGAAGAAGTCGTAGTTGTTGCGCAGGTAAAGCATGTCGGCGACCATATTGTAGACGTCGCGGCGGTCGGCGTTCTCGCGGTAGTTCCAGACGATCGGCTTCGGGTCGGTGCGGCAGGACTCGTCGATGCGGTTGTCGCCGCAGTAGTCGATACTGTAGTCGTAGCCGAGCTCGCCGAACTGCCAGAGCATCTTCGGGCCCGGAATGCTGTAGAACAGGGCATTGGAGAGCTCGACGCGATCGAGGGCGGTGGAGAGGTCCTTAACGTCGTAGTCGCCGTTCGAGTTACCGAAGGCAAGGTTCTTGTACATCATGCGCTCCTCGTCGTGGCTTTCGATGTAAGCGATGAGGTTGCGGTCGCTAAATCCCCGGTTGGTAGCAAGTGCTGGGCGGAGATCATCCTTATCGTAGCCCATGCTTGCCTGGAGGTAGGCATCGTGGGGTTGCTTTCCAGACCAGAAGTACATGCCGTTGCCGTACTGGGCTAGCTCTTCTTCTTCTTCGCGGGATTTTGCCAGGTGCTCCATGATCATGTAGGCACTATCGTTGACGGACCAGACCAGGTCGGCATAGTCCTTCAGAATGGCGATGCGGCCGGCATCGTAGCTGCTCCAGGCGTCGTCGTCGCTTCCGTATTCGGTCTGCGTAAAGCCCTTACTGAGGTCGAAGCGGAAGCCGTCGATGTGAAATTCCTCCAGCCAGTAGGTAAGCGTCGTCTTGACGTACTCCTTCGTTAGGGCGCTTTCGTGGTCGAGGTCGGTACCGACGTTGAAGGGGTGGCGGGCCGTGACGTTCGCGTAAGGGTTATCGGGGCCGGGGACGAAGGACTCCGCACCGGGCCAGATCTGTACCAGGGGACTTTGTCCGAAGGCGTGGTTGTAGACTACGTCGAGTACTACGGCCATATCGCGGGAATGGGCAGCGTCGACTAGCGTTTTTAAGTCTTCCGGGGAGCCATAATATTTATCCAGCGCCATGTGGAAGCTCGGGTTATAGCCCCAGCTGATGTTGCCTTCGAACTCAGAGACTGGCATGAGTTCGAGGGTATTGATACCCAAGCGTGCGAGGTAGTCCAGGGTATCGGTAAGGGATTGGAAGCTATGGTCGGCCAGAAAATCGCGCAGCAGCAGCTCATAGACCACCATTTTTTTGGGATCGGGCATATCATAGGTGACGACGCTCCATTGGTACTCAGGCTCGTCCAATCGCAGCCAACTCACGATGCCCTCCGTCTCCCCACTGGGGTAATTAGGAATACCGGCGAAGATTTCCTCACTGATGAATTCATCGTTGAAGGGGTCGAGTACCAGGGTACTATAAGGGTCGGCGTAGCGCCCCTGGTCGTCGATGGCGTATTGGTAGAGCAGGTCCTCCTCCGGTAGCACATCGGCGGGCACCCGGAGCCAGAAGGTGCTATCGTCCGGCGTGCGGTTCATGCGGGCGCTGGCTACGGGAGACCAGTCATTGAAGTTACCCACTACGAACACATCTGACTTGCCGGGGGCACGCAGCACCAGCATCAGGTCACCGTCGTCCATCAGGGTAGCGCCGGGGTCGGCACCATCGGGCAACGCGGCGATGGTAGGTTCGCCCGTGATGTAGGTCACGGTACGGGTGGCCCCCTGCCCACGGTAGGTCGCGGTGATGGTATAGGTGATGACCTCACCGGCCGGGAGTACCACGGTGTGGGTCAGTACACTATCGGTCGTGGTGCTCACCACCACGTTGCCTGTGGTAAGCTGGAGATCGGACTCAACGTAAGCGGTAGCCGATAGGGTGACCGACTGGCCAACGGTACCGGTAACTACTGAGCTACTGGGTTGGAGTAGGTCGACGACTAGCTCACCCGTGACCGTAAACGAATCGCTGACCTCGGCGCCCCCGGCTGCCGCCGTAGCCCGGATCGTGTGCGCCCCCGGACTGGTAAGCCGAACAGCGTAGTTAAGCTCCTGACCCGTGGCGTTAGCGACCAGGCTATCGTTGTCGTAGATCGAAAGTGTAGCGTCAGAGGTGCTGCCGACGGTGACGGGAAGTGCCTTGCCCAGGGGATAGGTGTCTGTGCCGGGGTCACCGGTAAGCGTGAGTGAAAGGCTATCCCCATCACTGACGTCCACAAAGATATCGGCCCCGCCGGCGGCCTTCCCCTCCTGACTTCCGTCGGCATTACGGAACACCATGGCGATTTGCTCGATGGTGGTACCGGCGGCAACCCCGAAGTACTCGCGAATGGTGGGGGAGAAGGTATAGGTGTATTTGTTGGGCTGGCCGTCAACCGGCGTCAGTTTCCAGGTATCGTTGGCTACCCCCCACTCGGTCTGCACGTTCTGCCAATCGCTGCTACTCATACTGGCCGAGGTGATTACTCCAGTGTGGATGTACACATCGCAATTGCAGTCCTTCAGTCCAGCCGTACCGAGACTGGCATCGTAAGTAATGGTCAGTGGCTGATCTTCTACCGGGGCAGCTGGATCGGTAGTGATGAGCTGCGCCGCCGCCGAAAAACTGGTGAAAAGAAGGAGCACACTGAGGTAAAACTGTGTCATGGCCGAAGACTTTAGGCAGGCGAAACTACAAAAGAAAAGCCCCCCAAACGGTTGTTTGGAAGGCTTCTGTTGTCTGTGCACCGGGAGGTAAAGCCCGATTCGGCAGGGTAGTACTATTCGTAGTCTTTGTCGCTATTACGGTCGTAGCCACCGCCCCGGTTACCCCGGTCGTAGCGCGAGCCGCTGTCGCGGTCATAGCCGCTACGCTCGTAACCGCCACCACCGCCGCCACTGTAGCCGCCACGGTCATAGCCGCCGCCGCCTCCGCCGCCGCGTCCGCCACGGTCATAGCCGCCGCCGCCGCCGCGTCCGCCACGGTCGTAGCCGCCGCCGCCGCCGCTGCCGCCGCGCCCGCCACGGTCGTAGCCGCCGCCGCCGCCGCCGCCGCCGCCACGGTAGCCGCCGCCGCCGCCGCCACGGTAACCGCCGCCGCCACCACTGCCGCCGCCACGGTAACCGCCACCGCCACCACTGCCGCCACCACCGCCGCCTTTGCGGTCGTTTTCTTTGACGACGATGGTGCGACCGTCTAGGTCAGTCTGGTCCAGTGCCTCGATGGCTGCCTGTGCCTCATCGTCGCTCGGCATTTCTACGAAGCCGAAGCCACGGGAACGACCGGTCTCCCGGTCAAGGATGATTTTCACCGACTCTACTTCGCCGTAGGCGCTGAAGGTATTGCGAAGGGTATCTTCGTCGGTATCCCAGCTAAGCCGGGCAACAAATAAATTCATAATGAAAAGGAAAAAAGGATGAAAACAAATGGTGTTGTTGTAGGCGAAACGCTAGAGGATAGGATTATTCAACAAAACGGTAGCCAACTCCAAAACCGTGAATACTACGTTAAGAAAACAACGCAGGACCCGAAAGTTCCGGGCCACGACAAAAATAACCCCTAAACCAATGCAAAACCCAATTTTTTTCACTTTTATGTTACTGCTGCTAGTGGGGTGCAAAACGGGGGCAGACCGGAGCGCCACGGCGGGGGAGTACGAAAATGCGGTGATGGAACTTCGCCAGCGACTAGCCCCCGACCGCCGTACTGATCGCGTGGAGGTCACCGTCAGCCGCCACAACGGCCCGTTGCGGCTGACTGGCTACACCACCTTACCGGCCGCAGTAGGGGCGCTGGACTCCCTGGCTACGGCGGCCGGCCCCGGCAGTAGCAACGACGTTCGGTTGTTGCCAAACCCGCGCCTTGCTCACTCCTTCGGGCTTATTCGTACCTCGGTGGCCAACATCCGCACCGAGCCGGGCCACTCCCAGGAGCTCACCTCCCAGGCCCTACTCGGGACGCCCATCGAGCTGCTCGACGAGGCGGACGGCTGGTACCTCATCCGTACGCCCGACCGCTACCTAGCCTGGCTGGAGGAGGGAGCCTTCGTAGGGGTGGATCGCAGCGGAGCAGAAGCGTGGTTCTCCGACCGGCTGCGCACCTGCGTGCCCGCCCAGACTGTCGTATTGGACCGGCCCGGTGGGGAGAGGGTAGTGTCCGAACTGGTCGCGGGCTGTCTGGTGCAAGTGACGGGTACACGCGCCGAGGAGTTCGTGGAAGTGCGGCTGCCGGATGACCGCCGGGGCTACGTGCGGGAAGGGGAACTGCGGCTCTACCGAGCGCTTGCGCAGCCTGATCGAGTGGGCATTGATTCAGTGCTACAGACGGCCTTTGCGCAGGTGGGTAGGCCCTACCTGTGGGGCGGGACGAGTCCGAAGGCGATGGACTGTAGCGGGTTTACCAAGACGGCTTACTACCTGAATGGCTACGTGATTCCGCGTGACGCCTCGCAGCAGGTACACGCCGGGGTAGACGTGCCGCTGGATGCTGGCTTTACTCAGGTGCAGCGCGGCGATCTCCTGTTTTTCGGTAGTTACCGCGAGGATGGGAGCGAGCGGGTAACGCACGTGGGCTTTTACCTCGGTAAGGGACGCTTTTTGCACGCCGGGGCGGACAACGACTACATTACGGAGAACTCGCTGCTGGAAAAGGACGCCGATTTTGCACCGCACCGCAAAGCTAGTTTGCTGAGCGCGCGTAGACTGCGGGAAGGAGCCGCCGGGGTAGTGCCGGTGGGCGAGGCCTTCAGAGCCCTTTACACCAAGTCCTCATCACGGTAGGGCCGCTTAGCTTCGAGCTCCCGTAGCTCCAGCGACTCGTTTTCCAGATCGGGTAGGGGGGTACCCTCCCGGCGTGGACTACTCTGCTCGGTGGGGTGAATGTCCTCGGGATCGGCCAGGGGGCCGTAAAGGCTTAGGGCCTGCAGGGTGATGCCGATGCCCCAACCCATAATGGGCCAGATGGCCCAACCAATGGTGCCGGTGGTGACTAAATTGAGGAGAATGAAAAAGCCACACATGACAAGGTAGGTGCGGCTGTGGCGGCGAAAGTCAAGCTTTTTTTCCTGTAGCGTCTTCTGCTCGTAAGCGTGCTTTTTGGACTTGCGGCGGCGGCTCATGGGCGTTAGTCTAGTTCGGCGATGACGGTCTTATTGCCCTTTACCTTCTGGCCGATCTCGACCTTGAGGCGGGTACCGAGGGGAAGGAATAGATCGACCCGGCTACCGAATTTGATGAAGCCGAAATCTTCGCCCTGTACGACCTGCTGGCCGACCTCGAGGTAGTTCTTGATACGTTTGGCCAGGGCGCCGGCGATCTGCCGCAGGAGAATTTCGGTCTCTCCCGTATCGATGACCACCGTGGTGCGCTCGTTTTCGCTACTGCTCTTGGGGTGCCAGGCGACGAGGTATTTGCCGGGGTGGTACTTGTTGTACTTGACCAGGCCGCTGACGGGGTTACGATTGACGTGAACGTTGACCGGCGACATGAAGATACTCACCTGCAGGCGTTTGGCCTTGAAGTACTCGTGCTCGTAGGCTTCCTCGATGACCACCACCTTACCGTCAGCGGGCGCGTACACCAGGTGGTCGGCCTCCTCGGGCACCATCCGGGTGGGGTTACGGAAAAACTGTAGGATGGTGACAAAGAACAGTCCGGAGGCGATAGCCACGACCGGCAACTGCGCCGGGGCACGGTAGTAGACTAGGGTGCAAATCAGGGCGAGACCGACGAAGAGTAGGGCAAGCACGCGCCTACCTTCCGGATGGATCTTAATCGGTTTACGCAAAGCGGGGGAGGTTTAGCAATCGCAAAGATCGGTCTTTCTGTAAGGGTAACGTAGGGGCGCGAAAAAACGTTCTTCCGTTAGGGAGCTCATCGGGGTAGGGTGGTGCGTAAATCCAAGAATTGCTGCCCCCTGTCCACTACCTCCCGTAGCATGGCCTGTAGATGCTCCGTAGTCGTGAAAGCATTGGTAAGGGTACAGCGCAGGTAGGTTTGTCCCGCAATCTTGGTCTGTACGATGTAGCGGCGTCCGTCCTCGGTAAGGGTGGCGCGGATCAGCTCGTTCACCGCGCTGCGCTGCTCCACCGCTAGGGTGGGAGCCACGAACCGGAAGCAGACAATGTTGACGTCCGGCTCCATGAAAAGGTCCAAGTTTGGGTCCCGCCGCACCAGCCGGGCCAGTTCCCGCCCGAGCACGCCCACCTGTACCACGTAGTCCCGAAACACCTCCGGCCCGTAAGCACTCAGCAGGGTAAACACCCGCAGACTCAGCGTCCGCTTCGTACACTCGAAGCTACGCCTGGCGATATCCGACCAGTCCGCCGACTTCCCTAATAAATAATCCGCCTCCTGCTGAAACGTCCGGTATTGATCCCCCGCCTCCCGAAAAAACAGCCCGGTAGTCAGCGCCGGGGCCATCAGCATCTTGTGGAAATCCAGTGTCAGGCTATCGACCCGCTCCAGCCCCGCGGTGAGGTGCTGCCGCTCGGGGTCGAGCCGCACCGCTGCCCCGTGCGCCCCGTCAATGTGCAGCCACAATTGATGACGGGCGGCGGCATCGGCCAGCGCGCCGATGTCGTCGTAGGTGCCGGTGCTGGTCGTACAGGCACTACCCACCAGCGCCACCGGAGTCAGCCCCCGCTCACGTGCATCGGCTACTAGCTCGTCGATGAGCTCGGTGCGCATGCGCAGTTCCCCATCCGTAGGCACGTGAATAATGCCCTCCGCCCCCCAGCCCATGATCCGCACCGCCCGGTCGATGCAGTAGTGGGCCTGGGCGTTGACTAGCAGGCAGGGGCGTACGGGGCCGTTGCCATCGCGCCACGCATCACCCCCCGCCGGCCACTGCCGGGCGCGGGCGGCCAGCAGGGCGGTGAGGTTAGCGAGGGTGCCGCCGCTGGTCAGGAAGCCGCCCGCCGTGGGCGCCAGGCGTAACATCTCCGCGAACCGCTCCATGACCAGCTGCTCCATCGCTACCCCCGGCCGGCCCATCTCGAAGATGGCCTGTCCGGCATTCATCAGACTGGCCGCCACGTCTCCCAGAGCTGCAAGCGGGGCGGGTGGGACCACCTGGTGGCCCAGGTAGTCGGGGTGGTGCAGGTGCACGTTATCCTGGATCAGCTGCCGGTACACCTCCTGCGGTGCGGCACCGCGGTCGAGGAGCTCCCGGAATACGGCCAGGCTCTGCTCCGGGGTAGCGTAGGGATTGGCGGGGTAGTCCGTCACCCCCTCCAGGTAGTCGGCCAGTTGGTCGATCAAGGCGTGGCCCTCGGTGCGGAAGGTAGCCGGTGAGTAGGCCCGGCGCAGGAGCTCGGTCATGGTCTAGATGCCCATCTCGGCCCGGCCGGCGTCGAGGATCTTGCGGGTCTCCGCCGCATCGGCGCCCTGGGCGTACACCCGCAGGACGGGTTCGGTGCCGCTGGGGCGTACCATGAGCCAGCGGTCGTCACCGTCGAGGTAGAACTTGGTGCCATCCACGTGCTTGACGTCGGTGACGGTGTAGGGGCCGATTTTCTGGAAGGGATTATCCCGGGCCTGCTTGACGATCTCCCACTTGCGGTCGTTGTCGACGTGCACGTCGTCGCGGTCGCAGTTGAAGCTGCCCACCTTGGCGTATACGTCCTGGATGAGGTCGTTGAGCGACTTACCGGTCTTGGCCATGTACTCAGCGATCATCAGGCCGATCCAGATGCCATCACGCTCGGGGATGTGGCCGCTTACGGCCAGTCCGCCGCTCTCCTCCCCACCCACGATCACGTCGCGCTCGGCCATGATTTCGGCGATGTACTTGAAGCCGATCTTGGTCACCTCGTAGGGCAGGCCGTACTGCTCGGCTAAGGTCTTGAGCTTGTCGGTCACGGAAAAGGTTAGGATCACTTCGCCGTTGTGGATGCCCTTGTACTCGTACTGGTACATCAGTAGGAGCAGTAGGATGTGGTGGCTGTCCACAAAGTCTCCGTTCTCGTCGTAGAGTCCGATGCGGTCGGCGTCGCCGTCATTGGCAATCCCTAGGCTAAGCTTCGGATCGTTTTTGATCACGTCGCTCAGCTGCTGGAGATTGCGGTCGATGGGCTCGGGGGCGGTGCCGAGGAAGCTGGGGTTGTACTCGCAGTGTAGGTGGCGCGCCTCGGGCAGCAACTTGACCATGGCCGACTGCCCAGCCCCGTACATGGCGTCGTAGGCGATGCCGAAGTCGGCGTTGCGGATCAGCTCTAGGTCGAACTTGTCCGTGACGTGGTCGATGTAAATTTGCTCGAAGTCGTGCTCCTCGACCAGTCCCTGCTCCTTGAGATCTTCGAGCTCGGGCAGGTCGGTGGGCACCTCATCGGGAATAAGAGCCTCCACGGCGCTCACGTCATCCGGTACACTCGGCCCACCCAGCTTGGACTTGAGCTTATAGCCGTTGTAGTCCGGTGGGTTGTGGCTGGCGGTGATCACTACGCCTAGGTCCGCACCGGTTTTGACTACGCCCAGGCTTACCATGGGGGTAGAAATAAAGGCGGGAGCCAGCAAACTGGTAATACCGTGCTTACCAAATACGCGGGCGGTGGTCTCCGAAAACAACTGGCCGGCGAAGCGGCAGTCGTAGCCGATCACCACGCGGGCCGTGTCCCCCTGCTGTTTGAGCCACAGGGCGGTACCCTCTGCGACGCGCTTCACGTTGTCTACCGTATACTCCTGAGCGATGATGGCACGCCAGCCGTCGGTGCCGAACTTAATCTTAATGGGATCCATGCGAGGGGGTCATTTTGATGGGTGTCGTGCGAAGGTGGCAAATTTTGCTAGTATGGAGGTTACGTAGGTGCTTTCTTCTACCCCACGTACCTTCGTGGTGTGGATTTCATCACCGCGCTGCTGCTCGGCCTAGCCGCCGCCGTGGCAGCCACCTGGTTTCCCGGCTTGCTCAACATGAACAGTGTCAGTGTCACTCTGCGGGCCGGTCGCCGGGCGGGGTATGTCTTCGGAGTGGGTATGACCGTAGCCTTCACCACCCAGGCCGCCCTGGCCGTCTTCTTCGCGTCCTATTTTGCCGCCCACCCCCGCATTCTTACCTTCATGCGACAGTGGGCGGTGCTGGTGCTGCTAGTGCTGGCTGCCTTTTTTCTGGTCAAGGGGTTCCGGGCGCAACTACAGCACGAAGGCCCCGAGAGTAAGCCTTACCACGGCAGTGCGTTCGTACGCGGCATCGCGCTTGCCCTGATGAATTTTCTCACCGTGCCCTACTTTTTCGCGGTCTGCGGCTGGCTGCTTTCCGACGGCTACCTCCAGAGTGATTTTGGCTCCCGCACCGGCTTCACCCTGGGCGCGGGCACAGGTGCCATGCTGATTTTCGGAGCCTACACCCGCTGTGCGCGCTGGATGCAGCGGCGCGCCCATTTTCTTACCCGCAACATCAATTTCGTGCTAGGGGGTATCCTGATCCTACTGGCTCTGGTACAGGCCATACGGATGTATAGGTAGCTCACTGCGTACCGCGGCGGTGGCCCCCCCTGCTCAAATATCTGCAAATTCATCACAACACCGGACCGGAATACGGTATTTGGGCAGTATATGATCCGCCTTCCCGCTCCCCCCGCTCCCGCGCCCGTCGAGCTCGCCCGCCGGCTGCAGCAGCAGTTTTCCGAATGGGCTCCCGAGACTTTTGCCTCGGCCGCCTACCCCCAGCGGGAGATGGATGCCATACGCCAAGCCGGTCTCCTCCACATCACCCTGCCCGGAGAGGCCCTCGATTCTCGTCACGGCAACACGCCTGCCCTGCTCCAGCTCCTTCGGTACATCGGGCAGGGCAACCTTTCGGTGGGCCGTATCTACGAGGGGCACGTAAATGCCCTTCAGCTCATCTCCGTCTATGGTACCCCGGCCCAGCAGCAGCGCTGGTTCGCCGATGCCCGCGCCGGTCACGTCTTCGGCGTGTGGAATACTGAAATGCAAGATGGCATTCACCTGGACCGGCAACGCACTGGAAAGGTCTGCATCCGGGGCAGTAAGAGCTTCTGTAGCGGCTCGGTCCACGTGACGCGCCCCATCGTGCCCGGCGTACTGCACGACAACACGGGTAAGGCCCTGGGCTGGCAGATGGCTATTGTACCCCTGGACCGCTACGACCCCCCCGTTGACAAGAGCTTCTGGGCGCCCTTCGGCATGCGCAACAGCGTAAGCTACAAGATCGATTTTACCGGCATTGCGCTAGAACCCACGGACTTGCTGGGCCAGCCCGGCGACTACAACCGCCAGCCCTACCTCAGTGGGGGCGCCATTCGCTTCGCGGCCGTGCACCTGGGCGGGGCGGCGGCCGTCCTGGAGGCCGTGCGCGACTACCTTCGCCAGCTCAGGCGCACCGAAGACTGCTACCACCGCAGCCGCGTCGGACAAATGGCCATCCTGGTCGAAAGCGGCACCCACTGGCTGGAGCGGTCCGGCCGCGTGACCGATCAGAGCAGCGACACCGACGAGATCATCTACTACGCCAACATGACCCGCACGGCCATTGCCAGTATCTGCACCGATTGCCTGCGCCTGGCCGAGCACAGCGCCGGTGCCCGGGGCATGCTACACCCCTACGCCCTACCCCGTCTGCACGCCGATCTGACCATGTACCTGCGCCAACCCGCCCCCGATGCCGCCCTGGAGGCCGTCGGCAAACACTACCTCAATGACCACCCTACCCACTGATCCCCAGCTGCTGGCAGAGCGCAAAGCCAGCCTGTACACCGACTCCCCCATTCACCCCCACGGCGACCTACACCCCTGGCACCGCACCGTGGTGTTTTCTCCCCACCAGGACGACGAGTCGCTAGGCTGCGGCGGCCTCATCGCCACCCTCACCGACCGCGGCCAGCAGGTACGGGTGGTGTTCGTCAGTGACGGCGGCATGTCGCACCCACAGTCGGAAAAATTCCCCCGTCCTGCGCGCGTTACCCTGCGCCGGGCCGAGGCCGTAGTCGCCTGCGCCACCCTGGGGGTACCCCCCCAGCACGTGCACTTCATGGCCCTGCCCGACGGGGAGGTGCCCCGGCAGTGGCATCCGGATTTCGACTCCATCATTGATGACCTAAGTCAGCGCCTAGCGGACTGGCAAGCTGATACCCTGGTTGTGCCCTGGCGGCGCGATCCCCACCCCGACCACCGGGCCACCTGGGAAATTTGCCGGGCGGCCGCCGAACGCTACCGCCCGGAGGGAATTCGGTGGATCGAGTACCCCGTATGGCTGTGGGAGGCCCAGAACGTGGTGGACCTGCCCCGCCCCGACGAGATGATCGTCTGGCAGCTCGACGTAGCCGCGCAGCAGGAGCGCAAACAACGCGCCATACACGCCCACGCCTCCCAGTACGCCGGTATCATCGACGATGCGCCCGATGGGTTCCAGCTCCAGGAACATATGCTCGACCACTTCCGCCGGCCCACCGAGGTGTTTTTCGAGGAGGCGGCTAAACGGCACCGCACCCTGCCGGAAGACTACTTCGAGGGCGTCTACGCCCATACCGATGACCCCTGGGACTTCGAAACCAGTGCTTACGAGCGCGAGAAGTACGCGGCTACCATGGCCGCCCTGCCCGAGGAGCGCTACACCTCGGCCTTTGAGATCGGCTGTTCCATTGGAGTTCTTACGGAGTTACTAGCCAATCGCTGTGACGCCCTACTCGCCATCGACATCAATGAGGCTCCCCTGATCCGAGCCCGCGAGCGGCTGGCCGACCAGCCCCAGGTCACCTTCCGTAAGATGACGGTACCGAAAGAGTTCCCCGCCGAGCGCTTCGACCTAGTCGTGCTCAGCGAGGTGGGCTACTACTGGAGCTACGAAGACCTCACCCGGGCCATAGCGCTCATTGGAGAGGCCATCCTGCCGGGGGGTACGCTTATCCTAGTCCACTACACGCCCTACGTACCGGATTATCCGCTGACCGGTGACGAGGTGCACGAGACGTTCAGTCAACTTCTACGGGGCTTTCACCATCTAAAGGCGGAGCGGGCCGAGCGGTACCGGATGGACGTCTGGAAAAAGAAGGGCGGGGCCGCAGGTGCACCGACCGGGTAAAGCGGCGCAGGTCGCGGATCACCTCTTCAAAGGGGGCGTCGGAAAACTCGTGGGTGTGTTCCAGTATTCTGCGAATGTCCTGATATAGCCCGCCGGCGGATTCAGCCGTAGCGATACGGTGCTCGAGCTCCCCGTAGGGCATATTCAGGTAATCGGCTAACTCAAAGAGGGCCGGGCTGTTGCCGATGCGTCGTTCCAAATAAGCACGCCGTAGGGCTACCTTCCACTTGAACAGCATGATGCAGTGCTGTAGGCCCCACACCACCGGTCGGCGGCCATCCTCCGCCATTTTTCCCCACTCGTCCAGGGTGCGACTGAAGGCGACGCCTTCAATGCGGTCGCTCTCCCGATCGCTGGTATAGACCTTTATTTTAGGGTCGTGAACGACCGGCACGTCGATTCGCTCCAGGGCCCACATCAGGTGAATGTCTTCGATACAGCTCACGGCCGGCATCCCGCCGCAGGCCAGGTAGGCATCCTTGCGCACCGCAATACTCGGACCGTAGTGCTGGAAGTGCCGCGGCCAGGGATCGTTGGTGCAGGGGTCGATCAGGGATTCCAGCAACACCTGTAGCATACGGTAGGTTACATCCTGAAGGTGGGTTTTACGGTAGCGACGTCGCTCTCTTTGGCGCACGATGATCCGCCCCCCCACGGCCGAGGCACCCCGGTCGAAGGCACAGCGGGTGTAGTACAGCCAGTGCCGGTCTACGGTACTATCGGCGTCCGTTGTGCAAATGATCCCGTATTCGGGAAGGCGGGCTACGGCCAGATCTCCCAGCAGGCGGCGGGCTACGCCCACACTAGCTACCTCGGCGGGAATCGTCACTTCCAGTACCTGTAGCCGAAAATCAGGGTGGGCAGCGGCGTAGGCGCGAGCTACCTCAGCGGTGTCGTCGCTACAGTTATTCGCTAATAGCAGCACTTCGTAGGTGGTAGGGTCGACCCGGCTGCCGTGGGGGTCGACCTGCAGGTGCAGTGCCCGTAAAGCTTCGGTGATGTGGGCCGCCTCGTTTTTTGCCGGAAGCGTGATACAGAACAAGCACTCCGAGTGTGCGTACTCCGAACCGTCGGCTGCGGTCAGAGGAGGTATACCGGGGGGTAAATCAGCCAAGAAGGTGAAATTGCGTTATGACTTGAAGCACGTTTAACCGCGCAGTGTTGCGTGTACACTTTACTATGTTGCGCTGCCACCCACCAGCTGCACCTCCCGCTCCAACCGCACCCCGAACTGCTCGGCCACCGTATCCTGTACCCGCTCACTGAAATCCAGTACGTCGCGTCCGCAGGCACCGCCCCGGTTCACCAGTACCAGGGCCTGGCGGTCGTAGGTACCGACGCGCTCGTTGCCCTGACCCCGGAGGCCGGCCCGGTCGATGAGCCAGCCGGCGGGTAGCTTGACGTGCGCCTCGTCGACAGGGTAGGCAGGTAGGTCACTGTGCGTCTGTTGTAACCGTTCGTAGGTGCTGCGGGCTACCACCGGATTTTTGAAGAAACTGCCACTATTGCCCAGCAAGAACCAGTCGGGGAGCTTACTGCGGCGGATGCTGGTCACCGCGTTAGCCACGTCGGCGGCGGTAGGTTGCTTGATGCCCAGCCGGTCCAACTCGCCCCGAATGGCCCCGTAGTCTAACTTCAGGGGGCGGGGGGTGCTGAGGTCGAAGCTGACCGCCGTGATCAGGTAGCGCCCCGGCTCCCGTTTAAAGTGACTATCCCGGTAGCCGAAGGCGCAGTCGGCCGGGGACAGATCAACCGGACCCACCCCGTACTCCCAGGCGTGCACCGCGGTGATGAACTCGGCCACCTCCGCCCCGTAGGCTCCGATGTTCTGTACGGGGGCGGCCCCCACCGTGCCGGGAATGAGAATGAGGTTTTCCATTCCCGCAAAGCCCCGTTCGAGGGTGTGGCGCACGAACTGGTTCCAGTCGGTACCGGCAGCCACCCGGAAGCGACCTTTACCGTCCGACCAGGTGATGCCGCTCAGTAGTACATGTACGGTTAGTCCCGGCAGGTCTTCGAGCAGGAGTAGGTTACTTCCGCCACCTAAGACTAGATCTGGCGCCTGCCGGAATTCCTCTCCCTCCAGTTGGGCCAGATCGGTAAGTGGCAGGTACCGCTCGGCCACGGCCGGCAGACCGAAGGTATTGAAGCGTCGTAGGTCTACCCCGTACCGCATCATTCCGCCAGGTCGAATTGCAGGCGGGCCAGGGCGGAGTAGGCCCCGTGGGGCCGTACGCTGAGTTCGTCGTGGGTGCCCGATTCTACGATCGTACCGTTTTCGATGACGTAGATCCGATCAACGTTGCGGATCGTCGCCAGCCGGTGGGCAATGATAATGCTAGTGCGGCCGCGCATCAGGTTATCGAGAGCCTCCTGGACGACGCGCTCACTCTCGGCATCGAGGCTACTAGTCGCCTCATCGAGCAGTAGGATTTTAGGGTCTTTCAGGATAGCCCGGGCGATAGCTACCCGCTGCCGCTGCCCGCCGCTGAGCTGGATACCGCGATCGCCTACCAGGGTATCGAACCCCTCCGGGAAGGCCTCGATGAAGTCCAGCGCGTTGGCCTGTCGGGCGGCGGCGCGTACTTCCCCGTCGGTGGCATCGAGCTTACCGTAGGTGATATTCTCCCGAATGGAGCCCCCGAAGAGCAGTACCTCCTGCGGCACCAGCGCCAGCTGATCCCGGTAGGGTTCGAGGTCGAAGGATTCAATGTCGTGCCCATCAATACTGATGTGCCCCTCGGTGACGGGATAAAAGCGCAGCAGCAACTTGACGATGGTTGATTTGCCACTTCCGCTTGCCCCGACCAGGGCTACCTTCTCGCCGGGAGCGACGTGGAGGTCGATGCCCCTGAGCACGGTCACGTCCGGTCGGGTAGGGTAGGCGAAGACGACCCGGTGGTAGTCGATAGCTCCGGTGAACGCGGTGGTGAGGAGTTCCTCCCTCGATTCACTTGGCACCGGCGGCCCCGCCCCCTCTGCTGCTTGTTCTACACCCTCGTATTCCCGACTTTCAAGGATATCGACGACGCGGTCGGAGGCACCCAGCGCCCCCACGATCTCCCCGTAAAAGCTGCCGAGACTGGCCACCGAGCCGCCAATAATACCCGTCAGAACGATGAAGGTGAAGAGGTCGCCGACCGGTAGATCGCCCGCCTGCACCAGCAGGATGGCGCGGTAGATAATGAAGAACAGCGCCCCGAACATGACGCTGACGATGAAGGCCGAGAAGAGGCCGCGGGCATTGGCCGTGCGGATGGAGATGTCGACGGATTCATCGATGCTGCGGCCGTAGCGGGCCAGCTCGAAGTCCTCGTTGGTATAGGCCTTGACGGTGGAAATGCTCTGAAGCGTTTCCTCGACGATGACGTTGCTCTGGGCGAGTTGTTCCTGGCGCGCCTTGGTCATTTTGCGGACGTAACGGCCGAAAAACATGGCCACGATGACCACTATGGGAAAGACAATAAGACTCACCAACGCCAGGCGGAACATGGTGACGAGGATGAAGGCAGTAGCCCCGATCAGAATGATAATCTGGCGGGCAAACTCTGTAAGGGTGAGGCTGAACACCCCCTGAATTTGGGTGATGTCGTTGGTGATGCGGCTGGAGAGTTCGCCGACGCGGCTGCGCTCGAAGTAGGGGACGGTGAGGTGCAGCATCTTAGCGAACAGGTCCTTGCGCAAGGAGGCCATAGAGCGTTCGCTGACGATGGCCTGGATGCGGACGCGGTAAAAGCTTAGCGGGGCCTGGATGATCACCAGGGCGGCCAGGAGCTGGAACACCTCATCGACCGTAAGCCCGTACTTACCCTTCCCATTGTAGATATTCAGGGCCTCGCCGGGTAGCTGGATAAGCACCAAAAACACCAGCGAGCTCAGGCCCAGGATGATAAAACTCAGGGTGAACAGCCAGCGGTACTGCCACACGTAATCGAAGATACGCATACTGCGACGCAGACGCTCCTTCGTAATACGGGGTTTGGCCTCCTGGGTGGGGGCCGCTGCGGGGGTGATGGTGGCCATGACTCACAAAGGAACCACTTTGGGGAGTAAAAGGTCAGGGCGGCGGGCTTTTTTGAACTTACTGTGAAAAAGTCCGGTAGTACCCACTCAATCCGGGGGGAGGCGGTTGACTGAAGAAGCATGACGAGTTGACAATTTTACCTTCGAAAAAGTGTTTAATCCGTATTGCCCCTTATTCTAACCTAGCTTGATGAAACATCCTTCCCTACTTCTCGTGCTCCTAGCCGTGCTTTGTCTGGGTACTCCTTCTACCGCCTCCGCTCAGAGCTACTTCGAGGTTGGTCTACAGGGTGGTGATATGCCCTATAATGGTGACCTGAGTGAGTCCGGGATCGGCTTTCTCAAGGACTGGAATACCTACGGTGGCTTTTACCTGCGGTACCGGCCCGTGAGTCGGATCGGTCTGCGCTTCAACGGTATTTTTGGCCGCATCGAGGCGGAGCAAGAGACTAACGTGCGGGTGAGCTCCTCGGAGCGGGCCCTTATCGACCGCAACTTTCGCTCCCGGATTCAGGAGTTTAGTCTGGCCGCCGAGATCGATCTGTTCTACATCGGTGACCCCGAAGATCGGTTTGTGGCCCCGTATGTTATGGTGGGAATAGGCCGTACGGCCTTCGAGCCCCAGTCGCAGGTCGATGGGGTGTACTATGACTTACAGCCCCTGAAAACGGAGGGGCAGGGTATCCTGAACGGCAACTACGACCCGGCCCCCTACGAGCTCAACATCACGACCTACCACATCGGCGGCGGTCTGCGGGCCAAGCTCGGCGAGCGCGTGGTCGTCGGCGGCGAGGTCAGTGGCCGGCTTACGGGTACGGACTACCTCGATGATATTACCGGTCGGCGCCTGGTGTACGGCGACGTGCTCACCAACAGCGGTACGCGGGGGGCGTTCTTCTCCAACCCCGCCGCGCAGCCCGGCGAGACGGCTGACGACCTTACCTATACCAGGGGGGGCAACTCCGATGACTTTTACTTCCTCATCAACCTCACCGTGGGTATTCGCCTCGGGGGGTGGGGTGGCGGACGCGGTGGCAGCGGGTGTTACTCCTTTTAGTGCGGTCGTAGCAAATTTAGTCTGGGTACAAACCTCGGAACCCAAACCGGGTTAGCTTGGGTGGCAATACCGCCAACCAGACAACACCCGCATTCTATGAGTCTACGCACGTTTACCCTCTCCCTGCTGCTGACGCTGCTCGCCTTTGGCCCGATGAGCGCCGCCATCGTTGTTCCCGTTCCCCCCCCTACCACCGAGGAAGCTACCACCGCCAACGAGGCTGCCGCCCTGGAAGCCGCCCGCGCATACCGCGAATCCCTCAAGAGTATGAGCGCCAAGGAGCGCCGCGAACTCAAGCGTGAGCAACGCCGCGCCATGAAGGAGGCGATCAAGAGTCACCGCCAGGACGATATCGCCGACAATACCCTGCTGCTCGTCCTGATCACGATTCTGCTTCCGCCCCTGGGAATGTACCTGTACCAGGGCGAGGCCAACAGCAAATTTTGGATCAGCCTGGTCCTGTGGCTACTGTTCTACTTTCCCGGACTCATCTACACGCTGATCACGATCTTAAGCTAAGTTTTCATGATTTCTGCCGCTGCTCGCTGAGCTGCGCCACCCTGTCCGAGTTGTTGGCGCAGCCGGGCGAGGTCCCTCAGTTGCCGGTCCCGCGCGGGACCGGCAATTGTTTTTTGGAGTTCCTGGGTTAGTCGTACGGGATTGAAATTTGCCTGAATGAGCTCCGGTACCACCTCCCGATCCATTACTAGGTTGACTAGCGAGATAAATTTAATGCGACTGGCCACCAGGCGGCGCGCCAACCAGTAGTTGAGCGTACTGCCGCGGTAGCAAACGACCTGGGGTACGCCGAAGAGGGCCGTTTCCAGGGTAGCCGTGCCACTGGTCACTACTGCGGTGTGGGCGGCAGCGAGCACCTCGTAGGTCTTGCCGTGCACCAACTCTAGATTGGGTGGTACGTCGGCTGCCTCTAAGTAGGGCTGGTAGGTGGCGGCATCCTGTCCGGGTGCCCCGGCGATCACGTAGCGCTCATCGGGTAGCCGGGCGGCCGCGGCAAGCATTACGGGCAGGCTACGGGCGATCTCTTGGGCCCGCGAACCGGGTAGCAGGGCGACGTGAGTCCTGGCCAGTTCCTCGGTCTGCTGTACCGCGTCGAGCAGCGGGTGGCCCACGAAGGTCGCCCGTATGCCGTGCTTGGCGTAAAAGTCCTCCTCGAAGGGCAGGATCACGAGCATGCGGTCCACGTTAGCACGTACCTGCTTGACCCGGCTCGTATGCCAGGCCCAGATCTGGGGGCTGATGTAGTAGCTGATGTCATAGCCCCGTTTGCGTGCCCACCTGGCTATCCGTAGGTTGAAGCCGGGGTAGTCGATGAGCACCAGTCGGTCGGGAGCAAAAGCCTCGATATCGGCCTGGCACTCCCGGAAGTTGCGCAGAATGGTTGGCAGGTTTTTCACCACCTCCACGAAGCCCATGAAGGCCAGCTCGCGGTAGTCTTTGACCACTTCGGCACCGGCTGCCGCCATCAGTTCTCCCCCCCAGGCCCGGAGGTTGGCCGCAGGATCGAGTCGCCGCAGGGCCTCGACGAGCCTGGCGCCGTGGAGGTCTCCGGAGGCTTCGCCGGCGATGAGGTAGTAGTGCAAGGAGTTAGGGGGTTAAGGACTAAAGGGGTTAAGGACGGTCATTGGAGGTGTTACGGGCTGGCAAGCTTGTGCGGGATCGCGGGTGCACCGTAGGGGTAAAGGTAGCGAGTGGCGATTCGGGGGGCAGTCGTTACTTCGCGGTAAAGTTTATCCTATGGCAGTAGACTGGAAGCACTACACGTTTGCGGAGTTGGGAGTGGACCTACTCTACGCGATATTGGCGCTGCGGCAGGAGGTATTCGTGGTGGAGCAGACTTGTTACTACCTCGATGCCGATGGAAAGGATCGGGAGGCGCTACACGTGGTAGGATTACAGGGGGATAAACTGGTCGCTTACACACGGGTGCTGGATCGGGGAGTATCGTATCCGGACTACGCCAGCATCGGTCGGGTAGTGACCGCACCGGCGGTGCGGGGGCAGGGGCTGGGCCGGCCGCTGATGCAGGAGTCACTGCGGGTACTTTACGCCCACTACGGGGAGCAGCCGGTCAAGATCAGCGCCCAGGCGCACCTGCAGAAGTTTTACGGTGGCCTGGGGTACCGCGGGGTGGGGGAGGTGTACGAGGAGGATGGGATACCGCACCGGGCGATGGTGCTGAACATCTCGGCTTCCGGCATCCCTACCGGGGTGGCTTAAATCTACCGGCTCCCGGCATCCCTGCCGGGGTGCCTTATAGAAGATAAAAGCCATGAGCCGGAAGTACCTTCACCCCATGCAACCCCTCGCCGAACGCATGCGCCCGACCTCGCTGGATACCTACGTGGGGCAGCAGCACCTAGTAGGCTCCGGAGCCGTGCTGCGCCGTGCCATCGAGACCGGTCGCCTGCCAAGCTTCATCCTATGGGGGCCACCGGGAGTGGGCAAGACCACCCTGGCTCGTATCATCGCCAACCACCTAGAGGTACCCTTCTACCTGCTCTCGGCGATCAACTCGGGGGTCAAGGATGTGCGGGAGACCATCGAAAAGGCCAAGCGGGGGAAGTTCTTTCAGTCGGCCTCGCCGATTCTGTTCATCGATGAAATCCACCGCTTCAGTAAGTCGCAGCAGGATAGCTTGCTGGGAGCCGTGGAGGCGGGTACCGTTACGCTGATCGGGGCTACGACGGAGAACCCTAGCTTTGAGGTCATCCCCGCGCTACTCAGCCGGGCCCAGGTGTACGTGCTGGAACCGCTGGGGAAGGAGGAGCTGGTGAGTATGGTCGACCGGGCGCTCGCGGAGGATGAATACCTGAGCCAGATGGATGTGGTAGTCGAGGATTACGATACCCTACTACGCTTCTCCGGCGGCGACGGACGCAGGCTCTACAACGTACTCGAACTGGTTACCCACGAGGCCGCCGACGGTCAGCGCGTAGTACTCAACACCGACTACATCACTGCCCGGGTGCAGGAAAACCTAACGCGCTACGATAAGACCGGTGAGCAGCACTACGATATTGCCTCGGCGATGATCAAATCCATCCGGGGTAGCGATCCGAACGGGGCCGTGTACTGGCTGGCGCGCATGGTGGAGGGGGGCGAGGACCTCAAGTTCATTGCCCGCCGCCTGGTCATCTCCGCCTCCGAGGATGTTGGTTTGGCTAATCCCAACGCCCTGCTCATGGCTACCACCGCCGCCCAGGCCGCTCAGCTCGTGGGCTACCCGGAAGCGCGCATCATTCTCAGTCAGGCAGCTATTTATCTGGCGACCAGTCCGAAGTCGAATAGTAGTTATAAAGCTATTGGCGCGGCACAACAGGCGATCCGTAAAACGGGCACCCTGCCAGTCCCTCTGCACCTGCGCAACGCGCCCACTAAATTGATGAAGCAGCTGGACTACGGAAAGGACTACAACTACAGCCACGACAATCCGAATAATTTTCGGGCCCAGGAATACTTACCGGAGGAGCTAGCGGGTACGGCCTTTTTTACCCCGCAGGATAATAACGCCACCGAGGTCAAGATTGCCGAGCGGATGCGGCAGTTGTGGGGGGAGAAGTATGCGGGCGGTTAGACTTCGTCCAGTAAAAAATGGAGGTAGTGCTTGAGCAGCTTCGGAGCGGTATAGAGCAGGTCGTGCTCCTTACCCTTCACCATGTGGTGGATTACCGTGGGCGCATTAGTGAGCTTGTCGCAGGCGTAGTAGGCGTTGCGGGGGTAAATGAGCCAATCGTCAGTACCGTGGAGGATGACGGTGGGGGCGTCGATATGTTTCCACTCTGTAGTCATATCCTCGAGCTCCGCCTGGTGGGCGAGCTTTTCGTAATTGGCCGTATGGAGGCCGCTGGGCAGTAGCCAGGAGAGCGACCAGTGGGAGGTGGGGTGGGTGATCCAGTAGGTGTATTCCTCCTTGGGGGCCATACTGGCGGATTGGAGGAGCAGTCCGTCAACTAAATCGGGGAAGTCCATCGCCAGGCGGGCGCTTACCGTACCGCCGTAGCTGCTACCGTGCACGATCACCTTCTGGCCGGCGTGGCGACGGGTGCGGACCACCGCGGCGACGTTCTCCGCCTGTTCCTGCACCGAAGTCATGGGCCGACCTAATCCACTTCCGCCGTAGCCCGGTCGGTCGATGGCCAGAATATTGGTTTCAGCACGTAAGGCAGAGTCGCGCATCATCGTGATCCACCACGCGCTGGAGGAGGGGGCACCGTGGATGAAGACAAGTAGGGGCTTGGAAGAGTCCTTGCCAATCTGTAGGTAGCGCAGACGGCGAGTAGATCCCTGCTGGTAGCCGATCTCGGCATCTAGTTTCTCGCTCTGCAGAATCGCGCTGAGCTGGTGGTCGTCCATCTGAATGCGTACGAAGGGTTCCAATCGGTACACCGCGTAGGCTAAAAAGCAAAATACGGTGAGTAGGACCAGAAAACGTTTCTTCAGCAGCATCAAAGAATAATATGCCTATAAAACGCGTGCGGGCAGTAGCAGGTTGCGCATTTTCGGTAAAGCGCGTAATTTCGCGGCACGCTCCGTTAGCTCAGTTGGATAGAGCAGGAATCTTCTAAATTTCAGGTCAAAGGTTCGAATCCTTTACGGGGCACTAATTCCACCGCACAGCCAGCTCATCCACCGCAGCGTAGAGCTCGCTAAAGTCGCGGATGGCGAAGTACAGCATCTGCACCTTGTCGATCACGAAGTCCTGCTGCATGATCGCGTCGAGGTCGAAGGGCTTGATGACCACGGCGTTGTCGCTGTAAATGTGCTTGGTCTCGGAGGTGCTGCTACAGATGCCGGCTCCGTACACCTTCACCTCGCCTTCCTGCCGCATCACCCCGAACTCGATGGTGAACCAGTATAGCCGCTCAAGTTGCTTGATTTTTTCCTCGTCATCGGCATGTTTGACCCCGAGGGCTCCGAGCTTCTGGGCGAAATCGGCGTAGTCCTTGTTGAGGTACAGTGGAATATGACCGAAGATATCGTGGAACATATCCGGCTCCTCGAGGTAGTCCAGTTGATCCTCGCTACGCAGCCAGGTACTGGAGCAGAAGCGGCGTCTGCTCAGTAGGTCGAAAAACTCATCGACTGGCAGAAATCCCCTCACCACCTCGATGGACCAACCGTGGGCCTCCGTCAGGGCGCGATTCAGGTCACTGAAGCGCGGCGGATGATCGGCCGAAAGAATGGGGTAGAGTTGCTGTAGGCACTCCAAGTACTCGGCGCAGGCGGTGGATTTGAGGGCCGCGAGCTGCCGCTGGGTGAGGGTGCGCCAGATGCGGTAGTCGGTGGGGGTGTAGGCGGCGTAGTCCTGGCGTAGGGGGGTGACGGTGGGGGAGGGCGTGGACATGATGGCTAGTTTGTTAGTGCAAACGTTGTTTCGGCAATAATGATGTTAAGGTTATGAGTTTACCATTTACAATGTACCAATTACCCTGTACCATTTGTTCGGCTCTGCTCGCTTTGCTCGTGGGTTCACCACAGATTGCACTCGTGCTACGCGAAGGGCTTCACAGAGGACTTCGCAAACCTAGTCCTCTGTGAATACCTCTGTGAAACCCTCCATATCCTCCGTGGTGAACTTACGAGCACAGCGAGCTGCCACACAAATGGTACACGATATATTGTAAACGGTACATTGTAAATCCCCTAACCCAAACTCCCCTGAGTAACCCGCTCAGGAGCCCCCCGAAAGCTCACCTCCAGCCGGTAGCCGGCACCGATGTTGCCGACCAGCGGACCGAACATTGTCTCCATCAGCTGCTGGGCCTGGATCTTAGCGCGGTCCATGACGTCGCTCTCCAGGGCATCCTCGCGGAAGCTCTCGCGTAGGGCATTCACGCCCTCGTCGATGTTGGCGCCCTTGACCTCGCGCAGCCAGCCGATGTCGAGCTTTTCTACCTTAGGCAGTACCTCGTGACTGAGAATCTCCGGCTCCGGTAGGGTGATGCGGACCGTTTTATTTTGTTCGTCGAGGGCTAGATCGAAGTACTCATTGAGGCGGAAGCCGACCTTCAGGATACTCAGGGCGGTGATCTCGACGTCGGTCTCGGAAACGTTCATGCCCCAGATGGTGGTCTGCAGGTTCTTACTGATGCCTTTTTTGTCGCGCACCTCGATGGTAGCCAGCTCCCCGATGACGTTCTCGACTTTTTCCTGAAACAAGCCCTTACTGCGACTAAAGTCCTCGATGGCGGCCCGCTCCCGCATCCGGGCTACCAGGGGGCGGAGGGCTTCCCCCATGGCGATGGAGCAGGGGTTCTGTACGTCTGCCCCCCGTGCCAGAATGTTTCCGTTGCGGGTACGGATCACCGCGGCCAGTACCTTATTGAGCATAAAGCAGGTGTAGTTGCTGGCCACCTCCTCGAAGATCTCGGTCACCTTTTGTCCGCCCTCGTCGTACCAGGTCTCGTAGAGCGCCGCCGAGGTATCCCGTAGCCGCATAAAGTCCTGGTAGTACAGCTCGGTCAGCTGCGGGTGCTGCCGGTCGTACTCCAGCATCACCTCCTGCTGGAGGCTGTCGTTGAGTCCGAGCCGGTTGCTGACGTGCCGCAGAATATCCGTATTGATATCGTGCACCAGCTCATCGAACTCCCTACGGTAACGCCGCGGATTCTGTAGAATGGCCAGAGCCGTCTCCGGATCGATGTTGTAGTTAAAGTCCGCCGGCCGGTACTGCAGCTCGTACTCCGCCGGTCCGGCCAGAAAGCTCCCCGGCGTGTTGCGCAGCGCCCGGTAGCCGAGTACGCCGAGGATACCCAGGATAGCCACGACGATAAGGATCTGAGCGGTACCGATACCTTGCTTGGTGGGGGGAGGGGTCAAGGGGGAGGTTGTTGCGTTGTTGGGTTGGTGAGTTGTTGCGTTGCGGTTGGGGTAGGCGTGATAGGCGTTAGGATGTGGTAGGTAGTAGGTAGGTGTAACAAGGGGTCATGAGCATAAGATGACCAGGTCAAGCTTTATATCAATAAATCTACTATCGTCCTCTAGCTCCATCTACTACACCTACCACATCTACTACACCTACCACACCTACTACACCTACCACACCTACCACACCTCCAACGACCGCAACGCAACAACCCAACAACTCACCCACCCAACAACTGCCAAAGCTTCACCACCTGCACCGCCTCCCGCACGTCGTGTACCCGCAGCACCGAGGCCCCCTGCTGGAGCGCGTACAAATTGAGCGCGGCGGTAGCCGAAAGACTCTCCTCCGGACCGATCTTCAGCGGTTTATACACCATCCCCTTCCGACTCATACCGGCCAGGACGGGCACCCCGAGGTACTGAAAGGCATGGAGGTTCTTCAGTAGCGTATAGTTCTGCGCCTGGTTCTTGCCGAAGCCGAAGCCGGGGTCGACCAGAATATCCAGTACCCCCAGGTTACGGATGCGCACGAGGTGCTCGGCCAGGAAATCCCAGACGTGGGTCACGACGTCCTCCCCGTAGTCCTGCGTATGCTGCTGCATGGTGGCCGGCGTGGCGTCGGGCATGTGCATGAGCACGTAGGGCACGCGTAGGGCGGCTACGGTAGGCAGTAGCTCCGGGTCGAAGCGGCCAGCGCTGATGTCGTTGATCATGCCGGCTCCGGCGGCGACGGCGGCGCGGGCCGTAGCGGCGTAGACCGTATCGCAGCTGATCACCACCTCAGGGTCTGCCGCCCGCACGGCCTCGATCACCGGCAGCACCCGCTCCTGTTCCTCCGCGGCGGTGATGAGGTCCGCTCCGGGCCGGGACGACATACCGCCCACGTCGATAATTGCAGCGCCTGCTTCCACCATGGCACCTGCGGCCCCGCCCACCTGCTGTGCCTGCACGCGACTTCCGGCGTGGAAGCTATCCGGCGTGGCGTTGAGGATGCCCATGACCAGGGGCCGTTCGGCGCGCAGGAAGTAGCCGTTGCAGTTGAGGGAGAAGGGTTCGAAGGGCACGTGCGCGGAGGGTTAGTCGCGAATAACCGCATAAAAGCCGACTTTTACCCTGCGATGCCGTACACCGAGCAACAGATCCGCGGCCTGGCCATCAATTTTTTGCGCTTTCACTATAAGCTCCGGCCCCGCCATCCGGCCGCGGCCGGCACCCGTATCGTCGATAAACCGCACTACTATCAGGGGGTACTGATCGACGCCCGCCTGGCCTACCGGCGCCCCGACGGCAGCTACTTCACCGCTACCGTGGAGGCCACCAGCCTGGACCGGCAGGACGAGATCCTCTACCAGACCAACTACTGGCGCATCGGCGCCCACACCCTAGTTTGGACAATAGTTCTTGCCACAGTAATCAGTTGGGCGGGCACGCAGGTGCAAGCAATAAACCTATTTCGGCGCTTTGGCACCCCGAACGCCTATCTGGTGCTGGTGCTTCTTCTGGTGGTCCTGTATATGATGGTGGGGGCAACGCTGCGTGGTCTGAAGCGCTACCGCTACATCTACGCCGTAGACCAGTTCAAGCACTTTTAC
The DNA here is from genome assembly GCF_965214665.1 of Neolewinella sp. Taxonomy (GTDB): domain Bacteria; phylum Bacteroidota; class Bacteroidia; order Chitinophagales; family Saprospiraceae; genus Neolewinella. The sequence continues at coordinate 2,103,218 of NZ_OZ243970.1, read as the reverse complement.
GCCGACGCGCAGTGGGTGGCCTACGACGTGGAGATTTTTGCCGCCGATACCCGGCACACTCGGCGGCACTACCGAGAGCTGGAGCGGCAGTGCGTCAAGTACGGCTTCGGACTGCTGGCGGTAGAGCAGGATAAGGTGGTGCGTAAAGTAATGAGTCCTAGTCAGGTCGATCAATTCGGCGGGCATCGTATCCGACTGCCACGGTGGCTGGCCCGGGCCGAGGTGGCCGCGCCCCAAGTAGCCGTGCTACCTCTAGAAGCGATCGACCCCCTTACGGTAGAGGAGCCAGTAAGGGCCGTGGTATCCGCAAGTCCGGGTCGGCCGCCTGCTTTACGGCAGTTGGGTAAACGGGGGGTGTTGCTTCGGGCGCGTATACGACGATTTTACCGGGGCCTATTTCCCTCCGGGCTGCGGCGGCGGCCGGGTTACTACAAGTTGGGGGGGTGGGTGTTTATACTAGGCATACCGGCGGTGCTGCTGCTAGGGTGGGGGGTGTACCGACAGGCGGCCTATTCCCCCGTTGCGCTGGAGGGAAGAAAGGGGGCCGAGCCCGATCTGACCATATTAGAACCCACCGGCGAACCGGCTCCACCCCTGGCCGTGGAGGAGGGGGAGTACCAGCGGCCCGTGGTGGATAGCCTGCCCGAAAAAGCGCTACCGGTGAGCCCACCCGAGGAGCAGCTAATTGCCCCGGCCCCTATCGAAAATCTGGATAGCTTAAGGCGCTACCGGCTGGACGCGGACGGGGCGGAACGACTCGACTACGACTGTCTGCCGTTATATACCCTAGGTGAGCCGGTTTATATCCTGCTCTTCGGTCGCTACGCTAGTTTTGCCACCGCGCGACAATGGGCCCTGGAGCTCAACCGCCTGTACCAGTCGCCGGTTACGGTAGCGGCGGGCAGTTGCGTAGAATCACCTACCTCAACGGACTACCTGCTCTACATCGACGGCCCTACGCGGGAGGAGGGGGATGCCAATTTGCTGGCACGGACCTTTTTGCGGCGGAGTGGGTTGGAGGTGGAGATTGTGGAAATTCGCTGAGGCGGCCAAGGCGTCCGACGCCTTAAAGCGTCGGACGCCTAGTACGAAAAAACTATGGAAGTAAAGAATAATATCCTCGAGACCATCGGTAACACGCCACTGGTCGAACTGCATAAGGTGGTCAAGGGCCTGCAGTGTCGGGTGCTGATGAAGGTGGAGACCTTTAATCCGGGTCACTCGATCAAGGACCGCATGGCCCTGAAAATGGTCGACGACGCCGAGGCCGATGGCCGTCTGCGGCCCGGGGGTACCATCATCGAGTGTACCAGCGGCAATACCGGCATGGGACTGGCCCTGGCCGCCTGCGTCAGGGGCTACCGCTGCATCTTCACTACCTCCGATAAGCAAAGCAAGGAGAAGCTCGACATTCTGCGGGCCATGGGCGCGGAAGTAATCGTATGCCCCACCAACGTGAGTGCCGAGGACCCCCGCAGCTACTACTCCGTCGCCGAGCGGCTCAGTCAGGAGATTCCCAACAGTTTCTGGTTCAACCAGTACGATAATTTGAGCAACCGCAAGGCCCACTACGAGAGCACGGGTCCGGAGATCTGGCGGCAGACCGACGGGCAGGTCACCCACATCGTGGTCGGCGTCGGTACGGGCGGCACCATCAGCGGCACGGGCAAATACCTTAAGGAGCAGAATCCTGATATTAAGGTTTGGGGCGTGGACACCTACGGCTCGGTCTTTAAGAAGTACAAAGAAACGGGGGAGTTCGACGAAAAGGAGATCTACCCCTACATCACCGAGGGCATCGGCGAGGACATTCTGCCGAAGAATGTGGACTTCGACGTGATCGATCTTTTCGAAAAGGTCACCGATAAGGACGGAGCGGTGATGGCCCGGCGGTTGGCGCGGGAAGAAGGACTGCTGCTCGGCTACTCGGCGGGTAGTGCCGTAGCCGGTCTGCTCCAACTTAAGGACCAGCTCAAGCCGGACGACCTCGTCGTCGTAATCATCCACGACCACGGCAGCCGCTACATCGGCAAGATTTACAACGACGACTGGATGCGCGACCGCGGCTTCCTCGACGCCGAGCTCAAGGTGCGCGATCTGATTAGCGCCAAGAAGGAGGAGGCTTTCGCCGGCATCAACCGCGACGATAGCGTACGCCAGGCCCTAAAATTGATGAAGGAGCACGACTTTAGCCAAATGCCCGTGCTGAATGGCGAGGAGGTAGTAGGATCCATCACCGAGACCGACGTGCTCAATTACCTGCTCGAAAACCCCATGGAGCACGCCGAGCAGCCGGTGCGTAAGATCATGCGCCGCCCCTTCCCGGAGGTGAGCACCGACCTGACGCTGAGCGAGCTGGGTAAGCACATCACGAAGGAAAATCCGGCGGTAGTGGCTACGGATCGGAGTGGGCGTAAGCACTTGATCGCGCAGTACGATATTTTGCAGGCGATATGAGCAAGCGGTATCCCCGAACGCTGTCGTCTGGTGGAAATAATACGGTCATAGCTCTATCGGAAACAGAGGCGGCGAAACTCTTTCACGGGGATACCCGCTCGGAGATAGGCTCGGAGGCGCAAAAGTTACAGTTTGCCAACGCGGTGAATGATCTCGTCGTAAAGTTTAACCGCTTGGACGTCAGCGAGGAGCTCGACGTAGATATGCTGGTCATGGAGCGCCTGTATCCCATCGACTACCGCGCTTACGAGTACGAGCGCAAATTGTTGTGGCTGGATGTGTTCGAGGACGAGCTGCGGCAGCTCCACGGGGCCGGTTTTGCCCACCGCGACATTCGGCGTCCGAGCGATATGCCGGGGCTACGCTTCGACAATGTATTTCTTACCGACCGGGGGCTCCGTCTCATCGACGTGGGCATCAGCGCCCTGCGGGAGGCAGTTGGTGACCGGCTTTTTGATCGCTTTGTGAAGACGGAGCTGGAGGAGCTGGAGGTATTTCGGCAGTACTTTCTTAGTCGGTAAACTCCCCAGTGACCTCCGGAAAAACTACCCCGTCGTACACCACCGCAAGAGGCACGGTCACTCCTAGCGATAGCACTTCCATTTCCTGTTCGGGCTGGGTGTAATTCCCGATACGCCACAGCTCCTCCGTCTCCCGGTAGTAGGACTGTACCAGCATAGATAGGCTGTCGATGAGGATATACTCCTTGAGGCTGGGAAGCTTCCAGTAGGCCTGGAACTTTTCGCCCCGGTCGATGGTGGCGGTCTTTTTCGAGAGTACCTCGATGATTAGGGAGGGGTTGCGGAGTCTTTCGATGCCGCCTTCTTCGTCTTCGGCCTCGCCGCAGACGGCACTTAGGTCAGGGAAATAGATTTTATTCAGGAGGTAGACGGAGATGGCGGTATCGCTATCGTATACTTCGCAGTCCTCCGTTTTGCGGGCAAGTGCTAGAAAGGAGTTGCGGCGGATACGATTGTGTGCAGCCTTCGCACCGGCCATCATCCGCAATGATCCATCTAAGAACTCATACTTGTACTCACAGCTCTCGATGAAGTCGAGGTATTCCTGCTTGGTGTAATGATGGTCGGTTAGTTGGCGCGCTTCCATAGACTGCAAAATAGGGCAATTCAACCGGACTGTACGTTTTGGGTATACGATCTAGTTGAGACCGTCCTCTGGATCGACATCGGGTAGAGCCACTCCTTCATAGAGTTTGGTCAGTGGGATCTGTATACCGAGCGTTTGAATAGGTAGGACTTGATCCATACGGTAAAAGCTTCCTATTTGCCAGGAGTTTCTGTCCTGCCGGTAGTAACTCTCAATAGCGCACTTTCGGCTGTCGATAAGGATATATTCACGAAAACTTTCCAATCTACGGTAGGCTGCAAATTTTTCCGATCGATCGTACTCAGCTGTTTTTTGCGAGAGCACTTCGACGATAAGTGCAGGATTGATTAGTCTGGCAATTCCCCCGCCTGGTTCGTACTCAACGCTATCGGCGCACACGGCTGTAGTATCAGGAAAATAATACCGGTTGAGCTCCCGGATAGACACTGCATTTTCGCTTCCCTTGATGAAGCAGTCGTGCTCGGCGGAACGCAGCGCGTAACCCAAATTATCAATGATGTCGTTGTGGGCAGCAGTACCGCCGGCCATCATTAGCAGCCGACCATCAAGAAACTCATATTTGTGTAGCGAATCTTCCAGCACCCTAAAGTACTCTTCTCTACTATACCTGATATCAGTGCGTATCTGTCTTGCCTCCATAACCGCAAGATAAGGAGTTCGACTTTTAGAGAAATAATCCTCGTAACTGCTACCCCCAGTTACGAACTTAGCTACCCCTTCAGCATCGCCAAAATCTGCTCCACCTCCAGCTGCCCCGCCTTACCGGTGCCGGCCAGGATTTGATCGGCTAGGTCGCGCTTATCGGCGTGCAGGGCCAGTACCTGCTCCTCGATGGTGCCCTCGGTGACGAAGCGGTACACGGTCACCGGCCGCTGCTGCCCGATGCGGTGGGCCCGGTCGCTGGCCTGGTCCTCGGCCGCAGGGTTCCACCAGGGGTCGAGGTGGAGCACGTAGTCGGCCTCGGTGAGGTTGAGCCCCGTGCCGCCGGCCTTGAGGCTGATGAGGAAGAGCTTACCCTGGCCGGACTGAAAGGCGTCCACCGCCTCGGCCCGCTTCTTGCCCGGCGTACTACCGTCTAGATATTGATACGGGATGTCATGCTGTTGTACCCACTGCTCCACCAGCCGCAGGTGCTTTACGAACTGACTGAAGACTAGCGCCTTGTGTCCATTGTCGAGGAGTTCCAGGATCGTCTCGCCCACCAGTTCCAGTTTGGCACTGGGTATCTTGCTCTTAGGCCGTACCAGCTTCGGATTACAGGCTGCCTGCCGCAGCTTTGTGAGCTGGGCCAGCACGATGAATTTCTTCTGCTCCGGCGGGGCCTCCAGGATTTCCTTCAGGGCCGTACGGCGCATGGCCTCGTACAGGGCGGCCTCCTCGGGGCCGGGCGTGACGCTGAGTACCACCTCGGTCTTGGCGGGCAGTTCTTTGAGCACCTCATCCTTGCGGCGGCGCAGGATGAAGGGCTGCACCAGCTTCCGCAGTTGCTCGCGCCGTGCCTTATCGTCGCCCCGCGCGATCGGGATGGCGTACTTCTCCCCGAAGGCCTTCTTACTACTCAGCAGCCCCGGATTGAGGAAGCGAAACAGGCTCCACAACTCCCCCAGGTGGTTCTCGATGGGCGTACCCGTCGTCGCTACCTTAAACTTTCCCTGTAGCTCACTCACGATCCGCGCCCGCTTCGTGGCGGAGTTCTTGATGGCCTGCGCCTCGTCGATCACGATGGTACCATACTCCACGCTCCCGAGCGCCTCATTTACGTAGGTCAGCAGCCCGTAGCTCACCAGCAGTACGTCACCCGGCTCCAACTGATCGACTAGGTGGGTATCGTTGCTATGAGCTAGCAGCACCGGACGGAGCGCCGGAGCAAAGCGTTCGCACTCCGCGCGCCAGTTGCGGATCACGGAGGCGGGGGCCAGTACCAGGGCGGGGCCTTCTTCGGCGCGGGCGGTCAGTACGGCCAGGGCCTGTACGGTTTTACCCAGTCCCATATCGTCGGCCAGGCAGGCACCCACTCCCCAGGCGGCCAGGCGCATCATCCAGTCGTAGCCCTCGGTCTGGTAGTCGCGCAGCGTAGCGGCAAACGGCTCCGGGGGGCGGGGCCGCAGGTGCCGGGCGGATTGAATGCGCTGCAGGGCCTCCTCCCACTCCGCATCGTACTGCAGGTGGTCGAGGTCCTGGGCTACCTCCGCAAAGGCCCCGGCGGCCAGGGTGGGCAGTTGCAGTTTACCGCCGCGCTCGTGCAGCAGGCCCTCCATCTGTTCGATACGCTGGCGCAGCTCCTCGGTTATAGCCACGAACTCCCCCTCCTTCAGGCGCACGAAGCCACTGTCGTTGTTGCGGGTCTGTTCGAGTAGGAACTGTAGGTCGAGCACCCGATTCTCGTCGATGCGCAGGCTTCCATCTACCTGGAACCAGTCGCGCTGCTTGCCCACCCGCAGCTCCAGATCGTCGAAGTCGACGTTGCCGTCCAGGCGCAGTTTTTGGCCCCGGGGGTACTCGACGCTCACCCTTTCATCCTTGACTAGCTTGCGTAGTTCGAGCAGGAAGCGCAGGGCGGTCAGCTCCTCCGGTAGCTCCCAGTGGTAGGGTCCGTGGGTGGGCTCGCCGAGTGTGGGGCAGTCGGTGCGTAGGGCATCGGCGGCGGCCGTCTCTCCGGTCAGGTCCCGCTCCAGGATGCGGCGGCCGTCTTCGCCGGCTACCAGGCTGCGCAGGAGTCCCGCGCCGGGGGGGTAGTACAGCGGCAGGTCGGGTAGGGGGCGGGCCAGGAACTCTACGCGATAACCTTCCGCTAGCGGCAATAGGTGGGCACTAATGTGATTGCTACCGGCCACTACCGGCAGGTCGCTGTTGAGCAGGTCGGTATCGGAGTGAATGGTCACTCCCTCGCGCATGGCTTCCAGACTGGCTTCTAATCGGTCGCGGGCCTCCAGGGGTACGTCGATACCGTACTCGATGGCCTGGCAGAGGGCTAGTTGGTGATCGTCGAGCTGGTATACTGCGTAGCGGGTGGGCGTGACCTTCTTAAACTGGTAGTGGCCGGGGCCGGAGGGTGGGGGGTCGAAGCGCACTTCCAGCCCGTCTTCCCGCTCGGCTACGGAAACGCTGGCCTCCCCGCGGCGCAGCTCGACGGGGATACGCTTGGCGTCGTCGATGTACAGGCGGGGGTGGCCGACGAGTTCCCAGAGCAGGCGACCAAAATCGACCGTGATGTAGTCCTCGTTGAAGTAGCCGTCCAGGGCCAGGGCCCGGCCGTTGGCGTTGCGCAGGGCGTTGATGATACTGAGGTCCTCCTTGGTGCGGTAGCGGCGCTGACTGGGGGCGAAGAGCTCTTCCCAGCGCAGCTTGCGTCCGGGGGTGTAGCCGCCCTTGCCTAACTTCTGTTCCTTGACGGTGGCCTGCTGGGTTTGGAAGTCGAGGACCCAGATGGTGCGTAGGGGGGGATCGGCTTCCTTTCTTACACTGTTTGCACCTGCGGCCCCGCCCGCTTTGGTGAGCTTTTCTACCCGTTGCAGGGCGGTCTGCCAGGTAGGGGTGAGAGGACGTAGGCGCAGGAGGTAGTGAAAGTGATACTGCTCGGCGAGGGTGGCGAGACGGCTACGCCAGACGGGGGCGTCAGGATGCAGGGGGAAGAGACGCGTCAGGGTGTTGAATAGCTCGCCCTCGATCCAGGCTAGGTGAGCGTAGGTACCCTGATCGAGGGAGCGAAGGAGGGGATCGAGTACGGCGGTCGGGGGACGAATACCCCGCCAGCAGCAGACCCACAGCAGCAGCACGTAATCGAGGGGGGTGACGGGCAGTCTGGTGTACCACTGGGTGAGCTGCTCGTCGGTGGGTAGCGGCTGCTCGGCGGCCGGCGTGAGGTAGTGCCGCATGAGCTGGATGCCGGCAACGGTGGCCGTCAGCTTGGTGGCGTTCAGGAGCTTGCTGGCGGCGGCCGGGGTGATCTCCCCCTGCGCCAGTCCGATAAGGAGCAGCACGATGTCGAGTGGGTCGATACGGTACTCGATGACGGCGATGCGCTCGCGCAGCAACTGGGTATCGAGCTCATGCCCTTCCAGAAGGTGGGCCAGGAGATCGAGATCGACGTGTTTGCGGCGTACGTCGGGACGGCCGATGATGTCGTGGATGAGGTAGACGCCGGGTAGTTCGACGCGGCGCCAGTCTTCGATCTCGAGCAGGTCGTGGCGGGCGTAGAGGTCGAGGATGGTTTGGGCCAGGGGCGCGGTGATGCCCAGCGGCCGTACCCCGTTGGTGGCCAGGAACTCGCCGATGATCTCCGGCTGGCGCCAGCTCCAGAAGTCGGCTTCATCGATGAGAAAGAGGCGATCCAGGGCCTCGGTATCGGGGCGGTAGTAGGAGTTGCCCTGGAGGGCGCGGGCCAGGTCGGCCAGACTATCCCGGAAAGCAGTGGGGTTGTCGGCAATCACGGCCAGCAGGACGGGCTCTACGGTGGTATAGTTATAATAGTAGCCGCGCTGGGAGGCTTTAGTGCTGCGGTACCGGGATTGGGCCAGTTGGCGTAAAGTGGTGTTGTCCTGGGTAGCGCGCTGGCCGAGCAGGGCGATGCGGGCGGCCAGGGGGATGGAGTAGCCGGCACCGTAGCTGCTTTTGGTGACCAGGTCGGGTACGGCGTCGAGCGCCTTGCGAATGGCGGCGGCGGAGTAGGTGCGGCCGTTGGTCTGCGTGACGCGGGCTTCCTCCAGCAATTGGCGTAGGGGGGTAGAGGAGTCGGCCTGGCCGAGTACCAGGAGGGTATCTAGGCAGGTGAGGGTGACCGGGTCTAGGGTAGTGGTGCTTGGCACGGGGGCAAAGCTACGGGACTGCCGGGGGTTCCGGGTCCAGTACGACGCCTTCGTAAAAAACGGAAAGGGGCAGGGTGATATTCAGGGTATTGATGCGTACCTCCTGGTCGAGCTCCTGGTAGTTGGCGATGCGCCACAGGTCGGATTGTTCGCGGTAGTAGGTTTCTACGTTGTAGCGCCGGCTGTCGATGAGCAGGTACTCGCGGAAGCTCGGTAGCTGGCGGTAGGCGCTGAACTTGGTGGTACGGTCGTAGTCGGCGGTGCCTTCGGAGAGGACCTCGACGAGGAGGGCGGGGTTGGTGAGGCGGGCAATGCCACCGCCGGGCTCGTAGGCGGCTTCGGCCTCGCAGACGGCGCTGGCGTCGGGGAAGAAGTATTTGTTGAGCAACTGGACGGAGACCGCCATTTCGCTATTATTGATTTTACAATTGTGATCAGCAGCGCGAAGTTGGTAATAGGTGTTGCCGACGATATCCGCGTGTGCTACGGTGCCGCCCGCCATCATCTTCACCCGCCCATTCAGGTACTCATACTTATGCTGGGAGGTGCGCAGCAGCGCAAAGTAGTCTTCCCTGGTATAGTAGCGCTGGGTGAGTTGCTTGGCATTCATGGGGGTAAAATACGGCTATTAGCGAGGACCTCGAAGGGTTCCTTGGAGCGCAGCGACTTGGAACCTTTGAGCGTCCGGTCGAGTCGCAATTCAACTGGACCCTCAACTCCGAGCGTAGCGATCACGCTTGCGTAAAGGTCCTAAGCGCTCACGCGCAAAGGACCCTTCGAGGACCGTGCTTTGAATTTATTTCCGACTTAGTTTGTAAATCAAGCTAACTATCCCTATCTTCGTATCGCAATCACTTAGTTTAACCTCTAAACTATCTCCACTATGGGATACGGAAAATGGTCCAGCGCCGAGTACGGCCGCTACCGCACGTCTTATGCCTCCCGGCGCACGGACGACATCTTCACCGCCAACCGCCACGGTCGCATCGACCCCCGGCTCGATCCCTTCCGCGTGGGGATGCGGGAGAGCCGCGATTCGGCCGAGCACCCCGCCACGCTGGCCGTCTCGCTCTACCTCGACGTGACCGGCTCCATGGGCATGGTGCCCGAGGATATGGTGCGCAACCAGCTCGGCGGACTCATGGACACCATGATCGGCCAGGGCATCACTTCCCCCCAGCTCATGTTTTCTGCTGTGGGCGATCACCGCTGCGACCGGGCCCCGCTGCAGCTCGGACAGTTCGAGTCCTCCACCCAGCTGGTCAACGACGGGCTGAGTCGCCTGTGGCTAGAGGGGGGTGGGGGAGATGCCCCCGAGAGCTACCTGCTGGCCTGGCACGCCGCCGCCCGCCACACTAGCATCGACTGCTGGGAAAAGCGGCAGCAGCGGGGCTTTCTCTTTACGGTCGGCGACGATACCACCCACACCGTGCTGGAGGGTAACTCACTACAGAAACTCTACGGCTACGACCGTACCCAGAGCGAACGAGCCACCGATCTCCTGACCGAAGCCCAGCGCAGCTACCACGTCTTCCACATCAACCTCGACCATGGCCGCGGCGGACAGAGTGCCCGGGTCACCGACCAGTGGTACGACCTGCTGGGCAAACGGGCCATCACGCTGACCGATCACCGCAAGATCGGTCTGCTCGTAGCTACCATCGTGGCCGTCATGAGCGGCGCCGACGCCGATACCCTCGTAAAAAACCAGGCCACCGACGCCCGCCGCGAGCTCTCGGATGCCCTTAACTCCCTGGCCCTATGATCACCCACTGCGTCATCGGACTCGGCTACGGCGATGAGGGGAAGGGAGCTACCACCGATTCGCTAGTCCGTCAGTCCCGCCGCCCCCTGGTCGTCCGCTTCAGCGGCGGGCACCAGGCGGGCCACACCGTAATCGGGGAAGACGGCCGGCCCCACGTGTTCAGCAACTTCGGGGCCGGTAGCCTGGCCGGGGCGGCTACCTTCTGGAGTCGCCACTGCACCTTTCACCCGGTGGGGTATGCTAACGAACGGCGGGCCCTGGAGGACCGGGGTCTCGATCCGCTACTCATCGCCGACGGCCGCTGCCCGGTCACCACCCCCTACGACCTGCTCTACAACCGCAACCGCGAGACTAAGCTGCGCCACGGCAGTTGCGGACTCGGCTTCGGTGCCACGGTTGCCCGCCACGCGAGCCCCCACAAACTGCACGTGCTGGACCTGCTGGACGACTTCGTACTACGGCAGAAACTGCGCTCCGTAGCGCTGTACTACGAGAAGCTCGGTGCCACTTTCGATGCTCCGGTACTGGAACGTGCCCTGGCCGATTTCCACGCCGCGAACGAGACAGTACGCCGCAGCCTCCGGGTCACCGACGCCCGCTCCTTTTTCTGGGACCTGCCCTACGATACGATCATCTTCGAGGGCAGTCAGGGGGTGCTGCTCGACCAGGAGTTCGGCTACTTTCCCCACGTGACGCGGGCGCATACGACGAGCCGCAATGCCTTTGCGCTGTGCCGGGTCTATGGGCTGCTGGAGCCGCAGGTGCATTACGTCACCCGTTGCTACCAGACACGGCACGGTAACGGTCCGCTGACCAACGAAGACTTGCCCGGCCCGAAGTTGCGCGATACGCCCGAGGAGACCAACGTCTATAATCCCTGGCAGGGCCATCAACGCCGTACGCTGCTGGATGTGGATCAGCTTCGGTATGCGCTGGCCTGCGATAGCCACTACGCGGGTACGGCTAGGCGGGAGGTGGTGGTGACCTGCCTGGATCAGCTGAAGTGGCCGTGGCGGGTCACCGAGCACGGTCGGGTGATCGAACTAGCGGGCACCGAGCACCTAAGTGAGCTGCTACAGCTTCCGGTACGCAGGTCAGGGGCGCGGTTGCCTGTGGCCAGTGCGTACGATAGCAGAGTCGGAGCTCCTCCACCCGGGTGACCCGTGAGCCTACTGAGTCATGGTGCACAGTTATCTTCGCCAGCAAACCACCCGGCCATGCGCAAGCTGCTCCTCTGCCTGCACTTCCTCGTTCTTTGCACCTGCGTCCGCGCCCAAACTTCCCCGCCGGAATGGATGCGCTACCCGACGATCTCGCCAGACGGGAAGACGATCGCTTTTGCCTACCAGGGCGACATCTTCATGGTGCCGACCGGGGGAGGACAGGCCCGCCCCGTGACGCTCGGAGAGGATTACGCTTACATGCCAGTGTTCAGCCCAGACGGGCAGCAGCTAGCCTTTGCCAGTGACCGCTACGGCAACTTTGATGTCTTCGTGATGCCGGCGCGGGGTGGAGAGGCCCGGCGGCTGACCTACCACAGCGGTGGGGACTATCCGTACACCTTTACGCCCGACGGAAGCGCGGTAGTGTTCGGCGGGCGGTACCAGGATGCAGCCAGTAATATGCTCTTTCCGACCGGCGCGCAGCCGGAGCTTTACCGGGTGGCCGTGGCCGATGGGACGATCAGCCAGGTCTTTACCGTACCGGCCGAGGAAGCGCGCTACTCCGCCGACGGGCAGTACCTCTACTACCAGGACCAGAAGGGCTACGAGAACGAGTGGCGCAAGCACCATACCTCGGCCATCGCCCGCGACCTGTGGCGCTATAACACTAGCGACGGGAGCTTCGAGCAACTGACCGACCACGAGGCCGAGGATCGTCACCCCGTAGTGGCCACCAACGGGCAAACCATCTACTTCCTCAGCGAGCGCAACGGTGACTTCAACGTCTTTTCCATGCCCGCAAGCGGTGGGCCGGCTACGCAGCTGACGAACTTCGAGCGGCACCCGGTGCGCTTCCTGAGCATCAGTGGCGACGGGCTGCTGGTCTTCAGCTGGCACGGGGAGCTGTACACCCTACGGCCCGGAGAAGAACCCAAAAAAGTGGACGTACAACTCAACTATGATGGGCGGCAAGCGCAGGATGCAGTGAAACCGCTAGCGGGCGAGTTCACCGAGGCCACCCTCAGCCCCAATGGTAAGGAGTACGCCTTCGTGTTCCGCGGCGAAGTGTTCGTAAGCAGTGTAGAGACCGGTACGACGAAGCGTATCACCAATACCGCGCAGCAGGAACGTAGCGTGAGCTGGCACCCAGAGGGAAAGGCCCTCTACTACGCCTCGGAAAACGACAAAAGCTGGGATGTGATGAAAACCAGTATCGAGCGCGACGACGAGCCCTACTTCTTCGTATCGACACTACTGAAGGAGGAGCCCGTGGTGGCCACGGAGGCCGAGGAGTTCTACCCCCAGGTGAGTCCGGATGGGGAGAAGGTAGCCTACCTCAAAGACCGTACGACGATAATGGTGCGTAATCTGAAATCGGGTAAGGAGGTGATGGTCCTCGGCCCCGAGCACAACTACTCCTACTCCGACGGCGACATGTACTTTGCCTGGAGCCCGGACAGTCGGTACCTGACGGCGGACTTCGGCCGGCCCCAGCGGGTCGCCTTTTTCACCAACGTGGCGCTACTCGACATTACCAAAGAGAACGCGCCGGTAAACGTCACCTACGGCGGCTACAGCGATGGCGGCGCAAAATTCAGCCGCGACGGCAGCATGCTCTACTACTACAGCGTGCGGGAGGGTAACCGGTCAGAGAACGGCCGGTTCTCCGGTGACGGCAACACCTATGCCCTCTACCTGACGCGGGAGGCGCGGGACCGGGCGGAGCTGACCGAGGAGGAATTCGAACTGGCCAGGGAGATGGAAAAGAAGGAGAAAGAGGATAAGGACAAAGACGAAGAGAAAAAAGACAAGGACTCCCTTGACGTAAAGCCGATCGAGATCGAGTGGGAGGGCATCGAGGACCGCAAGGAGCGGCTAACGGAGTTTACCGATGCCTACGCCGATGAGCTGCTGAGTGAGGACGGGGAGACGCTGTTTTACCTAACGGAAACCGACGGCAAGTACAACCTGCACAAAATCGGACTGCGGGACGAGGAGACGGAAACTCTGGCGGAGCTCGGTGCCGACCAGGCGGGAGGGATGGAGCTGAGTAGGGATGGCAAGTCGATCTTTTTACTCGCCGACGAAAAGCCCGTGCTGGTCACCATTGCCGACGGAAAGGTGAAGAAGCTGCAATCGAAGGGGGAGATGGTGCTCAAGGCCGACGAGGAGCGCGCCTACATCTTCGATCACGCCTGGCGGCAGATGCGGGAGAAATTCTACGTGGAAGATATGCAGGGGGTCGACTGGGCCTTCTACCGCGATGCCTACCGGCCCAAGCTCAAGGACATCAACAACAACTACGACTTTGCCGAGCTGCTGAGCGAGATGCTGGGGGAGACCAATGCCAGTCATACCGGTAGCGGCTTCCGGCACTCCGAGCCCCTAGGGGATAAGACGGCGGCGCTGGGCATGCTGTTTTCGCTCGATGGTCAGTCGCTGCGGGTGGAGGAGGTGCTGCGCGACGGTCCGCTCGATAAGGCGGATGTAGACGTGGAACCCGGCGAGGTACTAACGGCCGTGAACGGGCAATCGGTGAGTCATCTCGGCCAGCTGCACCAGGCGCTTAATCGCGTGGAAGGGCAGCGGGTACTGCTCACCTTTGCGGGTGGCAAGGGTAAAGGCCATACCGAGACCGTGGAGCCCATCAGCACCGGAGCGGAGAACGAGCTACTATACGACCGCTGGGTGCGGCAGCAGCGGGCTATGGTGGATAGTCTTTCCGGCGGCGAGCTGGGTTACGTGCACGTGCGGGCCATGAACGATGCCAGTATGCGCGACGTGGTGGACGCGGCTTTGGGACGGCACATCGGCGCGAAGGCCCTGGTGGTGGACATCCGCTTCAATGGCGGGGGCAACCTCCACGACCGGCTGGCCGACTTCCTCGACGGCAAGAAGTACATGGACCTGATCCCCCACGGCCAGTACATCGGCTCTGAGCCCCTCAACCGCTGGACCAAGCCCAGCATCGTGCTGGTGAACGAGAGCAGCTACTCCGACTCCCACATCTTCCCAGTGGCCTATACGCTTAAGGGCATCGGCAAGACTGTGGGTATGCCCGTGCCCGGCACCGGTACCTTCGTGTGGTGGGAGACGCAGATCGACCCGACGCTGTACTTCGGCATCCCGATGGGGGGTTGGAAAGTTGAGGAGGGGTACTTTTTGGAGAATACGCAGTTCGAGCCTACGGTCAAGGTGGCACTGAAGCCGGGGGAGGTGAGCCGGGGGGTGGATAGTCAGACGGCGGCTGCGGTGGCGGAGTTGCTGCGGCAGGCGCGGTAGTGTATATTTCGGATGGTATTCCGGAGGTTGGATTCTTGCGGTACGGTGGTGCTGCCTTACCCCCGATCATCTACTCCCCCAACTGTCAAACCTCGTCCAGTGATTCCCTGCACCCGCGCTTGCCGAACCCTGCTTCTGTTGATTTGCTCCTGTGCGCTCGCCACAACGTACGCCCAGACCTACCGCTCCTTCGAAGTTCGGCGGGTGGCCAATGACCCGGCGGCCAACGGCGTGACCGATTTCCGCGGCCCTACGGCCACCATGATCACCGAAGAGCGGGTGGAGTTCCTGGATCGCTACCAGCGGGAGGCCCGCCGCCACTTCGATGCGCCGGACCTGGCCCACGAGGTGATTAGCGATGCAGAGAGTGCCGACATCGCCGCCGCCATCAAACCACAGCCGCTACCGGAGGTCCGCCAGCGCATCCCCCTGAAGGAGTGGAAGTACTACGGCTACCGTGAGGGTAAGGAGGGTAGGGCCGCGGCCAAACTGCTACTCAACGGGGCTTATCCCTTTCTGGAAACCGGCGAGGGTAAGCTCACCTGGCGCCAACCCGGGCGGCGCGACTGGGAATTTTCCGGGCAGTCCTGGCGTATGGCCTTCACCCTACAACTGCGGCTGGGGGGCAACGCTCCCACCAAACTGGTTTTCAGCGAATCGGGCAAGGTCATTGCGGCAACCATCGTGATCGCACCGGACGGGCAGCTGAGCTACACCACGGCCGACGATAAGGTGGTGACGGTGTCCGAGCAGGTAGACTCATCCGCCCCCCACACCCTCAAACTAGAATTCGACCTGGGGGCCTGGAAGCGCGGCGTCGACGTGGGCCGCTATAACCTCTACGTCGACGACCGTAAGGTAGCCGATTACGTGCCCATCGAGCGGGTGGTAGAGGAGGGCGTAGGTTACGCCAAGAACTTCAGTTCGCTGGCAAAAATCAATACGCTTACCATCGCGGCCGGGGCGGGCACCGCACTCGATGGCCTGTGGGGCGTGGGCTACCAACTCACCGGCCGCGAGAGCTACCCCTACACGGTAGAAACTTTTCTCGACGAAGACTATGAACTACAGCCGGCCATCACGGACTGGGCTACGGCCGACTACGTCGATTCCCTCTGGGCTACCGGTGAACTGCCCCTTAGCTACGGCAGCGAGCGCCATAGCCGGGAGGACCTTTACTTGCGCAAAAAGGTCTACGTAGGAGACGTTGAAAAAGCCTTTTGGAACGTAGAAACCCTCGACCCCTCCGGTGCGCTCTACGTCAACGGACAGCTAGTCACCCGTACCGATAAGCGCTACCCCCTGCACGTCGACATTAGCGACTATCTGGTGCCTAACGATACCAACACGCTGGCCGTGAAGGTCGATCACTTCTACCTTACCGAGCGGGTCGGCGAGCTGATGCCGCACAGTAGTCTGGACTTCAACATCGGCTGGTTCGCCGGCCGTATGTGGCTCGACTTGGTCGAGCGGGTGCACCTAAAGGACGTGTTCGCCTACACCGAAACGCTCAGCGGCACCAACGCCGGGGGCACCACCGCTACCTCCGCCGGGCTGGTCATCCGACCCACGGTACAAAACGACGGCTTCGTAAGCTTCGACGGTACGCTGGAGGTAAGCCTGAGCCCCTGGTTTCCGCAGGAAGGACCGGCGGTGGCCCGGCAGTCCTACCCCCTTACCGCCCTGGTTACGGATACCACCACGCTGCGGCTCACCGTACCTGAGCCCGAGCTGTGGACGCCCGAGCGGCCCCGCCTCTATAAGCTCAGCGTGGTACTTCGCGACGCTGAGGGTAGGGCGGTGGACGACTACGTGGTCACCACCGGCATCCGAACGGTCGATCAGCGCGGCGGTCACTTCAACCTCAACGGCCGGGTGAGCATGCTCAACGGCGCGCAGACCTTCGGCTTTCGCTCGCCCATCGAGACGATGATCACCGACCAGCGCAATGCCCCCGCCTACTGGGTGGCCAAGGAGATCATGCAGATCAAGCGCATGAACGGCAACCTGCTCCGTACCCACGTCCACGCCTGGGAGTTTCCCGCCCGCGGCACCAACGACCCCCGCTACGCCGAGTACGCCGACCAGCTGGGCCTGATGATCCTGTGGTGCCCCACCAGCTGGATCCGCACCGGACGGGGCTGGCGCGACATCGACTTCGAGGGCTACCCCCTGAACATGCGGCAGGTACGCAACCACCCCAGCATCGTGATGTGGGAGGCCGCCAACCACACCCAGAGCTTTAAGGACAAACCCTACTCGGAAAGCAACCGCTACGTCGAGGCCGTCTACGAGATGATGCGCCCCGAAGATCCTAGCCGCCTGCTCAGCGTCAACAGTTTTATCCAGCACCTACACTACGGCAACGACGCCGGCACCGTTACCTACCGGGGCGAGCCGATGGAGCCTACCTACGCCTGGACGGCCCCCGGCGTCACCCGCGGCAATCAGGACAGTCCCACCGGGTACAAGAAGGACTGGTCGGAGCTACGCAACTGGCCCGGCGACTACCGGCAGGACCTACTCGACAGCGAGGAGCGCGCCTACTTCAACTTCGAGCACCAAGAGAGCATCGGCCAGCCTAACTGGAACCTCTGCCGCGGCCGCCCCTGGTACCTGCTACAGAGTTACGAGCACGAGTACGACGAGGCCACGGTGGGCCGCCGGCTTTCCACCGACGAGTGGGCGCAGAGCCAGGCCTGGCAGGGGTTCTCGGCCTGGGAGGCCATGAAGAAAATGCGCTGGCTTGACTACGACGGCTTCAGCTGGTGCTCCCTACACGGCGGGCCCAACTCGGTCACCTACAAAAAGCCCCTCATCGATTTTCTCGGCCACGCCAAGATCGCCTGGCACGTCAACCAGATGATCTTCCAGCGCTCGGTGGCCGGCAGCTACGACGTGGATACGGTGTATGGCCCCGACGACGAGATCACGCCCGTCATCAACCACTGGGGCGGGGCCGCAAGTGCAACGCTAGTGGTGGAGGTGACGGGCGAAAACGGCACCCCCATCGACCGTAAAACCTACCCGGACGTCGACCTACCCGAAGGGCGCAACAAGGTGGTACTACCCGGCTGGCGGCCTGACTTTGGCGGCGAGGGGCTCTACACCATCGCGTACACGCTCACGCTCGACGGGGAAGACACCACCAAACGGTAACCCGATGCTAGCTAAGCACAACCTACTGCTTTGCCTGGGGCTGGGAGTAAGTCTACTGCTGCTTGCCTTTCGGGACAAGGCCGTTGCACCTGCGGCCCCGCCCCCCTTGCAGCCTAACATCCTGTTCATTCTGGCGGACGACCTGGGCTACGGAGATGTAGGTTTCACGCGCGGCCAACTGGTGACCCCCGTGCTCGATGCGCTGGCTCGTGGGGGAGTAACCTTACAGCAGCACTACGCCACCCCCCAGTGCACCCCCAGTCGTGCTGCTTTGCTGACCGGGCTTTTTCCCAGTCGCCTGGGCGATCATGCGACTAAGGCCCACAACGGTAAGGTGCTGCCGGCCGGCATGCCTACGCTAGCCAGTCTACTACGTAAGCAGGGCTACCGTACCGGCATCAGTGGTAAATGGCACGTAGGGGTAACATTCGAAGATGGACCGTTACACCACGGCTTCGAGCGGGCCTACGGTATCCTCAATGGGGGCTGCACCCAGTTCGGTCACCACTACAAGGGGCCCGACAGCCTCACTTGGTACCGGCAGGACCGCTACCTGGAAGAGGAAGGACATACTACCGATCTGCTCACCCAGAACGTCATCGACTGGATCGAGGAGGGAGCCGCTGACGACCGCCCCTGGTTCTACTACCTGCCCTATACAGCTGTGCACGTACCCATACAGGTGCCGGGGGAATGGGTCGACCGCTACGCCGAGGGGCAGTTCTACGACGACCCGCGCCTCGATGAGGCTAAGCGACGTTATGCCGGCTTCGTCACTCAGCTGGATGCCCGTATCGGCGACGTACTGGCCGCGCTGGAACGTAGCGGGCAGGCCGACAATACCATCGTAGTATTTACCAGCGACAACGGCGCACCGGAGAGCTGGCTGTACCGGGGTAAGTACCCCCAGGACACGCTACTGGCCGACTCGCCCGTACTGGGCTCGAACTTCCCCTTCCGTGGCTGGAAACAGGACGTTTACGAAGGCGGTATCCGCATACCGGCCATCGTGCGGTGGCCGGCCGGTGGGGTAGTAAGGGCAGTGCTGGACGGGCCGACCCACCTTGTAGACTGGCTACCTACGCTACTGGAGGCAGCGGGCTGCGCCGATTGCACCCCGGAGGGAGATGGGCATTCTCTACTGCTTGCCCTGCGGGGCGAGCAATCCCTGGTGCCGGACCGGAGCCTCTACTGGCGCTTTCCCGGGGCTAGCGCGCTGCGGCACGGCGACCTCAAGCTCCTGGCCTTCGAGCGGGGTGACGGCCGTACCGACTATGAGCTGTACCAGCTGAAAGACGACCCCGGCGAGCAGCGCGACCTGACCCGCCGCCCCGTAAACGACTCGCTGGTGGAGGGCATGAAAAAACGCCTGGCCGTGGCCCGTGAGCAAGACTACACCCTACGCCTGACCCACGTACCCTACGATTCTACCATCCAGTACGGTAACTTGAAGCTCAATCCCACACCCGGTACGGATGCCGCGAACAACCTGCGCGACTACCGCGGCCACTAACGAACCAAGCCATGAACCGCCTCAACCGAATTTACCCACTACTCTGTCTACTAGTGCTAGGCTGTCTTCCGGCACGCGCTCAGCAGTCCGAAGCCGTGCTCATCACCCCCGACACCAGCCGCCAGCACTGGTTCGGCTACTACGACAAGCAGCAGATCGACCCCACGGGCCGCTACGCGCTGGGGATGGAGGTGGACCTATTCATGACCAGTCCGGAGGTAACCGATACCCTCGACATCATCTTGATGGATTTGGAGAACGGTTACGAAAAAAAGTATATCGGTAAGAGCACCAGCTGGGGCTGGCAGCAGGGGTGTATGCTGCAGTGGGTACCCGGTAGCCAGGAGGAGGTGATCTGGAACGACCACGAGGGGCAGGATTTCGTGAGCCGCATCTATAACATCCGCACGGGGGAGATGCGGGTGCTGCCCCGGCCCATTTATACCCTCGACCCGAGCGGCAGCTACGCGCTGACGGTAGACTTCGGTCGCCTGCAGTACTTCCGCCCCGGCTACGGCTACCCCAGTAAGCGGCCCCTGACCGTCGACGTAAAGGCACCCACCGATGACGGCATCTGGAAAATGGACCTGACCACCGGAGACTCCGAGCTGCTGATCAGCTACGCCGACATCGCCTCCTTCGCCGCACCCGGCCCCGATGTGACCCCGAACTACCACTGGTTCAATCACCTGCTCGTCAATCCCACCGGCGACCGGTTCATCTTCCTCAATCGCTCGCGGCCGGTAAAGGATGGACAGGATATGCATGTATATGCCCAGGAGAACCCGACGTGGCGGGGGCCGGACGTGAAGGGCGGCAGTCAGCAGTACATCACCCGTGCCTTCACCGCCGATACCGACGGGACAACTATCTACCCACTCAACTACAGTGGCATGTTCAGTCACTTCATCTGGTTGGGACAGGATACCATCACCGCCTGGGCCATGGACAACGCCGGTACGCGGGATGCTTTCTACCACTTTCCCGACCGTACCCACGAAGCCATCCTCATCGACACCACGCAGATGCCGGAGAACGGCCACAATACCTTCGTGCCCGGTACCGACTACGAGTGGGTGCTCAACGATACCTACCCCGTGGGGGAGGATAGGATGCAGCAGCTTTACCTCTACCACCTGCCCACTAGTACCCGGGTCGATCTGGGGGCCTTCCACGAGCCGGCAATGTTTCGCGGCGAGTACCGCTGCGATCTGCACCCGCGCTCCGACCGGCAGGGGCAGCGGGTGTTCTTCGACAGCACCCATAGGAGTGGGAAGCGGCAGATGTACATGATCGACATTCGGTCCGTCGTCGGAACCAACTAATCAATTATGGATCGCCGCACCCTGCTACATACCAGTGCCGGTCTTATCCTGAGCGGGTTACTCCCGGGCATTTGGTCGTGTAGCAACCCGGTGTTGAAGCAGCAAGCGGAGCGGTACGCCTTCAGGCCCTACCGGACGGGGCAGACGCTGGGGCCTACCCACATCGTAACGCCGCCCGGTCGCTACTTCACTAACACCTACTACAATTACAATCCCTGGAGCCCCGGCGGCCGCTACCTGGCCCTCACCGAGCTGCCCTACCAGGACCGGGTGACTAAGCTTGGCGACATCGCCTACGTAGTGGTGATCGATCTGGCGGCGCAGCGCATCCGCCGGGTATACCCCACCCGGAGCTGGGGCTACCAGTACGGGGCCCTGGTGCAGTGGGGCGCTGACGATCGCACCCTGTACTGCAACGACGTCAACGGGGCCGGCAGGGCGGTGGGGGTACGGCTCGATCTGACCGGCAACGAAACCTTCGTCACCGAGGGCCCCCTGATGGACGTAGACCCCGCCCGAAACATAGCCATCGGCCCCACGCTGGAGTACCTCAATGCTACGCAGTACTCCTACGGGCCGCCGGCCACGGGCGGTGAGGCCGGCCCCATGGCTACACTGCCCCCCGCTGCCTCGTCCGAAGAAGGCATCTGGCAAACCGATCTGCACACCGGAAAGCGCACCCTGCTGCTGCCCGCTACCGAACTGGCCGCCGCCAGCACCCAGGAGGACCAATTGGGCCAGTATGCCCACTACGTGTTTTCCTGCCGCTTCAGTCCGGACTACCGGCGCATCGGCATCGTTCAGCGGCGGGCGTGGGAGGATCAGCAGGGTAAGATTCACCGCAACCCCTCCCTGCTGAGCTACGAACTAGCGACCGGTCGGGTGCAGGAGGCGGTCTCCACTCAGCACTGGAATATGGGTAGTCACCACCCCACCTGGCATCCCGACAGCACCCACTTCACGATGAATATGACGCCGCAGTGGCTGGGTGACGATAAGCTTCGCTTCGTACAGTTCCGCTACGACGGGGGTGACTTCAGGGTACTGAGTGACAGTATTTTAGGTAGTGGGCACCCGAGTATCCGGCCCGGTGGTCGCTACCTGCTCTCCGACGCCTACCCCTTCGAGCCCCTGGCCGTAGGTAATGGAGAGATCCCCATACGGCTGATCGATCTGGAGCAGCAGCGCGAGCATACCGTAGCGAGCATCTTTACCGACCTGGGGCAGCAGTACGCGATACGCCGCTACTGGGGCCCGAGCAAGCTCGATGCGCACCCGACCTGGAACGCGGCCTTCGACCAAGTTTGCTTCAACGGGGCGCCCACGGGGGAGCGGGCCGTGCTGATCACCGACCTCACCGAATTTTTCTAACCGAGCGATCGTGAAACGTAGAACCTTTATCCAACGGGCAGCCGTCATCGGGGCCGTTCCAAAGACACTGCTTCGTTCCAAAACCATTGCACCTGCGGCCCCGCCCGGGGAGGGTAAGGTGCTGAGTGCTTACTATTTACGGGCACATATGTACACCATCGTACCCCGGCAGGTGCGTGAGGATATGGAGTGGATGGCTGGCGTGGGTACCCAAAACGTGTGCGTTTCACTATTGGAACAGGACCTCTTCGCGGCCGTGGAGAACGTCAACATCATCATCGCGGAGGCCAAAAGGGCAGGGATGCAGGTGCTGGGCGTACCGACAAGGCTGGCGGGCGTGTACGCCGGAGCGCCTAAGGTGCCGAGTCTGTGGCTCAGTACGCGGCCCCACTTCTGGGCAAAGCGACCGGATGGCAACCCCCAGGTGTCTACCGTAAACGGCCCCCGCGGCGGCATGCTCTATCCCGAGGTGGAGGCCTTCATCGGAGATACCCTGCTGGAGATGGCCCAGACCTGGCCGGAGATACCCGGCTACATCTGGGACGAACCGAAGTACGGAGCCCCCGACTACAGTGAACGGACGCGGGAACTGTTGGGCGCAGACTTCACGCGTGAACAGTGGCTGGAGGCGGCTACCGAGGTACAGTCGCGGATCAACGAACGCTTCGTAGCCGCTCACCCCGACAAGCAACTGCACCTGTTTGCCTATGCGCACCTCGAGGATTACGCGGTCGAGGCCTTTGTCTCCGTACGCGGACTCACCAGCGTAGGCTGCGACGGCCGCCCCTGGCACGACGCCGACAGCGGGCAGACCGACGGCGGTGAGGGCAAGACCCTACTCGGCAACGGAGAACGCTTCCTGGAGGCTGCCCACCGCAACGGCAAACGTGCACTGTGGCTCATCGAGAACCACAACATCCGCATGCAGGACCTGGAGCTAATGGACCGGCAGCTCCCGCAGGTGATCGCCGCACCGGTGGACCACCTTATCTACTACTATTATCCGCGTAACGTGGTCGATCCCGACCGCGCGATGGGAATCATCAAGCGGCACGTGAGTGGCTTCGGCCGCTAAGATCCAAACACCGAGCAATGAACGGAGGAATAATACTGTTGGCCACTACACTTCTAGCCCTGACCGCGCCCGCTACGGGAGCGGCTCAGGCACCGGCACGTTCACCGAACATCGTCTGGCTCGTCACCGAGGACAATTCCGTACACTACATGAAGCTGTACCGTCAGGAGGGGGTTTCGATGCCGCGTTTGGAGCAGTTAGCCGGCCGCGGGCTTGTCTTCGAAAACGCCTACAGTCAGGCCCCCGTCTGCTCCGTAGCCCGCAGCACGCTGATCTCCGGCAGGTATGCCCCCCGCATCGGCGCGCAGTACCACCGCCGGGTGGAGCCGGTGCCTATGACCGGGGGGAGCAAAATGTTTCCCGCCTACCTACGCGAGGCGGGCTACTATACGGCCAACCACGCCAAGGAGGACTATAACATCGTTGTTACACCGGGCACGTGGGACGATAGCAGCCAGCGGGCGGACTACCGCGACCGAGCCCCCGGCCAGCCCTTTTTCTACGTGCGTAACTTCGGGGAGACCCACGAGGGCAGCCTGCACTTTCCGGAGGCGGATACCCTTACCGTGATCACCACCGACGATCCGGCCACTGTGGAGGTCTTTCCCGGCCACCCCGACGATACGGCCTTTCGCTACACGCGGGCCCGCTACGCCGATCGCCACCGCCTGGTGGACAGCCTGATCGGTCGGGAGCTCGACCGCTTGGAGGAAGACGGGCTGATGGACAGCACCATCATCTTCGTGTACGGCGATCACGGCGGGGTGCTGCCCGGGAGCAAGGGATACGTGTACGAGACCGGACTGCACGTGCCGCTGGTGGTGTATGTGCCACCTGCCTATCGCAATCTTAATCCTTACGGAGCGGATACCCGACCTACCACCTTCGCCCGCTTCATGGACTTCGGACCCACCGTTTTGGCGCTCGCGGGTATCGAAACGCCGTCTGGTATGGACGGACGGGCATTTCTCGGTGCCACCGCGGTCCCGGTACCTACGGAGCAGGACACGGTATACAGCTACGCCGACCGCTTCGATGCCAAAGCGGACTTCGTACGGGCCGTGCGGATCGGCCGCTATAAATACCTGCGCAGCTACCAGCCCTACCTACCCGACGGACTCTACAACGACTACCGCTACCGCATGTGGGCCTACCGCGACTGGCTAGGGTCCTACCGGGCCGGTCGCCTCGATAGCCTACAGTCACGGTTCTTCCGGGCCCGGCCGCCGGAGCAACTTTTCGACGTGGTGGCCGATCCCTTCGAGACCACCAATTTGCTAGACCGGTCGGAGTTTGCTGAGGTAGCCGAATCGCTGCGGCGGGCACTAGCGGAGAAAATCGTCGGGCTGCCCGACCTGAGTTTCATCCCCGAGGCAATCTTTCTGGAGGAGGGAATCGACGACCCCGTGGCCTACGGTCAGGCGAACCGCGAGCGTATCGGGCAGTTGCGGCAGATCGCCGATCTACAACTCGTCCCCTTCGCGGAGGCCGCGGCCAACCTGCGGGCAGCACTGGTAGCCAGCGACCCGCTCCAACGCTACTGGGGACTGACCGTAGCCTCTTCGTTCGGGACTAGCGCGGGTAGCCTATCTGCCGTTGCTACCACCTTACTTGCCGAGGACGAAATGTTGCTGGTGCGACTACGGGCGGCTGAATTCCTGGGGATCACCCGGGCCATCGACCCCCGCCCGGCGCTTATCGACCTGCTCGCGGAGACCGAAACCCCGGCGGAGGCCACCGCGGTACTTAATACCATGGCCTTTTTCAAGTTCGAGCATCCCGAATGGAAGTGGGACATACCGGCGGACGTACTACCCGGGCAATGGCTGGAGGACGCGTCCGGTAAGAAGGAGAATGCGGGGCGTCTGCTGGGTTGGTTTTGGGAGTAGGGGAGCGACGACGGTTACTCCACCTCCTCCAACAGTTCAACCACCGCCCGCTCCAGCTGCTGATCCCGCCCCTTGTCGATCACGCCGGGCATATTCTTCACCTTGATCAGCGGTTCGGTCTGGTTGTTTTCCATCCAGTCTCCGTCGATATCCTTGGCGCTGACCGGCACCACGCCCCACACTGAGCCGTCAGGTAGCTGCTCCCAGCCGGCAAAGCTACAGGTGCCCGGGGTGGGCATGCCGACGGTCTTACCGATCTTCAGGTCGGTGTAGCCGGCGGCGAAGCAGTGGCCGTCGGAGTACTGCGCCTCATTGATCAGGGCCAGCGTAGGTTTGGTCCAGCGGGAGGTAGGCTCGCCGCCCACCACCTTGGCCTCGGTGGCGTAGCTGATGAAGGGAACGCCCGTAAAGAACATGGCCAGATCTGCCACCAGATCGCCGCCGCCGTTGAAGCGGGTATCGACGATCATGCCCTTGCGGTCGAAATACTTGCCCATCATATCCTGGTAGATATCGCGGTAGGGCCCATCACTCATACCGGGAATGTGCACGTAGCCCAGCTGCCCGCCGCTGAGCGAGTCGACCTCCGCCGCATTCCGTTTCACCCACCGCTTGTACAGTAGGTCGGCCTCGTCGGAGAGCGCAATGGGCTTGACGGTGATCGTCTTGATCGAGTCGGTCTTTGGGTCCCGTAGCTGTAGCAGGGTAAACTGGCCCTCCATCCGGTTGAGGTAGCTGGCTACGTCGCGCTCCGACGAGACCGTATCCCCATTGATGCGCTCGATCACCATGCCGGGGGCAATCTGGTAGCTGGCCTTATCCAGCGGGCCGCCCAGTAGGATCTCCTCGATCCGAATCCCGTCGCCCGTGTAGTCGTAGTCTATAAGGATACCCAGGGAGGCCGTCTTGTCCGGGTTCTCGAAGCCCGAGGGCCGGTAGCGCGCCCCGGCGTGGGAGACGTTGAGCTCGCCCAGCATTTCGGAGAGCATCTCGGTGAGCTCGAAGGAATTGCCGATCGAGGGCAGGTACTTTTCGTACTCCACCCGCATGCTGTCCCAGTCTATGCCGTGGAAGTCAGAGCGGTAGAACACCGCCTTCGTACGCAACCACACGTGATCGAACTCCGCCGCCCGTTCCGCCTGCTCATCGAAGGCCATCTCGCCCTGTAGCTTCACGGGTTTCTGCTCGCTCTTATCGAGGTCCAGCTTACTGATCTTGCCGCCGCTGAGTAGGTAAAGGTTCTTCATGTCCTTATCCCACTCCAGGCTGCCGTTACTGGCTCCGAGCTTCATCTCCTGCTTGGTTTCCTTGGTGCGAATCTTGGTGCTCCACAGGTTCTCCTTGTCCTCGAAGCGGGCCAGGTAGTACAACGTCTCGCCGTCCTTCGACAGCACCGCATCCCCCAGCCGCGAGGAGTTGATCGTCAGCCGCGCCGAACGCTCGTCCAGGTTCTCCCAGTCAAAGGTCAGGGGGTCCACCTTTGTCGAGTCCTCATCCCTCGTCCCCTTATCCCCCGTCTTCCCCTCTTTCTTCCCTCCGTCCTTCTCATCCCCCGTCCCTTTGTCCTTTTCCTCCTTCTCCGCCGCCTCGATCGCCTTGAGCAGTTTAAACTCCTCATCCGTCAGCTGAAACTTATCCCATGCCTCCTGGGTGAAAAACATGGCGTAGACATCCTGCTCCGACTGTCCGCTGGTCGCGTAGGATTTCAGTCCGTCGCGGTTGCTGAACCAGATCATCTGCTGGCCCTTGCCCGTCCATTTGGGCTCGGAGTCGTAGTAGCCGCTCTTGGTCAGGTTGACGCGCTTCGAGCCGTCGGATTTCATCACCAGCACCTCGCTGTTGTTGAGCAGGGCGTCCCACTCTACAAGTAGCCACTTGCTGTCGGGGCTCCAGGTGAAGTACTTATCGCCGTCCTGCATGTGGAATAGGTCGGTAGAATCGAGTAGGGTAGTGGCGGTATCGGCCTTCAGGTCCTTTACCCGCAGGCTGCGGCGCCCCTCGATCCAGGCCAGTGATTTGCCGTCGGGGGCGTACTTAGGCAGGTAGTTATCCTTGTTGTTGTCGATGACCGCTGTTTCCTTCACCAGGGTGGCGGCGAAGAAGAAGGGCTCCTCTTCCCGCACCTTCTCGGTCTGGTAGATACTCCACTTGCCGTTACGCTCGCTGGCGTAGACGACCGACTTGCCCTCCGGCCCCCAGCTCACGAAGCGCTCCGGCTCCGGCGTATCGGTGAGCCGCTTAGTGAAGGACTCATCGACCGAGGTCACGAACACCTCCCCCCGGGCAATGAAGGCGATCTCCTTGCCGCTGGGCGAGACGGACATCTCCGTGATCCCATCCTCGAGCGAGATGAAGCGGTCGTTGTTGTCGATGGCCTGGGTGCGGATATTCACCGTCACCTTCTGCGGTGCCTCGCCCTCCCGTAGGGTATAGAGCTCCCCGTCGTAACCGAAACTCAGCAGGCCCCCGCCACTACTCAGGAAGCGCACGGGGTGCATCCGAAAATCGGTCAGTTGCTTATCGCTCTCCGCATCGTCCAGCTGCCGCTGGTGCACGTTAAAGTTGCCGCTGCGCTCGCTCAGGTAGTACATGCTCTCCCCATCGGCGCTAAAGATGGGCTGGCGGTCCTCAGCCGCGTCGGTCGTAAGCTGACGGTGGACGCCGGTCTGCATATCGTAGGCCCAGATGTCGCGGGCAATGGAGCTGGTCTGGTGCTTGCGGTACTCATCCTCCCCACCTTTCTTGTCGTGGTACAGCAGGGTACGACCGTCGGCACTGACCTGGACGTACTCGGCCGGCACCGTTAGCACCTGCGTTACCCGCCCCCCCTGTGTGCCTACCGCATAAAGTTCCGGTTGTGAGCGGTGGGGAAACTGCCGGTGCTGGGCCGCGTCCTGCCGGAGTCCGCCGAAGAGTATGGTCGAGTCTCCCTGGGTGAAGGTGTAGGGCACCTCGTCATTGCTGTGGAAGGTGAGTCGCCGGGCCGGTCCGCCGGTAGCCTCCATCACAAACACATCGAAGTTGCCGTAGCGGTTGGAGGCAAAGGCGAGTTGCTTCCCGTCGCTACTCCAGGTGGCCATGTAATCGTGGGCCGGGTGGTACGTCAGCTGGGTAGCGTCACCGCCCGCGCTAGGTACAGTATACAGGTCTCCCTTGTACGTAAAGGCGATGCGGGAGCCGTCGGGCGAGATGCTGGAGTGACGCAGCCACTGGGCGGGTTCCTGGGCGTGGAGGGTACTGACGAGCAGACAAAGGAGGGGGAGGTAGCGCATGGGTACAAAAATACGGTGTGATTCGGCAGGCGCCCCGATAGCTATCGGGGGCAGGTGCAAGGGCGGTGTACCTTTATCCGAGTATGCTCACCGTAAGTCAATTATACATCTACCCCATCAAGTCGCTCGGGGGTATCGCCGTGGACAGCGCCGAAGTGACCGATCGCGGCCTGGCCCACGACCGCCGCTACCTGCTCGTGACGCCGGATGAGGTGTTCATCACATTGCGCAAGTACCCCCGGATGGCGCTCTTGCAACCCGAACTAAGGGGAGGTGCCCTGAGCGTACGCAACACCGAGACTGGCGAAGTACTTCGGCTTCCCGAGCCGGCCGATGGGCCCACGGACCGGGAGGTCGTGATCTGGCAGCAGACCGTAGCTGCCCGCTCCGTTTCCGCCGCCGCAGATACCTGGTTCTCTGACGCGCTCGGAATGGCGTGCCACCTCGTCTACATGCCTGACCATAGCCACCGCCCCGTGGCCCCGAGCTCCGGCCTGCGCCCCGCCGGCAAGATCGCCTCCTTTGCTGACGCCTACCCCTTTCTACTCATCGGCGAAGCATCACTGGCGGACCTGAACGCCCGCTACGGGGGGGAGGTGCACTTCGGCATGGAGCGCTTCCGCCCCAATATCGTTTGCTCGGGCGGCGCACCCTACGCTGAGGATGACCTCACCGACTTCACCATCAACGGCATCTCCTTCACCGGCCTGGAGCCCTGCGCCCGCTGCGGTGTACCGAATGTAGACCCGGCTACGGGGGTGGCGAATCGGGTGGGGGAGCCACTGGCTACGCTGGCGGGGTACCGGCGGGTGGGGGGGAAGGTGTACTTCGGGATGAACCTGGTGCACGCTGGTACGGGTAGCATCGCGGTGGGAGACTTGATTTTACCATAGATGTAGGGGACGACTGCGTTGCGATAGGGAACCACAGAGGACACAGAGGTGTTTCCGGTAACGTCTCGGTGGCCCTCTGCGAGCTCTGTGGTTAAAACCCGGTGCCGCCAGGCACCCACCATCACACCGTTACCTTCGCAGTTCAACCCACTCACATGCAAAAGCAACAGATCACCCACCCCCAACGCCAGCAAGGCTTCACCACCGGTGCCTACTCCGATGGCGTAGTCTGCGACGGCCTCCTCTTCGTCAGCGGACAGGCCTGCGTAGACTTTACCACCTCCACCTTCGCCCTCGGAACCATCGAGGAGGAAACCAGCCGCACCCTCGATAACGTGAAGGCCATAGTAGAAGCCGCCGGCGGTAGCCTCGACAATGTGTTGAAATCCACCGTACACCTGGCGGATATCAACGACTTCGATCGCTTCAACGCAGTGTATGCTACCTACTTCACGGGGGTACGGCCAGCAAGGACTACGGTACAATCGGTACTCGGCCACGGCATCAAGGTGGAGATCGACGTGGTGGTCAAGCTGCCGCGGTCGTGACTTTCACACTCGACGATCGGTACCGGGTGGAGGGGGCAGAGCGGATCGACTCACCGGCCCTTCTGGTCTTTCCCGAGATTATCAAGACGAATATCGCTAAGGCGGTAGCACTCTGCCGCACCCCGGAGGGCAACTGCCTACGGCCCCACATCAAGACCGTCAAGTGCCGCGAGATCGCCGAGCTGGCCATTGCCCAGGGGGTGACCCGCTTTAAGTGTAGCACGGTGAGCGAGGGAGAGCTGCTGGCCGCGGCGGGGGCTACGGAGGTGCTGCTGGCCTACCAGCTCTCCCGGGTGAAGGCAGAACGCTGGGGGAAGCTACGGAGGCTTTATCCGGCTACTCAATTTGCCAGCATCGTGGATAACATCGCCTCCGCACAGATGCTGACGGAGGTACTGGACGGGCCGGGGGCGGAGGTGTACGTCGATCTCAACGTAGGGATGAACCGTACCGGCATTGCACCTGCCCCGATAGCTATCGGGGCGCCCAGCTTGATAGACGAGCTGAAAGAACTGCCAGCACTGACCGTACGCGGACTACACGCCTACGACGGCCACCTGCACCAGCCGGACGAGCAGGAACGCCGAACACAGGCCGAGCGAATTTACCGGGAAGTGGATACCCTACGTCGGGACCTGGAAGTACGCCACGGCGTGAGCTACGAACTTGTCATGGGCGGCTCACCGACCTTCACCTACTACGCTGGCAAGCCAAATACGACGGTGGGGCCGGGTACTTTTTACCTCTGGGATGCGGGCTACGCGTGGGACTTTCCGGAATTGCTCTTCCAGCCGGCCGCGTTACTACTGATGCGCATCGTATCGGTGGTGGACGCTACGACGCTCTGCTTCGACCTGGGCTCGAAGGCCGTTTCGCCAGACTCCCCCCTGCCACGGGTGGTCATTCCTACGCTCGCAGACTATACCGTGACGGGGCAGCACGAGGAGCACCTGAACGTGCGGGTACCGGATACGAGTCGCCACGCGGTGGGGGAGGTGCACTACGGCATTCCCGTGCACGTATGCCCGACGGTGAACCTGTACGCCGAGCTGCTGCCGGTGACCGACGGTCGGGTGGGGGAGCCCTGGGCGGTGGCGGCGCGGGACCGGAAGATCACGGTGTAGCTTCACTGCGATATGGCTGCCGTTCCCTTTCTCATCGATGCCCACCTGGACCTGGCCACCAACGCCGTACACCTGAATCGGGACCTGCGACTGCCGGTGCAGGAGATCCGGGCAAGAGAGCGCGAACTGGGGCAGACCGACTATCCCGATCGGGGTAATGGAACGGTAGCCTTCCCAGAGCTGCGTCGTGGTGGCATCGGGCTGGTCTGGGGCACCCTCATCGCCCGCTACGCCGCACGGGGCACCGCAGCACCGGCTAATCTGGCGCTACCCGGCTGGCAGTCCCCGGAGCAGGCCTACGCGGCGGCGCGGGGGCAACTGGTCTGGTACCGCGAGATGGAACGGGTGGGGGAGCTGACGCCAATTACCACCCGGGCACAGCTGGATGCGCACACAGCGCGCTACCGGGGGCGCGGAAAACAGGAAGATTTACCAATCGGCTATGTCCTGGCGTTAGAGGGGGCGGACTCCATCGTGACCCTCCATCACCTGCATGCGTACTATGCGGAAGGGCTGCGGTCGATCGGTCCGGCGCACTTCGGTCCGGGGCGGTACGGGGCCGGGACCCAGTCGGACGGGAGCGGACTGACGGCGGCGGGGCGGGAGCTGCTGCGCGAGATGAACCAGCTCGGTATCCTGCTAGACCTGACCCACCTGACCGACCGCGGCTTCCTGGAGGCGCTGAAGGTTTATCATGGGCCGGTGCTGGCCAGCCATCAGAACTGCCGGGCCCTGGTGCCGGGGGAGCGGCAGTTTAGCGACGCGCAGCTGCGGGCGGTCATCGCGCGGGGTGGGGTGGTCGGCGGCGCGCTGGATGCCTGGATGCTCGAACCGGGCTACCGGCGGGGCGGGGCTAGTCCGCGGGAGTTGGGGATCACCCTGGAGCGGATCGTGGATCACTACGATCACGTGTGCCAGCTGGCGGGCACCGCCGACCACATCGGGATCGGTAGCGACCTGGACGGGCTGTTTGGCATCGAGCAAACGCCCTACGACCTGGATACAATCGCGGACCTAGCTAGGTTACCGGAGCTGCTGCGGCGGCGGGGGTACGCGGCGGAGGATGTGGACAAGGTCCTGTACGGGAATTTTGCGCGGCTGCTAGGGGAGGCGCTGCCGGCGTAGTAGCTTAGGGGGGTGAAATACGTCTACTACCTCCTACTCGCACTGCTCTGGGGTTGCGGCTCGGATGAGCCGGAACTGGCTACCCGCCCCAACATCCTCTTCTGTATCGCCGATGATGCCTCCTTCCCGCACATGGGTGCCTACGGGACCGACTGGGTGACCACACCGGCCTTCGATCGGGTGGCGCGGGAGGGGCTGCTCTTCCTGCGGGCCTATACGCCGAATGCGAAGTGCGCACCGAGCCGCGCCTGCATCCTCACCGGCCGTAACAGTTGGCAACTGGAGGAGGCGGCTAACCACTCGCCGACCTTTCCTGCTAAATTCACCAGCTTTGTGGAGGTGCTAGGTAGGAACGGCTACCGCACCGGCTTTACGGGCAAGGGCTGGTCCCCGGGTAATC
This sequence comes from Neolewinella sp., assembly GCF_965214665.1. GTDB lineage: Bacteria > Bacteroidota > Bacteroidia > Chitinophagales > Saprospiraceae > Neolewinella. The sequence goes on along the minus strand of NZ_OZ243970.1, from coordinate 2,070,924 downwards.
CCGGCACGGTGGCGGGCGAACGGAGACAACTCACCGGTACACCGTATCAAGGCCAGCATACGACGCCGCCGACCGCAGCGATGTCCGATATTGACTACGCGGCGAACTTCACCGCCTTCCTGGACGCCGCACCTGCCCCGATAGCTATCGGGGCGCCCTTTTTCTTCTGGTACGGGGGCTACGAACCGCACCGGGCCTACACCTACGGAAGCGGGCTGGACGGTACCGGTCGCTCGCTGGACGATGTGAATGACGTGCCCCCCATGTGGCCCGACACCGATACGGTGCGCACCGACCTGCTCGACTATGCCCGCGAGATCGACCACTTCGACGACCATCTGGGCCGGATGCTGGCCGAGCTCGAACGGCGGGGGGAGCTGGACAATACCATCGTGGTCGTGACGGCCGATAACGGTATGCCCTTTCCGCGCATCAAGGGGCAGGCCTACGAGAGGAGCAACCACCTGCCGCTGGCGGTGCGCTGGCCGGCGGGGATCGCGGATGCCGGTAGGACGATTGAAGACTTCGTCAACTTTGTGGACCTGGCCCCGACCTTTCTGGACGTGGCGGGGGTGGTGTGGGATAGCTCGGGTATGTCGCCGACGGTGGGCCGGAGTATGCGTCCAATCCTAGAAAACGCACAGGAGGAGCCCTTCCGCGACCACGTACTCATCGGCAAGGAACGCCATGACGTAGGCCGGCCCGGGGATGTGGGCTACCCCATCCGCGGCATCGTGCGCGGCGACTACCTGTACTTGCACAACTACGCTACGGATCGCTGGCCGGTGGGCAACCCCGAGACCGGCTACCTGAATACGGACGGCTCGCCCACCAAAACCTTGCTGCTGAACCGCCGCCGCAACGGCACGGACACCGCCGGCCTCTGGCAGCTCAGCTTCGGCAAGCGGCCGGCAGTGGAGGTGTATAATATTGCCGCCGACCCCTACTGCATGGACAACCTGGCTGATGACCCCGAGCTGGCTACCCTGATCGCGGGTATGGAGGAGGAAATGATAACGGAGCTACGGGCACAGGGGGACCCGCGGGTGACGGGCCGGGGGGAGGTGTTTGACCGGTATCCTTACTACGGGGCGGTGGCGGGCTTTTACGAGCGGTATATGAGTGGGGAGGCGGTGGAGGCTAGCTGGGTGGAGGAGAGTGATTTCGAGCCGGCGCCCCTGGAAAATAAGTGATGCGGGCTATCTGCCAAACCGCAGCACCCGATCAGCCACCCGTCCAAACCGCGTACTCAGCATATCCACCAGGTAGCTCTGGTACACCCGCCACGGCCGCCGCTTCCCCTGCTTCGGGAGTACGTCGCGGGCCCGCTCCACGTAGCCGGAATTGAGATTCAGGAAAGGTTCTTCACTGGTGAGCGCCTCGCGGGCGGGTACGACTACGCTGTAGCCCTTGCGGTCCATATAGCGGAGCAGCTTGCAGAGGTAATTGGCGGTGAGGTCCACCTTCAGCGTCCAGGAGGCATTGGTGTAGCCGAAGGCGTAGACGAGGTTGGGCACGTCGCTGACCATCATGCCCTTGTAGATCATCACCTGGTTCATGTCCACGGGCCGGCCGTTTACGCTGATCGCGGCCTTGCCCGCCAGACTCATCTTCAGGCCGGTAGCCAGTACCACAATGTCGGCCGCCAGCTCCTCGCCCGAGGCCAGTCGGATTCCTCCGGGCATAAAGCGGTCGATGTGCTCGGTCACCACCGCCGCCTTTCCCTCCCGGATCACCCGAAACAGGTCGCCGTCGGGCACCACGCACAGCCGCTGGTCCCAGGGATCGTAGCGGGGGTTGAAGTGGGTCTGTACGTCGAAGTCGGCGGGTAGCTCCTTGCTGGCCCCCCGCATGATCAGCCGCTTCATCACCCCGGGAAAGGCCTTCGAGAAGGCAAAGGAGAACATGCTCAGGGAGATGTTGGTCCAGCGGGCGATGCGGTAGGCCCAGCGGTCGGGTAGGTGCTTCTTGGCGGTCAGGTAGAGGCCGTTACGGTTGGGCAGGTTCATGACGTAGGTGGGCGAGCGCTGTAGCATGGTGATGTGGGCGGCCCCGCCGTCGGCCATAGCGGGCACGATCGTGATGGCCGTCGCGCCGCTTCCCACTACGACCACGCGCTTACCGGTATAGTCGAGTTGTTGCGGCCAGAACTGGGGTACGACGATCTGTCTGGTAAAGTCCTCCTCCCCGGCAAAGTCGGGCCGGTGCGCCGCCTCGTAGTCATAGTAGCCGCTGCAGATGCTGAGGAAGCGGCACTCTAGCTCCAGTTTCTCCCCGTCACGTTGTACATGTAGGTGCCAGGTGCGCGTCTCGTCTGACCAGTCGGCGCTCATCAACCGGTGTCCGTAGCGGATGTGGCGCTCGATGCCGTACTCAGTGACCGTCTCCCGCAGGTACTTCAGGATATTCTCACCCGCCGAGAGCGACTGCGGCTCCTGCCACGGCCGAAAGCGATAGCCGAAGGTAAACATATCGGAGTCGGATCGCACCCCCGGGTAGTTAAACAGCGACCAGGTGCCCCCGAGCTCGTGACGAGCTTCTAGTACGGCGTAGGACTTCTCCGGGCACTTTTCCTGTAGCCAGTAGGCGGTACCGATGCCGGAGATGCCGGCGCCGATGATTAGGACGTCTAGGAGTTCGGGCGTGATGGGGGGTGAAATGGGGGCGGGGCCGCAGGTGCAGCGATTATTCCCTGTTCGATAGCGTTCGAGATAACAGGGTGTAGGTGGATTGGCCTTCTAGGTGATATACAAGTGTCACCAGCGTGATTGGCGTAGGCGACATTTGCTTACCAAAAGTTGGGATAGCAAGTTTGAAGCTTGCATTGTCATGGATGTGGTCATAGTCGTATTCTAGTAGGAAGACATCTCTGTAGGCACCAGTGTTTTGATCAATACTCAATTGATCTCGGTATAAATAAGATATGAATAGTTTGGATATGCTATCCTGAACTAAACCTTCGGAACAGCTCAAGAGTTTTTGATGATCAATAATTCTGACGTACGGGAATATGAATTCGTTCTCCAAATTAATATCAATCGACAGAAATTTTTGTACTACACTATCTTGTAGAAGAGCTTGTATTCCTAAGCAACGGTCGTTTGAAGTGCTCGATTTTGTAGAAACTTCGTAAGCGTCCGAGCAACCCCATCTTGTAGCCTTGGATGAGTGGCTTGAACTTTGCGGCGAGCCAAACCAATTAGATGCGCCGTAGAACACCCGAACAGATTAAGCAAGTGCTGGCCGAACAAGCTGGCAGCGGCCAGTCCATCGTTCAATTCTGTCAGTCCAAAGGTATCAACACCGGCACCTTCTATGCCTGGCGAGCCAAGTACGCCAGGCGGAACAAGACCGGGTCTGCACCGGAGGGCTTCACTCGTCTGGTAACTACCACCTCTGCGGCGGCGGGGACGAAGCGCGAGCCCGTGGCCACGCTACACCTGTCGGGTGGCGCTCGCCTGGAGCTGACTGACTGGCCGCTGGCCGACCTTGTACGGCTAAGTCGTGAACTGATGAACGGCAAAGGGCTATGCGCCGATGCTTAGCTTCTCGAGCCGGCAACGCTACTTTTTGTACCGCGGTGTCACCGATATGCGTAAAGGCTTTAATGGGCTTAGTGGTCTGGTGCGCCAGTACCTGGACCACGAACTGCTGAGCGGCGATGTGTTCCTCTTTCTGAACCGCCGGCGCGATCGCATCAAGTTGCTGGTCTGGGACCGCACCGGCTTTGTGGTCTGGTACAAGGTGCTAGAGCGTGGCACCTTCGAGCTGCCGGCCGGGGAGGGTGACCGTCTGGAGATGAGCTGGACCGACATCCAGCTACTGCTGGAGGGTATCGAAATTAAATCCGTCAAACGGCGCAAAAGATATAGCCGGACGGCCTGATTTACGGGGCGCGTTTCGTATTTTTGTCACATATGGAAGCCACCGTTTCCCGGGCGGAATACGAAGAACTGCAGGGGCGCTATAACGCTCTGCGCCACGAGCTGGACCAGCTTAAGCGACTGGTCTTTGGAGCCAAATCCGAGCGCTTCGTACCGGCGGCGGCCATCACCACTGCCCCTGAGCAGATGGCGTTGTGGCAACAAGAAAAGACCGAGAAGCGGGAGGGCGAGCCGCTCAAGGAAAAGATTAGCTACCAACGACGCAAGGCCAGAAAAAAGACTCACCCCGGTCGTACGCCGCTGCCCGAGCATCTGCCCGTGCGCCAGATACGCGTCGAGCCCCCCGGACAGGACACCAGCGACCTGATCGAGATCGGCCAGGACGTTACCCGTAAGGTCGACTACACCCCGGGCAAGCTAGAGGTGATCGAGTACGTGCGGCCCCGCTATGTACGGCGGCGCCGCCGCCCCGCAGCCAAAGCGGATCAGTATGAGGCAGGACAGCACGGAGAGGGACCGGAGGATGCCGAAGCAAGCGCCGTGATCCAGGCTGCGGCTCCGGATCAGGTGCTCCCCAAAGCCATTGCCGGGGCGGGGCTACTGACCCAGCTCGTCATCGCAAAGTTCATCGACCACCTGCCGCTGTACCGTCAGCGCGCGATGCTGCGGCGGGACTACGACTGGGACATCCCCTCCTCCACCCTGGGCGACTGGTTCGCCGCAACCTGTACGCTGCTCGAACCCCTTTACGCGGCGCTTGCAAAGCAGGTGCTCGACACCGACTACCTGCAGGGCGACGAGTCACGCATCACCGTCCTAGAGCGGGGCGCGGAGCCGACTAAGAACAAGAGTCACCGCTATCCACCCAAGTTGCGTAAGGTACACCTGGGCTATATGTGGGTGTTTAGAAACCCGGTGGCCGGTGGGGTACTCTTTGCCTACCGCCCGGGACGGGGAGCCAATATCTTGCACGAGACGCTAGACTCCTTCGGGGGCATCTTACAGAGTGACGGCTACTCCGCCTATACCAGCTTCATGAAGGCCCACCCCGGGGTAGTGCTGGTCAGCTGTCTGGCCCATATCCGGCGTAAGTTCTTCGACGCTCGCTCTAACCACCCCGGGCTGGCCGAAATGGCCCTGCGTGCCATCCAGTATCTCTACCGCATCGAGGATATCTGCCGCCGCTACGAGCTAGCCCCCGAACGCCGTCGGTGGCTACGCCAGCGCTACGCCCGTCCGGCGTATACGGCCCTGCTGGAGTGGGTGAACGAGCAGCGGCGGACTAGCTTGAGCAAAGGGGGCATCGGTAAGGCACTGAACTATGCCTATAATCACCTACCACGGCTCGGGGCTTACCTGGACGACGGCCGTATCGAGATCGATAACAACCTAATCGAGAACAAGATCCGCCCCCTGGCCCTGGGCCGTAAAAACTATCTGTTCGCCGGCTCGCGCCAGGGGGCTCGGCGGGCGGCCATGCTGTACTCCTTCTTCGGGAGTTGCCGCGAGGCGGGCGTCAATGAGCGGGAGTGGCTACACGACGTCTTACTGCGAATCGGGGGCCATCCCATCAACCGCATCGAGGAGTTACTGCCGGGGCTGTGGAAGGCTAAAGTTTAGACTGATAACACGGGGTTGCTCGGATGCTTACGAAACTTCTCTCTGTCCACACGCTAAGGATATGAAAATAATATATATAAGGATCTGCATCACCTGCAACTTGATAGTAGAGTTGTTGCGGCGTAAGTAGCTGATTGTCAAGGGTAGTATCTTTGCCGTAAAGATACCTATGATGGCCATCAGCTATACTGACGTTCGGGATCAGCGCCAGTGGCGCGCCGCCACCGGACTAACCCAAGCACAGTTTACCACGCTGGTGGACAATTTCGCGGCGACTTACGAAGACTTTCTGGGAGAGACCATCAACCAACACCAGGCCGGCAGCTCTGGTACTGCCCCTAGCACCTTCACCACCTACGCCGACCTGGTGTTCTTTCTGCTCTACAGCATCAAAAGCGGATTGACCTATGACCTAATCGGGTTGAGCTTCGGTCTGGATCGCGCCAACGCTTTCCGTAACCAAACCTTTGGGTTGCGGATCTTACAGATGACGCTCCAGCGATCGGGACATATGCCCAAGCGATTCTATGAGTCCCTGGAAGAGTTCCACCAGCAGATGGAAGAACACGAGACAATCCTGCTGGATGGCACTGAGCAGCGCCGCCAACGTCCTGGGAATGAGTAGGATCAGCAGGAGGATTACTCGGGTAAAAAAAAGCCCACACCATAAAGCTACTGGTGCTGGCCGCGGTGGATCGACGTATTCTTTACCTCAGTAAGCCCTACTGCGGATCGGTACACGACTACGCGATGTTGACCAGCGAGTTCGATCCCGCGGCGGGATTCTGGTTCGACGAGCAGGGCCTGCACGTCGATCTGGGCTTCTTGGGCATCCAAAAGGACTACGCGGCGGAGCACATCCTGATTCCCTGCAAGCGACCCCGACGTAAGTCCAAGCGTGACCCAAAAATCGAGTTCACGCCCACGCAAAAGGCGCACAACCGCCAAGTCAGTAAGGTGAGGATTCGAGTAGAGCATTCCATTGGTGGGCTCAAACGGTACCGCTTCTTGTCGGATCGGTTGCGCTGTCGGGATGCAGAATTCTACTCTATAGTGGCCGGCATCGCAGCCGGACTCTGGAACTTCCAGCTCAAACACTAGGTTTTGCTACCGCAACATGTCTACTAGGATAAGGATACATCCCGGTCGGATCGGTAAAGTTCACGGGGTTGTTGTCGTGTAGTTATAAGGACTCCAGTTTGTCAGCGAGGTGGCAAGGGGGTCGTCCCCCCCCCAGTCAGCGCCCCAAAGCGGCATGGCATTAAACCACCGAACGCCAAGGTCATAAGAATTAATTTACCAATGAAAAGGTTATTACGGCTTCATACCAATTGTCTGCCAAATGTGTGATCCTTGTTTCGTCATAATAGTTAATTTTAAATTTTTCAGTATTAGAAGTTAGAACACTGCCAATTAAAGTCCTTTTAGCATTGATCAAATTATCGTTCTGATTCGTTTCCAACCAAATTTCTTCTTTCGTGCAGATATAAATTAATTTGACACCATTTCCTTCACACAAGGAAGCAAAAGAACTACTTGACCCTTGTGTCACCGGTAAGTCATCGTCGGATATTATTTTACTTATCTGGTTTGGATATGCTTTATACGGAACAACACTATTCTGCGTAATGATCCGATCGTAATTTGTTCTTACGATATCTACTATATTTTGATACCCTAAATCATCCTCAATGGCTGGAGGAGCCTGCCTACAACCTAAAATTAGCACCGTTAAAATCAGTAGATTTCTCATTATCTTCATCTTTGTCCAAGAATACTTGTTGGAGCAGGTGTAAAACCCCGTAACGAATACGGTTCAGATGAATGGTTTTGAGGAACGTATCTACCGGACATCAGCATTTCAGTTCTATCTGAGAATGCTCCACCTTGGCCTCCAATACTGGGTACCCAAGTTTCTGGTAAGCGCTTTCGATCCTGATCGTCAGCTGGCATTGCTTTATAATTAGGAGCATTTTCCGGAAAAGTTGACTTAGCTGAATTGAAGTGGCTTAGTATAGCTAGATAAATTTTGTCACTCCCTGCCAATGAAGCTAAGTCTGGTCCACTAGAAGCGAAGGCATTCGTAGGTAGATCTTCATACGAATAATAGCTTTTATCTGCACCCGTTCCGAAAACGAAAGCCTGTAGTATTTTATCACCTGAAAGGGGCTCTAATATATTTGCTGTTGCCTCTCCTGCTTGATGTACAAGAATGTAATGAGATAAATCTATCCATCCATTCAATCCTGTATACACGTAGCGAACCGCAGCAGTACCATTGCCATCAATGTTTTTATTTCTAACGAAGCCGTTAATACCTTCCAATGTGTTCAACCCTGCCGCCTTCCATTGATCAATAGCTTGTTCAATTGTGCCAGCCTGATTTGTTGCAGGTTCTGCTTCAAACTCAAGACTACCCTCCAACAACCGTGCCCGCCCCAACTCATAATCCTCAGCACTAGGATAAGGATACATCCCGGTCGGATCGGTAAAGTTCACGGGGTTGTTGTACGTGTAGTTGTAAGGACTCCAGTTCGTGAGTGAGGTGGCCATCGGGTCGACGCCCATCCAGCGACCAAGAGAAGCATCATACCAGCGTGCGCCGAAGTCGCTTAGACCAAGTCCGCCGGCTATTTCCTTACCACCATACCGAAAGTTGTAGGGAGTTATCGATGGCCCTTCGTATTTCAATCCCTCGTTCTGCATACCAAACGGATAGTAGGCGTAGGTAGCCCGCACCTCAGAGTAACCATTATGGTCCCGGAACAAAATGCGTGTGTTGCCCTGGTGGTCCCGAAGAACGTACTCGTATACCCATTTATTGCTCTCTCTGACCACCCGCCCTTCCTCGTGGTAGATCGACTGTATGCTGCCGTCGACGATCTCGATGCCGTCCACATAGTCGGTTCGCTTGTTGGTGGCCGGATCGACCTGCACAATCTTCTTACCTAAACCATCGTAGGCCATCTGGTATTGCCCTGCTGAATTTTGAATCTGGCGCGGCAAGTTAAAGATGGTATAGTCAATTTTGGTGATACCCTTGTTCGGCTGGCTCAGGGTATTGCCGAGGGCATCATAGGTAAAAGTAGCGGCTGTGCCCTGGGGGCCGAGGTAGCCGGCTGTGCCGCTGCCTGCCTCGGTCACCGATAGCAACCGGTCACTAAAGGAGTTAGTTACATCGTAAGCGTAAGTCAGCTGGTCGATGATACCGTAGGTACCATTGGCAAGTTTACCCCTACGGCGCAAGGTTTTGATGTTGCCGTTCAGATCATACGTCAGGTTGTCTACGGTGTAACGGTCAATTTCTGCTGTAGAACCACCCCGGTAGTTCGCTGCCTTGAGTCGACTCAGCTCGTCATAAGTGTAGGAGTAAGTATGTGGGCTATTCTGGTAAATGGTCTTCCACTCAGTAGAACTCACATTGCCGCTGTACTGTAGCGTTCCTGACCCACTGGATGGCTGATTGTAGTAGTTTAGCTTGAGGGCAAACAAATCTCCACCATTACCATCCGATAGGCTACCGCTCATCTGATTGATGCCCGTAGGCCATCCCTGAATGTTGTAGCTATAGTCCAGGGTCTGAGCCCAAGTGGCATCACTTACGCCATCACGTCCTACCGTCTTTTGTTTGAGGTTCCCTAATTCGTCATACTGTCTGCCACTTAGCAGGACTTCTACTCCACTATCACCCATTTGGTGGGTTGTGGTTGTTGGGTGGCGGTATCTATCGTACTGATAGGTCTGATTGATCACCACGGTCTCGGAGATGCCCCAACTAGGGTTTTTGGTGTGGCTACGCCGACTACGGGTTCTATTGCCACTGAAATCGTACTGATACCAGTAGACGTCTTTACCGCTGAGATAATGTGTTTTGTTAACCTGCACCAGGCGGCCCCGGCGATCATAGTGCATCACTCCGATGTGTGGTGTTGCGTTGACCGTATTGCTTGCATTTATGACCGATACACGCTCACCCGTTTGTAACCCGCGTGCAAAAGCGGATGGGGCTGATATTCCAGAAAAGAAACTGGTAAAAGCTGAGGGAGGCGCTACGTACGCATTCTCTGTTTCCACTGCGATGGTACCATCAAAATCATAGTCGTCGTAGTAGGCCACACTGTAGATTTCCAGGTCGCTAATGGGAAATGCTTGGTTGATAGTGTACTTATAAACGGTTGAGCTTGATTCTTTTTCGTAAAGCGCCTGGGAGGTAGTAGGCAAGGCGGTTCCTTTGTACACGCCGGTCATGATCTGCCGTCCTTGGAGGTCGTACTTAACAAACTGACTTTGTCCAGTAGGGAGTTTGGTCAGTACCAACCGGTCCAATCTATCGTAGTAGTATGCAGTAGTCGAAGTACTTTGACCTGGCGTACGGGAGCTTGTCATCAAATTAGTCGTACTACTATACGTTTTCCAAAAAGCATTATTCTTTACTGCGGTCGTACTGATCGTATAACTTGCTGTAGTGTGGCCTTTTTCTGATCCTTCCGGGGTAATAACGTAGGTGGGGTTACCCAAGTCATCGTAGAGATAGTACGTCTTACTAGTATGGTGATCCTCCCGCACCTTTCTGCCGGCCTTATCGGTAAAGGTGGTACTCGTTCTGCCGTCGCTATCGGTTTGTTTGACTACTAACAATTCCCCCGCAGCATACCATCCACTAGCTGTGGCAAACTGGCGAACCTCGTTGGCTTTGTTTACCCGGTATACGTAGACTGTTGGACGGCTGTTAAGGGCACTTCCAACGCCTCTTTCCGACATAAGTCTACCAATCGGAGCTTTCAGCATTCCTAATTCGGTGTAGGCTTTCGGTCCGTCCGCGGTACCGAACTTACCTGTGTAAAACGTGCTCTGTTTGGTCACTACATCCGACCGATAAGTACCCCCATCAGTGGCAGTGACTAAAGGTAGGTAGTTCTTCGTCTGGCGACCAAACTCGTCATAGACGCTAAATGAAACGATGTCATTCTTAGTCGAACTAGTAGAGTAACCTCCGGCTACATCCACCGTCTGTACTGCGCGTCCTAAACCATCTACATAGCTAACGATTTTACTGAGGCTACTGGTGCTTGCAGCCGTGACGGTGGACGTAGAAGTCATACCGGATGTAAGCGGCCGATAACTCGTTACTGAGTTTATACCAGCCTGTCCTCCTGCATCGTACATGTAAGCATTGTACATCACAATATTGCCATCAAAGTCCTTCACGGAAGCCAGGCGGTAGTAGGAATCGTAGTCGAAGCGCTGTAATTGACCGTTTTCGTCCCCCATCGCTGTCAGGCGGTTGTATGTTGGATCCTGCGTATAGGTTGTCATCATTCCGGAGAAGGGGTAAAGGCGCACCTCATCCGTAGTGCCGGTGATGTCTACACGAACTGACGCGTTCGCGCTCGCGGTAATGACACGCTCTACGTAAACCCAACCCTCGCCGTCAGCAGGCGAGGCGATAGTCCGACTCACGGTGACGCCACTACCGGAAACTGCAACATTAGATGCCGCTTTGGTCCAGTAGGATACGATGTACTTGTCTGCTGGTAGTCCACTCTTAGTCAGGGTAAGTTGATTACTAGCACGCTTACCTCCTTTGACCGGAGTAGTAACGTAATAAGGACTGTTTCCTGAGGTGTTGGAGGCTGTCCAACCTCCGTGGTAAAGTGGCTCCTCAAAGCTAGTGAAGGCGCATTGTTGGACGGTGCCTCCCCGGATAGCGGCAGAGATTTGACCACCAGTGCGATCCCAGATGTATGTTGTTGGAATGTCATAGGTATTCCTGGCCTGTGTAATGTTGCCATACATATCACGAGCCTGCACTTCTTCGCGGTCCGCTACTGTGTTACCGTTAAAACCGTCCTGAACCTTTTTCACGTAGACATGAGTACCGCCACCACCTGGCAGTGCTACGGACTCCATAAGTAGTTGCGAACGATACCGTAGTGTAGTTCCTACCAGGAAATCCTGAACTAGCGGCATACCAACTAGTTTCTCATTTTGTATAGCCGTAAGGTTGGCCACTGGATTGCCGGGTGTATTAGCGTAGTATGTTTTGGTGGTAAACTTTTTCTGGTCACTGTTAACGTAGTAAACTTCGGTGGGTTTGAGTACTCGAGTATCTTTATAGCTATGGTAGCGCACCTTCGTTATTGACTCAGCGGCTCCGGAGGTGGGGTAGAAGAACTCTTTGATAGTGTCACGAACGGGCACGTTACTGGTAGCGTATAGTTCTAACGTGTTGACCCGGAACTTTGTCTTGAATACATTCGATGACGCGCAAGCGCTATTAACTTCGTAACCGGTGCGCCAAGTGTATGTGCCGGTTGAAGACCGGCATAAAAATATCTTATTGTCCTGTAGTTCCTCAGCTTTTATAAGCACTTCTTTTGTCAGCGAAGTAGTGGAGCGTACACTGCTGTAGGCGTATCCGTGTGATACGATCAGTTTGTTCTGGTCGTCGTAATCTAAACGCTGTATCAGCTTACCGTTGTTGGGCTTGTCAATTTCTACGTCATTGAATTCATCGTTGATGAAAGTGTAAACTGTTTTACCTGCGTTAGTCTCGGTAACCCTACTATAACCAACATAGCTACCATCCACAGCGCGCAGTGCCTTGATGCTTTGTGATTGTATACTAAGTCGATTACAGCTAAAGACAGGTGGTGGATCACATACCTCTATAGCTTGGGAGGGCTGACTGTATGTTTGAAACGAGGTTGTGTAGTCATACTTAGGTCTAGCTAGAACCAACCCTGAACTGCGCGAAGTACCGGCTTTTTCGTAGGTGAAGCTGCGTGTACGTGCCGCAGTTGTACCAGTAGCAGTTGTAAATTCACGAATGCGTTGAATGCGTACGCCCCCACCCGGAATAATTGGTGCACTACTTATTGTACCGCATAAACTCCAATCCGGCACTTGATGAGCTTCATAATCAAATTCCAATCTTCCCCCTGTGGGTAAACTGACTTTAGTCATTATGCCAGCCTTGACGTTGGAAGAACTGGTTTGCCGATTAGCGTTGCCAGCAGTAAAAACCCTGCCATCGCACAGTGTAATTTTAGGTGTAAGCGATGAGACTGAATTTGATGTATAGTAGCCCCAGTGATCGATGTAACGTGAGTTAACATCGGAAGGCAGCGTACCGCCACTGTAGGTGAATACGTACGGTTTTGTGGAAGGATGATAAGGAGATTTGTAATTCTTCAGGGTAAGTCGGCCAGTGGACTCGTCGTACGTAAAATTGTGAGTGACGGAAGTGGACGATCCATTTTTATATATATTGAGCGCATCGAGTCTGCGTCCAGAGTAAGAGTAAGTCCCGTAAGACTTATTGAATGCTGAGGAAACCAATTCGACCTTTCCTGTAGTTGTACCGCCACGACTCAAAGTAGCATCCTTAAGCCAACGTCTTCCAGTGACCCATACTGCTGAGTAGGCCCCCCCTCCGCTGGAGGTAACTTTTACGTTTGGACCACAGAAGTCTGGGTTTCCACTTGTAAGGCACGCATTTCCAAAGCCATAAACGGTATTGAGTTGATAATTCCATACTTCTAGGCTCTGTGTGGCTGAATTGATGTTCACTTCATTGGCATCTTCCAAATAGCTCAAAGTTATTGTTTCCCTTCCGTCATAAGAACGAATAGAAGAGAGGTGCCACGCAGATGGGTAAACGTAACCCGACACACCAACCATTTCACCTCCATTCAGGGAAGTGTTTACGGTTATCCTTGAAGTTTCAACTTTGTCGAATACGTATACCGTACCGTTCTCATCCGTAACCGTAAAGCTTGTTAGCTTACTTTGACTATCGAAGGTAGGGGTAATGATGTGACTTTCTGAGGCACGATTGAACACTTGTTTATCTGGACTGATGAAAAACGTACCGCTACCGCCTGGGTAGTTAATCTGATAGAGATCGGGCTGGGTTTCTAAGTAGCCCAACTGAGCATTGTATATGACGTTATAGTACCCAATTAGATCGCTCGAGGCGGTGTTAGACGTAAGTTTGCTGATATCGCTACTTTTCCCGTAGTAATTGGTTCCATCTGGTGCACCGCGCACGGTACGGGTGATAACTCCACCACCCTGTAGGGTCCATCCTAGACCAACCCAGCCTGGAAGTTCACTCACTTTGTTGGCACTACCCCGGTAGTGCAGACTGAAGTCCATCCCAATCTTATGGCCTTTAAGCTGCTCGATGGGTAGGCTGTAATTGAGTGTGCCAGTGTAGTGCGATACGTCTACATCTACATGGGCAGAAAGGGCAGCCGCTTCGGGAGCAGCGGGAACAACAGCGTTGTTACGCAGATAGGTGAAACGCTGAAACCCTTCCTCTGCGGTAGACGGATGGTCACTGTAGCCCTGTGCCATCAAAAGGTTGGACCAAAGACCAACACAGCAGAAAATTAGTTGGACAAAGCCTATAGTGAGGTAGGAACGCGCCATCGATGCAGTGAGTTAAATAAGTGAGTGACTAACGAACAATAAACGACTGTACATAGCTCCCTGCCGGGAGAGCAACCTGGCACCAGTACATACCTGTTGGCAGATTCAGTCCATCAAAACGATACTCTAGCGACCCGGGAGGCATAGTCTGTTGTCCTACTATCTTACCAGAGCCATCTAAGAGCGTAATGGGTACGGCAGTAGTGCTAGTTTCGGATAGCTCAATCCTTAATCTACTGGTCACAACGGTTGGGTAAACTCTCACTTGCCCATTGAAGATCGGGAGAGACTGTAAGCTCGCAGTGGACAGTGAGGCCTGATTCATACGGCCCATAGGAAGTGTATTACTCTGTTTGCCTCTGCGAAAGACACCGGTTTCGTGAAAGGCAATAAATTCTAGATTCCCACTCCGGACATAATCTCGGGGATAGCCAAACTGCTGCGTGGGCGAATTAGGTGACTGTTCGGAGGACAGACCCTGTTTAGTCGATAGGCTTATCAGAGTAGAGTTTTCTGCTTGCTGAATCATAGTAACGATTCCTTCAAGAGGTAGACCAGTAGCTAACGATGGATTTGTCCATAGAGAGTCGGCGATAGAGAACAGGTAGGCCCCCTGCCCGCTAGTTCCTACAACTAGCTGTCGATCCCACCAGGCTAGACTGATTACATCCGTAAGCTTGTCTAGCTTGATAGCTTTCCATACTGAGGTATTGCTTCTCTGATAGAATACTACTTCTGATCCGCCGGCAATCAAACCGAAGGGGGTCCACAATATTGAGTGCACGTGAGAGGAATACGCCCCCGGAGGTAGTTCAGCACTGTGCCAAGTTTTCTCGTTGATCGACCGTGTATAGATGCCTTGATAGGTACCAGCATAAAGTTGCTTACCATCAGTAGTCAAGGAAGTCACATACCGATTGCTCAATCCAGCAGTATCGACATAGTAGTCTGAGCACTCTGAAGAAACTATGTGGATGCCACCACCTAAGTAGGCTACTAGCATTCTGCCGTCTTCCAGACCTAATATATCACTGACCGATCCTTTAGGTGAATCGCACGCATCCCAAGTGTCTCCTTGATCAACACTGATATACATACCCGCTCCGAAGGTTCCAGAGTAGACCGCATCTGCATCCATATATAGCGCACTCGGTGGATAGTCAACAGGATGGGTAGTAGGTTCCCATCCCAGTTGCTGACTGATCAGAACGATGGGTATACAGCATACAAACACTAGGGTGAGTATAGTATTCATGTAAAATTAGGTTGATACTAGGTAAAGTGTAGTGAATGTGAGTGAAGAGGATATACAGATGGCCAGCAGTCCAATGACCGCTTCTGCGTACACATGTTTGAAGAGAGCGTAAAACTTGGACTACCTATTATCCAGCTGAGAGAAGCTGCGGTGCCTAGTAGCGATGCGGAAACTGACACATAATTACGCGTGTCATACCACATGTGCAACATTACGGTAAGCTAGGTGAAAACTTTAACTAAAAATGATCGCTGATCAGCAGGCTACGCACCGAAAGGCCGTCAGCTAGAGGTGGGTGTTACCAACTAGCCGCTAGCTGCCCGCGGTACTCTTGGGCTCGTCCGCAAGCTCCACTACGAGCTTGTGAATGTGACCGGTAGTCTAATGCGGAGTGGTCAGTTGGCAGCCGCGGGACTATCCACCCCAGTCCCGGTCGCCGAGCTAGCTCCCGGCATGTACGTACTGCGGCTGCGTAATGGCGCGCAGGAGGTGGTGCGGCAGCGGGTGGTGGTGTTTTAGGGGGCAACTGGTTGAAATTGGGTACTTTGTACGCATCATGCACTACACCGTCCCCCGCCTCATTTGCTGGGCCGTCCTTTGGGCGACCGGTAGCCTCTGGGCTCAAACCGCCCTTACCATCGACCTGACCGACCCCGAGCAGGTCGCCGAGATCGACGAACGCTTCAGCTCCTACAACGTCGAGATGGCCGAGGTCGTGGGCGGTGACTTCTGGATCCCCTACGATCAGATGGATACTACTCAGACCACGGAGATCGGCACTACGCTCGAACTCGGGGAAGATCAGAACCGCTACCGCTACCGGCCGCCCGTAGACCTGAGCAACGAACGCCTACGCACCCTGGCCCGCGGCCTCTCCCCGGCCTTCATGCGGGTGAGCGGCTCCTGGGCTAACTACGTTTACTTCCAGGACAACGACTCCACCAAGCTGGAGCAGGCACCGGAGGGCTTCCGCAACGTGCTCTCCCGCGACGAGTGGCGCGGGGTGCACGATTTCGCCGCTGCGACGGATGCCGATCTGATGACCTCCTTCACGATCAGCTCCGGCGTGCGCGACGCCGATGGGCGCTGGACCCCCGACCAGGCCCGCCAGTTGCTCGACTTTACTAAGGAGGAGGGCGGTACCGTCGACGCCGTGCAGTTCTTCAATGAACCCAATATGCCGGAGTACGCCGGCGCGCCGAAGGGGTATACGGCCCAGGACTTCGCTGGCGATGTACAACGCTTCACCGACTTTATTCACGAGGCCCTGCCGGGCGTGCCGATTGCCGGTCCGGACGCCGTAGGGGAGGGAGGGCTGATGCCCGCCGGGATGGCCATGCCGCTGTCGACGGACGATCTGCTCTCCGCCACGCCCCAGCCCGCCTTCGACGTCTTCGCCTACCACCACTACGGCGGTGTTTCCCGCCGCTGCGCCACCGAGCCGCCCATGCACTCCCCCGTCGACAGCGCCCTGACCGACACCTGGCTGCGCAAAACCCTGGGTACCCACACCTTCTACGAGGAGCAGCACGACCTGCATCTGCCGAATACCCCGATTTGGCTCACCGAAACCGCCGAGGCAGCCTGCGGCGGTAATCCCTGGGCGGCCGAGTGGATCGACGTTTTCCGCTACCTGAGCCAGATGGGCCTACTGGCGCGGGAGGACGTGAAGATCGTCATGCACAATACCCTTACCGCCAGTGAATACGGTTTACTTGATCAGGCCACCCACACCCCGCGCCCGAACTACTGGGCGGCGCTGCTGTGGCGTCGGTTGATGGGCACGCAGGTGTATGATCCCGGTGTGGACGGCGGCCGGTTAGGGGTGTATCTGCACAGCCACCGGAATGACCCCGATGCCAAAACGCTGCTGCTGATCAATCCCACCGAATCCCCCATGACCGTCGACGTACCGGCCCCCGGGCAGCGCTATACGCTCACCTCCGATGGCCTGCGGAGTAAGACGGTCTACCTGAACGGGGAGGAGTTGGCGCTTACCGATGCGGATGAGCTGCCGGAGCTTAATGGTGTGGCTACGGAAGCTGGGACGCTGGAGGTTCCGGGGTATGGGGTGGTGTTCTTAGTAGTGGAATAACTAACCTGCTAAAATGTAAAACCGTTTTACAATTTAGCAGGTTAATTGAATATGATCGACCGACTTCTGGAAGACGTTATTGTAGAGGATCTAAGCTGGTCACCTATCGTCGGAGTTATTGGACCCAGGCAGGTGGGTAAGACCACGCTCGTCCAAGAACTCGTCCCACGTATAATTAAAGGTTGCGTCTATTTGGATATGGAGCTTCCGTCTGACTATCGTCGTCTGGAGGATGCAGAAAGCTACTTAGCCCCACTAAAGAATCAGTGTGTCATCATCGACGAGGTGCAGTTAGTACCTACGTTGTTCCCTCTGCTTCGTGCCCTGGTTGATCAACACCGGCAGCCCGGTCGCTTCATTATTTTAGGATCGGCCGCGCCCCATGTGGTACGTCAGATAATTGAAACGCTTGCCGGTCGTATCACCTACCATGAGTTGTCTCCCTTTTCTTCGAGTGAAGTGCTACCGGGCATCTCACAACAGACCCACTGGTTCCGCGGCGGTTTTCCCGGTGCTTTACTCAGTCGTAACGAACGGATCAGTCGCCGGTGGCTGGAAGACTTTATCCAGACGTTCATTCAGCGTGACCTCTCGCGTTTAGGTTTCGCCATTCCGTTGACCACGATGCGCCGTCTAATCGAGATGTTAGCTCACCTCAATGGACATCTTCTCAATCTAAGTACCCTCGGTAAATCGCTCGGTGTAACCCATAACACAGTGGCGCGCTATCTCGAACTCCTAGAAGGAAGCTTCCTCATCCGCCGGCTTGCCCCCTACCACGCAAATCTGGGTAAGCAGCTCGTCCGGTCACCCAAGATATTCTTTCGTGATACCGGCCTACTCCACCATCTACTAGGCATTGAGAATTACGATCGCCTACGCGGCAACCCAGCCGTGGGCAACTCCTGGGAGGCCTACGTGCTGGAGCAGATCATCCGCGAGGCCCCGGAGTTTTCCAAGTTCCACTTCTACCGCACCCGGTCGGGGGCCGAGATCGACTTGTTGATGACACGCCCGGACGGGGAGAAGTGGGCCGTGGAGGTGAAGCTATCGGCCAGCCCGAAGGTGACGCGGGGTTTCTGGACGGCCCTGGAGGATGTGAACGCCGACCGGGCCTTTATCATCGCGCCGGTGGGGGAGGGGTATGCGTACCGGGAGGCAGAGGTACTAAGTGTAGAGGCTTTCCTACGATTACTGTAGTAAGCGGTTATGGCCGGTTGTTGCGCTATACCCTTTGCACCTGCGGCCCCGCCCCCGGCTTGTTGGTGGGGAATGCCGGGCCGGGCGTGTACATTCGTGGCTTCTAGCAAACTACTTCTGCGATGAACGACAAACCAACCATGCTAGGGGCCACCCTGACCAGCGATACCTACCTCCGCCGGCTCGCAGGGGAACTGTCCGCCATCGACCGGGAGAGCCTGGGGCGGTGGGCCGACCTGATCTACCGGGCCTGGGAGCAGCAACGGTTTGTATTCATCCTGGGTAACGGCGGCTCGGGGACCACCGCCAGCCACATGGCCGAGGACCTGGGTAAGGGCACTCTGCGCAACGAAGACCTGCGGGACGAGGACCGTAAGCGATTGCGCGTACTGAGCCTGACGGACAACACGGGCTGGATCACGGCCCTGGGCAACGACCTGGCCTACGATCAGGTATTCGTGCAACAACTGATGAACTACGGCAGTGCCGGCGACGTGGTGATCGCCATCAGCGGATCGGGCAACAGTGCCAACGTGCTCAACGCCGTCGACTGGGCCAACCGCCACGGCCTGCATACCTTCGGGCTGACCGGCTACGACGGGGGCCGGCTGCGGGAGCTACAGCAGGATGGGCTGCACGTAGCGGTGCAGGACATGGGTATGGTAGAAAGCATCCACCTGTGCGTATTCCACTGGGTGCTGGATGACGTATACGCGCGCACCAACCGCGTCGGACGCTACGGGGCAGAGCAGCGGTGAGCGCTCCCTACCTGGGCATCGAGATTGGCGGGACGAAGCTGCAATTCGGCGTCGGGACGGGACAGAGCGGCGAGCTACTGACCCTCATACGGCGGGACGTCGACCGGGGGGCGGGTGCGGCGGGCATCCTGCGGCAGATCGCGGAGGTGGCCCCCGGTCTGGTCGCCGAGTACGCCGTGGCGGCCGTCGGAATCGGGTTTGGCGGGCCGGTGGATGCGGTGGCGGGGCGGGTGACCAGAAGTAACCAAGTAGCCGGCTGGGAGAATATGCCGCTGGTGGAGTGGTGTACCGAGCTGCTGGGCATTCCCGCGGTACTGGCCAACGACTGTGACTGCGCCGCCCTGGCCGAGGCGCGGTACGGGGCCGGCCGGGGCGCTGCTACGGTGCTGTACGTGACCGTGGGTACGGGCATCGGGGGCGGGCTGGTGGTGGGGGACAAGCTGCTCGGGCGGGGCCGGCCGGCGGTGGCCGAGATCGGTCACCTGCGCCCCGGTACCGACGCCGCGACGCCTGCCGATACGGTAGAGGCGGTGGCGGCGGGGCCGGCCATTGCGCAGGCGGTCCGGCGGCGGCTTGGGGAGGATGCAGTACCACCGGAAGCACGTCAGGATTTACTCCGGCGCTGCGGCGACGACCCCGAGCGCCTCACCGCCAAGGTGGTGGCCGAAGCGGCGGCGGGCGGCAATGCAATCGCCACCGCGGTCCTACAGCACGCCATCCAGACGCTAGGTTGGGCCATTGCCCAAGCTCTCACCCTGACTGCGGCCGACGTGGTGGTGGTCGGGGGCGGCGTCTCGCTGATCGGCGAGGCCGGTTTCTTCGAGCCGCTGCGGGAGGCGGTAGCGGGGTACGTGTTTGCGCCGCTGCGGGGCAGTTACCGGGTGGTGCCGGCGGGGCTGGGGGAGGGGGTGGTGGTGTGCGGGGCGGTGGGGTTGGCGCCGCAGGATAGGGGGTAACCGCTAGCGTTCGCAACGTTTGTCCGGCTTCATCTGTTTTTTCGTAAATTCCGCAATGACACCGCCACAAAGTTACCGGGTAACGATCAAGCAAGCTTCTGCGCTTGCTATTCTAGAGTCGCTTAGGGCTATGCAAGCTATAGAGCTTGACCCGGAGCCGGCGGCTGGTAGTACCGGTCAAGCCAATGTTCGATCCTTGCGGGGCAGTGTAAAGCGCAAAGCTAGTGAGGCGATGTTGCGGCATACCGAACAGGTACGTAGCGAATGGGGAAAGGGAGGCGGGGAATAACCTTACTGGACACCAATAGTGTAATCTATTTTCTCAGCGACAATACCGACGACGAGGTTATTTTTCCTATTGAGGAAGCGATTGGCAATCGCCCCCCCAAGCTGTCGGTTATTACGGAAGTTGAGCTACTGTGTTAGAATCCTTCCGACCCTTCATTACAATTGGCCGGATGGTAACCTTTTTACACGCTGAGCCTCAAATCAGCGCATGGAGGTAAGCGGCGGTATTGTCGAGTCCATTGTTATGCAGTGCTTTAAGCACATCATACTCATCCATTGCAGGACTGCGTCGATTCAGTGCGAGCCTACGGAACGCTTCCACTGCGGTCTGCTGATTTAAATCTATCGTATCCGCAAGGAAATCGTCAGCGCTCTTCGCCCTGAGGCCGAACTGACTGAGGTAGTCACGGGGAAAATCCTTCAAGTTGTTTGTGACGATCAGGTTTGCGTTAGCTTTAATGGCCGCTGCAAGTACGTGGCGATCCTTCGTGTCAGGCAATTCTAGCCCATCGATGAGCGAATCATAGTTGATCACCATAGCATCCGGAAAGGCATCCGCGGGCCGCATCGTTCGGCTTTCAATCGTGGCATCGTCCAACCCCTTACGCGCGAGTATCTCTTTCCACTCATCCCAAATATGCTGGCTCCACTTCGGGGTGTAGAGTTTGTAGTAGGCAAACCACAGCAACAGGTCACGAGTATTCAGGGGGTAGATGACATTCGTATCGAGTACGCAGGTAAATCTTAGGCTATGTATCATACAATCCGTCCGCTTCGTCCGCCTGCATCATCTCAGTGAGTAACCTTTCCTGCTTCGCCCGCATGGCACGCTCATAGGTCATCAAATCTTCAACCCTTATGCGTCGGTGGCGGCCAACTTTGGTAAAGGGAATTTCCCCCGTTTCCAATAACTTGATGAGGTAGGGACGGGAGACATTCAGGTGATCCGCTGCCGCTTGAGTGGTCATTTCTGCGGCGATTGGAAACACCGATACAGACTTCCCCTGACTCAGTACCTGTAGGATCTCACTCAGCAAACTGAGCGCATTGAGGGGTACTTTGATGCGCTCTCCAGTTTCTTCGATCTCGATCTCCGGGGTTTCCGTCCGTAGGTGCTTCAGTGTTTCCTTCAGGGCATCGTAGGAGTGAAGGGCTACTTCCTGATCTTGCTTGGAGGGTTTAGTAAATTGAGTGATGAGTTGATTTTTCATTTCGCTTTGTTTACCTGTCTCCGTAAAGGTAAGTGAATTATTCGAAGCAAGTGAAGTAAGCGAATTTGCTCAATGGCAAGCTTCCTGACTGATTGATAGACCTAGCCCTCAAACGGAGCGCCATATAACTCCCTAACATCCCCCCCAGTGGGCGGGCGCAGTTCAGGTTTGTTCCAGGTCTAGATTTGTAGGATAGCGGTGCGTTCATGCATCTTTAAGGTGACAAAACGCTACAAGATGAAGAACGTCACCGCCACCGGAAAGATAATCAACTTTGCCAAAGAGCTATTCGCCTGCCGCTTGCCCGAATGGGTGGCTACCCTGACCGAAGGTGACTTGCTTGCCACAGAACGGGAAGTTTACCAAGCGGCATCCCGCTTGTTTGATGAAGTCGTGAGACTGTGCCTTTCGGCCTCCGCCTTACAAGTCTGTAAGTCTGCTAAAGAGAGCCAGAAGAACCTGGTGTTGCGTAGCCACAAGATCAAATTGAGAACGGGTCACTGTGTTGAGGTCGAGGGGTTATACCGAAAGCGGTCCGCCGCACGGGGGGATGATCGCTCGCGGCATCTACTAGAAAGTCACTGGGGAGTGATCGAGGGGGCCGGCCCCGGTTTGTACGATGTGGCGACTCATGCCGCCATGGTTGCCCCCTCTTACGACCAGGCCCAGTGTTTACTGGTGCGCCACGGTGTCGATGTGAGTGTTTCCGGGGTTCGTAGGCTGACCAACCGGGTAGCGGACCGATGTAGCAATCTGGGTGAGGCGAATCTGCTTTTGGAATCCGGGGAAAGTCTGGCGGGCAAGCGAGTGTTGATTTCGAGTGACGGTGGCCGTAGCCGGACGCGAGACTACCGAACCCGGGGTGATGAAAACACGCCGGCCCGCTACGACACGCCCTGGAAGGAACCCAAACTATTCGTCATCGAAGTGCTCGATGAGCGGGGGCGGTTATGCACCCACCATTTACCGAGCTACGGATGTCGCTTCACGGATGAAGACCACCTGGCCTTGCTGGAAGAGTACCTGACCAGGCTCAATATCGCCGAGGCCGAAGAGGTGCAGTTGGTAGCCGACGGGGCCACCTGGATCTGGAATCGCGTTCCCGATTTATTGCGGCGCCTGGGCGTGGCCCGGCACCGCACTACGGAAACCCTAGACTATTATCATGCCGTAGAACACTTACATCGCCTCTTCGATCACTTGCCGAGACGTATCGGTAAAAAGCACCGAAGCCGGCTATGGAAGCGGTGCAAGCAATGGTTATGGTCGGGCAAGGCGGACCATATTTTACCAGCAGTTCTCACTATCGGTGATCTTGGCTCGGGTAGCTACCTTTGATCATGGCAAGCAACGATCGGGCTCAACTGAGTGAACAGCTCAGTTTTGACCATCTCTACCACCAACTCATCGTCCCCTTTTTCCGCTCCCTGGATGACGGGCGAGCGTTCAACGCCAGCTACGCGCTGCTGGATGCGCTCAAAGCTGCCTTTGCCATCTACTCGCTCAAGGTACCCTCCCTGTTTCAGTTCCGCACCATGTCACAGGCCGAAGACCACAACCTGAGTACGGTCTATCAGATCGTCGGTCGCATTCCCAGCGACAACGGCTTGCGTAAGCTGCTCGATGGCCTGGACCCGGCCGCCCTGCGCGCGGGTTTTGCCCAGCTGGCCCAGCACGTTAAGGCAACGGGACTGCTTAAGCGCTACCACGTCTGGCAGGACTACGTGGCCGTCAGCGTGGATGGGGTGGAGCACTTTTGCTCCAAAAAGGTCTCCTGCTCGCGCTGTCTACAGCGCCGCCACCGTGATGGTAGTGTATCGAACTACCATGCCATGCTGAGTGCCGCCATAGTCAAGCCCGGACTGGCCGAGGTGCTGCCCTGGGATCACGAGCCGATGACCCAGCAGGATGGCGAGGTCAAAAACGACGGTGAGCGTACGGCCGTGCATCGGCTGCTGGCGAACTTCGAGGCGACCCACCCCGACCTGGCCACCATCTTCGTACTCGATGCCCTCTACGCCTGCGCCCCGGTGGTCGAACGCATCGGCCAAAACGCGCACTGGCGCTACCTCATTGGCGTTAAGGATAAGGGTCACGCCCACCTGTTTACCCAATTCGATGAACTAGATAGTCAGCATAAGATCCCCTGGCAGGAGTGGAAGACGAAGGGCGGGGAGGACTATGCGGTGGGCTACGCGAACGATCTAGAACTCAACGCCGCCAATGCCGAAGTATCGGTCAATATGCTCTACGCCATCCTGCGCGATGCCAAGGGCCAGGAGACCACCTTCACCTTTATCACCAACCTGGAGCTGAGCCCCGACAACGTAGCCGAATTACTGGCCGTGGGACGCGCACGCTGGAAGATCGAAAACGAGACATTCAACACGCTCAAAAACCAGGGCTACCACTTTGAACATAATTACGGTCATGGACAGGAGCATCTCTGTACCGTCATGGCCTATGTGATGATGCTGGCCTTCTGGGTCGATCAGCTACAGCAGGCGGCCAACCGCAAGTTTGGCGCCCTGCTCACTAAACTCAAAACGCGGGTCAAGTTGTGGGACGCCACCCGCTCGGTCTTCCGGGTCGTACCTGTCCGGTCCATGGACGCCCTGCACGATCAGCTCATCGACCTGTACTGCGTTAGGCTGATTTGACCGATAGTGAGAACTGCTGATATTTTACGCTTGTTCGGTTGGCTATGGAAACGAATGCCAAAGCAGGCACGGGTGGAAATCAACTATTTCACCAAGCACTAAAACCGGACGCAATACGCTGATTACGAAAGCAGTAAGTTAGTGTGCGGTAGCGGAGTGATTGAATCGGCGATTCGTCGCGTGATTAATTTACGTTTTAAGAATACCTCTACTTTTTGGGGGGCGGACAACTTGGAAAAGTTGTACTTCCTACGGGGTGCCGTCCTGTCGAAACGATGGGATTTGCTGATGGAAAACTTAGCTAATGGGCGCTAAATCCGCTGGGACAAACCTGAACTGCTCCCGTGGCTCATGATCACTGTCATCCTCATAGAGAAAATTGTAGTCTTCCCCGATGAGGTCCGTCTCTAGATCAGGGTAGTGTCGAAGGACGGCGTCGATATCTAGCGGGTCGTTTGGGCGACGCTCCGGTCGGTCGTCAAAGGCAATCAGTTTGAGTAAAACAACGGCGGGGATGGAGCAGACCTTTAGGTGATCATCCTCAATTTGAACATCTTCCAGTGCATGCAGGTAGGTCTCCATGAAGCCTTCCAGCTTGACCTCTACCAGGCCTTGTCCCTCAACGATCACCCTTCCATCTTCTTCTATTTCACCGAAGGGTAATAAGTCTACTGGAATACCGTAGGGAGAGTCCAGGCAAAAGGCATTATGGGGCGCGGGGCTGTATGTAGTGTACCCCAAAATTCGAACAGGTAAGTAAGGTCCACTAACTTGCTTGTATGTCTAAACGAAGAACACATTCGGCCAGCTTCAAGAAGAAAGTTGCCCTGGAGGCCATCCGGGAAGAACTGACCATGGCCGAGCTGTCGCGAAAACATCAACTGCACGCTTCACAGATCAAGACCTGGAAGCGGGTACTGACGCATGAATCCGACGAGCTTTTTGGGTCCAAACGCAAGGGTAATCGCGGGGCAGCTTCGAGCCTCGGCCTGGAAGATAAACAGCGTGATGAGCTACTGCGCATCATCGGTAAGCTACAGGTGGAGAACGAGTTTCTAAAAAAAACGCTCTCCTGATGCCCCATTCACAAAGAGTAGCCGCCCTGGATAGCGGGGCGCATCTCAGCGTAGTGCGCCAGAGCCATCTTCTGGGTGTATCTCGGTCTCGGCACTACTACCACCCGGCAGCAGAAAGCGAGCTAAATCTGCGACTGCTGCGGCTGATGGACGAACACTACCTGGACTACCCCGACAAAGGTCCGCGACGAATGCTGCGGTGGCTCCGGCGAGAACACCAGTTGGAAGTCAACCTCAAACGCATCAACCGCCTGTACTACAAGGTGTTAGGACTACAGTCGGTGCTCCCAGGGCCACATACTTCCCGTCCCGCGCCTGGACATAAGGTGTACCCCTACTTGCTACGTGGGCTATCCATGGAGCGGCCCAACCAGGTCTGGCAGACGGACATCTCCTACATTCCAATGAAGCGGGGGTACCTCTACTTGACGGCCTGGATCGATGTGTATTCTCGCTTCGTGCTGGACTGGTCGCTGTCCAATACGATGACCGCCGAGTGGTGTAGCCAAGTCTACCGACGCACCGTCGACCGCTGGGGCTGTCCCGAGATTGTTAACACTGACCAGGGCGCTCAGTATACCTCGGAAGCTTTTACGCAGGCCGTGCTGGGTCAAGCTGATGAAGCTACTCGGCTCAGTATGGACGGCCGCGGACGGGCTACTGACAATGCCTTCATCGAACGCCTCTGGCGAACGGTCAAGTACGAGTACATTTACCTGCATGAATTTGTCGATGGCCTTGCGCTCAAACAAGGACTGCGGGTATTCTTCGACTACTATAACTACGCCCGAGATCACTCCTCGCTGAGCCCTGGGCTACCTCACCAACATTATCCCACCGGACCTAAAACTCTGTCATAATCTGTCGAAGAATGGGGTACACATCAGTATGCATGGTCGCTAATCAGCCTAGTCCTGAGTCTGTTATACATCTGCTTACTAGGCAAGTAGAGAGCAAAATCTACATCCTTTGTGCCTCTAGGGTGCATCTCGTGCGCTGTGTACCAGACATTCCTCGCTAACGCTCCCACCGCGAAGAAATTAAGATCTAACGCTTCACACGCAAGGCGAACGTCCGCTATTATCTGTTTGAGGTGCGGATTGTGTAGCGCACTATAGCGTAGGTCGGACATGCGTTTCGTAAAGTTGTGCCGCCGCCGCTAGATTTCTCGGCGTTGGCCGGTACCGCAGATCAGCATATACCAGTAGTGGATTAACGGTTGGTTCGTTGTTAGGGACACCAGCCCAGAACTGACTCACAATCTCTACGGAGCCATCCTTTCCGGCCGGTACTAGATCGAGGATTCTAGCTAGTGCATGAAGGGACTGGTCAGTATAAAGCGTAGCTCGGTCACCAATCAACTCGGTACCGAGTATGTCGGCACCTAGTTCACCCCCTAGCGTGTTGGGTGGGCACTTCTTTGCCAGTTCGTACGACCGCGTGTCGGGGCCGAAGGAGAAAAGAGCTGACTTAAGCTTAGGTCGTAGAATCCTATTGTACGCGGTCACCCAATCGTCGATCAGCTCATCCCGCCCATTGAGCTCGTATACCTTCGAGCTAGTTTCAATCAGATAGGAAGAAGATAGTAGGTCCTTGATTGTTTTACTTACGGTGTCAATGCTTACACCAGCTAGCTCGCCAATCTCTCGATAAGGAAGATTGATAGTATTGCAAGTAAGAAACTGATATACTACCCGTAGCCCCGCCTGAGTGAACGCCCTACCCTTTGGAATAGGGGAGACACGTGCCGACTTTCCCGTCTCAATATAGACTAAGACCTCGCCGGCAATTTGTAAGTAAGCGTTTCCGATAGTATCGAGGTAGTTGAGCTTATGTTCTCTCAGGTACCTTTTGGCCGGATCGCTGATGTAGTTCGAGACCAAAAGATGAGCCTTTCCAGGAGACCTTTCTATACTGCTCGCTTTAGGGGCAGTGACTGATTTGGCAACGCTGTAGGAGAACCGATGGCACTTCCCGTGATCGCTCAGTATTATATGCTTATCGCCGTCGACGGTCAGGGATAAACCGGTCAACGTAGCGAAGTTGACCACGCTGGTCCCAACAATGTCACATAAGTTATTCATACTGTTGTACGCAAAGATAGCACGTATGTTTTAAACATACAATATCTACTAGCATACGACCTAGCTGACTGCGAAACCGAATATTTAATCACTGACGCCAATTCGTGAACTACCACGCCACCACTTACCTTACACCCCCCAAACAACCACCCCCCTCCACCACCCCCCTCACCCCCGATAGCTATCGGGGCCCCGCCCAAATGCTTCACCCCCACACCCGCCTCCAGCACATCTCCGACGTCGTTGGTTACGGCATCTTCGCTACCGAGGCCATCCCGGCCGGTACCATCGTTTACGTCAAGGATAGCCTGGAGATCAGCGTCACCCCCGAGCAGTTCCTGGCCCACGGACCGGAGATGCAGGCCGTGATCGATAAGTATTCCTACATCGATGAGCACGGCGACCGCGTCGTGTCGTGGGACCTGGCCAAGTACGTCAACCACTGCTGCCAGTGCAATACGATCTCGACGGGCTACGGCTTCGAGATGGCCCTGCGCGACATCGCCCCCGGCGAGCAGCTGACCGACGAGTACGGCATCTTCAACCTCGATATCGAAATGGAGCTGGTGTGCGATCAGCCGGGCTGCCGTAAGAAGATCGGCCCGAGAGACTTCGACCGCTACTACAAGGAGTGGGATGCCAAGATCGAGCCCGTACTACCCAAACTCTTCGCGGTGCAGCAGCCGCTGGGTAGTCTGCTTACGGCGGAGACTAAGCGGGAGCTGGAGGCGTTTCGGAATGACCGGGGGAAGTATAAATCGGTGTATGCGCTCAAATTAAAGGACTAGGGAGTTAAGGGGTCAAGGAGTTAGGGGGTTAGGATGAAACCTGAGCCACGTCGGAGCTGTTCCAATTCTTTGAGTCCCGCTCGCTTACTTCTTAGAGCCCCCTTAACTCCTTAGCCCCTTTCCACCTTAACCCCTTACCATGGCCAGTCCAGCCACCCCGGAAGTACAGAATTACGTAGCCCACCCCGACATTGAAAAAGTAGAGCTTAAGTACCTCGCCATCGACGAGTACGAACGGCTGCGCGACATTATGGAGGAGGCCTACGCCGTGCTGCCCGAAGCCTCCTGGGACCGCGAGCACATCCAGAAGCTGATCGATATTTTTCCCGAGGGACAAATTGCCGTACACATCAACGGCGAGCTCGCGGGTTGCGCCCTGGCGATCATCGTGGACTATAAGCAGTTCGGAGACCGGCATACGTACCGGCAGATTACCGGAGATTATACCTTCTCCAGCCATAACCCCGACGGGAATATCCTGTACGGCGTCGATGTCTTCGTGCACCCCAAGTACCGCGGACTGCGCCTGGGTCGCCGCATGTACGACTACCGCAAGGAACTCTGTGAGGAGCTGAACTTGGAGGGCATCACCTTCGGGGGCCGGCTGCCGAAGTACCACCTGCACGCCGATGAGCTCACGCCCCGGCAGTACATCGAGGCGGTGAAGTCGAAGGACATCCACGACCCGGTGCTCAATTTCCAATTCGCTAACGATTTTGCGGTCAAGCGCATCATCAAGGACTACCTGGAGGGCGACCACGAGAGCCAGGAGTACGCCGCCCTGCTGATGTGGAACAACGTGTACTACACCGCGCCGACGCGCAAGGCCCACATCGAGAAGAGTGTGGTACGCCTCGGGCTCGTGCAGTGGCAAATGCGCCCCTACAAAGACCTGGAGGAACTGCTGGAGCAGGCCGAGTACTTTGTTGACGCCCTAGCCGCCTACCGGTCTGACTTCGCACTCTTCCCCGAGTTCTTCAATGCGCCGCTGATGGCGGCCTACAACGATCTGAAGGAGCCCGTGGCCATCCGTAAGCTGGCCGAGTTTACGGAGCCGATCGTAAAGAAGTTCAGTGAGTTCTCGATCAGCTACAACATCAATATCATCACCGGCTCCATGCCCTCGGTGGAGGAGGACGGCAAGCTCTACAACGTCGGCTACCTCTGTAAGCGCGATGGGACGGTGGAGAAGTTCTATAAGCTGCACGTGACCCCCGACGAGGCCAAGGTGTGGGGTATGGTGGGCGGCAATACGCTCCACGCCTTCGATACCGACTGCGGCAAGATCGGCGTGCTCATCTGTTACGACGTCGAGTTCCCCGAGCTGCCACGACTACTGGCCGAGCAGGACGTCGATATCCTCTTCGTGCCCTTCCTCACCGATACCCAAAACGGCTACAGCCGCGTACGCCACTGCGCCCAGGCCCGCGCCATCGAGAACGAGTGCTACGTAGCCATTGCCGGCTCGGTCGGTAACCTGCCCAAGGTGCACAATATGGACATCCAGTACGCCCAGTCGATGGTGTTTACGCCCTGCGATTTTGCCTTTCCGAGCAATGGGGTTAAAGCCGAGGCAACGCCAAATACGGAGATGATCCTGGTGGCGGATGTGGACCTGGATCTACTAAAGGAGCTGCACGAGCACGGTAGCGTGCATAATTTGCGGGACCGGCGGACTGATGTTTATTCTTTGGCACTGCGGTAAGTATTGTCGGTCGGCCGCCGTCCATTCACCCCACCAGCCAAAAGCCGCACGAACTCCCTATACACCACCCCCTTCCCAGCCCCAGGATTCCCATCCACCCCCATCCGCACCACCACCATATCCCAGTCGGGCACGATCGTGCACACGTTGTGGTTGAGCCCGCTGGTGTAGGCCGCTGCGGGGTGGTCGTCGGTGGCCGGAATCACCCACCAGTTGTAGCCGTAGGTGCCGCGGCCATCGGTATCCCGGCGATCGGTATCGCCCAGCGCTAGGTCGGCCGGCACCTGGTTGGAGGTAGCCGCGGCAACCCATTCCGCCGGTACCAGTTGCTCATCTTTCCATCTTCCCCCGTTCAGGTACAGTAGTCCGAAGCGCGCCTGCTCCGCGGCCGACATCTTCAGCCCCGTGCCCCCGAAGTTGATCTGCACCGAATCACTGCCCACCTTGCCCTCGCCCCACCACTCCCGCTTCGCAATACCGATCTTCTGAAACACCCGCGCATCGAGGTAATCGTTTAGGCTCACTCCCGCCGCCTGGGTCAGCGCGCGACCGGCCATGATCATGGCCTCGTCCCAGTAGGCGTAAGCGGTGCCGGGGGCAAAGAGGGGTGGGGCGGGCACATAGGGCGTCCAAGACCAGTCCTGGCTCGGTTCGCCCCAGCGGCTGTCCCCCACGGCGTCGTAGCCGCTGGTCATGGTCAGAAAGTGGCGATAGGTCACTGCGGGGTACAGCTCGCGCAGCAGGGGCTCGTGTTCCATGGCTAGCTGGTCCAGTTCGATCAGGCCGTCCTCGATCATTAGTCCCGCGGCGGTAGCCGTGAAGCTCTTGGTACACGACCAGATGTCGTGCACCTTTTCGATACTATCCCCCGCCCAGGCCAGTCGACCGTGGCGGATCACCATCACCTCCTCGAGGCCATCTTCCTTGCAGTGCGTTTTTAGGTAGGCCAGCGCACTATCCAGCACCCCCGGGTCGATCCCTACGGTTTCGGGATTGGTTCGCAGCCAGCTCTCCCCGGGGTATACCGTCTCTCGTGCAACCGCCGTAGGTACAGTTGGGGCGGGGCCGCAGGTGCAAAGCAGGAGGAGTAGACAGCCGCATACTAGCTCGCGCATTTATACCAGTTTGGTCCCCCCGGAGCGGGTCAGCGTCCGAAACCGATCCTGAATTTGCTCCAGCACCGATTGGGTATGCTTATTTACAATTTGCCGCCCGTCGATCTCACGCACTCGCGTTAACTCGCCCATCGTACCGGTAGTAAATACCTCATCGGCGGTGTAAAACTCGCTCACGGAAATTCGGGCCTCGGCGTGGGGGATGTTTAGCTCTCCACAAATGCTCAGCACGGTAGCCCGCGTGATTCCCGGCAGACAGTAATCGGCGTAGGGGGTGCGCACCGTGCCACGCCGTATGCAGAATACATTTACGCCGTTAGCCTCGGACACGAAACCGTCCTTGTCCAGCATCAATCCCGCGTCCGCCCCCGCCTGATTGGCCTCGATCTTGGCCAGGATATTGTTGATCAGGTTATTGTGGTGGATCTTGGAGTCGATGCTCATGGGACTGTTACGGCGCACGGAGCTGGTCGCTAGTGTGATCGACTCCGGGTACACCGGCGGCTTGTGTTCGGCAAGCACGATGAGGGTGCAGCCCGCCTGATTAAGCCGGGGGTCCATGCCGGAGGTGATCTTTTCGCCGCGGGTGAGGGTAAGGCGGATGTGGACGTCGTTGCGCATATCGTTAGCTACCAGCGTCTGCCGGATGGCCTCCGTGACCTCCTCCCGCGTTGGAACACCCTGAAACCACATGGCGTGGGCGGAGTCGAAGAGCCGGTCCAGGTGGGCATCCAGGCTGGATACCCGGCCGTCGTACACCCGTAGCCCCTCCCAGACCGCATCGCCCCCCTGCACGCTACTATCGAAGACGCTCACCCTGGCCTGGTCGCGGTGCAGCAGCTCGCCGTCGATGTACACTTTGATGTCCCGGTTGGCCGGGTTGAAGGCCTGTAGCATAGGTCGGTGGGCTATATTGCGTAGTGCAGCAGCCGCTCGTACACCGGCCGGCATCGCTCCGCAATATCGGAAAGGGTAGGGGAAAGGTAGATTGGCTTCGCCCGGTAGGGAAGAAAGCCCGTACTGGCGTGCACGCCGGCGTACCAGTACGGGGCCCAGCTGCCATCGTAGGGCTTCGGTCCGGCGGGCCAGTGGAGCATGGCGGGGTCGTACTCGAGCCTCAGCCGCTGGCAGAGTCGTTGTAGCGTTGCGGCCGGAGCCAGCAGGAGCCGCCGGGCATCGACTACTGGCGGCGGTTGGTCCATCTGCTCCAGGTAGTCGAAGAGGGCGGCCTGTTGGGGAAGGCCTACATCGAGTTCCGTCACCCCCGTTACCACCTTACTGAAGGAGGCTAGGATCTCCCGCGGGTCACGGATGAGCAGCACGTTGTCCATACGCGCCAGGAAGTCCCGGGGCAGGCCTACCAGGTGGTGGGTCATCTGCTTACACACGAGTACGGGGCTACCGTAATCGGCCTTCGACAGTTGGCTTATGACCCGGGTGCCGTCATTTTCCTGGCTCGCAAGTACCTCCTCCGCTCCGGGGTGCTCAGCGGTAGTGGGTTGATGTAGAAGGTAGTGCGCGTACAGCGGCTCGTCCAGCACGCAGGTATCGCCCCGCTGCGCAAAGGCATACAGTAGGGCCGTACTAATATTTCGCGGAGACGACCACAGATTGACGCGCTGGTGGGTTTTCATGCCATGGCCAAGGAACCGAAAAAACCCAAGAAGAAAAAGAAGTGCTGCAAGAAGTACCTGAAGAAGGGAAAGTACTGCAAACGCTGTCCGCTCGTGGATTGAGTAAAATTTTCACACCGTAGTGAACAACCATTTCAAAGATGACGTATGAGTTGCAACAACACTATTAGCTAACTACATGGCATATATCGTGGCCTATCTCAGTCTTTTTACTTTTTGAAAGTAGGCTTGTTTGTTCATTGTGTCAACCCATGTGGTATAGCCCCTCTTCCACCTCGGAAGGGGGGCATTCGTTTGTTAGGGGACTGTGGGGGCGTTACTTAAACGGATCGGACAGCCGTGGATCGGTCGTCACACTTCGGTCGGTAGCCAGCTCCAGGAAGGTGACTAGTGCCTGTTTTTCCTCTTCGGTGAAATTCATGCGGCGAAGGTGGGTCTGGCCCGTGGCCTGATCGAACTCCTGGAGCTCCAAATTCAGGTTAGGGTGCTGCTGGATGCCCTCGCTGTAGTGGTCCACGACCTCGCGCAGGGTGGCGAAGCGGCCGTCGTGCATGTAGGGAGCGGTGAGGGCTACGTTGCGTAGGAAGGGAACCTTGAAGACGCCGTTGAGCATACCATCGTTGTGAAGGGCTCCAACACCCTGGTCGGTGTATTCGAGGTCAAGCCCGTTGTTGGCAATGGATTGATTGGGTTGCGTCAGTGTGCTTCCGTGACAGCCGGCGCAGTTCATATTGAAGAGCTCCATACCCTGCAACTCCTGGCTACTGAAGGACTGATTCCACTCCTCCATCGGCTGCGTAAACGTCACGTCAATGAGCTCATCGAAGCGGGTATCCATGGAGGTGATCGTGGCACAAAACTTCTCCAGGGCCAGGGTGATGCGCTCGGGGGTCAGGTCATCGGTACCGTAGGCCTTGCGGGTAAGGATGCGGTACATGTCCTGGCGGCGCAGATCGGCGGCTAGTTCATCCAGGTCGCGGCCCATCTCAAGGTTGTCCTGGATCGTGATCGTACTCTGGTCCTTAATGGTGCGGGCGCGCTCGTCCCAAAAGAATGCTACGGAGCCGGCCGAGGTACTCATGATGTCATTGCCCGTGCTGAAGTCCTGCTCGAAGGAGGTCTCACCGTAGCCGCTTACCTCCTGGGCGAAGGTAGGCACCGAGCCCAGCGCAATGCTGTTGCGCTTAGTCACATGGCCATTGATGCCCTTGCTGAAGGCGAGGTTATCCCCAAAGGCGAGCTTCTGCTGGTGGCAGGTAGCGCAGCTGGTTTCTCCCGTGGCCGAGAGCTGGGTGTCGTAGAAGAGTACCCGCCCGAGGAGCGCTTTGGTAAGATCACGGGGCTCCAGGTCCATAGTCCGGCTCGGCCCGTTGTTGAAGTCGCCCGTGATGGGCATCGTCTGGGCAATGTGCAGCGGAAGCTGTACCGACTGCTGAAATGTCTCATCGCCAATCGTGAGTGTTTGCTGTAATACGGCCCGTTCCTCTGCGGTGAAGGGGGTGACGGGGTTGGCGTCGTCGGGACTGAGTCGCTCATCATCAAGACAGGCGGTCAGGGGAAGCAGAAGCAGGATTAGGGGCAGGTATCTCATCGCGGTAGATTGGCGTACGGAAGGTAAGCGGAATGTCAATGCAGTGCAATACCTGCGTCAGCCTTCCGTCACTGACGGGACGAGCAAATGCAGCAAAGCCGTTGGTCCGAAGGTGAACTTTAACATATTGCCGTAAAAGGATTAACACCGTGCTGCCGGGCACAAAACCTAAGCCGCACCCCGGCTATTCCCTAGAGCATGTACCCCAGCATGCGCGCCGCCGCCGAAGACCTCGAACGTACGGGGCAACTGCTCCGTATTACCGAAGAGGTCGACCCCGATCTCGAAATGGCCGAAATCCACCGGCAAGTGTTTGCCGACCGGGGGCCCGCCCTGCTGTTCGAGCGCGTTAAGGGGTCTCCCTTTCAGGCGATCTCCAACATCTACGGGACCTACGCGCGTACCGAGTACCTATTCCGCAATACGCTCCCGAAGGTCAAAAAGGTGGTAGAGCTCAAGGCCGATCCGGCTAACTTCGCTAAGAATCCGCTACGCTATGCCTCGGCACCGTTTACCGCCGTCACCGCGCTACCGCGCCGGCACCTGCGCCCCGCCGCCCTCTATGGCCGCACCACCGTAGACCAGTTGCCACTCGTGAAATCCTGGCCGATGGACGGCGGAGCCTTCGTCACCCTACCGCAAGTCTGTACCCTGCCACCCGGTAGCCGCAAGGTGATGCAGAGTAATATCGGGATGTACCGCATCCAGCTAACGGGCAATGACTACGTCATGAATAAAGAGGTGGGACTGCACTACCAGCTGCACCGGGGTATTGGCGTGCACCATACGCAGTATAACCAGTCTGACGAACCCTTCCGCTGCTCCGTCTTCGTGGGCGGACCGCCGAGCCACGCCTTCTGTGCCATCATGCCGCTGCCGGAGGGACTGAGCGAGATGACCTTTGCCGGGATGCTGGCCGGCCGCCGCTTCGGTTACGCCTGGAAGAACGGCCACCTGATCTCGGCCGATGCCGATTTTGTACTCGTGGGTACCATCCGCAAGGGGGAGAAAAAGCCCGAGGGGCCGTTCGGCGACCACCTGGGCTACTACTCGCTGCAGCACGACTTTCCGGTGATGGACGTGGAGGCCGTGTACCACCGCAAGGACCCGCTGTGGCACTTCACGGTGGTGGGCCGGCCGCCAGCGGAGGATAGCAGCTTTGGTTACCTAATCCATAAGATTGTCAAGGACCTGACGCCCCAGGAGTTTCCGGGTATCCGCCAGATTAACGCCGTGGACGAGGCCGGCGTCCACCCCCTGCTGCTGGCCGTGGGTTCAGAGCGCTACATGCCCTTCCGCGAGCGGGTGCCGGAGGAGATCATCACCCAGGCCAACCGCATCCTTGGCTCCGGGCAGACCAGCCTGGCTAAGTACTGCCTCATCGCCGCCGACGAGGACGACCCCAAGCTCGACGCCGACGACCAACCGGCCTTTTTCCGTCACCTGCTCGAACGCTTCGATCCCACCCGCGACCTCCACTTTCAGACCCGCACCACCATCGACACCCTCGACTACTCCGGCTCCGGCTGGAATGCGGGCTCGAAGCTCATTTGGGCCTGCCGGGGGGAGGCACGGCGGGAGCTTACCGAATCGGTCCCTACGGAGCTGGAGCTGACGGAGGGCTACGCGAATGCCCGCTTCGTGGTAGCCGGCATCCTGGCGATCAAGGGACCGGCATTTGAGGAAGAGACTGGCTACGCTGACCTCGAACCCTTCCTGGAGGCTAATGCAGGTAAGATCACCACCGACGACCTCCCCCTAATCGTCATCTGCGACGACAGCACCTTCCTATCCGCGGACTTCTCCAACTTCGTCTGGGCCACCTTTACCCGCTCGAATCCGAGTCACGATGTGCACGGGATGGATAGTTTCACAGAGTTCAAGCACTGGGGCTGCCGGGGGCCGGTGGTGATCGATGCGCGGGTGAAGCCGTGGCATGCGCCGGGACTGAAAGTAGATGAAGAAGTAGCCAGCCGAGTAAAGCAAAAGCTGGCTGATATGATCAACTAAAAACGACTAGTGCTACCTAGCACGCGCGCTCTGCGTCTCTCTGCGGCCTCTGTGGTTCCATTTTGTGATGTATACGACCACAGAGTTCACAGAGAAACGCAGAGGTTAAGACATGCCGCCACCAGTCAGAAGCTTTCTTCACGTCAGCTCTTCCAGTTCCACCCCACCCGCCACTCCACAAACTCCGCCACACTAAACTGCCGCGCCCCCACCACCACCGCCAGCGACAGCCGCTCACTCACCCCGTACCGCAGGCCCACCTTCTGGTAAAACCGCCGCAGGCCGTGCGCCGTAGTCGGATCGAGCAGCAAATACTCCGCCTGTAGCAGGGCAGCAAAGCGGTTGAAGTGCAGGGTGTAGGTGGGAAAGACGCCGATCCGGAGGTTCTCGGCCGCAAAGCCCGGATCAAGGCGACGTAGCCGGCCACTGGGAGTAACCGCTACCTCAGTGTTCCCGCCCGAGCGGTACCACATGCTCAGCCCGGCCCCCAGGGAAGACTTAAAGCTCATGCGGCGGCTACGCACGAGGCCCAGTCCGAAAAGGGGGTGGGTGAGGCCCCGGTTCTGCTCCGCGGCGGGGAGGCCGGCGGGGTAGTAAAGGTTCTTCTCGGTGCCGCCGTGGAGGTACAGCTGCCATTCGGTGTAGGGCTTCCAGGCAGCGGGTAGGGTGGGGTGGGGGACTGCCGACCGCCGCACGGGGCTATAGTGTACGCCCAGCCCCAGTGATAGGGCGTTGAGCCCCGCGTTAGGCCGTTTGAAGTTGCCGTTGGAGAAGTGGGAGAGGCCCAGGTCGAGGTAAGTGGTCCAGTGCTCACCCAGCGGTAGGCGTGCTCCGATCCCCAGAAAGATGTAGGCCGTGCTACGGGTGCTGAAGAGTTTGTTGAAGGGATTGGCGGTCAGGTCGAAGCGTCGCCAGCCGGTGGCCAGGCCGATCTCGGCGCTGTAGTCGAGGGTAAGGCGACCGGCCACAGACCCTAATGGTGCCCGAAAGTAACGGTACACCGCCACGGGCCGGCCCAATTCTTCGGGACTGGGGAGCTGAAAGTAGGTAAGCCCGAAGCCGGTCTGGGGGCGGCCGTGCCGTACCTCCCATTCCCGGGTACCCGCGGTATGCCGGTCGAATTTGAGACTGTAGGTGGTGAATCTTCGCAGTGGTACCCCGAGGGTGTTTTCGCCGCGCAGAAAGGGCTCTACGGGGAGAATGAGGCCGCGCTGAATAGTAGCGGTGAGAGCAGGGGGCTGACCGCAAAGGGGTATAGTTGCCAGCACTAGCAGCAGTAAGACCCGGCACTGTGGGACAACAGATAGCACGACACAAGATATATGCACCACGCACCAAGGTCGAGTGGCTAAGGCGTCCAACGCTTATAAGCGTTGGACGCCTATATTCCCCCCATGATCGACCCCCAGGAAGCCCTAAATCTTATCCTTCAGCAGACCTTCCCCTGGGGCACCGAGACCATCCCCCTCGACCGGGCCCACGGCCGCGTACTACGGCAATCCGTCCACGCCGACCGCGACCAGCCCCCCTTTGATCGCGTAGCCATGGACGGCATCGCCCTCGACTACCGGACCTACGCCCGGGGACAGCGTCGCTTCCCCACCACCCACCTGGCACCCGCGGGCCACGCCCCCCTGCCCCTGCCTGACCCGACCGGCTGCGTGGAAGTAATGACCGGAGCCCCCCTACCACCGGGCACGACCACCGTGATCCGCTATGAAGACCTGCAGCGTGACGGTGACGCCTTTATTACTCCCGAAGGCATTCAGGATGGCAACAGCATCCACCGACGGGCCAACGACGGTCGTGCCGGAGACCTGGTGCTACAACCCGGCCGTTATATCGGTCCCGCCGAACTAGCCGTACTGGCTACCTACGGGGTGGGGGAAGTGGAGGTAGCTCGACAGCCACGGGTAGCCATCGCATCCACGGGGGATGAGGTGGTACCCGTAACGCAAACGCCGCTACCGCACCAGATCCGCAGTTCCAACGTCTGGCAATTGGCCGGGCTGTTTCGTGAGCTAGGCATCGAGCCGACCATGAGTCACCTACCGGATGAGGCCGGTGAAGGGCAGGCTACCCTGCGGCAGCTATTCGACGGTCACGAGTTACTCCTCCTCAGCGGCGGCGTATCGAAGGGCAAGCTCGACCACGTCCCCGACTGGCTGGCCGCGGCGGGAGTAAAACGGCTCTTTCACCGCGTAGCCCAACGACCCGGCAAGCCGCTCTGGGTGGGGCGTAGTGCCGAGACCATGGTGTTTGCGCTACCGGGGAACCCCGTGTCCAGTCTGGTCGGCGCACTGGCTTACGTAGAGCCTTTCCTCCGCCATCAGCTCGGGGTATCTGAGGTAAAACGCCAGGCCGTACTTACCCGCGAGCTCACCTTTGCGCCCGATCTACTGCTTTTTCAGCAGGTGAGCGTGCAGTCCGTGGGCGGTGAATTGCTAGCTCGCCCGCTGGACCACGGGGGGAGTGGTGACCTGCTGAGCCTGCTGCACAGCGATGGATTTCTGGTCCTGCCCCGTGACCGGTCTACCTTTTCGGCGGGTGAGGCGTTCCCTTTCCTCCCGCTGTCCCTACGCTGAGCCACCATGCACCACAAGCATCCCCCCCTCGCCCGCCCCGCCCTGGGCCACTACGCCCGCACCGAGCTGGCCTTCGTGGGCTCCACCTGCGCGCGCATGGAGGCGATCATGACCCGCTGGGCGGAGCAGCTGAGCAATCGGTACCGCTGTCTGCTCGTCACCGGTGAGCACGCCGAGCCAGGGGTGCCCGTGAGCCTACGCTACGACCGTAAGCATTTTACCACGAATACTGCTTCCTGGAACAACTTCGACGACCGTCTCCTGGGCAATCAGTACGATCTGGCCCTGGTCAACGGAAACCACTACCCAGCCACCCGCCAGATCGTCTTTGTAGATGAAGCCAAGGCGGAGACGCTGGTGCGACGAACCGACCAACTCACCGACGTAGCCGCGATCGTACTGGTCGCTACCGACCGCTGCCCCGACTGGCTCCAGGCTCACTGTGCCGGACAGCAGACCCCTCCCCGTGTCGTCTCACTAGCTGAGATCGATACGCTCCTGCCGCGGCTTTCCGCCACCCTGGAAGCCGCCGTGCCCCCCCTACAGGCCCTCATCCTGGCCGGCGGCCGCAGCGAGCGGATGGGGGAAGACAAGAGCCAATTAGTGTACCGCGACGGGCAGACGGAGGTGGAACGGCTGAGCGCGCTTTGTGGGAAGTTGGGGCTACCCGTGCACCTGTCCGTCCGCAACTCGACTTCCGACCGTGTTACCGGTGACTCTCCCGTCGTCGTAGACCGCTTCCGGGGACTAGGCCCCGCCGGTGCCATCGCCTCGGCCTTTCTCGCCGCCCCCGACGCCGCCTGGCTGGTGCTAGCCTGCGATCTGCCGTTACTGGACGAGGCTACCCTGCGCCGCTTGATCACCGCTCGCCGTCCCGACCGCCTGGCTACTGCCGTGCGCGGCCCCGGGAAGGAGTGGCCGGAGCCCCTGGTGGCCATTTACGAGCCTAGGGCGTACCAGCGGTTATTGCAGTTTTTGAGTCTGGGGTATGCCTGTCCGCGGAAGCTGCTCATCAATAGCGCTACGGAGGTGGTGGAGTTGGACGATGGGGCGCCGCTCACGAATGCGAATACGCCGGAGGAACGGGGGCGGGTGTTGGAGGGTCTGCGCCAACCCCCGCAAACATAACAGGGGGTATTACGGGTTACCTTTACGCTGTCTTCCTCTCTCCCAGTTCGCTCCCGCTTGGCCACCCACATCATACATCCGACCAGAACCATTGCGCCGGAACAGCTCGATGAGTTTTTGGCGCGCGGCTGGCGGCCTACGGGGCAGTCCATTTACACCAGCGACTACCTGCGTACCGACGACGACGAGCTGCACGGCTGTCTGCAAATCCGCCTGCCGCTACAGGGCTTTCAGTTCAAGAAACGGCACCGCAAGCTGCTGCGCCGCAACCGGGCACGCTTCCGGGTAGCGCACGAGCTGGCGCGCTTCCCCGACGGTGAGCTGCTACGCGTCAACCGGCTGTACATGCAGGCGCACCCCGAGAAGACCCGGGAGGACCTGGAGTACAACGTCATGAACGAGGATGGCGAGCGGGTCCTCAATACCCAACTCTTCCGGGTCTACGATGGCAAGCGCCTGGTGGCCTTCAGTTACTTCGACGTCGGCCGGCGGGTGATGTACACCAAGACGGGCATCTACGACCCCAGCTACGCCGTCCATAGCCTTGGCCTATTCACCATGTTGTTGGAGGTGGAACTGGCCCTGGAGCGCAACTTCACCTACTACTACCCGGGCTACTACGCACCCACCTTTCCCGCCTTTGACTACAAACTGCAGCTCGGCCCCATGCAGTACCGCAGTATCGCCACCGGTGACTGGCTGCCGCACCCCGCCCTGCCGCTGTCCCCAACCGATCGGGCCCTCGAGGACCCGCTCACGCTCAACCGTCGGATGCTGCTCGAAGCCCAGCGCGCACTCGTCGGCTCCGGCATCCGGGCGGAGTTTCGGGAATACCCCTCCTTCACCGGCCGCTTCCGCCCCACCCGCGAGGGCGAGAATCAGATGCTAGATGCCCCGCTGCTATTGCTTATCGGTCGGCCCCTGCCACTGGAATTCTACTTCGTGCTCACCTACGATAACGAGGCCCAGCGCTACCGCTACGACGTGGTCCGTACCGCCAATTTATACGATATGCGCGTACAGCTCGTAAGTCAGCAGGGCGTACCTCGGTTTACTACGCCGGTGGTGGTGCACAACCGTATTTTGGAGACGGATCGGCTACTGCTAATCGTCAATGCGGTGCGCGAGCGGCTGCGGGCGGCCGCACGGCCCTAGAAGGCGAAGAGGTACATCAGGACCAGCAGGAGCAGCACCAAGACGGCGGTGATCAGGAAGAAGCGTTTGATCTCGGGCGGCGTGCCGGCGGGCGCAGGCTTGCGTTTTTGGCGTGATTTAGCCATGGAGCGAGGGTAGTTGATCGACGCTAGCCAAAGTAATTAATTAGCCGCGCAACTACAAGTTGTGGGCGACGTCGTCCCTATAGCAATCGGGACAAGCCGCTTCGTACCTTGCCGCCGAGCAAATCGTAAATCCCCTATGAGCACCCCACTACTTGCCGGCAAGCGCGGCGTCATCTTCGGAGCCTTAGACAACCAGAGCATCGCCTGGCAGGTCGCTGAAGTATGCGCCGAGCAGGGAGCCAAATTTACCCTCACCAACGCCCCGGTGGCCCTGCGCTTCGGCTCCCTCAACGAATTGGGCGAAAAGCTAGGCGCTGAGATCATCCCCGCCGACGCCACCAGCATCGAGGATATGGAAAACCTCTTCACCAAATCCGAAGAGATCCTGGGCGGCAAGCTCGACTTCGTCCTCCACGCCATCGGCATGTCGCTCAACGTGCGCAAGGGTAAGGAGTACACCGACCTGAAGCACGACTGGATGCTCAAGACCTTCGACATCTCCGCCATCAGCTTCCACAAGATGTGCCAGGTGCTCTACAAGGGCGACCACATGGCCGACTGGGGCAGCATCCTGGGCCTCACCTACATCGCCGCCCAGCGCACCTTCCCCGACTACTCCGAGATGGCCGAGTCCAAGGCCCTCCTCGAAAGCTTCGCCCGCAGCTTCGGCTACCATTTCGGGGAGAAAAACCACGTGCGCGTCAATACCATCTCCCAGTCACCCACCATGACCACGGCCGGTAAGGGCGTCAAGGGCTTCGATGAGTTCTTCGGCTACGCCGATCGGATGTCCCCCCTCGGCAATGCCCCCGCCCGGGCCTGCGGCGAGTACTGCGCCAGCCTCTTCAGCGACTTTACCCGCTACGTCACCATGCAGAACCTGTACCACGACGGCGGCTTCTCGCAGATGGGCATGAACCCTAAGGTGCTCGAAAACGACTAGCCCAGGCAGCCGTAGCGGCACTGCCGGTGTCTCTGGGGCGTTACATCGCTTATGCGGAACGGATGGGTATACATACTGCTGGCCCTGCTCAGCTTACCGGGGACTTGGGCGGGCGCGCAGGTGCTAGATCCGTCGGATACGGGCCAGCTCGATCCCAGCGATCCGGACTACGACGCAGCCTCCGCTCGACGTGGCCAGC
This sequence comes from Neolewinella sp., assembly GCF_965214665.1. Taxonomy (GTDB): domain Bacteria; phylum Bacteroidota; class Bacteroidia; order Chitinophagales; family Saprospiraceae; genus Neolewinella. The sequence continues at coordinate 2,028,423 of NZ_OZ243970.1, read as the reverse complement.
CGCAGCAACAACGCGAAGTACTGCCGGACACCTTTGGCATTTTCATCTACCAGGTCGATAATCCGAACCAGGAGGAACAATTCCAGGATAGTCTACTCAATGGCTTCCAGCGGTTCGAGCCGGACCGGGCGGTGGATTTCGACTACGCTACCCTAGGGCAGATCGGCACACCGGCCTACGGGCTACGCTACGCGCCCATCCGGCGGCGGGGGCTGGAGGTGGGCCTGCGACAGTTCGACCTCTACCGGCGCGAGGTGGAGCAGTTGGACTTCTACCGCCTGGAGCGTCCCTTCACCTACCTACGCTACCTGCGGGGCAGCGCACAGAACGACGGGCGGCTCACGGCGCGCTTCAGCCGCAACTTCGCCGACGGGGTAAATTTACTGCTCGACTACGACCGCATCTTCCAGACCGGGCAGCAGGGCTATCCGGCTACGGCGGTGCGCAACACTTCGGTATCTACGGGGCTTGCCATTCGACCACCGGGCAGTCGGTACAGCGGCTACTTCACCTATTCCGCCAATACCTTCGAGGAGCAGCAGAACGGCGGCATCATCGACTTCGATGTGGAGGAGATCGGTGTACTCGGCGACCAGGCTACCCTGGAGCCCCTCCTGGCCAACACCTTCCAGCGGCAGAGCTTCCGGCAGGCGACGGCCACCCAGTACCTGCAGTTCGGGGCAGCCACCGATACGCTCACGGGGCGCGAGCGGCGGGCCTTCACCGTCAAGCACCAGCTACGCATCGACCGGCGCACTTACCGTATGTCGAGCCTGCGCACGGTGGAGGATACCGCCTTTTACCGCCGCCTGCCGGAGTTTGACCTTGACGACCGTGGGCTCCGAAGCCGGTTGGAGCATAACGTGATCAGCAACGAGCTAGGACTGAGCACTTTCCGCCGCAGTCAGTCGGGCAGCCGCGAAACCGTGCAGAAGGACGTCCTGGAGGTGAGCCTCATCCACCAACTCCACCGCGTACTCCAGGATACCCGCGACAGCACGGCCAACTTCGTCCTTGCCACCGCCCGCGTAGGCCTACGCCCCAGCGACCGCCTGCAATTCCTCGTCGACGCCCAGCTTAATCTCCTCGGTCAGATCGGCGATTACCGCGTGGAGGCCACCGGCGAGCTCGACCTCGGCCGCGCCGGTAAGCTAGAGCTACGGGGGCTCAATCAACTCTACAGTCCCGATCTTCTGCAGCGCACCTACCTACTCAACGGTAGCGAGTTCTACGACCGCGACTTTGCCAAAACGTTGGAGCTACGATTAGAGGGGGCCTACACCCTTCCCTTCATCGGCATCCGCGCCGGACTGGCCTACAGCCTGCTCACCAACTACATCTACTTCGACCGGGCGGGGACGCCGGTGCAAAGCTCCTCGCCTAACTCCATCATCCAGCTCACCGCCGAGCGTGACTTTAGCTTCGGGAGCTACCGGCTCGACAACCGCGTACTGCTGCAACAGGCCGACGAGGAGGTCTTCCGCCTGCCCCAACTCTACGGTGAGCACAGCCTGTACTACGCCGGTAAGTGGTTTGGCGTACTCAATGTCAATCTAGGCCTGGACGTCCGCTACGCCTCCGGCTTCCAACCCTACTACTACAACCCTGTCCTGCAACAATTTCAGCTCCAGGACCGGCAGCAAACGGACTTCTACGTGCAGGTCGATCCCTTCTTCAGCCTACGCGTGACGCGCTTTCGCTTCTTCGTGAAGTTCATCCAGGCGCAGACGCTCATCTCCGACCGGCTGCTTTTCCTTACGGCGGAGCATCTTTATCCGGATGGGGCCTTGCGGCTGGGGGCTAGTTGGCGGTTGTTGGATTAGGGTCGCTAGGAAGCAAGTCGGCAGACGAACTTTTCCCGGCGCTGTGGGCGCAGGGAAAAGGATTCGGCTGACGACCATCGCAGAGCTTAAAACTCCCGGTTAGACTGAGGCGAGACGAATTCATTCATCTCATCCACGTTGGTTACTTTCATGTTATCGCCGTCCCACTCCAGGCGGGTGCGGCCGCGGACTTCCCACTCGTCGCCGTCGGTGGCCTCCGTCTGGTCGCCCTTGGGGAAGCGGTAATCGTAGCCGCGCACGGCCAGGTTACCCATGAGGATGGTTTCGGTGAGGGGGCCGGCCTTGGCCAGGTGGCTGCTGGGCTGGTAGCCCTCCTTGATGCCGTTGACCCAGTCCATCTCGTGGGAGGTCTGGACGCGGGGGATGGTCTCCGGCACGTCGATCTCGTCCATGCGGCTGGTGGGCAGTAGGGTGGGGTCGGCGCCGTAGACGTCGGCCATGAGTTTACCCTTGGTGCCGACCATGATGATGCCGTTGGGGTTGAGCTTCTGATCGACGGTGAGCTCCTCCGGGGTGCCGGGCAGGATACCGCCGTCGGTCCAAATAAGCTCCACGGGCGGCTTTTCGCCGCGGGCGGGGAATTTGATGTGGATCTTGGCGGCGGGGGGGCAGGTTTCGGGGTTGTAATCGGGGGTCCAGTTCTGACTGAAGACCTGCACCACGCTGGCCTCGGCGCTGGTGGGGTAGCCTAGGTCGAGGATGTAGAAGGGCGTGTCGATGATGTGACAGCCCATATCGCCGAGGGCACCGGTACCGAAGTCCCAGTAGCCACGCCAGGCGAAGGGGTGGTAGGCGTTGTTGTGGGGGCGCATGGCGGCGGGGCCGAGCCAGAGGTTCCAGTCGAAGCCTTCGGGGATGGGGTCGGTACCCTGGGGCAGCCTGCCGCCCTGGGGCCATATGGGGCGGTTGGTCCAGGCGTAGACCTTGGTCACGTCGCCGATCGTACCGGCCTCGACCAGCTCCTGGGTGCGACGGATGCCCTCGCCGCTGGCGCCCTGGTTACCCATCTGGGTGATGAGCTGGGGTTTAGCCTTGGCCATTTCGGTCAGGGCACGAACCTCGGAAATGGTGCGGGCCAGGGGCTTTTCGATGTAGACGTGCTTGTCCATGCCCATAGCGGCCAGGCCGGCGACGGCGTGGCTGTGGTCGGGTACGGTGACGACCACGGCATCAATGTCCTTACCGTATTTGTCGAGCATGACCCGCCAGTCTTTTTCGAAGGCGGCATCGGGGAACATGGTCCGCAGCTTCTCGGTCATCGACACGTCGACATCGCAGAGGGCAACGATATTTTCGCTAGCCATCTGGGGGATGGAGCCATTGGCTTTGCCACCGGCACCGATGGCGGCAATATTGACGGTGTCGCTGGGGGCTTTATATCCTTTGCCGCCCAGTACGTGACGGGGGACAATGGTGAAGGCCGCGGCGGCCGTAGCGGCGGTGCGCAGGAAGCGGCGGCGGGTAGTGGTGGTCTGTTTTGGCATGATGGATGGTTGGTTGCGTGAATATACTACAAGGTGACAAACTAAAACGATTAGCGAGGACCTCGATTTCGCTTCGCACCCGCGGCCCCGCCCGCGAACCTTAAAGAGAAGAATGGCTTACTCTAGCTATGGACCCAACGACGATAATCAACATCCCGGAGAGTGAGCTGGAGCGCGTGGTCATTGTGGGGGGTGGCTTTGGCGGACTACAGCTGGCGCGCAAGCTAGTGAAGGCCGATTTTCAGGTGGTGCTGATCGATCGCAACAACTACCACCAGTTTCAGCCGCTATTTTACCAGGTGGCGATGGCAGGACTGGAGCCGAGTAGCATCGTGTTTCCCTTCCGCAAGCTGTTCCAGGGGCGGGAGAATATGTACATCCGCATGGCGGAGGTGACGCACGTAAATACGCGGGCTAAGCAAATTCAGACGCCCCTCGGCCACTGTAACTACGATCACCTAGTCGTAGCCACCGGTGCCGATACCAACTACTACGGCAACAAGGACCTGGAACGGCTCACCCTGCCCATGAAGTCGGTCTCCGAGGCGCTGTACCTACGCAACTCTATCCTGGATGACTATGAGGACGCCCTGACCACCCCCTCCTACCAGGACCGGCAGGAACTGGTCGATATCGTCATCGTGGGCGGCGGCGCTACGGGGGTAGAACTAGCCGGCTCCCTGGCCGAGATGAAAACCCACGTGCTCCCTAAGGACTATCCCGAACTACATGTGGAAGAAGAAGTGGACATTTACCTCGTGCAATCCGGCGATGTGCTCCTCAAGGGCATGAGTGCCAACAGCAGCGAAAAGGCCCTGAAGTACCTGGAGGAGCTGGGGGTGAAAGTGATCCTGAATAACCGGGTTACGGCCTTCGATGGCAGTACGGTGACGCTACAGGACGGACGCACCATCGCCACGCAGAAGGTGATCTGGGCCGCCGGCGTCAAGGGTATGCCCATTCCCGGACTGCCTGAGGAAGCCATCACCCACGGCAACCGCCTGAATGTGGACCGCTTCAACCGCGTCAAGGGCACCGACTGCGTCTACGCCATCGGCGACGTAGCGTATATGGAGGAGCCCGACTTTCCGAAGGGGCACCCGCAGGTGGCCCAGGTAGCCATCCAGATGGGGGAGCACCTAGCGAAGAACCTCCGCTTCCGGCACGAGCGGCGGGAAGCGTGGGAGCCCTTCCATTACCACGATAAGGGGAGTATGGCCACGATCGGTCGGGCGCGGGCGGTGGTCGACATCCCGAAGCCCAACCTGCACTTCGGTGGGGTACTGGCCTGGTTGACCTGGCTGCTGGTGCACCTCTTTGCCATCCTGGGCACCCGCAACAAGCTATTCGTCTTCCTGAACTGGCTGTACAATTACATCAATTACAACCAGAGTTTGCGGCTGATTATTCGGCCGCGGCACGGTACGGATGCTAGTATAAGCTAATCGAGCCAGGCGATAGCCCGCTGGTGCTCCGTAGAGGAAAAGGCGGCCAGCTCCAGTCCGGGCGTAAGCAGATCGCTTAGCTTCACGCTCGTCTTGAGCCACGACTGGTCGCCGATGATGGCTACCCGCTCCAAATCTTTGTACAGCTTCATGCTGGCCTTGAGATCCTCCCAGAGGGTACGGATGCTGAGGGCTTCGGTGCTGACGACCTCGATCAGCAGGCGGGCCTTGCCGTGGTGGCGGACCTTCTCCTCGACCAGCACGTTGATGCGATCGTAGTCGACGGGGTAGAGCTTGCCGACGATGGCCAGGCCCAGTAGGCGTTCGTTGGCCAGGTCGACGACCCTGACGCCCTCGGAGGTGGTGGGGGCTTCGGTATCCTGCGTGAGCCAGCGGTGGGCGAGCTCGCCCTCATTGAGGGCGAAGGTCTTTACCTCCATACGGGGGGTCAGAAAATCAATGCCGCCGCTCAGGGTGGAGAGCCAACCGTGATCGGTGAGGATGGCGTACTTCTCGATCTTCTCCCAGAGCTCGCGCTTAGCCTTGACGGTATTCCAAAAGGCTTGGTAGCTGGCAAATCCGCCGACGTTCTTGATGTTGCCCAGTAGGCGGACCTTGCCGTGGGTGACCACCTTGGCCTCGACGGCCATGAGAAGCTTGCGCATGCCGGGCTCGTCCACCTCGCCGTCGAGGGTGAAGCCGAGCATGTTGTCCTGGGAAAGAGGGAAGATGGTGACCATGAACGCGTGTTTGTGGAAACAACCAGAGGGGCTACCGAAAGGATTAAGCGCCAGTAAATTAATCGACGAACCAGCCCACTAGTCTGACCACGATTTGTTTTAAAAGGCGGTAAAACAAAAACCTGATTCGGAAAACCGGAGTTGGGCAATGAGACACGAATTTTTCCTGAACCTCGGTAGAGTGGCGGTTCTGGATGACCGAGTCAATCCGCCGCTACGTCCAACCAGCTTCCTAAATCGGATGAAGATTGCCCTCATCGCCCACCTGAAGTTTCCCATTGCCGAACCCTTCCACGGCGGACTGGAGATGCACACCCACTGCCTGACCCAGGAGCTGATGGCCCGCGGTCACGAGGTTACCTTATTTGCTCTGAGCGCCTCCGATCCTAGTTTTCAGATCATCGAGCCTACCCTGAACGCCGTGGAAAAAGAGGGCGCGGTCGATCTGTTTCAGCAGGAGCCCGGCTTTGGTCTCGAGTTCGTCAACAAGTTCCACGCCTACATGGAGGTGGTGACGACCATACAGCGCGGCGACTTCGACATCGTGCACAACAATAGCCTGCACTTCCTGCCGCTGTCGCTAGCCCACACCCTAGGCTGCCCCATGGTGACCACCCTGCACTGCCCACCCTTCCCCTCCCTCCAGAGCGGCGTGATCCTGGCCCGACCTTATCTCGGCAACCAGTTCGTAGCCGTGAGTCAGAGCACCGCCCAGCAGTGGGCCGCCGACATTACCCACTGCAAGATCATCCACAACGGCATCCAGGTCGATCGGTGGCATACCTCCACCGCCGGCATCCCCGGTACCGCCTTCTGGTACGGCCGCCTCTGCCCCGAGAAGGGTCCGGAGTACGCCATCCAGGCCGTCAAGCAGGCCGGCTATAAACTGCGCCTGGCCGGTAGTATCTACGACCAAGCCTACTTCGACCGCGAGATTGCCCCCCGCCTCGATGAAGACATAACGTACATCGGCCACCTCGACCACCGCGATATCTGCCGCGAGGCCGGCCGGGCCGCCGTGGGCCTATTCACCTCTACCTGGGACGAGCCCTTCGGACTAGTCCTCCCCGAAATGCTCGCCTGCGGCACTCCCGTAGTATCCTTCGACAGCGGAGCTGCCGGGGAGATTCTCGACGACAGTTGTGGCATCATCGTCCCGAAGCGTGACGTAGCCGCCATGGCCGCCGCCATGCCCCGGGCCGCCGCCCTCGACCGGGCCGCCTGCCGCCGCCGGGCCGAGTCTCACTTTCCCATCGGCCGTATGATTTCCGACTATGAGCGGCTGTACCAGAAGTTGGTACCGCAGGTGCCCACGCTGCCCACCGTCACTCCCGTTCTGCGCGGCTCGATCGGTGTCGTCGCCTAGTTCGCCCCCCGCCCGTCCGGTCGCCTTCTACGTCCACCACCACGGCCGGGGCCACGCCAACCGTACCCGCCTGCTCACCGAGCGCTGGGCTACCGACGCCCCCCTGCACGTCTTCACCTCCGCCCCAGAATCCTTTCGCGACTGGACGGCCAGTAAGCTCCACATTCTTCCTCCCGACGTAAGTCCCGACCGCGATCCGACCAGGGACCTGCTACAGGATCAGGTGCTACACTACGCCCCCGTCGATCTACCCGGCTTGCAGCAGCGGATGGCCATCATCGCCGATTGGATCGCTGAACACCGCCCCGCACTTTTCATCGTCGACCTATCGGTAGAGATCGCGCTGTTTGTGCGTCTGTGTGGCTGCCGTACAGCTCTGGTCCGCCTGCATGGCCACCGCGACGATCCGGCCCACACCGCCGCTTTTCGCCTCGCCGATCACCTCCTGGCCCCCTTTCCTCCCCAGCTCGAAGACGCCCATACTCCCAATTGGGTACGCGAAAAGACCACCTATCTGGGCACCTTCAGCCGCTACGATCACCGAAAGGAGACCAAAGCGCAGTGCCGACAGCAGCTCCGACTTTCCGCGGTACAGCCCGTCGTGACAGTTGTAAATGGAGTGGGCGGGGGGGCGCAGGTGCAAGGTAAGTGGTGGGAGGTAGCCCACGCCACTCCCGGCTGGCTGTTCCTCCTCGTAGGTAGGGTAGGGGTGTTCCACGATCCTACTCCCCCTAATCTGCGTTACATCGGCTTTGTTTCCGATACGTACCTCTACCTAAAGGCTGCTGATGTGGTCATGGGCAGCGGTGGCACCAATACGATGATGGAGGTAGGCGCCGCCCGCGTCCCCTTCCTCAGCATGCCGGAAGAGCGCCCCTTCGGCGAGCAGCGGTGTAAGATGGAGGCGTTGCAGCGGCTGGGGTTGACGCGGATCGTGCCGGAGGATATAAAGCCGGAGGAGTGGGCTGGGCTGCTGGAAGAAGCTAGGAATATGGACGTAGGGGGTTGGGACGGGCTGCCAGCGTTGTCGGAGCGGTTTGCGCTGGGGTAGCCCTGCGAGTTGAGTTGCACCTGCGGCCGCGGCCTGCTTGTTGCCGCCTACCTCGGCTTGCCACCTATCCCGTGCGGTAGCCAAATCGTAAATTGTACGTCGTAAATTGTAAATCGTAAATCCTCCCCTACCTTTGCCGGTCGCGCCCCCCAACTGCACCACCGAATGGATAACCGAGGATTTGACGACGAACAGGAACTGCTGCCCTTTATCGGCCTGGAAGACGGCGACGAGGAGCTGGTGGACGGCAATACGCCGAGCCCCATCCCGATCCTAGCGCTGAAGAACGCGGTGTTGTTTCCGACTATCGTCACGCCGATCAACATCGGGCGGGACCGGAGCATTGCCGCGATCCATAAGGCGGTAGGGACCAATAAGCTCATCGCCGTCTTCTCCCAGCGCGACCTGAACGTGGAGGAGCCCGAGGTAAAGGACCTCTACGAGGTGGGCACCCTGGCCCGGATCCTGAAGATGCTGCGGATGCCCGATGGGAGCCTTACGGCCGTACTGCGTGGCGGCCAGCGGGTACGTCGCACTAGCATCACCGCCGAGACACCCTACATGGAGGGGACGATCGAGCCTATGAGCTACGCCGAGTCAGAAGAGGCAATGACCTATGAGGCGACCATTGACACCGTACGCCACATTGCCGCCCGGGCCGTAGAGCTGAGTCCGAATATCCCCACCGAGGCCCGCGTGATGCTCGACAACATCAACCGGCCGAGCCAGCTGCTCAACTTCATCGCCAGTAACCTCAATGGGGAGGTACAGACGAAGCAGGAAATCCTGGAGATCAACGACCTGGGTGTGAAGGCCGAGCGGGTACTGGTGGACCTACAGCGCGAACTACGCATCCTAGAGCTGCGTGACCAGATCGAGAACAAGACCCGCGGCGATATCGAGCAGCAGCAGCGGCAGTACTTTCTGAACCAGCAGATGAAGGCCATCCAGGACGAGCTCGGCGAAAATCCCAACGACCAGCAGATCGGGGAGCTGGAGGCCCGGGCCGAGAAAAAGCAGTGGCCGGAGGAGGTAGCCAAGACCTTCGCCCGCGAGCTCGTACGCCTACGCCGTATGAACCCCCAGGTGGCCGAGTTCAGCGTGCAACTGAGCTACCTGGAAATGTTACTCGACCTACCCTGGCAGGAGTACACCGAGGACAACTTCGACCTGAAGAGCGTCGCCAAGGTGCTCGACGATGACCACTACGGCCTAGAGAAGGTGAAGGACCGCATCCTGGGCCACCTAGCCGTGCTGAAGCTGAAGGGGGATATGAAGGCGCCGATCCTGCTGCTGCTGGGTCCTCCGGGAGTGGGTAAGACCAGTCTGGGCAAGAGTATCGCGCATGCGCTAGGTCGTAAATTCGTACGTATCAGTCTGGGGGGCTTGCACGACGAGAGCGAGATCAGAGGCCACCGCAAGACCTACATCGGCGCCATGCCGGGCCGGATCGTACAGTCGCTACGTAAGGTCGGCTCGTCTAACCCGGTATTTATCCTCGACGAGATCGACAAGATCGGGCAGAGCCACCGCGGCGATCCCTCCTCGGCCCTATTGGAGGTGCTCGACCCGGAGCAGAACACCACCTTCCACGACAACTACCTCGACCTGGACGTCGACTTGAGCAAGGTGCTCTTCATCGCCACGGCCAATAGTATGCAGACGGTGCAGCCCGCGCTGCGCGACCGCATGGAGGTCATCCGCCTGGCCGGCTACTCCAGCGAGGAGAAGCTGGAGATCGCCCGCCGCCACCTCATTCCCAAGCAGCGCGAGGCCCACGGGCTTAAGAGCAAGCAGGTCAAGGTATCGGTGACGGTACTGCGCGAGGTTGTCGAGGGCTACACCCGCGAGAGTGGCGTGCGCGCCCTGGACCGCCAGCTGGCCGGCCTGATGCGCCACGCCGCCAAGGAGGTCGCCATGGAGGGGGCCGAGCGGGTTAGTTTTACGAAGGAGATGCTGGAGGACGTGCTGGGTCCGCGCCCCTTCGAGCGGGAGCCCTACCGGGTGGGCCGGCAGTCGGGCATCGCCATCGGCATGGCCTGGACGCAGGTGGGGGGCGAGATTCTGTTCGTGGAGGCGAGCCTGAGTCCGGGCAAGGGCGGCCTCCAGCAGACCGGCAACCTCGGTAGCGTCATGAAGGAAAGCGCCACCACGGCCCGCTCCTACCTCAAGGCCAACGCCGAAGCCCTAGGCATCGACCAGGAGGCGCTCAAGACGCAGGACCTACACATCCACGTGCCCGAGGGCGCTACGCCCAAGGACGGACCCAGTGCCGGCATCACCATGCTTACCGCCATGGCCAGCGCCTATACCGACCGGCCGGTGAAGCCCTACCTGGCTATGTCGGGGGAGATTACCCTGCGGGGCCGAGTACTGCCGGTGGGGGGCATCAAGGAAAAGCTGCTGGCGGCGCGGCGGGCGGGTATGAAGACCATTCTGCTCAGCGCGGCCAATGAGCGGCACGTGCGCGAGATCGAGCCCCGGTACTTGAAGGGGGTGGAGGTGAGGTACGTGGAGACTATGCTGGAGGTGGTAGAGCTGGCTTTGGAGGGGGGAAGGAGTTAAGGGGTGAGGGAGTTAAGGAGTTAAGGGGTAAGGGAGTTAAGGAGTAAGGGATACCTTGAGTAAGTCGGCAGACGGGCCCGCTACGCGGCAACTCGGCGAACGACAAGCCAACCACGAAGGCCGTTACTTTGTCCTTACGTAAGAGTATGTGTGCCCTATGAAGTATTTTCTCCTGTTTTTCCTTGCGTTCGGTCTTGTGACCACGGCCCGGGCCCAGCTCGTAGACCAGTACGGCGAGCCACTGGTACAGTTCTCGGGCATGGTGCTGGATGGCACGAATAGCCAACTGCAACCCGTGCCCTATGCGACCGTACTGATCAAGAACGACGGCCGGGGTACCTACGCCAATCTGGAAGGCTTCTTCAGCATCGTGGCGCATAAGGGGGATACTATTCTCTTCAGTGCGCTGGGTTACGATGATGTAGAGTTCGTGATCGACCCCGCCCTGGAGGATGATAAGTACAGCCTGGTGCAACTTATGACCTATAACGCCATCGATCTGCCCGAGGCCGTGGTCTTCCCCTGGCCCAGTCGCGATCACTTCAAGTTGGAATTTTTAGCCATGGACGTGACCCCCGAGCTCCAGAGCCGCGCCACCGAGAACCTATCGGCCGATAAGCTCGAACGTCTGGCCGAGACCGTGCCCCGCTCCGGTGCCGAGAACGGTAGCTACTACCTCCGTCAACAGGCGCGGCAGACCTACTACATTGGGCAGCGCCCACCGATGAATATTTTCAGTCCGGTGGCCTGGAAGCAGTTCTTTGATGGGTGGAAGCGGGGGGACTTTAAAAAGAAAGATTAGACCGCAAGGGGTAGACCGCTATCGCGGTTAGATGGGTCGCCTCTACCCGCGCAGCGGTCTACCCCCGAACGCGCCAGCGAGGGGTCTACCCCCAACGGGGTCTACTCCCATTGAGCCGAAGACGAGCTAAGCGCGTTTCTTGTCTATGGCATTAGGCAGAAGGGGCGGAACCCCCAACGCAGAGGAGGAAAGAACCTGGCGCGACCAGCTCTCCGCCCTCCGCAATCTTCCCCCCTTTTTCAAGTTAATCTACCGAACCAGTCCGCCGCTGACGATCACCAACATCGTGCTGCGGGTATTGCAGGCGGCCCTGCCAACGGCCATCCTTTACGTAGGTAAGCTCATTATCGATGAGGTACTGCTGCTCATCGACGGTGCCGGTGACACCACCTTTCTGTGGCAGATGGTGGGCCTGGAACTGGTGCTGGCCCTGACCTCCGATCTGCTGAGCCGCGGCATCAGCCTCGTCGATAGCCTGCTGGGAGACCTATACACCAACCAGACGAGCGTAGACCTGATGCGGCACGCCGCTACGCTGGACCTTTACCACTTCGAGGACTCCGAGTTCTACGACAAGATGGAGCGGGCGCGGCGGCAGACGACCAGTCGGTCTACGCTGATGTCGCAGCTGCTGGGCCAGTTTCAGAGTATCGTGACCCTGGTCGTACTGGGCGTGAGCGTGGCAGCTTTCAACCCCTGGCTAATCCTGCTACTGGTGGTGGCTGTGATCCCCAGTTTCATCCAGGAAAACTACTTCAACCAGCAGGTCTACAGCCTCACGCGCAGCTGGACGCCGGAGCGGCGCGAGCTCGATTACCTGCGCTACATCGGGGCCAGTGACATCACGGCCAAGGAGGTAAAGATCTTCGGCCTGGCCGACTTCATCACCAACCGCTTCCACAGCCTATCGATGAAGTACTACTACGCCAACCGGACGCTAGCCGTCAAGCGGGCTACCTGGGGGGCCTTCTTCTCGGCCATTAGCTCACTGACCTACTACGGCGCCTACGTGCTCATCATCATTCAGACCATCAACGGGGTCATCACGGTGGGCTCACTGACCTTCCTCTCCGGGGCCTTTCAGCGTATGCAGACGGGCCTCCAAACCATCCTATCCCGCTTCTCCAGCATCGGTGAGAATGCGCTCTACCTCCAGGACCTCTTCGACTTCTTCAAGATCAAACCTCTCATCGCCGATAAATCCGACGCTATCCCCTTTCCTCGGCAGATCCATCAGGGCTGGGAGTTCGACAACGTCAGTTTCGCCTACCCAAACAGCGAGCAGTACGCGATCAAGAACCTCTCCTTTAAGCTCCCCGTAGGCCAGAAGATCGCCTTGGTCGGTGAAAACGGTGCCGGCAAGACCACCCTGGTCAAGCTCCTGGCCCGCCTCTATGAACCCAGCGAGGGCCGCATCCTGCTAGACGGCCGCGACCTGCGCGAGTACGAGCTCACTAGCCTGCGCGACAACGTTGGGGTCATCTTCCAGGACTTCTTCCGCTACCAGCTCACCGCCCGCGAGAACATCGCCGTAGGCCGCATCGAGCAGGAGACCAACCAGGACCGCATCGAGGACAGCGCCCGCAAGTCCCTGGCCCAGGAGGTCGTCAGCGGACTGGCCGACGGTTACGATCAATTACTGGGGCGGAGGTTCGCAGGTGCAGTAGATCTAAGCGGCGGACAGTGGCAAAAGATCGCCCTAGCCCGTGCCTACATGCGCGATGCCCAGCTCCTCATCCTCGATGAACCCACTAGTGCCCTGGATGCGCGGGCGGAGTACGAGGTCTTCCAGCGTTTCACGGCGCTCATCGAGGGCAAGACGGCCGTGCTCATCTCCCACCGCTTCAGCACCGTGCGCATGGCCGATCACATCCTCTTCCTGGAGTACGGTGGACTGGTGGAGGAGGGGAGCCATGAGGAACTGCTCGAGTTGGGGGGGCGGTATGCGGAGTTGTTTGAGTTGCAAGCCGCCGGGTATAAGTAGACCGCTTTGCGGGTAGAGGCGTCACATCTAACCGCGACAGCGGTCTACCCCTTGTGGTCTACGGCGTAGCCTCTACCCCGTAGGGTCTACCGATTTTTCTTGTCGATCTGAAACGCAGCAGAGATCAAACTCAAATGCGAGAACGCCTGCGGAAAGTTTCCCAATTGCTCCCCGTGCAGGCCGATCTCCTCGCTCATCAGTCCGAGGTGGTTGGCGTAGCCTAGCATTTTCTCGAAGACGACGGTGGCCTTGTCGACGTGACCGATGCGGGCCAGGCACTCGACGTACCAGAAGGAGCAGATGGCGAAGGCCCCCTCGTCGCCGTCCAGGCCATCGGTGGCCCCGTGCTCCTGCTTGTAGCGGAAGATGAGGACGTCGGCGGAGAGCTTCTCCTCGATGGCCTTGAAGGTCTTGAGCCAGCGGGGCTCCTTGCTGGATACGAAGCGCAGCAGCGGCATGAGCAGGGCGGCGGCGTCGACCGTATCGCTGCCCTTGAATTGCACGTAGGCCTGGATCTCCTCGTTCCAGAAGTTGTAGTAGATGTCCTTGTAGATGTCGTCGCGCACCTCGCGCCACTTGCCCATGGGGCAGGGTAGGCTGCGGTCCTCGGCGATCTTCATGGCCCGGTCGATGGCCACCCAGCAGCAGACGGCCGAGTGGAGAAAGCGTTCCTTGCCGCTGCGCACCTCCCAGATACCGTGATCCTCGTCCTTCCAGTGCTCGATGACGTAGTCGACCAGGGCGGTGATGGAGGTCCAGAAGTCGTGGGTGACGCTGCCGCCGGCCTGGTTGTAGAGGTAGATGGTATCGATGAGTTCGCCGTAGATGTCCATCTGCTTCTGTTTGGAGGCGGCATTGCCGATGCGTACCGGCTGGCTGCCCCGGTACCCCTCCAGGTGATCGAGTTCGCTTTCGGGAAGCTCGGTCTGCCCGTCCACGGCGTACATAAGTTGCAGACAGTCGACACACTTTTCGCGGATCCAGTCCATGAAGCCCTCTGCCTCTTTGCGGTAGCCGAGGCGCAGAAAGGCGTACATCGTGAAGGCCGAGTCGCGGATCCAGGTGTAGCGGTAGTCCCAGTTGCGCGAGCCACCCATCTTTTCGGGTAGTCCGAAGGTGGCCGCGGCGATAGTGCTGCCGTAGCGGGCCGAGGTGAGGAGCTTCAGGGCCAGCACGGAGCGCAGTACCGGCTCCTTCCAGAAGCCGTCGTAGGTGCACTTGCGCGACCAGGTGGTCCAGTACTTACGGCAGGAGGTGAAGCAGTGCATCCAGTCCAGGTCGAAATCGACACCCTCGTTAAGGGTAAGGATAAAATCGATGTTATCCCCCTGCCGCAGGTCGATGGTGGCGCTGAGGCCATCGTCGCTGATGTCCATTTCCAGGTCGGTCAGCAGCAGCATGGTAGGCTGCTCTCCCCCGGGGTCGCGGAGGAGGTAGCCCCGCCCCGCAGCGTTTTTCTCGGCAATACAACCGCGCTTTCCGTACCCATACCGGGGCCGCAGGTCCAACCGTACCCGGTGGTGGCCATAGACCCCCTTGAGCCGCCGAAAGACCGCGAAGTCGAGCTCCTCGTCGACGATGGGCATGAAGTCGGTCAGCTCGGCAATACCGTCCTCGCTCAAAAAGCGGGTGATGAGGATATTGGTGCCCGGCAGGTAGAGCTGTTTATTTTTAGTATCCTCAGCGAGGCACTCGAAGCTAAAGAAGCCCCCCTTGTCCGCGTCCAGCAGCCGCCCGAACACCGTGGGGGAGTCGAAGCGTGGCAGGCACATAAAGTCGATGCTCCCCGTCACGCTCACCAGGGCCGTGGTGTGCAGGTTGCCAATGATGCCGTACTCGGCAATGGGCAGGTAGCGGCCCTCGTAGGCGGGAGAGAACTGGCGGGTGGGGTCGGCGGTGGGATTGGAGGTGGCGGTCATTGTCTGTGCGAACGGTATAATAGGGAAGGTGGTTTGCAATTGGAGGGGATACGGACGCTCAAAGGTCCTAAGCGCTTGCGCGCAAAGGACGCTTCGAGGTCCTCCCTTTTAGTATTATTGTGGTATGACCCATCGGATACTACTAGCCAGTATTTCTCTTATCGTCTTACTCTGCACCTGCGGGCGCGCCCCCCGGACGACGCCTGCCCCGCCCACCATGTCCGGAAATCCGCTCTGGGAGGGTTGGTACGCCGACCCCGAGGTGGCGGTGCTCGACGGGCAGTACTGGATCTTTCCGACCTACTCGGCGGCCTTCGAGGACCAGCTGTTTCTGGATGCCTTCTCCTCGCCTGATTTGGTGAACTGGACGAAGCACGAGCGGGTGCTGGATACGAGTATCGTGAAGTGGGTGCGGCAGGCCATGTGGGCCCCGGCGGTTATCGAAAAGGACGGGCGCTACTTCCTGTTCTTTGGCGGTAATGACGTGCAGCGGCCGTCGCGCACCTGCTGCTACGATCCCGACAACGACATCAACCACTACGGGGGCATCGGGGTGGCGGTGGCCGACGATCCGGCGGGGCCCTACGTCGATCACCTGGGCGAGCCGCTGATCGATACCTTTTACCACAATGCCCAGCCCATCGACCAATTTGCCTTTCGGGATACGGACGGCACGGACTACTTCTTCTACGGCGGCTGGGGCAAGTGCAATCTCGGCATACTGAATGACAACTATACCGGTTTCGTGCCCTGGGAGGATGGCGAGCTGTTTCACGACGTGACGCCGGAGGGCTACGTGGAGGGTCCGTTTATGTTCTTGCGGGGCGGCACCTACTACTTCATGTGGTCGGAGGGCGGCTGGACGAACGACAGCTACCGCGTGGCCTACGCGATGGCGGATAGCCCCACCGGGCCCTTCGAGCGCATCGGTACCATCCTGGAGGCGGATACGACCGTGGCTACCGGGGCGGGTCACCACTCGGTCCTGAACGCACCCGGAACGGATGACTGGTACATGGTCTACCACCGCCGCCCAATCCCGAACAAGGGGCGCGACCACCGGGTGACGTGTATTGATCGGATGTACTTTAATGCAGATGGGACGATCAAGGAAGTGGTGATGACGGATGAGGGGGTAGCGGCACAGCCACTGACACCCTAACAAATTTTTAACCATACGGCGGCCGTTGGTTTTAGGGGGTAAAAGCCACAATAGGTGTTTTTAGGGTGAATGACCTTTACCAAACATCTAGCCGCCATGATTCCGCTACAGCGCCTTTTGTCGGTGGTAGCCGCCCTTGTTCTGCTGCCGCTGTTGCTGCCCGCCCAGGGCTTTAATTCCTTCGGTAAGAATAAGCCGAATTACGAGACCTTCGATTACGAGGTGTACGAATCGCCGCACTTCGAGCTCTACACCTATATCGACAATGAGGAGTGGCTCAGGCGCTTCCTGAACGATAGCGAGGAGTGGTACCGCAACCACCAGTACGTGCTGCGCGATACCATCGACTTCAAGAACCCGATGATTATCTACGCGAACCACGCGGACTTCCAGCAGACCAACGCCATCAGCGGAAGCATCGGCGAGGGTACCGGCGGAGTTACCGAGGCCTTCAAGAACCGGGTGGTACTGCCCGTAGCCCAGACCAACGCCCAGACCCACCACGTGCTGGGCCACGAGCTAGTGCACGCCTTTCAGTACGATATGGTCATCCGGGGCGATTCAACCAACCTACGCGACCTACAGAAGCTGCCGCTGTGGATGGTCGAGGGGCTGGCCGAGTACCTCAGCATCGGCTCCGTGGACCCCTTCACAGCCATGTGGATGCGTGACGCGGTGCTCAACGACGACGTTCCCAGCCTGAAGGACCTCAGCAGTGGCCGCTACTTTCCCTACCGCTACGGACAGGCCTTTTGGAGCTTCGTGACCGGACTGAAAGGGGATGATATCATCAATCCTTACTTCCGTACCACGGCGCAGATCGGCCTGGAGAAGGCCACGGCACTGGTGCTGGGCTACGACTTCGACGAGTTCAGTGACCTGTGGGAGGATGCGCTGCGTAAGACCTACGGCGAGCAGATCGGGGAGGCCAAGGCGGACCGCTTCGTGGGTACCGAGCTGATCGGCCCCGAGAAGAATGGCGGGCGCATCAACATTGCCCCGGAGGTGAGTCCCGACGGCAGGTACCTGATCTACCTTTCGGAGCAGGATCTGTTCAGTATTGATTTGTTCCTGGCCGACGCCCGTACGGGGGAGACCATCCGCAAGATCAAGACCTCCAGCCTGGGTACCCACGTCGATGCCCTCAGCTACATCGAAAACAGCGGTACGTGGAGCTCCGACAGCCGGCAGTTTGCCTATACCGCTACGAGCAAGGGGCAGAACATTCTGATTATCGCCGACGTGGAGCGGGGGAAGGTCGAGCGGGAGATCCGTCCCGTGGACCTGCCCGCCTTCAGCTTCCCGGCCTGGTCGCCGGACGGGCGCTCCATCGTGGTGTCCGGGTTGGTAGACGGGCAGACCGACCTCTATAGCATTGACGTACGTAGCAGTCGGGTGACCCAGTTGACGGACGATGTATACAGCGAGATTCACCCCGCCTGGTCGGCCGATGGCAGCACTCTGTACTTCAGCACCGACGCCCGTAGCATGCAGCGCAAGGAGCGGCCCTACGGTAACCTACGCTTTAACCTAGCTGCGCTGGATATGCAAACGCTGGAGAGCCGCGAGCTGCCTGTCTTCCCCGGTGCCGATAACCTCAATCCGGTGGAGGGTGCGGACGGCTGGCTGTACTTCCTCAGCAACCGCGACGGCTTCCGCAACGTGTACCGCTACGACCCGGTCACGAAGCAGGTGGAGCAACTGACGGACCTGATTACGGGCGTCTCCGGCATCACCCACTACGCGCCGGCCATGAGCATCGACCGGAGCCAGAACCGGCTGGTGTACACCTACTTCAACCAGAAGGGCTACAAGATCTACGGCACGCTGGTCGATAAGATGGAGGCTCGGCCGGTGGATAAGGACAGTGTGGACCTGAGTCCGGCGACCCTGCCCCGGCTCAACAAGCGGGCCGACGTAGTGGTGGACCGGCTCCTGACCGGCATGCAGAAAGAACCACTGCTGGCATCCAGCGACATTGTACGCAAGCCCTACAAACCCAAGTTCAAGCTAGACTACGTGAGCGGGGGCGCAGGTGCGGGGGTAGGCACGAACCAGACCTTCGGCACGACGACCGGACTGGCGGGCGGGGCGCAGTTCCTCTTCGGAGACATCCTGGGCAACAACCAGCTCTTTGCGGGCGTGAGTCTGAACGGGGAGATCACCGACTTCGGTGGTAGCGTAGCCTGGATCAACCGCAGGACGCGGTTCAACTACGGCGTCAGCCTGAGCCGGGTACCCTACCGCAATTTCGGTTTTCTGGAACCCTACCAGGACTCCATCGAGGTGGGCGACGGGCAGTACGCCGAGCTCATCAATGCGCCCTACCTGATCCAGCGACTGTACCAGAACCAGGTCGGTGCCTTCGCTTCCCTACCCTTCAATACAAACTTGCGGCTGGAGGGTAGTCTGAGCTATAGCCTGTTCAGCAACCGGGTAGACGAGTACGCGCGCTATTTCAATCCCGTGACCGGCTTTCCCATTCAGGCCAGCGTACAGCCCGAACGGCGCAAGGACCTGGAGCAGCCCGGATTTCAGCTCCTCAACGGCGGCGTAGCCCTGGTGGGGGATAATTCCAGTTTCGGCCTGACCGCACCAATCCGCGGGTCTCGCTTTCGCCTGGGCGTCGACCAATACTTGGGTGAATTTAACTTCACGGCCGTCAATGCCGACTACCGCAAGTACGCCTGGTTCGGCCGCGGGGCACTGGCCTTCCGTATGCTGCACTACGGCCGCTACGGTACCCAGGGCAACGACCTCTTCCCCCTCTACGCCGGTAGCCCCTGGTACATGCGCGGTCTCAACGGCAACGATGCCGTAGCCGCCCTGGACGGGGCCGGCCGCGACATCAGCGAGCTCATCGGTAGTAAGCTCTTCATCGGCAACGTGGAGCTACGTGTACCCTTTACCGGTCCGAAGCAGCTGGCCCTGATCAAATCCAAGTTTCTCTTCAGCGACCTCAACCTGTTCGTGGATGGTGGCCTGGCCTTTACCGACTTCAGCCAGCTTGGTAGCGGGCAGGAGGGGGAGGAGGGTACGGCCTTCGGTCCGGTGGCCCGGCCCATTTTCACCGCCGGGGTGAGTACGCGCATTAACGTGTTCGGTCAGTTGGTGGTGGAGCCTTACTTTGCGCGGCCGTTGATCAAAGACGCGAGCTGGTCGTTTGGGGTGAACCTGCTGCCGGGGTGGTAAAATGGTTCCCGGCTTCCAGCCGGGGCGACCGGGCTGTAGAGGCCCGGCCACTGAGCCGTACCGCGGATAGCCTAACGCCACTACCTTCGTCCTCCATGACCCTCCGCACCCGCGTCCCCGCCCTTCTGCTTGTTGTGCTGCTCGGGTGCAACGGCCCCCAAAACGACGCCTACCAACCCGCCCACCGCCTCAGCGGCGAGGCCATGGGCAGCTACTACCGCATCACCTACCTGGGCGAGGTGCTGCCGGGACTACAGGAGAGCGTGGATAGCCTGCTCGATGCCTACAACCTGGAGCTGTCGCCGTGGGTAGTGGAGAGTACGATCAGTCGGTTCAACCGCAGCGATACGGGGGTGAGCCTGGTCGGGACGGTACACTTTTTGCCGAACCTGGAGCTGGCCGAGCGGGTGGTGCGGGCCACGGACGGGGCCTACGATCCGACGGTAGCGCCACTGGTGAAGTTTTGGGGGTTTGGGGGTGGGCAGCAGCGGAAGACGGCCGTGGTGGATAGCGTGGCCTGGGATAGTGCGCGGGCGCAGGTGGGCTTCGACCTCATCCGTTTCGACGATGGCTTCCTGCATAAGGCGAAACCCGGGGTGCAGCTGGACCTGAATGCGAGTGCGAAGGGCTACGGGGTGGACCTGCTATCGGCGCTGCTCACGGAGCGCGGCCGGCCCGATCACCTCATCGACATCGGAGGCGAGATGCGTAGCGGGGGCACGAAGAACGGCAAGCCGTGGACGGTGGCGATCCGGCTACCGGAGGAAAATGCTACGGAGCTCGCCGCGGCGGGTACCTTGCCCCTGGAGCAGGGGAGGGCCATCGCCACGAGTGGTAATTACCTTAACTTCTACGAGGTGGAGGGGGAGAAGTACAGCCATACCATCGATCCGCGCACGGGGCG
The DNA here is from genome assembly GCF_965214665.1 of Neolewinella sp. Taxonomy (GTDB): domain Bacteria; phylum Bacteroidota; class Bacteroidia; order Chitinophagales; family Saprospiraceae; genus Neolewinella. The sequence continues at coordinate 2,007,965 of NZ_OZ243970.1, read as the reverse complement.
GGTGGAGCGTAACGCGCTGCTGAGTGCTAGTGTGCTGGCGCCCGACTGTGCTACGGCGGATGCCTTCGCGACGGCCTGTATGGTGGTGGGACCGGCGGGGGCGCTGGAGTTGGTGGAGGGGAACGGGGAGTTGGAGGGGTACTTTTTGGTGGGGGGTGCTGAGGGGGAGTTGGAGGTGGTGCGAAGTGAGGGGCTTGAGGAGTAGGGGCTCAAGGGGTGGCTACTCGTCTGCCGACTTCCCGCCTAGCGGGGTCGTCCGCCGAGATACTTACTGATGATATACTCGGCGGACGAGCGAAGCTGCGCAACGCTCGGCAGACGAGCAGCGGCCGAGTAGCTACACCCGCACGAGCCACCCGTGCGTATCCTCCACCTTCCCTACCCGCAGTCCATCAATGTACTGCTTGAGCATAGGGCCTATCTTGCGCTGCGCTACCGGTGGTAGCTGCATAAGGTGCTCCCCGTACTGTAGCTCGGAAATGTGACTGACGACCGCCGCCGTGCCCGCGCCGAAGGCTTCCTCTAGTTTGCCGGCTTTGGAGGCCGCCGCCACCTCGTCGATAGTAATGACCCGCTCGCTGACCGGAATACCCTTGTCCTTCAAAATCTGGATAAACATCTTCCGGGTGATGCCCCTGAGGATGGCCCCGTCGGTAGCCGGCGTAATCACCTCACCGTCAATCACGAAAAAGACATTCATGGTACCGACCTCCTGGATCTGCTTCTTATCCGGCCCGCCCATCCACAGCACCTGATCGAAGCCGCGTTGGTTGGCTTCGTGGACGGCCCTGAGACTACCTCCGTAGTTGCCGGCTGCCTTCGCCTCTCCGGTACCCCCGGGCACGGCGCGTACGTAGTGCTCTTCGACGACCAGACGGACGGGCTTTGCGTAGTAAGGCCCCACCGGTGCGGTGAAGATGCAGAAGCGGTAGGTCTCGCTGGGTCGCACGCCGATGAACTCATCCGTCGCGTACATGTAGGGGCGCAGGTAGAGCGCGCTACCCTCAGCGGGTGGGATCCAATCCTTATCCAGCGCCACAAGCTGGCTAATGGCCTCCACGAACCGATCCTCCGGGTACTCGGCCATCATCATGCGGCGGGCGCTGGCGTTGAGGCGCTTGGCGTGCTCTTCGGGACGCAGAAGCAGTGGCGTGCCATCCTGGTGTTTGCTGGCCTTCATACCCTCGAAGATGGCCTGTCCGTAGTGGAGCACCATACTGGCCGGGTGCATCGTGAAGTGGCCGAAGGGGATGATGCGCTCGTCGGTCCACTCGCCGTCGCGGTAGTCGCTGACGAACATGTGGTCGCTGAAGATCTTGCCGAAGGGCAGGTTACTGAAATCTACGCTATCGAGGCGGGACTGCTGGACGCGTTCGGTGCGGATCTGGGTGGTGGTCATTATCAATTTACCATTTACAATGGACAAGGTACAATGTACAATTTGCTGGCAGTGGTCTGCTTACCTTTGACACATGCTACCCTTTAATCTAATTGGTCAGCCGGAGGTTGGGCCGGCGCTGGAAAAGTTGGGTCCGGCGCGGGGGCTGGAGCTGCTGGTGGTGTACCACGGGGAGCTGTCGCGGCGGGCTTTTCTAAGTCGCATTCTGGCGGCGGCGGGCTACGACGCACCGGGCGAGCAGCTGCACCTGCTGGAGTGGCCGGCCGACCAAGACCTGGACCTAACGGGGCTGGTACGGGCGCTGGGGGTAACGAAAGTGATGCTGTTCGGCTACGAGTTAGCAGGTCTCGGCCTCCACTTCGAGGTCGCCAACTACTTCCCGCTGGAGGTAGGCGGGGTCACCTACCTAATCGCCGATAGCCTGGAGTACATTGAGGAGGCTAAGGCAGGGGGGGATAACCGGGCGGCCGGGGCGCTGTGGAACGGAATGAAGGAGCGCTTTGCGCGGTAGATCGGCTGTTGTTTAATTTAGCGGCTATGACAAAAGGAAACATCGACCTGGCGCTCTTCATCCTCCGGCTCTGGTTCGGGCTGGAGATGGCCTTTGCCCACGGGCTGGGTAAGATGATCAAGGTATTTAATGGCAATTTTCAGTTTCCGGACGTGATCGGCATCGGCTCTACCGCTAGCCTGATCCTGGCCGGCTCGGCGGAGTTCTTCGGGGGACTTCTGATCGCCTTCGGGTTTTTTACCCGCTTGGCTACGATACCTTACCTGATCACGATGCTCGTGGCTGCCTTTCTGGTCCACGCCGCCGCCGGTGACGAGTGGGGTAAGATCGCCAATCCCCTGCACTACGCCATCGCCGCCATCGTGATTTTGATCGCCGGGCCGGGCCGGTACTCGCTGGATCACCGGTTATTCGTCGATAAGATTAAGTAGAGTCAACGCGTTGCTTTGACGTAGACCCCTCGCTTACGCGTTTGGGGGTAGACCGCGTTGCGGATAGACCCTTCGGGTTAGACTCGTCTCGCAGGCACGACATGCGGTAGCTCTACCCGCGCAGCGGTCTACCCCCGAACGCGCCAGCGAGGGGTCTACCCCGTGCAACGCACGGGTCTACCTCCCAAAGGCGTAGTTCCCATTCACCGCAGTCCGGATATACTCCCCCCAGGTCAAATTATCCCGCCCCGGCTCCTGCGCCTGCGCCCGTTCGATGGCGTAGTTCGCCGCCGTCTCGATCACCCACTCGAAGTTCTCTTCGCCGACGCTGAACTTGTCCGCATCCGGGGCCGGATTACAGAAGTCGATGGCGTAGGGGATACCGTCGCGGATGGCGAACTCGACGGTGTTGAAGTCGTAGCCGAGCCAGTTATTGAGTTGGAGGACGTAGTCGTGGATGGTCTGTAGCATCTCCTGGCTTACGTCGTGCTGCACCTTGTAGCGATTCAGGAACTCGTTACGCGGCTCGTAGTGCATGATCTTGACGTACTTGCGCCCAATGCAGTAGCAGCGGAAGTAGCTGGTGAAGTCGATAGCTTCCTGTAGCATCATCACGAGCTGGCCGGTCTCGGCGTGGGCCTTCCAGAGCTCCTCGGGGCCGCCTAGTTTGTAGACGCTCTTCCAGCCGCCGCCGGCGTGGGGCTTCATGAAAGCGGGCCAGCCGATGTAGTTAAAAATGCTCTGCCAGTCCAGTGGGTAGGCCATGTTGGTGAAGCTCTCATCGCTGGTGTCGTCCGGCTTGGTGTGGCTGGGCAGCAGCACGGTCTTGGGCACGGGCACGCCGGCGGGGCCAACGGCTAGTACGTTATTGAAGAACTTCTCATCGGCACTCCACCAGAAGGGATTATTGATCACGGCGGTACCCGTAGCGGCGGCATTCTTGAGCATGGCCCGGTAGAAGGGCACGTCCTGACTGATGCGGTCGATGATGACGGCGTAGCCGGGGTTCAGTCCCTGTCCTACCTTGTCGATCTTGACCGGTTCGGCGCGGATGCCGTCTACGTTTTTATCATTGATGCGCTGGATGACGGCGGGCGGGAAGGAGCGTTCGCGGCCGTAGAGAATACCGATCTTTTTCATGGGGGGGGAGTGTGTTTACGGGTGCTAAGGTAAACTTCCAGCAGTTGTTTACACCTTGTTATCCGGGGGCGGGGCCGCAGGTGCAGCATATGTAGACAGGCAAGGATTTAACATATCTCACCGATACACCGAAGTAAACTATCGTCTACCTTTATTGGTGTACTCACCGCCCCACTCCATGAAGGGATTCTTACCGCCTGTGTTTTTGTCGTCTACGCCGGGCATTCTACTGTTCGTGCTGGCCAGCACCTGCGTACGCGCCCAGTCCCCCTTTCAGCTCTTCCAGCCGGGGGTGCAGTACCTGTACGAGAACGAAAACTACGTTCCACTAGATCAGGTATTCACCACGCAGTTTTACGGCGTGCGAGTGGATAGTCTTGGTTGTCAGGACCTCTACACCTCTCTCGCTTTTGACCAGGAGAGCGAACAGGCCTGTATCCATAAGGTACCCTCTCCGTTTGGCTACGCGGTATGCCAGGGGGTGGACAGTACGCTCATGAATTTTGCGGAACTGGGTCAGCTCGTCCTGTACCAGGGTGCTGCAACGGGCAGTACCTGGACGGCCCTGCGCAATGACTCGGTCACGGTGCGCGCAGTAGTAGAAGCGGTTAGGCAGGATTCCCTGTTTAACATTTCCGATTCGGTCAAGATCATCGCCTTGATCGATGGAGACGGAGACACTCTCTCGCGGATCAGTATAAGCCGTACGTACGGTCTGGTGGAGGGAACGTTCTTTTATGATCTACTGGGAGACTTGCCCCCGCTGCGATTAGCGGGCACCAGTCAGGACGAACTCGGTCTCCAGCTGCCGGCTGACGAGGTGTACGGTAGGGTACAGGTAGGAAACGAATACCATATCGATGAGGTGACTCCCGCCCGTCAAATTTCGCCTACCGATGATGCACTTTACGATCTACACCGACAACGTACGCTTACTGTTACCAGCGTTGACTCTTTAGCAGATGAGACGGTCACCTTCACTACGACCGGCGATCTACTCACTTTCGCTGTCCGTACCGATGGGTCCCGGCCGGGGCGCGACTCCGTACTCTACCGCGATACGATCATGCAGTGGGCGTACGCCTATCCCGACGCACTCAGAGGCCTTCAGCCCGGAGCACGCACCGTGACCGATAGCTTAATGGATGAGCTCGAATACCGGGTACGTTCACTCTTTCGAGGAGCCTGCGACCAGCTCAGCACACGCTTCACCTTCGAGGCTGACTTTCCCAGTGAGGCGGACTCGTGTGGTTACAACGACGCAGCACTGGACGGGGCGGCCCCCGGTGGCGTACAGGCCCCTTTCATCCCTTTCTCGTCGGACACGCTAGCCATTGGCATGTCGCCAGTACAGACCTTCATCCGGTATCTGGACGTGGAGGGAGTCCCCGCTTGCGGTACTCCTTATGATTTCTCCGATATCATCATCGGCGTACGCGAGTTCGACGCCGCCTTCGACGCTCAGTTCCAGGTCTTTCCCAATCCTACTAGCGGTCAGCTTAACGTGGTGCTTCCCGGTACGGCTAGCTACCAAGTCAGGCTCTACAATCTGGCGGGGTCGCAGGTGCAGAGCCAGTGGATGCGCGGCGGGAGCCAACAGTCACTGTTTACCGAAACGTTGCCTGTGGGTAGTTACTTTTTGGTGGTGTTTGAGGGGGGGCGTGTGGTGGGCCGGCGTCAGGTAATCGCGACCCCCTAAAAATCATCATCCCCACCACCGCCACCATCTCCCCGTCGGTCGCCCTCCCGGCGCTGGCCGAGCTGGTTGAGGCTATACTGGAAGCCGAGGTACAGGATGCGGCTCTCCCGCTGAAACTCACTGCGGGTCACAATGCCACCCGTCTCCGTCGTAAAGCGGTAGCGGCGCTGGTTGAACACGTCGGTGACGCGCAGGGTCACGCTGGCTCTATCGTTGAGGATGTCCTTGCGGAAACCCATGTCCAGACTCTGGATCGACTCAATGCGCCCCTGCGGCCGCACGCCGGGCGAGCGGTAGAAGTAGGTGAACTGCGCATCCACGTCCCAGGGAAGTTTGTAGCTGCCCTGTACGTTGCCGCTAAACAGGTAGCCGTTCTGGTCGATGTTCTCGTTGTCGCTCTGCCCTGTGATTTCGGAGCGGTAGGCGTTGCCGCTAATCGTCAGGTCCAGTTTCTGGGTAGGGCGGTAGGTGGTGATGACTTCCACGCCGTAGTCGCGGCCACTGTCTAGGTTCGCCCGGGTACTCAGGGAGACACCGCCCTCCTGGATGCGGGTGATGCGGCTGATGATGTCCATCAGCCCCCGGTAGTACACCCCGCCGGTGAAGGTGCCCTTGCCGTACTCCTGCTGCACGTTCAGCTCGAAACTGTTGATGAGCTCGGGCAGTAGGAAGGGGTTCCCGGAGCGTAGGTTGAAGGGATCGCCACGGTCCACAAAGGGGTTGAGGGCCCAGGCCCGCGGCCGCTCGATGCGCCGGCTGTAGCTGGCCTGTAGGGTAGTATTGTCGTCGAAGGCATAGCCCACGAATACGCTGGGGTAGACCTTGAAGTAGTCGTTCTCGAAGGTCTCGATGTTGGGTTCCAGCAGCCGGCTGGTGGTGTAGGCCTGCTCGGCGCGCAGGCCGGCGTTGAAGGTGATCTTGTCGATGGTGCCCCCGAAAGTGGCGTAGAGGGCGTGTACGTCCTCGTCGTAGGCGAATAGGTTACTCAGGCTGTCGATGGTCAGGAAATCCTGATTGCGGAACAGCTGAAAGGCCGCGTCCTCCTCCAGGCGCTGGATGGTGGTACGCCAGCCGGTAGTGAGCTTGAAGTCGCCAAACGACTGCTCGTAGTCCAACTGCGTGAGGAACTGGCTCCGGCCCTCCAGAGCGGGCGACCGCTGCAGGTCCGTCGAAAGCGGAGCGCCGAAGGCATCGAAGATGATCTCGTCGTAGTTCTCGATCTCCTCCTCGTCGTTTTCGCTGTACTGGGCCTGGAAGGTGAGCCGCCGGCCCTCCTGCTTGAAGTTCTGGGTGTAGTTGGCCTGCACCTCCCAGTCGGTCTCCTCGCTGGGTTCGGTCTCGGTGCGCTGCTGGGTACGGTCCAGGGCGCCCTCACTGTCGAAGAAGTCGGTAGTGCGCAGGTTATTATTGTCGCCGGTTTCCAGTTGTAGGTTTCCCTGGATGGCTACGGTGGCCAGCGGGCTCAGGGCATACTCCGTGCCGAGTTTAAAGAGCTGACTCTGCCGCACCCGGTCGCCATTGAAGTCAAAGTAGCGGCTAAAGGTCGAGTCGCCCAGCGTCCCGGTTTGCTCCCGAAAGCCCCGAAAGAAGCGCTCGTCGTAGCGCCCGGCCACCCCGGCAAAGGAGTTAAACTTACCCACCCGCCAGTTCAGGTCCACGTTACCGTCGTACTTATTGTTGGTGCCCGCGTTGAGGTTGACCGATACGTTGAAGCCGTCCTCCTGCTTTTTGTTCAGTACGATGTTGATGATACCGGCCGTGCCCTCGGGGTCGAAGGCCGCCCCGGGATTGGTGATCACCTCCACCCGCTCGATACTGGCCGAGGGCAGGGATTTCAGGTAGGTAGCCGGGTCACTCCCCACGATACCGCTCGGCCGGCCGTTGATCAGGAAGCGTACCCCCTCGCTACCGCGTAGGCTCACATTCCCCTCCAGGTCGACCGTGATACCGGGTATCTGCCGCAGGAGGTCCTCGGCCGAGCCGCCACTGGCCGCCACGCTCTTTTCCACGTTAAAGGATTTGCGGTCCAGCCCCAGTTCCATGATGGCCCGGTCGGCGGTCACCACCACCTCGTCCAGGTTGGTAGCCCCGCCGGCCGCCAGGTCGATCTCTCCGACCCGTAGAAAGCGCTCGCTGTCGTTGAGCTCCAGCATCATCTCCTCGCCCTCGTAGCCGATAAAGGTCACCTCCAGGCGGTAGTCCCCGTATTTTAGTCCAGTGATGGTAAAGTTGCCGTCGATGTCCGAAGTAGCGCCACTGACCAGTTCCCCGTCATCAACCGTATATACCGCGACATTGGCAAAACCTACGGGTTCGTCCGTGGCCTCATCTCTGAGTTGCCCGCCCACACCTCCAGTATTCGGGGCTAGTGAGGGCGCATCCGTTTGGGCGCGGACGCAGGTGCAAAGGAATAGTAGCAGGGTGGTATAAATCAGCTTCATGGGATTGACCTCTTAAGGTGGATAGTTAAAACGTGGTACCACAGCTACCGTTCGTCCGAACCGTAGAGCGCAATGCCCCAACCGTCGAACAATCCCGCCATCATCCCAAACGAACCCCGCTCCACCCACTCGGTTATCCCCACCATGCCCACCTTCAGCAACCCCGCCCTGGCCGCCGCCTTTACCGACCCCGGCGGCTCCTTTGCCGGTACCGATCTACGCATCACCCTACCCCTGACCCGCGCCCTGCTCAACGAGGTGCTCGCCGCCCGCCCCGGCGGCACCCCCATCAGCGAGCTCTACCTCGATCCCGAGGCGGGAAACAAATTCCGTGTTCACCTGGCCGCCAACGCCCCGATTATCGGCCGCGTCACCCGCCGCATCACCCTGGTGCCCGGCCCCCCGGTGAGCTTTCCGGAGCAGCCCTGGCTACAGTTTGCGATCACCGACGGACTGAAATTCCTCGACAAGCCCCTCATCAATCTGGTGCAGGGACTGGTAGAGTCGCGTCTACCCCGGGGCGTCGACATCAACAGTAGCCTGATCCGCCTCCACGTACCCGCCCTGCTGACGCACCTGGGATACCGGCAGTTCGTGCCCCTGCTACACCGCGTTCACCTCACCAGTCAGGCTAACCACCTACTCCTAGACATCCATCTCCTCGCACAACCCGATCAAGTTTAAGCCCATGCATCCCGTACTTCAGCACCTCATCGATACCGATTTTTCCGACCTTCAGGGCAGCTCCGTGGAGGGGCAGTTTGTCGTCACCGATGAGTTGGTCAACCTTGGCCTACACGAACTCGTCAGCCAGCTCACTAAGCCTGCTTCGGCCACGTCCACCGCACCTGCGGCCCCGCCCGCTTCCCAGACTACTGAACTACCCGATCCGAAACTACTACTGCGAAAGGTGAAGATTGAGCACCTTCAGTACCGAACGGAGGCGGGGCGGACGGTGTTGGAGATAAAGGCAGGGGTATAGAAGGTTGTGTATTCGGCAGCTACTCCGTACCTTTGCGCTCCAAATCAAAAAATTATGACCGCTTAATGCTAATTATCAACGTACGCGAAGGCGAGAATATCGACCGCGCCCTGAAGCGCTACAAGCGCAAATCCATCAATACCCGCGTGATCCGTGAATTGCGCAACCGCCGCGAATTCACCAAGCCCAGCGTGAAGCGCCGCAAGGAAAAACTGAAGGCAGAATACCGCCTGGAAAAATACGGCGAGCGGTAGGTTATCCCCTGCCCCATCACCCGAAATGACGAACGGCCCGTGGAACTGACCCCGCGGGCCGTTCGTACGTTACCCCCCTATGACCGCTAACCCCGAAAACAAGCTACGCGCCCGCACCGAAGCCCTGCTGGAAGCCCTTACCGCCGGGCTTTACGAGCGCGACCGTGCCATGGGACTGGCGCTGCTAACGGCCGTAGCCGGGGAGAGTATCTTCCTACTAGGCCCCCCCGGGGTGGGCAAGAGCCTGATCGCCCGCCGCCTCAAGTACGCCTTTCGCGACGGGGTGAGCTTCGAGTACCTCATGTCGAAGTTCTCTACGCCGGATGAGGTCTTTGGCCCCATTTCGATCAAGAAGCTGCGCGACGAGGACAAGTACGAGCGCCTCACCGACCGCTACCTGCCGGGGGCCAACATCGTATTCCTCGACGAGATCTGGAAGGCCGGCCCCGCCATCCAAAATGCCTTGCTGACCATCCTCAACGAGAAGATCTACCGCAATGGGGAGGAGGATATGAAGGTCGACATCCGCGGCATCATCACGGCCAGCAATGAGCTGCCGCCGCGCTCGGCGAACCTGGCTCCGATCTGGGACCGCTTCCTGGTCCGCCTGGAACTAGGCAAGATTAGCCAGTACCAGAACTTCGTCAAGATGGTGGTCGATACCCAGGATGTCTACGAAGACAATATCGCTACCGCCACCAAGCTCTCCGAGGAGGAGCTCGACCACTGGAGCACCGAGATCGACGCCACCGAAGTACCGGCCGAGGTGCTCAACACCCTCCAGCTACTCCTCTACAAGATCGAGCAGTACAACGCCCAGCCCAATAACGCGCCCAGCCAGCTGCTGATCTACGACCGGCGCTGGAAAAAGGCCGTCCGACTACTACGCGCCTCCGCCTTCCTCCACGGCCGCGACCGGGTCAACCTCATGGACTGCTTCCTGCTCGAGCACTGCCTCTGGAACAGCCCCGAGCAGCGGGAGGTAGTGCGTGAGATGATCGTCGATGCGGTACGCAAGCACGGCTACTCCGTGGCGGTGAATCTGTCTAGTTTAAAGAAGGAGGTGCGCGAGTTCGAGTCCGACGTACGCGAGGAGACCCGCATCAAGCTGGTGCAGGAAGAGGAGCAATTACTCCCGGTACAGGAGAGCTACTACGAGCTGGAAAAGGACCTGAGCCAGTTCCGCGGCGTACTGGTCACCATCGAGCAGTTTCGGGGGCTGAGCGACCGGGAGTTCAGCAGCGTCAACTTCTACGACGAGGAGAAGAATCTCGTCAACCGCATCCGGGGCCGCAAGGGGCCGCGGGAGAATACCATCGAGGTCAACTTCAACGGCACCGATACCGTCTTTCGCCTCAAAACCCATCTAGTGGAGCGGCAGGAGGTAATCCGCAAGACGCCCCACCGCATCCTGCAGGAGTTCTGGGACGAGCGCACGGAGCGGCTGCGCACCTACATCGAGCAGCAGCTGGCAGGCATCCGCGAGCAGGGGCCGGATGAGCTACGGGGGATCGAGGATCACCTCTTTGTGGAGGCGGCCTTTGCTACGGTAGTATCGGCGAATCTGGAGGAGGTGCGCGATGCGCTGGAGGATCTGCTGCTGCGGCTGGAGAAGCTGCACTTCGAGTATGCTGGTCAGTAAAATGCTGCCTCCGGCAGCGGCAGCAAAATGCAGCCTCTGGCTGCGCTAGACTCCCCCGTGTTGCTACTTATGTTACTCCGGTCGCCGCCAAGGCGGCTCTCGCCCCGATAGCTATCGGGGGAGGCTGCTACGTCTACCGCTGCCGGAGGCAGCATTGTACTTTGTGGTATGACCGTCGCCCTATTCATCCCCTGCTACATCGATCAATTCTACCCCAGGGCCGGCATCGCCACCCTCCAGCTCCTGGAACGCGTAGGCTGCACCGTCGTCTACCCCCGCCAGCAAACCTGCTGCGGCCAGCCCCTGGCCAATAGCGGCATGGAGCAGGAGGCCCGACCCATCTACACCCACTACGTCGACACCTTCAGCCAGTACGAGTACATCGTTTGCCCATCAGGCAGCTGTGTCTACCACGTCAACGCGCATTACGATGTACTGGAGCAAAGCGAGGCAGTGCGAGCCGTACGTGAGCGGACCTTCGAGTTAGCTGATTTCCTAATCAACGTGGTGGGGGTAGAATCCCTCGATGCCCAGTTCGAGGCACGAGTGGGTATTCACAATAGCTGCCACGGACTACGGGGGCTGCGTCTCGGCCACGGCTCCGAGCGGGTGGGGGCCGACTTTAGCTACTACCGCTACCTCCTCGATATGGTCGAGGGCGTGGAGCTGGTGCCCCTGGATCGGGTGGATGAGTGCTGCGGCTTCGGCGGCACCTTCAGCGTCAATCAACCGGAGCTATCGACGAAGATGGGCCGCGACCGCCTGGCCGATCACCTGCGCAACGGTACCGAGGTGATTACTAGCGGGGACATGAGCTGTTTGATGCACATGGAGGGGCTAATCCGCCGGGAGCAGTTGCCGCTGCGGGTGATGCACGTGGCGGAGATTTTGAATAGCCGGGTTACCGCCGGTATGACTTCCCGTTAGGACTGGATAACTACCACAGAGAGCGCAGAGAACACAGAGGTGTTACTGAAGACGTCTCTGCGTCCCTCTGTGCACTCTGCGGTTCAAACCCGGTGCCGCCAGGCGCCTCCAACGTCAGCTCAAAGTTTCACCACCAATCCCAGGTTAAGCCGCGTGCTCTTACCGATGTACTCACCGCCCGGCACGTAAGCCCCACCGCCCACCACCCCCAGCCAAGGCACCACCGGCACATACAGCGTAGCCCCCAGCCGCCGCCAGCTACTCCCACTCCCGGCCGTAGCCGTCTGTACCGCCGAGCCGCCCTCCAGGGCGGTGACGAACTCCAGCCAGCCTTCTACGTAGAAGTAGCGCGCGCCGTAGCCCGTGCGCAGCAGCAGCGGCCAGGTCGAGCGGCTCTCGGGGGCAAACTGAAAATCAATGCCCGACTGCGCGTGCAGGAAGAAGCCGTTGTCGAACTGGTACTGGTACACCAGCCGGCCCTGGAAGACGGTAGCCCGCTGCCCGATGGCGGCGATGCCGGTGGTAGCGTAGTCGCCGACGGGGAAGCTCAGTCCCACGGCCGTGAATACCCGGTGAGTAGCATTGCGGGTGGGGGATTCCAGGTTCATGTATTTGATCCATACGGAGGCGTCCTGGAGGCTGCCGCGGTCCTGGTCCGTGCGCAGGTAGGGGAGGGTGGCTACCAGGGCGGTCTGCTCGTTCAGGCCGGCCTCTAAAAATAGGCTGTAGCTGGTAGTGGTGATCTCGCGGTCTTCCGCTACGCCCCCCTCCCCGAAGTAGGTGCCGTAATGCTCGCGGCTGTAGGCGGGCGCCAGGGTGAAGCTGCCCTTCTCGACGGGAAAACCACCGATGGGACCCTGGCCGTACACGCCCAGGGAGGCAAGTAGTAGTACCTGCGTGCAGCGCCCCCCTAGCCCTAGCTTTCTCATGGTGTAGCCTATCTTTGGCGGCTCATTCGACCCACCCCCCTTTGAGCGATAGCCTGGTCATCATACCCACCTATAACGAACGCGAGAATATCGCGCGTATGGTGGAGACGGTGTTCGGCCTACCGCAACCCTTTCACCTCCTGGTGGTCGATGACGGCTCGCCCGACGGCACGGCCGATGTGGTACGTGAGTTACAACAAAGATACCCCACGAAGCTGCACCTACTCGAACGGGCCGGAAAATTGGGACTAGGCACCGCCTACCTCGACGGTTTCCGGTGGGGACTCAAGCGCCCCGAGCAGTACCAGTACTTTTTTGAGATGGACGCTGACTTCAGCCACACGCCGGCCGACCTGATTCGCTTACGCGCCGCCTGCCATGACGGTCCCGGTGACGTAGCCGTCGGCAGCCGTTACACCCGGGGCGGTAGCGTAAAGAACTGGCCGCTCGACCGCATTATTCTTTCCTACGGCGCGAGTCTGTACACCCGTATGGTGACCTGGATGCCCGTCAAGGATCCTACGGCGGGCTTCATGTGTTACTCCCGCCCGGTGCTGGAGGCGATGAATTTCAATAAGATTCGCTTCATCGGCTATGCCTTTCAGATCGAGATGAAGTACACGGCCCGTGAGCTGGGGTTCAAGATCGTGGAGGTACCCATTACCTTCACCGACCGGGTGGCGGGCAAGAGTAAGATGCACAAGTCGATCATCCGCGAGGCGGTGTTCGGGGTGCTGAGCCTGCGGCTGCGGTAGGTGATACCCGTCGGACGCTTTTAAAGCGTCCGACGGGTAACGAGCGCCACCCAGTCCCCCTCCCCCGGCGGCACCAGGCGCACCACCCCATCACTGGCCAGCACCCGCTCCCCCTTATCGATCAGCTCGCCGCCCTCCCGCGGATCGTACCACCGCACCGTAAACTCCCCCTCCGCCCCGCTCAAATCAAGCTTCGCCGGCTGACCGAAGGGCGTAGCTACGGCGTACACCTCCCCGGGCTTGGCAAAGCAGAACTGCTGCTCGCCGGCCGTGAGCTCGTTGTGGGCCCGCATGTCCCAAAAAGGTAGGTGGTCGCGGAAGAACTCCCGGGCGTGGGCCGTCCAGCGGTAGGCGCGCTCGCGGGTGCGCCAGTCTTCGAGGTTGAGATCGTTGTTAGGGCTACGGGCGCCGTAGTACCACTCGGCCCCCGCGCCGCCGGCCAGAAGGTTGCCCCAGAGGGCCAGGGCGCGTAGGCTGTCTTGGTTGTTCGGTACGGCATCGTCGGGATCGAGGCCGCGCCACCAGGGGCCGATCTCGTCGAGGGTGATGATCCAGGGGGCACCGGCCTCGGCGCTGAGCTTCAGCCACCTGGCCGTCACCTCGTTGGTGGTCCAGGGCCAGCCGAGCTGAAGGGAGAGTCCGTCGAGGTCTGTAGCTCCTAGCAGTGGACGGTAGATCTCCGCAAAGGCCTCCTCCCCCGGGTGGGTGTGCAGCACTACATAGTTCTGGTAGGGGTCGTTTTCGGCGAACCACTCGATCACGGCCCGCTGCTGGTCGTTGTCCTGGGCGGTCTCGGACCAATTGTTGGGGCCATTCTCCTCGCCCAGGTTCCAGGTCACGGCGCGGTGGTGGCCGAAACGGGCCACGAGCTCGCGGAAGTACAGCCGGCGCTGCGGACCGGTATTACCCCCATCCAGGAGGGTTTCGTTTTCGGTCTCGTTGAGCACGAAGTGCAGCATCATGCCCAGGCTATCGGCGTGGTCGAAGACGATCTCCCACTGCTCCAGCTTGCTCACGTCGAAGCGGCTGAACTCATCGTGGCTGGTGTAGGGCCACACGTCCTTGCCGTCGCCGTTGATGTTCATGGTCAGGAAGTAGATGCTGTTCACCCCGGCACCGTGGAGGTAATTGATGCCACCGATGAGCGCCTTTCCCTTTCCGTTCCAGGCGGGGTCGCCGGTGCGGTAGTCTGGTAGGTGCGCCGCGTACTCGTGGAGCCCCTCGGCCTTGCTCTCCCCCTCCCGAAAGTCGTCACTATGCCGGTACGTTCCATCGAAGTCGGCGTAGGCCAGCAGGTTTTCCGGACTGTTGACGCCGGATTTAATGAAGTAGTCGCCGCTTTCCGCCCAGCGCAGGTAGCGGGGGTGATCGCGGATGAGGCGGCCGGTTTCGCCAGCTTTGGCGGGGCCGGCGTAGAAACCACCGCTGTAGCGCTCCACAACCTTGGTTGCACCAGCCCCAATAGCTATCGGGGCGCCTAGGTAGGCATTTTTGCCCTCCACGAGCTGACCGGTGTAGCTCCACTCCCCCTCCCGGTCGGGGCGAAAACGGACCTGCCACGTACTGCCCTGGGTAGCACCCGTATAACCCGCCCGCCCGTCAGCCGCGTAGAAACCTGGCACGGTAAGCTGGCGATCGCCGTTGGTGAAAGTGACGTCGAGGCGGTAGTCGGTAAAGGGGTTGACCGCGGCCTGCTCGCCGGTCATGGGGCCGGGAAAGGTCAGGGTCATCTCCTGCCACTTGGCTACCTCGGGGAGGATGGTCTCTACGGCCGTGCGGCAAGTAGTGAATAACAGGGCGAGAAGTAACAGCAGGGGGAAGCGCACTGGGGGGTGGTTTCCGGTAAACTTAAGGAAACTCGGCAGACGAGCCTTACCGCTCGCTTGGCGCGAGCGATAAGGAACTCGGCTGACGAGCGTCGCCGTTCTGGGGGGTACCGTATAGCTCCATCCAGCGGTGCATCTCCCAGAGCATGTGGAGGATACTCTCCTCGGCGGCGTAGCTGTGGTCCTCGTAGGGCAGCAGGCAGAGGCGGGCGGTCTTGCCGAGGTTGTCCAGGGCGGTGAACATGCGCTTGCTCTGTACGGGGTAGGTGCCGCTGTTGCTGTCGTCCTCGCCGTGGATGAGCAGCAGCGGGCTATCGATCTTATCGGCGTGCACGAAGGGGCTGAGCCGCACGTAGGTGTCCGGTACCTGCCAGAAGGTGCGCTCCTCAGCCTGAAAGCCGAAGGGGGTGAGGGTACGGTTGAAGGCCCCGCTGCGGGCGATGCCCCCGGCAAATAGATCGGTGTGGGCCAGCAGGTGGGCGGTCATGAAGGCCCCGTAGCTGTGGCCGCCGACGAAGATGCGGTTGGGATCGGCCACGCCGCCGTCGACCAGTTTGCGCACTGCGGCCTCGGCGTTCATGCGTACCTGCTCGATGAAGGTCTCGTTGGGCTCCTCCTCACCCTCCCCGACGATGGGCATGGCGAAGTCATCGAATACGGCGTAGCCCGCCGCCAGGAAGGGGAGGGGAGAGAGCGGACTGATGCGCCGAAACTGATGGGCACTACTGGTGACCTGCCCGGCCTTATCGGCATCTTTATACTCCTGGGGATAGGCCCACATGAGGATGGGCAGGGGGGCGTCGACACCGGCTCGGAAGCCCTCGGGGGTGTGGAGCTCGCCGCTGAGCTGTACGCCGTCTTCGCGGGCGTAGGTGAGCAGCTCGTACTGGGTGTGCTGGAGCTGGGGGTAGGGGTGGGGGAAGTTGGTTACCCGGGTTTCCGCGCCGGTGATGAGGTGGCGCAGGAAGAAGTTGGGCCGTTCGTTACTCTGCTCGCGGGCTAGCAGGAAGGAGTTCGGATCCTGGTCGAGGAAAAATAATGGGCGCTCGAAGTAGGGTGGGGTCGACTCCCAGAGACGTGTCTTGGCTTTCGTGACCAGGCTTAGCGCGTCGACGAAGGGGCGCGGACCGTCGGGGCTGTGGCCGTTGCCGACCATGATCAGGGTCTGGCCGTCATCGCGCGTCAGCAGTACGCTGTGGTCACTCGGCAGCGAGGTGGTGATGACACTGCCGGGATCGTTGTAGTTGTCCTCCCAGTTGTGGTCGAAGAGCACCTCCGGCTCCCGCTCGGGCTCGTCGGGATACCAGCGCCGCGTCACCTGTCGGCGGGTGGCCCACTCCCAGTCGATGGCGATGGCCAGGTCGCCACGGCCCCAGCGCAGCGCCCCAAAGCGGAGGGGCAGTTTGATGCTTGGCTGCGGATCGCCAGTGAAGGGTGCCTCCAGGTAGTAGAGCTGCTCGCGGTAGTCGGCTGGGGTACGGGGATCGCCTCCGTCGAGGGCCTCGGTCCAGTAGAGCTGGGCGGGGTGGTCGCTGCGCCAGCTGTAGCGCCGCGGCTGGGTGATGACGGCCCCAAAGGCGGGCGGCAGGTGCTCCACGGTCGGGCGTTGGGTGAGCTCACGCACTACGTAGCCCTCCTGGTCGAGCAGCTGCACTTTATCGGCGAACTTGTCGTAGGGCACATTGAAGCTAAAGGGCTCCACCACGTAGGTGATCACGAAGTACTTGCCGCTGGGGGAATCGCCGAGTCCGGCGATGATACCGGGCTCCGCCCACGCCTTTTCCTCCCCGGTATCCAGGCGGTGCATGTAAAGCTGTCCGGTAGCGTAGTAGCGGAAGAGCGCCACGTCGTACTCGTTTTCCAGCAGGTTGGTGTAGGTGCGGTTGGCTCCTTCCTTGCCGGAGGAGTCCTGTACGGTGGGTCCGGTGACGGATTTCGTCCGCTCCGGTTTTACCTGACCGGCAATGCGGCGCTTGATGAGAAAGCGGTCGTTGCCGATAAAATCGTAGGGCACCCCACCGAGGCTGTTGTTGATATCGGCCTCCCCAACGGCGTAACACTCACGGCTGTTGCGGTTGGCCGTCCAGAGCTGGAGACCGTGCTCCGTGACCAGACAAAAGGCGACCTGCAGACCATCCGGCGACCACGTAAAGTACCGGTAGCTGCCCTCTTCGGGGAGCCCGATGAAGTGGTGGTCTTCTCCGGTCGAAAGTTGGTGTAGCCGCGGGTTATGGAAGCCGCGCGTCCCGTAGGGGGTAAATGCATCGGGATTGATCTGCCGGCCGGCCAGCTTCACCTTCGGCTCCCTGAGCTCCTCGATGCTGGGGTACATCGGCCGGTCGGCGATCACGATGTAGTCCGGGTCGGGCCCGAATAGCATCAGCGGATCGGGCTTCAGGTTAACGAGGTCGGCGATGGGCTGGGGGGGGCGTTGGTAGACCAAGGGGTTAAGGGGGTTAAGGCGTAAAGGGCGGATGGTGGAGATGTAACAGACAATACGGGCATGACGTGATACAAAAGCACACTACATACCGCCAGTGGAAAAGAGGGGCGGGGCCGCAGGTGCAGTATTGACCATAGGTGCGTCCCCATCTGACGAGCGCAGCGAGCATTGCCGCCTCCTTAACCCCTTCAATCCTTAACCCCCTAACCCCTTGCTACTCTTCCTGATCGTAAGCAGCATCCTGCGTATCGATGACCATATTGGTGATCGTATAGTCGCCGAACTTTTCGAGGTGGTTGAAGGCTAAGTTATCGGGCCAGGCCTTATCGTCCTCGACCCACTCGGAGAGCAGGTTTTCGAGGATGGGCATAAAATTCTGTTCCAGCCAGTCTTCTGCCTCCTCCATTTCCTCGAAGTCGGGCAGTAGGTAGACGGTCGTCAGGTCGGAGGTGTCGTCGAAGTCGATCTCTTCTTCCAGGCTAGCGTCCTCGCGAATGGCCCAGCGGAGTAAGGCTTCGCTCGGAGTGAGGATGAGCGCGTAGCGGTTGATGTCGAACAGTTCCATGTGGGTATTCTTGTGGGAGTGGTAACGTTGTGGGCGGGGGGGGAAGTTTAGGCGGGGTGCGGGGGGCTACCTACACGATTTATTGATGCCTAACACGTAATTTTTCACTACCTGAATCTGGGGTGCGGCCTGCGCCCCGTCGAAGCCGGAAATAGCACCATCCCGCAGCTCGGTGGCGGCGTAGTCCGTGAGCCGCTTTGCCAGGGGCACGTAGCTCCAGTGCCAGCGTTCTTCCTCGTAGCCGGTGGACCGGGCATCACCCTTAGGCGTGTAGGGCTGGCAGAAGCCGTAGTCGGCGGCGTGGGTGGTGAGCCAGTCGTAGATCCGCTTGCCCTCCCCGGCGTCGAAGTAGTCATTGGTCAGAGCGTTGAGGTCAATGTCGGTGCCCCAGTGGTGGCGGCTGGTACCGGGCATGGAGGAATACCGCAGGATGGCCCGGGCCCGGTCGGCGGGATCGGGGTACACCTCATCGGCCTTTTCGGTGCCCTCCAGCAAGCGCTCGCCGCGCCACTTGGCCTCCCAGATCTGCTTCTGGCGGGCGAAGTTGCGGGTGGCGGAGACGATCACGAGCTTCACCCCGTCGGCTTCAGCTGCTGCGTACATCCGCTCAAAGGCGCCGTAGGTGTCCCGGTGTAGGAGGTAAGGGTCGCCGTCGGCGTAGCGGTCGGCCACCGGTACGAAGTCAGGGTGCTCGGAGGGGTCGAATTTCCCGGTGATGTAGGCGTAGCTTGGAATGGCAGGAAAACTGTCAATGGCAATGGGCGGGGGCGCAGGTGCAACGGAAGTCGCGGCGGGCGGGGCGGAAGCTCCACAGCCCAGGAGCAGCAGGAGAGTAGGTAGAAGGAAATGCATACGCCGCTAAGGTAGCTGCCCCGGACTTACTTCGCCACCACCGCCGAAAGTCTCATCAGGAAGTAGACCTCGAAACCGGTGTACACCAGGTAAAGCCAGAAGAAGGGCACGATGAAGAGTTTATTCGCCGGGGCCCCCAACAGTACGTAGCCCACTACCAGCAGGCCACACAGCAGCATCTTCACCATGGTCAACCCCAGGAACACGTTGCTGAATAGCATGCGATTCTCCGCACCTGCGCTCCGCCGCCCCAGGAAAAATAGGGCTACGCAGATGAAGGCAAATACCAGCCCCGTCGCGATCGTGAACGGCACGGCGTAGTCGATCGCCAGCAGCCAGTGGCACAGGAACGCACCCAGGGCCGCCAGTCCACTTACGGCCGCCAGTAGCCCGAAAAATCGCGAGGTGAGCATGTGGCAAAAGTACGATGCGGCTTGCAGCCGCGCCGTGCCGCGCAACTTGCAGTTGCGACAGCTTCAGTAGTCCGCGTAGACCACTTCGATATACGCTAACAGATCCGCACACTCCTCGTCCGTTAGATCCGGATAGATGGGCATTACCGTAGGTTTCCATTCGTTCCAAACCGCGATGGCCCGGGGGTGCCCCTCTCCAATCAGTTTCTGACTCGATTGTATCCAGGTATACAGGTCTTCGCGTGGGTGAGCTGCCCAGCGCTCCGTGACGCCTCCGAGTGCCGGACCGGTCAGCACATCCTTCATACTTTGAGCATGACACACCCCGCAGCCATTTATCTTCCATACATCCTTACCGCGCGAGGGATTTGGGATTGAGTCCGGTAGACCCGCGTATGATCCAAATATCGCCGGGACAATGGCACCACTATCGATGAGTCGAGGTTCCTCAGTGTGCGCAGAAGTAGAGCGCCAAAGAATCATCGTCAGACCAGTGATCACAATGCAGGCGATCGCAGTCTGTAGCGTCAGTAAGAACAGGCGGACGTTCATGGCGGATGCTTTTACTAAAGTTAGTCCTTCCACCGGGCACCGGCAAGCTTGATAACAGTGTTTACACTCGTTCTAAACTAGCCCTGCTCGTCGACCTCTCCTCGTCGGCCGAGCTTTGCGCAGCTTAGCTCGTCCGCCGAAGATCACCGCTCCGTGAACCGCCCCACCCAGCCACCGCCCCGGCCTAGCGGCAACGTCAGCTCCTGTCCGGCCTCCACCACCACCCGCTCCATCTTGTAATCCTCGGCGTAGCGGTCGTGATTCACGCCATCGCGGTAGAGCTCCAGCTCGTAGGTGCCGGCCGGTAGGAAGTCTAGCGATACGGTCAGCTCACGGGCGGTGGCGTTGTTGAGGGCGCCGAGGTACCAGTCGCCATCCATAGCCTCCCGGGCTACCACGACGTAATCGCCCACCACGCCGTCGATAGGTACGGTCTGCCGCCAGGTCGTGGGCACGCTCGTGATGAACTCCGTCACCTCCGGCTCCTTCAGGTAGGCGGTGGGGGAGTCAGCCAGCATCTGGAGGGGCGATTCGTACACCACGTACATCGCCAGTTGGTGGGCGCGGGTACCCAGGCTCATCGGCCGACTGAACACGAAGTGGTGCTGCTCCGGCTGGGCGTTGCGCATGGCACCTGGCGTGAAGTCCATCGGACCGGCCACCATCCGAATGAAGGGTAGCGTCACGTCGTGCTCCGGCCCCACGCCGCTCTCCGGATTGCCGAATTTATACCACTCCAGCCCCTTGAGCCCCTCGCGGGTGATCACGTTGGGGTAGGTGCGGTGCAGACCGGCGGGCTTGTAGGCACCGTGGAAGTCGATCAGGAGCTTGTGCTCCGCGGTCGCCTCGGCCATTTCCCGGTAGTGGTTCACCATAGCCTGGTCGTCGCGCTGCATGAAGTCGATCTTCACCCCCGCGATGCCCCACTGCTCGTAGAGGGCCGTCGCTGCCTCCAGGTTCTCGTAGAAGGGCTTGTAGAGCCCCCAAAGGATCAGCCCCACCCCCTTCTCCTTACCGTAGGCCGTCAGCGCCTCCATGTCGATCTCGGGCACGGCGGTGAGCACGTCCTCCGTCGGCGACCAGCCCTCGTCGAGGATCACGTAGGGGATGCCGTAGTCGGCCGCAAAGTCGATGTAGTACTTATAGGTCTCGGTGTTCATCCCGGCCGCGAAGTCCACCCCGTATACATTGTTGGCGTTGTACCAGTCCCAGGCCGCCTGCCCGGGCCGTACCCAGCTGAAGTCCCCTTGCGCCTCGTCGGCCAGCAGGTAGGTCAGTTGGTTGTCGAGCAGTCCGGCGGCCGTTTCGCTCACGCCAAGGATCCGCCAGGGAATTTGCGCTCCCCGCTCGGTCACCGCGACGTAGGCATGGCGCTCGAAGGTTTCCGTACGATCGTTCACGTCGGAGATATCCTGCGGCACCGCCGGATGAGTACCCGTAAGGCCCTCTGCCTTAGCGCGCACCCACAGTCCCGGAAAGTCATACAGGTTACTCTCCGATACGAACACGTGGTAGCCCGTAGGCAGTACCGCCAGTAGCGGCAGGCTCGCCAGGCTATCGGCAAAGTCCGCCGGCGTGCCCCGCAGGTACACCCGCTCGTTGTGGCTGTAGTAGCTCTCCTCCTTGGGAAAGAATAGCTCGCTGGTGGGGTCCAGCCGCACGTCGAACGATTCCTCGGTCAGCTCCCCGGCCGGTAGGTTGCGCAGGCGGTAGGCCAGTCCGTCGTTGTACAGGCGTACATCCACCTCGGTACCGTCGCGGTAGGTGAGAGTTTGCTGGCGGTAGGACTCGGGTATCTCCGTCCGCTTCGTCGCCACCTGCGGCGTTACACTTCCGCCGACTTCGGTAATATCGCTAAGCTGTGCCCGGCCGGTAGGGTAGGCATCGGGTCCGTACTGGAGGCGGATGTCTTCTACGCGCAGTACCTCCTCGTCTCCGGCGTACAGCGTCAGGCTCAGCGGGGTGCGCTCGGTCATTTCTACCCGTAGATTTCCATCGGGGGAGGGCAGGACGGTTTGGGCGGGGACGCGGGTGCAGAGGCCTAGGAGTAGGGCGGTGAATAGGGCGAGTCTAGTCATGAGGCTAAGGTAGGGCTCCGCTGGGAAGGGCTCCCCTTCCAGGGAAGCTAGAGACCGTGCCGCGTTTCGTAACTACCGTCCCTGGAAGGGGCACCCTTGCTTGCGGAGGGGTGGAAGAGAATGGCAAAGCCATTTTCTGAATCCCTCCGCAAAATGATCCACCAGCTAAATCCGCCACCCCACCAAAATTCCCAGCCGCACATCCGTAGCCGTCAGCACCCCGATAGCCCGCTGGTAGAGCGCCTCCTGCCCATCTCCGCCCCCGAAGGAGACGGCCCGGCCCAGTCCGGCATTAAGCTCGAAGACGAAGCCACTCGGAGCCACCCACTTGTGGCCGGCCAGGATGCCAAGCGCCGCCCGTCCCGTGGTGACCCGCTCATCGGTGTCGCGGTCGATGCCGGTGAGGCGACCGAGCTTGCCGTACCCGCCCACGAAAAAGCGGTCCATGGTTTTGCGCGGCGCGAAGTAGTAGCGGTATTCGGGAATCAAGCGCAGGTTGCGGTAGCTGTACTCGTCCTTGTTGTCGAACGAGATACCCAGTCCGGAGTAGCCCGCCCCGATGGACACCGCCGACTGCGCCCCAAGAGGAAATTCCGCCGCTAGGCCCAGCCCCCCGAAGATGGCCGAGCCTGCGTTGAGTTTGGCGTCGACCTGGGCGGTAGCGGTTACACACGCCAGGAAAAAGAAGAGAATGAGAAGTACTGTTTTCATGGGGGTAAAATTGCTTGGTTATGGGGTTAAATGTATTCCTGACGGTGATTTATGTGCGGTTTGTGTGGGGGTTTAACTATAGATTAGGACACGCGTTAGCATCAACTTAAACGTAGGTAGTCTTCGGCCATCCCTGAAATCCCGACGGGTCTCCACGCAGCCAGAGGCTGCATTTTTCTGCCGCTGCCGGAGGCAGCATTGTACTACCTTCACCCCATGCCCACCCCTCTCCAGCTCAGCCCAGAATTCAACTACGCCCTGGAGCGGATGGAGGCCGGCCAGCACCTATTCATCACCGGGCGGGCCGGCACGGGAAAGTCGACCCTACTGCAAATCTTCAAGCGCAGCACCCGCCGCAACGTCGTCGTACTGGCCCCGACCGGCGTAGCGGCCCTCAACGTGGGCGGACAGACCATCCACTCCTTCTTCAACTTCCCACCCAGGCTGCTGCAGTCGAAGGACGTGCGCCCCAATCGCCGCAACCGCCGCCTGTTCATGAACCTGGAAACCCTGGTGATCGACGAGATCAGCATGGTGCGGGCCGACGTGATGGAAGCCATCGACTACGCCCTGAAGCTCAACCGGGAAAATGGGGAGTCCTTCGGGGGGGTGCAACTGATTCTCTTTGGCGACCTGTTCCAGCTGCCGCCGGTGGTGAGTAGCCAGACGGAGCGGGAGTTCTTCAGTCTGCGCTACGCCAGCCCCTATTTCTTCAGCGCCGATGCGCTCGACCACGTTGACCTGGAGATGATCGAGCTGGAAAAGGTGTACCGCCAGGACAGCCGCCACTTCCTGCGCCTACTGGAAAGTATCCGCAACGCCACCGTCGACCGCGAGGAACTTGCCGATCTCAACGCCCGCTGCCTGCCCGACTTCGAGCCGCCGGAGGGGGAAAGCTACCTGACCCTGGCCGCCCGTAACGCCACGGTAAGCAAGATCAACGCCACGGCCCTAGCCGAGCTCGACGCCCCCGAGATGCTCTACACGGCCGAGGTAAAGGGCAACTTCCCCGAAAAGCTCTTCCCCGTGCCCCAGCTGCTCAAGCTCAAGGTCGGCGCGCAGGTGATGACGCTGCGCAACGACCCCGACCGCCGCTTCGTCAACGGCACCATCGGCACCATCACCCAGTGCAAGCCGGAGTCGGTCAAGATCGAGATCGTCGAAAACGGCAAGCCGGTCGAGGTGGAGGTCGAGTACGACGAGTGGGACATCATCCGCTACACCGCCGATACGGCCGATGTGCGCAAGATTGCCACCGAAACCCTGGGCACCTACCGCCAGCTCCCCGTGCGCCTGGCCTGGGCTGTAACCATCCACAAATCGCAGGGCAAGACCTTCGATAAGATCATCGTCGACCTGGGCCGCTCGGGGGCCTTCGAGCACGGGCAGACCTACGTGGCCCTGAGCCGCTGCCGTACCCTGGAGGGCATCGTGCTGCGCCAGCCGCTGGGCCTGCGCGACGTCCTGGTAGACCCGGAGGTGGTGCAGTTTTATGAGGGGCGGCGGTGAGGAGTTAGATCAAGGTCTCGTAGATCCGGTAGTTTTCTGTATCGAAGCAGACGAAGTATACGTCCGTGATGGACTGGGCGGTAAAGTCGCGCACCGCCCGTACCGCTACCTCCGCCGCCCGCTGTTTCGGAAAGCCGTATACCCCGGTGCTGATGTTGGGAAAGGCGATCGAACGGGCGTCCTGCTGCTCCGCCAGTGCCAGGGCGTTGAGATAGCAGTTGCGTAGGAGCTCGTCTTCGTCCTTGTTCCCTCCAGTCCAAACGGGTCCCACCGTATGAATAACCTGCTGAGCGGGTAGTCGACCGGCAGTCGTGATCACAGCCTCCCCCGTCTTGCAGCCGCCCTGCCGCGCCCGTATCTGTCGGCATTCGGCCAGGATGTCCGGTCCGCCCGCCCGGTGGATGGCCCCGTCGACGCCCCCGCCGCCGAGAAGGCTGGAATTGGCGGCGTTGACGATGATGTCTACGGTAAGGGTAGTGATGTCGGTCTGTAGGAGGTGAAGCTGCATGATTAAACGGTCTAACAACTAATAGTACGCCAAATCGTTGGACGCTCTGGGATCAGCTAACGGTAGCTGGACCCACCAAATGTACCCTATGCGCACCAACTTCGACGTCATCGTGATTGGCGGCAGCTACGCCGGTCTCTCCGCCGCCATGGTGCTGGGCCGCTCCCTGCGCCATACCCTCATTATCGACGGTGGCGACCCGTGTAATAAGCGCACTCCTTACGCCCACAACTTCATCACTCACGACGGGGAGTCCCCATTAGAGATTGCCGCCCGGGCGCGCGAGCAGGTACTGGCCTACGAGTATGTTAGCAGGATCGAGGATCAGGCGACGGAATTGGATGGGGAAGACGGGGCGTTCATACTCGGCACGACCACAGGCACTACCTATACCGCAAAGAAGGTGGTTTTTGCTACCGGCCTGCACGATGGGCTACCGGACATCCCCGGTGTACTGGAGTGCTGGGGTAAGACCGCCATCCACTGTCCCTACTGCCACGGCTACGAGATCCGCGGTCAGCCTACCGGTCTGCTGCTCAACAACGACCACGTCCCCTTTATGACCCGCCTGATCGGTAATCTAACCGATGAGCTTACGCTATTTACCAATGGCCCCGCCAATTTTGACGTGCAGGAGATTGAGGGCAGTGGAGTACGGGTCATGCAGCAGTCTATTGATGAGCTCCAGCACGAAGATGGAAACCTACGGGCTGTCTGTCTGGCGGATGGTACGGCCGTACCCCTCACTGCCTTCTACCTTCATCCCCACCTCAGTCAGAGGTGCGCCCTACCAGAAGCTGTCGGATGCACCCTTGACGAAGACGGATTCCTACAAGTCGATGATCGCGGGCTTACTACCATAGCCGGTATCTACGCCGCCGGCGACTGCACGACGATGATGCGCTCCGTGGCATACGCTACGGGTAGTGGCAACAAAGTAGGGGCCATGGTGAATGCTGGGTTACTCCTCTAGTATAATCGCAGATACTCCTACTGCTCCTGGTTGTAGAAGTATTTCAGCGTGGGAGTAATGCGCCAGGCGACCAGCAAGCGAGCATTTAGCTCCGAATCGGCAGGATTGCTGCTGGTAGTCCAACTGATAACAGAACAGTCGGCCGGAAGGGGTACCGTATCGCGGGTGGACGTAGCTAGGGTATACAAAGCCGCTGTTTCGCAGGCATTGTTGCCAAACTCCGGCCGGTCAGCATTGGTAAAGATCAGGCCGATTAGGAGTAGAACAGCTCCATAGCCGAGCCGCCGGTGACCGCGCAGCGTTCGCAGTAGTCGGAGCGAACCGGCCCCGTACGCTAGGAGCAAAGCCAGGGTGACCGGAAGAATGGTGTCGTAGCGAAGGGTGTAAGGACGGTACTCCCGGTAGCCGCCCAGGGGTAGTAGGAGCAAATAAAGCCCTGTGAACAGGATAACCCAGGTGTATAAGCTGAGGACCCTACCGGCTGCTTCCCCCCGGGTTCGGCGCAGCAGTATATAGTTGAGCGCCAGGCCACCAAACAGCAACGGAAAGGCTAGCTTCTGGGTGAACTGCCGGTAGATGCCTGCGGGTAGAAGGGCATACCGCTCCACCAGGGGTAGCTCCTCGACCAACCCGAGACTGTTGTACCGTCCGATCCAGAGTGAGTAGATCGACAACGCAACCATCAGCGCCCATAGCAGCACTAGCGCGATGGGTAGGCTGCGGAGATGGTTAACGGTAGCCGCAGGCCCCTTCCGCAGCAGGTAGCCACCCGCCACCGCCGTGAGCACCAGCACCGCACCCGGATTGAGCGGGCCGCTCAGGCAGACCACTACGCCAAGTAGCGCCAGCAGCAGACAGCCTAGCACGGATACCTTCCATGGTCTCCGGTGATACACGTGATCCGCAAAAGGAAGGAGGAACAGGAGCAGCAAGGCCGCCGGTAGGGCGTAGAAAAAGGTGTAGGTGATCGACGGATCGATGATGCCAAGGTGCGACCGATAACCACTGGCCTGGAAAAAGGGCACTAGCATGAGGGCGACCCCCAGAAAGGGTAGGGCGTACAGGACCTGGCGACCGACGATGCTCCGCGTGAGCAGATAGAGCAGCAGTAGCTGCACGGCAGTCTTAGCCAGGGCACTAGCCAGGTATACACTGCGCACCGGGTCCACAAAGTGCTGTAGCCACACTGGTAAGTTAAGCAGGTAGCTGCGAAAGCCCCAGTGACAGAAAAACCGGTTCGGATTCGGGTAGGTCTTACCGGTTCGCCAGGTCTGTAGCCCCAACGGATCGTGCAGGATGGGGTCGACCTCCGTGGCGGGCACCAGGTTCCAGGCTACGTCCCCGTCAATGGGTTGGTGGTAGTGTTGCACCGCGGAGTACCCAGTATCTACGAGCAGCAAGAGGATGATTATGGCACGGACCCAGGTGTACCGGTCGGGATGTCTAGCGTAGTCAGTCACAAGTCCCTCACCACATAAGGCCACCCCTCAAACTGCTCAGCCCCCGCCGCCGTCACATCCACCGTCCGCGGCCAGCACTCGAAGGTCACCGTACGCCCCACCGGGTCGAAACGGATAAAGCCAAAGCCCGCCCCGTGGTCCGGCTGATCCGGATTGGCGTAGGCCAGCATCGTGATGGGGTTGTCAAAGCCGTCGCGGTACTCGCCCAACCAGGGCAGATCGACCCCCTCTCGCGCATTCGGCCCGGCCTGCTCGCTGGCCGGCCACCACCAGCGGCTGTAGTAGTTGTTGACGATGGCCGGCACCAGGAAGGCGTAGGGGCCGTCATTAAACTCCTCAATGCCGTGGTGAATCACCGTGGCCAGGTGCTGATCGCCGCCGATGTGCACGGCCCCGGCGTCGCGAATCAGACGCAGCGCCTTGTTGCGCCCCGTCTGTGGCCAGCCGTTCGAATCCATGTCGGCGTGGAGGCGGTTATCGAGCTGCCCGTGGATGTGGGCCCCGTTGGCAAAGCCGGTCTGGGAGAGCACCGCCTTCATTCGGTTCTCCGCACCCCGATAGCTATCGGGGTCCCCGCCCCACTGCTCAAGAAAGCTGAGCTGCCGCTCGCCGAGTAGCTCCAGACCGGCTACGTCGACGGTTGCGGGGTCGTAGTCTGGGTTACGAATGTGGTCCGGGCGGGGGCCCTGCTGGGGAATCTTGTCCTTCGGACCAGACTTGAATTTACGGTCCTCGATGATGGCAAAGTCCACCGAGCCCAGCGGGTAGTCTGTATAGTAGACGCCGATGCCCTGAGCAACCGGGGTGGGATCGTAGGGGTCGGGTAGGTGGCTAGTCTGGGCCCGCTCGACCATTTTTACGTAGTCGGGATCGTAATAGTAGCCGCCGTCGTCACCCTCCACGCGCTCGGCTCGTTTACCGCCCTCGCCCCATAGGTTACCCTGCCCAATGTCGTGATCGTCGGGGATACTCACCATGGGCCGGTGCCGGAATACCTCCCGAAACTGCTTACCGAAGAGTAGCCAGGCCGCCGTGTGCTCCTTATGGAAGTACGACTGGTCGCCGGCGAAAAAGACCAGGTCGGGGTTCAGGGCATTAATGTTGCGCACGTACTCCTCGCGCCCACCGGTGTCGTTGCTGGAGTTGCAGCTCAGGGCGGCCACGGTGACCTCCTCACCCGCCGGGGGTACGTGGCGGATAGTGCCTTCGAATGCAGCTCCGTTCTCGTGCCGTAGCCGGTAGGACGTGTCCTCGTTTTCGGGCCAGTCCTCCACGCGGAACAGGGCGTGCCAGCCGATCTCGTTCACCTCCTGCTTGCCGTATTCCTGCCACTCACCGTCGCGCTCGAAGTCCAGGTACACCGTGCGCGACTCGGCGGGGTAGAGGGGGTAGAGCTGGGCGGAGAGCTTCAGTACGCCGTTTGCTACCGTGTAGGCACCGAAGGCGACGATGGAGTCCCGACCGATCTTTAGGTTAGTGATGCGGCTGGCGTCGCGCGTCCACCAGTCGTTGGTAGCCAGTACATCCAGACTATCGAAGGGGGCGACCCGATAGCTATCGGGATAGATAGCGTCGGGCTGCACGTCGGTCACGTCGGTCTGGGGCGCGCGTGCGCAGGTGCAAAGGAAAAGGAGTAGGGGGGTGAGGGCGTAAAGGGATAGAGGGAGCGTGCGGAGGATATCTAGCATGGTGGTAACCTGATGTACGGAATGGATTTATACTGTGGCGCTACTACTCCCCCCGAAACTGCATATAGTGCCGATCTAACTCCTCGGAGTCCTCATAATAGGCACGCATATCCGTGAGCTCGGACTTTAGCTGATCGACCACCTCGGCGTATTCCGGGTCGTCGTAGACACTCCGTAGCTCCCGCGGGTCGGCCTTGCGGTCGTAAAGCTCCCACTCATCGACGTCGTCGTAGAAGTGCACCAGTTTATAATCCTCGGTCACGATGCCGTAGTGGCGCTTGACCATGTGTACGGCGGGGTACTCGTAGTAGTGGTAGTAGACGCCGTTGCGGGTCCAGGAGGAGGTATCGCCGGTCAGTAGCGGCATGAGGCTTTCGCCCTGCATGTCGTCGGGCTGGGGCAGGCCGGCGGCATCGAGGAAAGTCTGCGCAAAGTCGAGATTCTGTACCATCTCGGAGCTACGCGATCCGGGCTCCACCACGCCGGGCCAGCGCACTAGCAGCGGCGTCTTAAAGCTCTCGTCGTAGATGAACCGCTTATCGAACCAGCCGTGCTCGCCCAGGTAAAAGCCCTGATCGGAGGTGTATACTACGATGGTATTTTCGGCCAGTCCGCTCGCGTCGAGGTAGTCCAGCAGGCGTCCTACGTTGTCGTCGACCAGGGAGATACAGGCCAGGTAGTCCTGCATGTAGCGCTGGTACTTCCAGCGCATCTTTTCCTCGTCGGTCATGGTGGGCCAGTTCTCCCTGAAGTCGGCCGCGATTTTGTCCAGGGTAGGTTTGTAGGCGGCCTTCTGCTCCGGCGTGGCGCGGTTGTAGGGGCCGTAGAAACCGTTCTCGTACTGCTCCATATCCGGTTTCAGGTCGCTACCCATTGCGGCCTGTACCTCGGGGTACACCTTGCTGTCGTGGCCGTACTGCATGTGGTCCAGCAGGTTCATCTCCGCGGTGTGGGCCGCCGTGCCGCGCCCGCTGTAGTCGTCGAAGAGGGTGGGGGGCTCGGGGAAGGTCTTTTCGTAGTACTCGGCAAAGCGCTCCGGCGTGGGCCACCAGGGCCGGTGGGGAGCCTTGTGCAGGTACATCATCATGAAGGGCTCGTCGCCAGCTTGCCCGTTTTTCTTCAGCCAGTCGAGCGTCACATCCGTAATGATCTCCGTCGCGTAGCCCTGGATGGTGGTATCGCCCCGCGGGGTGATGAAGTCGGGATTGATGTAGTTGCCCTGCCCCGGCAGGATCATAAAATCATCCACCCCCTTCGGATTATTCCCGAAGTGCAGCTTACCAAACATGGCCGTCTTATACCCCCCCTGCTGGAACAGCTGCGGAAAGGTCGTCTGGGCGGTATCAAAGGGCATCCGGTTATCGATCTTGCCGTTGAGGTGGCTATGCTTGCCGGTCAGGATCACGGCCCGCGAGGGCGCACAGATCGAGTTGGTCACGCAGGCGTTGCTGAATAACATCCCCTCCTCGGCTAGGCGGTCGATGTTGGGCGTCTCGATTAGTCGGTCGTCGTAGGCCGAGATGGCCTGGTAGGCGTGGTCGTCCGACATGATGAAGATGATGTTGGGTGGACGGTTTTGGTCGGCGCTACGTTCAGAGGCGTCGGTGTTGCCGCAGGCGGTGAGCAGGGCGGCTAGGGCCAGGAGCGGAAGGAGGCGGTACATGCGGGTGGGTTGGGAAGTGGCTAAGATAGGGAATGGGGGCGGGGCCGCGGGTGCCACCGGTCGTCCGGCAGCGCGGAGTAGTCGAATACAGCAGGGATGTACCGGGTGCTCCCACGACTTTCCGTTGCACCGGCGACCCCGCCCCCCCGTTTAGTTGTTGCTTCTACACAAGCCACCCCCCATGATCGTCCTGACCATCCTCTCCATCCTGCTCGTTGCCGCCCTGATCTATATGTTCAACCAGTGGAGCAACCACCGTATGCCCGGTAAAAAGCGCCGCGGCCGGGTACTGAGCGAGCTGCAGCAGGACATGGACCGGTGGAGCCCCCAACTCATCAAGATGGACCGCGAGGAGCTCGACCTCTTCAGCCTCACGCAGGACAAGCAGGTGGTCAAGACCAGTGGAGCCGGCAAGACGGCCAAGGGCACCTTCACGACGATCTTCAACGAGCCCGTAGTGAGCTATAGCTACCGCCGCTTCCTGGGCAAGCAGGTCAACGAACTACTCTACGCCCGCACCGCCGAGCACGACTACGTGTACTGGACCGATAGGGGCAAAACCAAACTGGAAATCGACAGCCAGCCCGTGGGCACCCTGGAGGGTAAGCGGCTACTGGGCGAGCGTACCGGTAAGGAACTGGCCCGCATCGCCACCGAGGCCCGCGAAAATTACCTGCCCGTGAGCGTGGGTAACCGCGAGGTGGGGGCGCTCACCAATCTACCCACCACGTCAAGCGACGGACTCAGCCAGCGGGCCTTCGAGTTCATTCCCGAGGACCTGACGGAGAAGGAGGAGCAGTTGTTGCTGGGGTTGGCGGTGCGGGAGCTGGTGGGGCGTAGCTTGCCTGCCTAGCGGCGGCAAGGGTTCACCACGGAGGAAACAAAGGCGTTAGCTGCGCTGCTGCCTACGGCGGTCACAAAGGTTTCACAGACACAGTCATGCATACTCTGTGAAACCTCCGTGAAACCCTCTGCCGCCTCCTCAGTGGTGAACCTTCGCGCCGCCAGGCGCACCCTACATATTAGCAATAATCTCATCCCCAAACTCAGAGCACTTCAGCAGCGTGGCCCCCTCCATCTGCCGCTCGAAGTCGTAGGTGACCCGCTTCTTGCTGATGGCCCCCTCGATGCCCTTGATGATCAGGTCGGCCGCCTCGGGCCAGCCCATGTAGCGGAACATCATCTCACCGGAAAGGATGACCGAGCTGGGGTTCACCTTGTCCTGGCCGGCGTACTTCGGCGCCGTGCCGTGGGTAGCCTCAAAGATCGATATGCCGGTGGTGTAGTTGATGTTGGCTCCCGGCGCAATACCGATACCGCCCACCTGTGCGGCCAGGGCGTCTGAGATGTAGTCGCCATTGAGGTTAAGGGTAGCGATGACGCTGTACTCCCTGGGCCGCAGGATGATCTGCTGCAGCATGGCATCGGCGATGACATCCTTGATTGTGATCTCGCGGCCATCATCAGTCTTTAGTACGTGCCAGGGCCCGCCGTCGAGGGGGGTGGCACCGAAGTCCTCGGCGGCCGTCTGGTAGCCCCAGTCGCGGAAGCTGCCCTCGGTGAACTTCATGATGTTGCCCTTATGCACGAGAGTCACGCTGTCCTTACCGTTGTCGATGGCGTACTGAATGGCAGCCTTGACCAGGCGGCGGGTTCCTTCCTGACTCACGGGCTTGATGCCGATACCCGTAGTGTCCGGGAAGCGGACCTTGGCGTAGCGGTCGGGGTAGGTCTCCTTCAGCCAGCTTAGAAAGGCCTTATTCTCCGGCGTTCCCTCGGCGAATTCAATGCCGGCGTAGATGTCCTCGGTGTTCTCGCGGAAGATGATCATGTCCACGTCCTGCGGATTTTTAACGGGGCTGGGCACGCCGCTGAAATACTGCACGGGGCGCACGCAGGCGTAGAGATCGAGCTTCTGGCGCAGGGCCACATTGAGCGAGCGGATACCGCCGCCGACGGGGGTAGTCAGCGGGCCCTTGATGGATACGAGGTACTCCTCGATGTTATCGAGCGTAGCCTGGGGCAGCCACTCTCCGGTCTCATCCATGGCCTTCTGGCCGGCCAGCACCTCCTTCCACACGATGCTGCGCGCTCCGTTGTAGGCCTTCTCTACGGCAGCTTCGAGTACGCGGTGGGCGGCGGCCCAGATATCGGGACCGATACCATCCCCCTCAATGAAGGGGAGGATGGGGTCGTTGGGTACGTTGAGTTTGCCGTTGGCGATGGTGATCTTGGATCCGCTCATGTGGTGGGTTGGGTTGATGTGGTTGTGGCTCCGCCCGGGGGCGGCCGGCAAAAATAGGTAAAAGTTGCGGGCCTCGATACCTATCGGGGCAGGTGCAGGCTGGATAGAAAAACGGGCAATTCCCCAGTGGCTAGACAAGCACATTTTGCCGACCCGGTTCGTTAGTCTGGTATGTCCATCGTCCGCGTTGCCGCCTGGTTGATCACGATCGCGCTGGTCCTTGCCCTCATCGTGCTGGGCAAGAGCTACCTGGTGCCCATCGTCGTGGCACTCGTATTCTGGTACCTGGTTAACGCCCTCAACGATCAGTTCCAGAACTTGCCACTCGGAGGTTTCCGCCTGCCTAACGCGGTTACCCTACTGATGTCACTGGGCTTTATCGTTCTGGGGCTGTACTTCATCTCGGACATGATCGTCAATACGGTCAATGGTTTCGTGCAGGAAAGCGACGTGTACCTGCCCCGGATCGAGCAGCAGATCGCCAACGTGTACGCCCGCCTGAGAATTGACCGGCCCCCGCCCAGCATCACCCAGTTGCGTATCGGCCAGGAGCTACTCGGTAACCTTGCCCTGGTTTTTGCCGGGGTCACGAGTGCGGCTAAGGGGGTAGCCCTCGTGCTGCTGTACGTCCTTTTCTTCCTGGTCGAGCAGGGTAGCTTTCCCAGGAAGCTACGGGCCCTCGGTCTGGATATGCGCAGCAGTACCCGCTTTGCCTTCGTGCTTCAGGAGATCAACACCGCCATGCGTACCTACCTGGGCGTAAAGACCCTGACCAGCATCGCTACGGCAGTGCTCTGCTTCATCATCTTTCAGGTGATCGGACTAGACTACGCCCTTTTCTGGGCCTTTCTGATCTTCCTGTTTAACTACATCCCCACCATCGGCTCCATCACCGCCACGGCCCTACCCGCCCTGCTGGCCCTGGTACAGTTCGACACCCTCACCCCCTTCCTGGTGGTCGTCATCGGCGTAACCATCGTGCAGCTGCTCGTCGGCAACATCATCGAGCCCCGCCTCATGGGCAGTACCCTCAACATCAGCCCTCTGGTGGTGGTGCTCTCCCTCATCCTCTGGAGTATGCTCTGGGGCATCGTGGGTATGCTACTGAGCGTGCCGATCACGGTGGCCATCATCATCATCACCGCCCAGTTTCCGCAGACGCGTGCCGTAGCCATCCTACTGAGCCGCAATGGGGACGTGAATACGCGGAAGCTGAACCGGCCGGGACGTAAGGAGAGCGAGCATAGGGAGGGGGTGGTGGAGGCTGAGGATGCTACTACTATCGCCTGAGGGGCCTCGCACGCGCTTCGCGCTTTGCTCCGTGTAATCTGTTTACTATAGTTCAAAACAAGGCAGCTTTGCTGCCCTACAACACTCAATCAAGCTCCTTCTGCAAAGCAATATCAGCCAGAGCAGAAGACCGCATCCCGCTAACCAGCCCCTTCCAGTACGCATTAAAAAAGCTCTTCTCCCGACTGTGCTCGTGGTACATTTTTCCCTGGCGGAAGTCTTCCCCCCGCAGATTATCTTTTTTGAGCACGAACTCCGAGAGCAGATTTTTAAACCAGCTGCCGCCGCCAACCAACGTCACGTCTAGGTCGTGGTACAGCATGGTCAGTTCGCCGGTCAGCACCTCGTTCTTTAGCTGGCCCCGGTACTGCATACCTTCGATGACGCCCGACTCGATGTAGGCATCGGCCGCCACCTCGAACAGCGGATTGATACCGCTTAGATCGTACTGCCCGAACTCGCCACGGATGGCGTAGTTGCGTCCGCTGCTGTCTCGCGCCAGGGCAAACTCGGCGTGCAGCGGCGTGGCGCGCTCGAAGGTGGCATCGA
Source organism: Neolewinella sp. (assembly GCF_965214665.1). GTDB lineage: Bacteria > Bacteroidota > Bacteroidia > Chitinophagales > Saprospiraceae > Neolewinella. The sequence continues at coordinate 1,973,530 of NZ_OZ243970.1, read as the reverse complement.
AGGTGATCTGGACACTATCCGTAGTACTGAGCTCGGTATCGAGGTTGCCCAGCTGGACCGTGCCGGCGGAGAAGTGGATGGTCTTGGCGTCCAGCACGGTATCGACGACCCCGTAGGCGATGTCGGTAGACGAAAGGCGGGCCGCCCGCAACTGAATACGCGGACCGATACGGCGCAGGGCCTCGATGGGCATGTACTTTTGTCTGGGTGGCGGGTCCTGCGATAAATCCTCCACGACTAGGACGCGAAAGTCAGCGGCGGTCAGGGAATCGACGGCTATCGTCTCGCCCCGCAGCAACGCATCGTGGGCGATACCGCTGGCCCGCAGTCCGTCGAAGTGGAAGTCGAGCCACGACTTGCGGAGTTGGTCGCGGAAGGTCTCCGCAGCCGTTAGCCGGTTGCGGCGCTGCATGCTGTCGAGGGTCAGTACGCCAAGGCGACTACTGTAGGCGATGCGGTCGAAGACGTAGTCGATGGGCGTCTCCTCACTCAGGATGGTCACCCGATCGACTTGCAGCTTACTTGGCCCCAGGCGGGTGGGTTCGAAGGGGGTGGCGATGCCGTACTGATCGAGGTACACGCCCCGGGCTACGATGTCCTCTTTGCCGGTTTGGCCCCGGCGGTGGAGGGTCCCGTTCGTGAGCTGGGCGCGGTCGATGCGGAGGCCGTCGGCATTGCTCAGGCCGGTAAGGGTGAGCTCGGGAGCGGTGATGCGGTAGCTGCCGCCGTCGCGGTTGTGCACGGTGAGGTCGGCCGCACGGACCTCGGCCGAGCCGGCGCGTACGGGCTTGCCCACCAGTAGCGCCGAGCGGTCGATGTCCGATACGTTGAGGCTAGCTACGGTGCCGGTGATCCGATCGCCGGAGATTCGTAGGTCGCTGCCCCTCAGGGCACGCTCCGCACTGTCGTAGTCCAACCCGGCCACGGTGAGCGTCTCTGTGCCCGTTTCGACGGTGAGCTTCGGTACCGCAAGGCGGGTAGGTCCTACCGTAGCGGCCTGCAACGGCACGGTGAGCCGGCCCTGCTCCAGTACCGTCTCACTAGCCGCTATGGTCAGGTTTTTTTGGTTGTCGAAGGATAGCCGCTTCCCGTCTAGCTTCAGGCTTTCTAGGTGTAGACTGTCCCGGTAAGATAGACCATTTACGATCAGTGCTCCGTCAAGCGCGGCGGTGCCGAAGGGGCCACGGAGGGCCAGATCGACGTCCGGTAGGGAGAGGGTTCCCAGCTGTAGGGCAGGGGGTGGGGCAGAGGAAGCTTGAGCGGGCTTGTCCCGTTGCGACCTGCTTTGCACCTGCGCGCCGCCGCCCAGCTGTGCGACGGAGATAGAATCCAGGGTTATCACGTTCTGCTGGAGCTGCGCCTCAGCGACGCCGACGAAGCGTAAGTCGCGGGCCCACAGGTCGGTACGGCTCCCCTGCCGGAAGGATACGTCACCCACCTGGACGGCGGCATACTCCGTGGCGTAGAAAATAGTAGTCGCAGTGAGTTGGGTACTGTCCTGCGGGGCGAGATAGGCAACCGTATCGGCTTCCACCCGGAGGCGCTCGATGGCGGCGGGCCGGAGGGGAAGGGTGAGGGGCTCCAGGGTGCCGCCGAGGTGGTGCACGTTGAGTTTTCTGCCCGTCGGTGCCTCGGTGAGGTCGAGAAAGATGCTATCCAGGTACAGGGCTGAGACGTGCAGGGCAAAACTGGAACTATCCGCCGCGGTCGCAGGTGCAGCCTGACGGGTAAGGGCGGCATCCATCCCCCGCAGCCGGATCTCCCGTACGGTGATGGGCTTACCCGTCAGGAGGCTCAGTAGATTCACTCCGCGGACGGACACGCTCGATAGAGAGCCACGGGCAGCGATGGTATTACGGTCCTGATCGAAGCGAATGCCGGTAGCGGTGAAACCGATGGGGAAGAAACCGTAGCGGTAGTCGCGGATGGAAAGGCTGTTGTCGCCCGCATTAGCCCGCGCGATGGACCCCTCGATGCGCTGACCAACGTACCAGTCTGCCGCGAAATACAACAGCAGGGGAAGGAGCAGCAGCAGGTACCACCAGCGAAAACGAAATGTACCGGTCATGTAGACAGGGGGAACGGTGGGGCAAGGGGATTGTGTATAAAAGCTTGGGGCGACACGGAATGTTTGCTAGCCCCACCGCGTCTAAGCCAACAAATTGTTTGATAATATTCCCAGCGTTTCGTATGTTTGCCAGTCGAGACAGCAGCAATACATGGCACAGAGCACCTATACCGAAGATAACATCCGGTCCCTCGACTGGAAGGAGCATATCCGCATGCGCCCCGGCATGTACATCGGTAAACTTGGCGATGGGTCGAGCCCTGACGACGGCATCTACATCCTGCTCAAGGAAGTGATCGATAACTCCATCGACGAGTACGTCATGGGCCACGGCCGGCAGATCGACGTGACGATCGAGGACGGAACGGTAAAGGTGCGCGACTACGGCCGTGGTATCCCGCTCGGTAAGGTGGTCGACGTAGTTTCAAAGATTAACACCGGCGGTAAGTACGATAGCAAGGCCTTTAAGAAGGCGGTGGGACTGAACGGGGTGGGACTAAAGGCGACCAACGCGCTGTCGGACGATTTCCGCGTCTACGCCGTGCGTGAGGGAAAGCTCAAGCAGGCCGATTTCTCGGAGGGCAACCTGGTCAGGGACCATAAGCCTACCACGACCAAGGAGGACAATGGCACCTACGTGAGCTTCGTGCCCGATAGCTCGATCTTCAAGAAGTACCGCTTTCGCAGCGATTTCGTCGAGAACCAGCTCTGGAACTACGCCTACCTGAACGCCGGACTCAAGATCAACTTCAACGGCAAAACCCTGGTGTCGAAGAATGGCCTGCGCGACCTGCTGGAGCGTAAGACCAACGTGGAGCAGTTGCGCTACGACATCATCCACCTAAGGGGCGACGACATCGAAATCGCCCTCACCCACGGCAGTGCCTACGGCGAGACCTACTTCAGTTTCGTCAACGGACAGTTCACCACCCAGGGCGGTACCCACCTCAATGCCTTCCGTCAGGCCCTGGTCGAGACCGTCCAGAAGCACTACGGTAAGAACTACGACCGCAAGGATATCCTAGCCAGCGTCATCGCTGCCATTGCCATCAAGGTAGAGGAGCCGGTCTTTGAGTCGCAGACCAAGACCAAGCTCGGCAGCACCGACATGGGACCCAAGGGACCAACCGTACAGACCTTCCTGCGCAACTTCCTGACCGAAGCGCTCGATAATTTCCTGCATAAGAACCCCACCATTGCCCAGTCGCTCGAAAAGCGCATCAAGCAGTCGGAGCGGGAACGCAAGGAGATCGCCGGCATCAAAAAACTGGCCAATCAGCGGGCCAAAAAGGCTAATCTCCACAACAAGAAGCTGCGCGACTGCCGCGTGCACTTCGGCGATACGAAGGGCAAGGACGAGGAGGTACGTCTGGATACCACCATCTTCATCACCGAGGGCGACTCGGCCAGCGGCTCCATCACCGTAGCCCGCGACGTACAGACCCAGGCTGTCTTCTCCCTACGCGGCAAGCCCCTAAACTGCTACGGCCTCACCAAAAAGGTTGTCTACGAGAACGAGGAGTTCAACCTCCTGCAGCATGCCCTCAACATTGAGGACGACGTCGACGAGATTCGCTACAACCGCGTCGTGATTGCCACCGACGCCGACGTCGACGGTATGCACATCCGGCTGCTGCTGCTGACTTTCTTCCTACAGTTCTTCCCCGATATGGTCACTAAGGGGCACCTCTACATCCTGGAGACCCCCCTCTTCCGCGTACGCGATAAGCAGAAGACCTACTACTGTTACAGCGAGCAGGAAAAGCAGGAGGCCATCGAAAAACTACGCGGCAAGGCCGAGATCACCCGCTTTAAGGGCCTCGGTGAGATCAGCCCCGGCGAGTTCAAGGACTTCATCGGCGAGGACATCCGCCTGGAGCCCGTCGTCATGGCCGACAACACCAACATCGAGGACCTGCTGAGCTACTATATGGGGAAGAATACCCCGGTGCGGCAGAACTTTATTATTGATAATTTGCGGGTGGAGCGGGATGAAGAGTAGTAGACCCTATGGAGTAGACCCGGTGGGGTAGACCCTCACTGGCGCGTTCGGGGTAGACCGCTGCGCGGGTAGAGCTACCGCCCGGGGTGCCTGCGGGGGGGGTGCTGTCTACCCCGCTTTAGCGGGTCTTCCCCCGAACGCGTAGCGAGGGGTCTAACCCGGCCGCAGGCCGCGGTCTACTCCAAATGGAGAATTAGCACTGGAATAGTGGGATGCAGCAGCATCTGCTTAGTAGCACTGCGGTGAAACAACCGCTCCCAGAACCCCCGCTCCTGGGTCACCATCACCGCGAGCTGTACGGGATTCTGCTGGAGGTAATCGACCAGGCCCTGCTGTACGGTATCGGCGGTCACCTCGATGATCTCGAAGGCAAACTCGGGGTCGGGGTTGTTAAACAGGGGGGCAAAGAGTTTCTCGCGCTCGCGGCGGTGCTCGCTGTCGTCTTCGTTGACGTGCACGAAGTGGATGCGAGCGCGGAAGAGCTCGTTGAAGTCCATGAGCTGGAGCACGGCGCGGCGACTCAGGGAAAGGCTGCTGCTGGCGTAGAGGATGTGGCGGTAATCGCTGAACTCGGCACCCTTAGGTACCAGCAGTACGGGACAGGCGCTACGCTGGGCCACCGTGGAGGAGATACTGCCGAATACCTCCTCGAGCAGGTCGGCCGAGCCGGTAGCGCCGAGCACGACCAGGTCGGTGGTGGCGCTTTCCTCCACGATCTTATCGGCGGGGAAGCCCAGGACGAGCTCGCTGCGACGGCGTACCGAGTCGGGGGCGGGGTGGAGCTGAAGGAACTCCCCGAGGGCAGCCTCGCGGGCGTCCATGAGCTCACCGACGGGGGTGGCCAGAGCGGCCGTATCGCCGCTGGCGGCCTGGGGAGTGAAGACGTGAATGACCCGGACCTCGCGTGCGCCTACGGACGAAGCCAGGGCCTCGGCGTACCGCAGGGCGGCGGCCGATCCTTTGCTGAAATCGACGGGAACAAGGACGCGTTGGATCATAGTGTGGCGCTAGTGGGCGGCGAAGATACACGACCGGGCCGACCTTTCGCGCTATTCGCCCGTTAGAACAATCAACCGCAGGGGTATGAGTCGTCAGTGTCGGTACGGAAGGGGCAAGCAGCTAGTCGCGCACAGGAGGGGCACTGCCATAAGTGTCGACAACTACTCTGACTGGCAAATTCGCCGCCTGAACGGCGGCGAGTATCTCCGGCCACGGCGATCCGACGACTGGTGGCTACAGCCGGACACCCTAACCTTTCTCCATCGCTATCCGCAGGGGATGACTACCCGGGCGTTCGAACTGACCCACGCACCGAGCGGACGCCGTTTACTACTCACCGCCCAGGATTTATACTTCGATGCCGCGGCACAGTTCAGTGATACGGCGAAGGGAGAGACCAGTAGCTGGGACTTTCGCCGGCGGCTGCTGCGGTCCCTCCGCAGTAAAGTGCTCGTCCTCGGGCAATTGCTGACTTCGGGAGACTACGGCCAGGACGGGCTAAACCTGCTGAACCCAAAGGAAGCCGCGCAACTACTACCGGCGGTAGCCGACACCCTGCTGCGGCGGGGTAGGGGGTACCGGGCGGTACTACTAAAGGACCTTTACCCCACTGACTCCCCCCATACCGCTGCACTACTCCGCAAACCCTTTACGCTACTTCCCACTGACCCCTGCATGCTACTGCCCCTACGGTGGCCGGATCTCGAGGCTTACGTGGCCGATCTGAGCAGTAAGTACCGCGTCCGCTACCGGCGGGCCCGGACCAAGTTGGCGGGCATCCAGCGGCGCAGCCTTCCGGCCCGGGAGGTGACCGAGCGGCTCGACCGCATTTACGCCCTCTACCGCATTACCAGCCAGGGGGCCGCCGTCAACCTGACCGCGTTGACGCCGGACTACTTTCGCTGGCTCGGACAGCACGCTACGGTCCACGGTTACTTCGACCCGGCGGGTGAACTCATCGGCTTTACCACCGCACTAGCTAACGGCCCGGCGTATCAGGCGCACTACCTGGGGCTGGAGGAAAGTTACAAGCGCTCCCACCACCTCTACCACAACATGCTCTTCGACCTGCTGGGCGATGCGCTGGCCGGCGACTTCACCACCCTGGACTACGGCCGCACGGCCCTGGAAATAAAGAGCTCAGTAGGGGCCGTGCCGCATTCCTACGCCACCCTCCTGCGGCTGTGCTCCCCGCTGCTCAACCCCCTGGTGCCCTTTTTCCTGCCGGCCGTTTTCACCGCCCCGCAGTGGCAGCAGCGCCACCCCTTCCGGTAGAAGATTGTTAGGGTTAAATCTGTGTCATCTCAGTAGACAGCCACCAACCCCGGGCGCGACCGGGCAGTTCTATGGATACCACGGCAAGCGGAAGAATTAGCTCCTGGAAAACTTGCCGGTCAAACAATTTATCCTTACTTTTCTCGTCGTCAGTACGAGCCGATCCCGCAAAATTTAAGTCACCCGATGAGCACCAGAAAACAGCTGAAGTACAAGTACCTCAAGACCAAGATGGCGCTTAGTCAGACCGTGCAACAGCTGCTGGAAATCAACCGCAAGCGAAGGTTCTTTCGCGAGGATCCCGAGCGGGAGCACGAGCTTAACGAAGAGGTCCGGGTGTTAAACGCTACGGCCGAGATCCAGGCACGTACCCTCAGAAGCTACCAGGAAAGCATCCGGGCACTTGAGCGTGCCTAATCGGTTCTTGACGGGGTAGGGCGGCTTTGTTCTACCTTCGCCGCCATGAGTACCGACGCCGCCGCCCCCTCCGCCCGCGCCACCATTCTTTCCGGCATCCAGCCCACCGGCAAGCTCCACTTCGGCCGCTACTTCGGTGCCGTCGAAAACTGGAAGCGTCTGCAGCAGGACTACGACTGCCTCTACATGGTGGCCAACTATCACGCCATGTCGATGCCCTTTCAGGCCAAAAAATTGGCGGAGAACAGCTGGGAAATCTGCTTCCACCTCCTGGCCTGCGGCATTAAGGCCGAAAACCTTTTTATCCAGAGCCTCGTGCCCGAGCATACCGAGCTAGCCTGGATTCTCAACTGCTTCACAAGCTACGGCCAGCTCGGCCGCATGACCCAGTTTAAGGACAAGAGCGCCCAGAGCGAGGAATTCATCTCCGCCGGGCTGTTTACCTATCCCGCCCTCCAGGCCGCCGATATTCTCATCTACAAGGCCGGGGTGGTGCCCGTCGGCAAGGACCAGGAGCAGCACCTGGAGCTCACCCGCGATATCGCCCAGCGCTTCAACAACTTCGCTGGTAAGGACTTCTTCCCCATCCCCGAGGCCCTCTACACGGCCGTCCCCAAGGTGATGAGCACCGCCGACCCCCGCCGCAAGATGAGCGCCAGCCAGGGCGATAAGCATAACATTGATGTCTTCGCCGACGAGACACGTATCCGCAAGCAGGTGCGCTCCGCCGTTACCGATACGGGAGCCCCCGACGCAGCCGGGGCCGCAGGTGCCATGTCGGATGGCGTGGCCAACCTATTCAGCCTCCTGAGCGCCGCCGGCCAGGTCGGGGCCTATGCCTCCCTGATGCAAGACTACGAATCCGGCACGCTCCGCTACGCCGACCTCAAGGACGCCGTCGCCGACGGACTCGTCAGCATCTCCACCGAGCTGCGGGCCCGCTACCAGGAGCTGAAGGGGGACCGGAAGGCGGTCAAGAATCAGATCAAGCAGAGCAGTGCGGTAATCCGGGAGCGGGCGCAGGCTACGGTGGGGGAGGTGAAGCGGATTTGCGGCCTGGCGTAGTACAATGCTGCCTCCGGCAGCGGTAGACGTAGCAGCCTCTCCCGATAGCTATCGGGACGAGAGCCGCCTTGGCGGCGACCTATGTTAGACGGGAAGGGTTATTCTCCTAGATAATTATATAAACGCTTTACAACGTAGCGCAGCCAGAGGCTGCATCTTGCTGCCGCCCCGATAGCTATCGGGGGAGGCCGCATTGTACTGCATCCACCTATACCACCAAACTAAGCCCCAGACACCCCACCAGCCCGATCACGCTCACTACCGTCTCCATTACCGTCCAGCTGCGTAGCGTCTGCGTCACCGTCAGGCCGAAGTACTCCTTGAAGAGCCAGAAGCCCGTATCATTGACGTGGCTACAGGTCAGGCTACCCGCGCCGACGGCCAGTACCAGCAGCTCCGGAGCCACCGTGCCTCCGGAGGCCAGCGGCAGTACGATACCCGCCGCAGTGATGGCCGCCACCGTTGCCGAGCCTAGGGTGATGCGCAGTGCCGCGGCAATGAGCCAGGCGATGACCAGCGGATGGGCGTTGAAACCCTCGAGGGTAGTTACAATATACGTACTTGTGCCACTGTCCACCAGCACCTGCTTAAAGGCCCCGCCGCCGGCAATGATGAGCAGTACGGCCGCCATCGGGGCCAACTGAGTGCCTACCCGCCCCATGAGGTGACCGACCGATTGACCGGTCTGCCGACCCAACACGACCATCGCTACGATCACACCGAGGAGGAGGGCCACCGTGGCATCACCTACGAGCAGGAGCCAGGGCACTATGGCAGCTACGTCACTGACCGACCGCAGTACGGCAATTCCCGCCAGCAGCAGCACCGGTAACAAGGCGCACAGTACGCTACTGGTGAAGGAGGGTAGGTGGGTGGGGGTCTCCGCCTCGTCAAGTACCGCTGCGCCGGTTGTTTGCGGCATACCCCGCAGCGTCTGGGCAAAGAGTGGACCGGCAATGACGACGGAGGGTACGGCCAGCATCAGCCCGTACAGTAGGGTTTTTCCCAGGTCCGCTCCGAAGGTGCCCGCAATCAGTACCGGCGCCGGGTGGGGGGGAAGAAAACCGTGGGTTACGGAAAGGGAGGCTACGGAGGCAACGGCAACCATCGCCAGCGGTAGCCCCGTTTTTTTCGCCGTGGCGAAAATGATGGGGGCCATCATTACGAAGGCCACCGAGTAGAAGAGTGGAATACCGATGAGAAAACCCACCAGACAGAGTCCCCATACCACCGAGCTCCCGCGGTGCCGACCGAGTAGCTTATCGGTGATCACCTGCGCTGCGCCGGTCTCGGCTACGACGCCCCCTAGCGCCGCCCCCAGCCCGAGGATGAGCGCCAGATCGCCCAGCGTACCCCCCACCCCCGAAGTCACGGAAGCGATCGTGGCCTCGGCCGTCATGCCCAGTCCGAGCCCCGCGCCGATCGCCACCAGTACCAGGGCAATAAAGGGGTGCCACTTGAGAAAAACGATTAAAGCAAGTAGGGCTACTACGGCCAGGAAGGTGATGAGCAGGGGCATGGGGAAAGATAGCGCTGGCTACCGTAAGCGTCCGACGCATGCAAGCGTAAAGGCGTCCGACGCATGCAAGCGTAAAGGCGTCCGACGCTTGCATGCGTCGGACGCCTATGGTGGCCTACGCGTTATTCCCGTCGCTCATATCCACGCTGAACGTAATCTTCACGTTCACGCGGTACATGCCCACTTTGCCGTTCTCGACGGTGACGGACTGCTCGCGCACGTAGGCGCTCTGAATGTTACGTACGCTCTTGCTGGTTTCGGAAACGGCGCTCTGGACGGCCTCCTCGAAGCTGTTGGGGCTTTCGGCGAGGACCTCTATGACTTTCATTACACTGGCCATGGTAGACTAAAATTGATTGGGTTAATTAGTAAAAAGACCCAGCAGCACCAGACTGGCACCGCGGGCACGTTCTACTTCCAAGCGCAGCCGGTAGGGGCCAGGTTCGGTCACTTCGTAGTCTAACATGGGGTACGCGTCCCCCTCGCGGTCAACGCGTAGTATTTCGGGGGAGTCACCGGCCAGGTAAAGGTCGATGTCCTGCACGGATTCCGGACCGGTGGCGGCGAAGAAATAGCGCCCCGCCCCGAGCCGGAGGTTTTCTATGGTTGCCCCTTCTTCCTCCTCGAGGAGGTAACCGAAGACACACCAGCTGTCCGGCCCGCCGCGGAAGGTCCTGGCACCGCCCGCCGCCCGCACTGCACCCGCGGCCGCGCCAAATTGCTGGCTGACCTCACGAAAGGCAGCATCGGGTAGCGGCACCCCGAAGGAGCGTAGCATACCCAGTGCCACCAGGGCCGTCGCGGAGTCACCACTCACGTAGTGGAGCTGGATGGTAAAGGTGGCCTCCGTGTCGACGGTAAGCTCCACGATGGGCGTTTGGTCGGACTCGGTATCAGCTCCCACGATCGCGCCGCTCGCGTCGCGTACCAGGAGGTCCAGATCGGTGGTGCCGGGCGCGGCAGAGGCAATGAAGATATATTTGCGGGCTACGCGGAGCTGTACCTCCAGGCTCACGGTCTTGCTACGCTCCAGCTGTGTGGCGGCCAGACACAGCCCGGGCCGCCAGTCGGTGCCCGAAACGGCTACCATGAGGTTGCACTTGGCGTAGAGGCCCTCCAGGGTCTCGTTGAGGCGATCGGCGGTAGACCAGGACTGGGCCGACACCGGTAGGGCAAAGAACAGAAGTAAGAGTAGGCGCAGAAGGAGGTCAGCGGTCCGGCGCGCCGCTCCTGCATTCGCACTTAGGTAGTCGGCCTGGGCTTGCTGGGCTCGACGGTAGTTAGCCGGCTGGCGTAGGGCGGTAAGCCGCTCGATCAGCTCCGCCGAGCTGGCCACCGGGAACGCCCCGCCCCGCGCCACGGCCGCCCGCGCCTCGGGAAACTTTGCGTAGCGCGTGCCGAACAGTACCGGCAGGCCGTAGCTCATCGGCTCCAGCGTATTGTGCAGGCCGGAGCCGTAACCGCCGCCGATAAAGGCCACCGTACCGTAGCGGTAGGCCCGGCTGAGGATGCCGATGGTGTCGAGCAGCATGACGCCTTTGCCCTGCGGCGTAGTGGTATACCGTTCGGCGTCGAACTGCTGCTGCCAGGCAATGAGTTGCTGCTCGTCGAGCTGGTGGGGGGCCAGGACCAGTCGCCATTCCGCCGCCGGTTGGGCCGACCAGGCTCCGGCGATGACCTCCACGTCCTGCGGCCAGACGGAGCCGGCCAGCAGGGTAGGGTGGCCGGCGGTGAAGTCGGCAAGACGCTGGTCCGCAAAGGGCTGTTCGGCCAGGGCGCGGGTGCGGTCGATCCGGGGATCACCGGTGACGGTGACCCGGTCGATGCCGATGCCTGTCAGCAGCTTGCGGTCTTCCTCGGTTTGTGCCAGCAGATGGTCGAAGACACGCAGCATCCGTCGGTAAAAGCCACCGTAGGGCCGAAAGAAAAGCTGTCCGGGGCGGAAGCTGCCGGCAATGAGGAAGGTGGGCACCCCGGCGGACCGTAAGCTGCGCAAGTGATAGTACCAGAACTCGTACTTGACGAACACCGCCAGGCGGGGGCGGAGTAGCTCAATCCAGGCGGCTGCCCTACGGGGTGTATCTGCCGGCAGGTAGGTGACCACCTCCGCCAGTTCCGTAGCCTGGCACCGCTCGTAACCGCTGGGGCTAAAGAAGGTCAGGACTACCGCCCAGTCGGGCCGGACCATCCGCAGCACCTCCAGTACCGGGCGGCCCTGCTCAAACTCCCCCAGACTGGCAGCATGTAACCAGAGAATGGGACGCCCGGCAGCGTGCAGTGCCTGCACTTGGTCGCGTACGTCTAGCCGGCGGCCGGCTACCCACCTGGCGGCCCGCTCGTTGCCCAGTCGGGCGGCGGCGGCGATACCCAGGTGGTAGGCGCCCGTGCCGACGCGGTAGACCAGCTCCGCCGCACTCAACCCAACAGCTTTTCGCGCTGTAGGCGGTACTCGCGGGGGGTCAGGATGCCGGCGTCGTGCAGCTCCCGCAACTGGGTGATTTGCTCGAGGAGGTTAGGGGGCACGACGGGTTCCTCCTCGTAGGCTTGCTCCGGACCGGGTTCGTGACTGGGTTGCAGCTCGACGAGGTTCAGCTGGCGGTAGTTGTTGGCGCGAAAGCGGGCGTAGGCCGGACTCGTGCGCAGCTCCCGCAGGGCGGGGTGGCTCTCGATCCGTTCCGGCTTGGGTAACTTATGGGTTACGGCCACTTCCAGAGCCCGCAGGGACTGGGGGTACTGACCCAGTAGGGCGTAGCAGCAGGCTAGGTTAAAGTGTACGACCGGATCGGTGGGTGCCAGCTCCGTTGCTTCCTGAAAGGCCTCCGTAGCCAGGTCGTAGTCGCCGGAGCGATAGTACTTGACACCCTCGGCTTTGAGCTGATCGAGAGTAGGGCGGCGGGCGGCGGACTGCCTTTTCCAGGAGGGGTGATCCAGGGAGGAGAGCACGTAGCCCGGGGCGGCCAGGGCCTGGGGGTCGTACTTCGCAGCCCACCGCTCGTAGGGCGTGGCCCAGAAGATCAGCGCGGTGATGAGGGGGGCCAGGATGAATCCGACCAGAATAAAGGGCAGCGGCATCTCCGGACCCTCCTCGGCCAGTAGGGCGATGGTGCCCCAAAAGCCCACGAACTGCGCTGCACCGCGCCACCACTGCCCGAGGTAAAAACGGTGGACACCAAACACCCCCAGAAAGAAGGCAAAGAAGCCGGCCAGGTCTTTTTTTAACATGCGCGGAGGAAGCAGAAAGGGTAGTAGCCAAGCTAACGCCCAAACCCCGGAGCGAGTTGCTAAAGGCGGCGGCGCTTACGGCTGCTGCGCTCGTTAAATTCTACGACGATGGCGTGCATGTCGCGGTACCGGTAGCCCTTGCTGCCGATCTTCTTGGCCAGGCCCGGACTGGCCTCGGCCAGAAAATCCCGCAGGGTGCGCTTGTACCCGCTACGTGGCACGGCCAGAAATTCTCCCTGCCCATACTCCAAGTAATACTCCGGCGGCGGCACGGTGAACAGTCGTAGCATGCTATCGTCCACCCAGCGCCCCCCGCCCCTCGGCAGCCGGAACAGGCTGATGGACTTACCCCGCACCTCCTCCTGCAAAAAGTACCACATGCCCTCGTGCTGCCGGCTTACGAAGCGCATCGATTCGCCCTGATAATTAAATCCGAATCCACTGACCAGAAAGGGGTGAATATGGTACTCGTCGCCGAAGTCGTTGGTGAAGGTGATGATGTTGCCCCCCGGCGCGTACTGTAGCACATTGAGGTAGCCGGTGAGCTGGAAGCCGTCCTTGGTAAGCAGAAAACCCCGGTACGATTCAGCGGAAACCAGGGCGGTGAACAGGACTAAAAAGAGGAGGTAGCAGTGCCGCATCATTCGCAAATTATACTCCCCAAAATACCACAATAAGTCGGCTGTTCAGCAAATTCCCGACCGGAAAAGTCGGCTATCCGCCAAGGAGCGGCCGCACCGCCTCGCGTACATCCGGCAGCGTACGGAAATTGCGCCGGTACACGTACCGCAGCTCGTTGCGGTAAATGAAGGTGGTAGGCAGGGTGCCATCCCAGTGCTCGTCCAGCGCGGTTTTCCACTCCTGCCGCTCGTCGGTCAGTACTACATTGGGTAACAGGACGCCCCGCCCGGCCAGGTAGTCGGGGATGCGTGCGATGGCCTCTGGTTGGGTATCCAGACTCACCAGCACAATCTCCAGCGGTCTGTCTTTCTCCGCGGCTAGCTCCTGCAGCAGCGGCAGTTCCTCCAAACAGGGCTTACACCAGGTGGCCCAGAAATTGATCAGGTAGGTGGTATCGTTGCGCTGGTGGAAGAGGTCGGCCAGCTCGTCGTACTCGGTATATACCCTGGGCGGGGCCGCGGGTGCAATAAGGGTGGAAATGGGGGCGGCGGGCGGGGTGGGGGCGTCGCAGCTACCGGCGGTGAATAAAAGGGTCAGGGTGACGATGATCCAGCGCATATGTTGCTTAACGGCTTCCCAGTAAAATAGGTCACCTACCACGCATCGAGGCCGCTCGACCTTAGTTTATGGGCCAGTATGCTGGTACTGGTGCCACCACCTCCACCTCCCCCTCCCCCTGCGGATCGGAAAAGGCAAGCGAATAAGCATGCAGCGCGATCACGTTATCCCGTACCGGCCGCATACTCCCGTAAGCTAGGTCCCCCACGATGGGTGCCCCCACCGTAGCCAGCTGCACCCGCAGCTGGTGAAAGCGGCCCGTCATCGGCCGTAGCTCGTATTCGTATAGTCCCTCCGCCTCCCGTAGCAGCCGGTAGCTCAGGCGGGCCTCCTGTCCGCCGGGTACCGGACGGGTACTGGCGAAGGCCTTTTTCCGGTCCGGCGTACGGCCCAGGTAGTGGACTAGTTCGCCCCCGTCGGCGGGCAGGGGCTTGGCCGTGACCGCCCGGTAGACCTTCCGCGTCCTGCGGGTGGCAAAGGCCTCGTTGAGCTTGACTAGGGTAGCTTTCTTGCGAGCCAGCAGCAGCACCCCACTTACGGGCCGGTCGAGCCGGTGCACGATGCCAACGTACCCGGCCTTTTTTGCCCCCTCCCGCGTCCACTGCAGCTGCGCGCGCGCCTCCACCGTATCGTACTGAAAGTGCCGCTCCGTAGCGATACCGGCGGGTTTGTTGATGACGGCCCAGTCCGGGCCCTCGCGGAGGATGTCTAGCATGGGCGGCAAGGTACGTTTGCTTATCAGGTAAGATAAAATAGTGTGGCCCCAATACCGCGGCGCGCAGCCAATTGCTACGGTTGACGTAGTGTTCCTCTTCGTGCATGCTAAGCAAGGTACGGTGTACTCCACGGCGCAACCCTATCTTTAGCCGACCGCGATGACGCCCTCCTCACCCCCCGCTACGCCCCTTGCCGCCGCCGACAGTTTGTCCGACCGGGAGTTGGTGACAGTCATCCTGGGAGGGCACCGCGATTGTCTCAATGAGCTATACCGCAGGTACCAGGATCGGGTGTACTACAAATGCCTCGGCATGGTAAAGGACGCCAATTTAGCGCAGGACCTGGCCCACGACGTATTCATCAAAGTATTTACTAACCTGCATAAGTACCAGGGCAAGGCCGACCTATCGTTCTGGATCTACGCCATCACCTACAACCACTGCGTGACCCACCTCAAGCGCGCTAAACGGCTGCGGTTTGATACCATCGACGAGACGCTCGACCCCGCCGACGGGGGCCCCCAGTCCCTGAACGAGAAGCAACTGCAGGACCTACGCCTCGATCAACTCGCCCGCCTGCTTAAGGAACTACGCCCCGAGGAGGAGATGCTGCTGATCCTTAAGTACCAGGAGGCGATGAGCATCAAGCAGATTGCGGCCATTCTGCAGATGTCGGAAAGTGCGGTGAAGATGCGCCTCAAACGCTCGCGGGAGCGACTTGGTAACCTACTCAACGGACTGTCCAATGGCTGCTGAGTCCACCACCATGGAGTTGCTACTGCAGGCCCGCATGCAACAGTTAGCCGACGAGCGCCGCGCCGCCGCGCCGCCCCCGCCGGAGTTACGGCAGGAGGTCTTCCGTACCCTGGACCTGATCGACACCATCGGCGAGATCGGTTCCCTCTTTACCGGCACCTTACTGGGTACGGCCGCCGAATTCATCGACCTGCTCGAAGACCCCGAGGGCACCCACCAACCCCCCACTACCGAATGAACGAAAACACTGGATACGCCTATCTTTTCTTAGACAGCCTGGAGGGCATGGCCCGGACCGTGCTCTCGGTGGTGCCGCGGGTACTGGCCGCGCTGGTGATCCTGGCCCTGGGCTGGCTGATCGCCCGGCTGATCAGTCGGGGCGTAGCGCGCCTGCTGCAGGCCGCGGGCTTAGACCGACTGGCAGACCGGCTCGGGGCCACCCAACTGCTGCAGCGGGCCAATGTGAGGCTACGTCCCTCTACGCTGCTGGGCCGCCTCATCTACTACGTGCTGCTACTGGTGGTCATCATTACGGCCGCCGATACGGTGGGCTGGACGGCGGTGAGCACCGAGATCTCCAAGCTGCTCGGCTACCTGCCGCGCCTGCTCTCGGCCCTGGTCTTTTTCGTGGTGGGCTCCTACATTGCCTCCTTTATCCGTGACCTGGTACGCGGGGCGGCCGGTAGCCTGGGTATCTCGGCCGGGCGCATTATCAGCTCGGTGACTTACTACCTGCTCATGCTCATCATTACGCTCACGGCCCTGGAGCAGGGTGGGGTAGATACTAGCATTATCACCTCCAACCTCCTAGTCATCGTGGGCTCGGTCACCCTGGCCGGGGCTATTGCCTACGGACTAGCCAGCCGGGACGTACTCACCAACATTCTAGCCGGCTTCTTCACCCGCCGGGCGGTGCGCGTGGGCCAGCTGATCGAGGTGGACGGGCAGCGGGGCCGGGTGATCAGTATGTCAGGACTATCGATTACGCTACAGGTATCGCCAACCGAGCGACTCATTCTGCCCAGTCAGCTGCTCATCACCCATCCCATCCGCATCATCGATGAGGAGAGTCTTTAGCTGCGAATAGTAGCGCCACTACACCGGCCCCCCGCAGGTTGTTCTGCTCCAGGATTAGGGGCCCCAAAGTTCAGTGTCACCGTGACCTCCTCCCCCGCCAGGTTGCGGCGGTAGGCATAAATTTGCTCGTGGTTGGGCAGCAGCAGCTCGTAGTCGCCGTAAATCAGCACCGGGTGGGCTAGTCGTAAACGCGTCATGCGCCGGAAGTGATTGAGCACTGATTCTGGGTCCTCCTCCTGGGCCGCCACGTTGATGGTCTCGTGGTAGTGGGCCGCGGCATTTTCGCGCTCTACGAAGGCGATCCAGGAAGGACAGTCAACTTCCGTGTCCCCGTGCACTAACCTAGTTAGCACCACGGAGCCCACTCCCCGGTGAAACAACTTCGGGCAAACGGCCAGGTTAGTGATTGCCACTGCCTCCGATGACGAGTACTCTCCGCCCTTCTACCACTTGCGAAGCCCCAGTAGCTTTTCCCCCAGTTCGGAAAGTTTCGCCGTGCCGTAGCGCGTCCGTTCCCACCCCCGTGGGTCCCCCGGAAAGGCGTAGCCCTCCGGGGCCTGCCGCTCCCGCCACGACCGAATGCGCCACTGCCGCAGGTCCTCGTTGTCCTCCTGGGCTGGCATCATACTGATGTACTGGGCGATACGCACCTTATCCTGTGAGTGATTCGGCCGGATGCCGTGGGGCTCCGAGCTGTTGAAGATCAGCAGGTCGCCGGCCTCCAGCGGCACCTTTACGATTTTATCCTCCAGGCCGGTCAGGTCGGGCTGGAAGTGGTCGCGGTCCGTGGGCTGGGCTAGTTTCCAGCTGTCGTAGTTGCGGTACAGCCAGGGGATACACTGGAAGCCGCCCATATTCGGATCGGTCTGATCGGCCAGCGCCAGTACGCCCTGCACGTTTTGCGGTTTGGTGTCGGGGTCGTAGTCCCAGTGGATAAAACCTTTATACGCATAGCCCGGCCGGATGGGGAAATTCAGGTTGGCCCGGTCGATGGTCACCCAGAGCCGTTCAGTGCCCCAAATGTCGACGAAGGCATCGTAGACTCGCCGCGCCTGCCGGTTGTTCCAAAGGTGCTGGTGGTTGTACACTTCCACCATGCCGGTGCCGGCCAGCTCCTTCATCTTCATCTCGGCCCGTGGGGCGGTGTACCAGGTGGCGGGATCGTCGGGGTCCTTATCCTCGAACTCCCAGAGAAAATCGGCGGTCTGTTGGGCTTGCTGGCGCGAGACCGCCTGTTTGACCACCACGTAGCCGTTTTCTCGCCAGAAGTCCCACTGCTCCATAGCGAGCACGCGGAGGGTGTCGGGGCTGGCAGTTTGACGCAGTTTGACGGTACTACTTTTGGCCGTGGAGGGGTTGCCGGGGATATCCTGGTGCTGGTTTTCCATGGCCCTGAATATAGTGGTTTTTGGTATTGGGTAGGGCCATCCGCTTACCCCACCACACCCACCACAATGGGCAGGAGGGCCAGCACCCCGTTGCCTAAGTAGTGAATGACGAAGCCAGCCCAGGTGCTTTGAAACCGTTGCGCTGCGAAACTGACCGTAAGGGTAGTGGGCAGCAGGTACACGATGGTCCAGGGATAAATGGGGGTATGGAATAGACACCAGAAGACGCCATGCACCATCCACGTCCGCCGGCCGTGCGTCAGTTCCTGACGGGGAAGCAGGTAGCCACGGAACCAGAGCTCTTCGCCTAAGATGTTGAAAAAAGTCAGAAAAATGAAATAGACCGGGATGATCCAGTAGGCCCCCTTTAGGGGCACCCCCATAAATGCTGTCAGACCACCGCCGGGTGCCGACTTCGTTGGATCGAGGATGTCCGGTAAAAAGTCCGGCGGTGCGAGTAGCGGGAGGGACGCCAGGTACTGGGCGGTGGGCAGTAACAACCCCGTAACCAGGAAGCCGCCGACAAATAATCCTACGCACGCCAGCAGTTGCCTACCGGTAAGGGCGGTTAACCGCAACCGCGTCCGCCACTGGGGCAGATTCCCTTCCCGTGCAATCAGTAGGAAGGTAGCAACGATCAGTAAGGTCAGCGGAATCGAATAGGCCGTGAGGAAGGCCCAGAAGGCGGAGACTCCTTCCCCCAGTAACGCCGGCATCAGATTGTATACCGACAGTCGAAACAGGAGCGCCGAAGCGGCGAAAAACGCAAGCGATTGCCAGAGGGGTAGGGGGCGGTACGCATTCATCCTAGGCTGCTTTAGCTCAGAGCAAAATACATTATTCTTTTCCGGCATGGCCAGGTAGTCTGGCCTGGGTACTACAGTTCAGGTGGTGAACGCCGGGTGATCTTCCCCGGTCATACGCGCTAACCGTGCAGCTATTTAAGCCCCTTAGGCGGTCCGGATCGCCGGAGCTCGTTCACCCCATTTTTTCCGCCCTCTACCACAAAGCCTTGCACCGGCGCACCCGCCCACTTCTTGCCTCCGTGTTCGCGCCGCTAGTGGCTACGACCGTAACGACCTTCCCGAATCCGGCCGTCAAGTCCCTATTCATTGACCTGCGCCAGCCAGTACGCGACGCCCGCGTGATCGTGTACGACCCGGCCGGGCGGGAGCTGCTGCGCCGCGAAGGAGTGACCGCCACCGTCGTGGAACTCGACGTAAGCGAACTACCCAAGGGCAGTTACCTACTTCGTGTGGAGGATGGCGGTAAGCTCTTTACGGGCAAGTTCCAAAAATAGTGAGTGTTCAAGTGAGTTTGCAGAAGGCAAGTCGGGCGCTATGGCTCGGGCTTGCTTTCCTTTTTTGCGGCGGGCTGGCCGCCCATCCCATGCCCAACTCCCTGCTGCTACTCGCTGCACCGCTGAGCGTTCGGGCCGGTCGCTGGAACGGACCGTTGGACCTACGACCCACCGCCTGGCGCGTCCTGCGGCTCGTCACGGGCTTTACCCTGGGCCATTCACTGACGCTGCTACGGGCTTCAACCTGGGTATCGAGTGCGTACAGCTGGGTATGGTGGCCCTGGTGCTGCCCTGGCTGTTGCTGCTGGCTCCCGATCCCCGGTACCGCTATTTGCGC
This sequence comes from Neolewinella sp., assembly GCF_965214665.1. Classification (GTDB taxonomy): domain Bacteria; phylum Bacteroidota; class Bacteroidia; order Chitinophagales; family Saprospiraceae; genus Neolewinella. The sequence goes on along the minus strand of NZ_OZ243970.1, from coordinate 1,954,150 downwards.
TGGACCTGCGGTATGGTAGGGGGACTGGCCGCGCTAGCCTGGATCGCCGAGCGTATCAGTGGGCAGGGTAACCAGGTGGCGGAGATGGTACAGTCGGCCCTGAGCAGTGGGGCCTGGCTGCTGGCGGGTTTAGCCATGCTTACGGTGGGTAGTTTGCTCTCCCAGCGCTACATTACTGCCTGACATGTGGGCGGGGTCGCAGGTGCTACGCTCATTGAACGAAATCCAATCTCCCCGCTCGTGATCCGTATCCTACTTTTCTTCGGTTGTCTCTGTGTAGCCGCCATCTCATTTGGGCAGACCCCTAAACCCCGCACCGTCATCACCACCGACGGCGAGATCGACGACGTGGACTCCTTCGTCCGCCTGCTCCTGTACGCCAACGAGCTGAACATCGTCGGGCTGGTCTACAGTAGCTCCATGTGGCACTACCGTGGCGATGGTAAGGGCACGACCATGACCTCGGCCATGCCCATGACCCGCGAGCTATACGGCGAACGCACCGACCTGCGCTGGCCGGGTACGGAGTGGATGCAAGGGTTGATCGCGGCCTACGGCGAGGTATACCCCGTGCTCTCTACCCACGCGGAGGGCTACCCTACGGCGGAAAACCTGCTGCAACTGGTGCGGGTGGGCAACATCGACTTCGAGGGCGCGATGGACTATGACACCGAAGGTTCCAATTTCATCCGCGAGCTGCTGCTCGACAACGATACCAGTACGGTCTACCTACAGGCATGGGGGGGCACCAACACCATCGCACGGGCCCTAAAGTCATTCGAGGATTCCTATAAGGGCACGCCCGTCTGGCCGAAACTTTACGCCGGGATAAGTAAGAAGACCGTCATCTACCTGATCTCGGAGCAGGATGCCACCTACCGCGATTACATTGCCACCGCCTGGCCGGACATCTCCGTGCTCTACAACGGCGGGCAGTTCGCCGCGCTGGCCTACCCCTGGCAGCGCCTGGTGCCGGAGCCGATGCAGTACTGGCTGGAGGGGCGGTTTATGGGGAAGCGCATCATTCAGGACCGGGGCCCATTGCTAGCAAGTTACTACAGCTACGGCGACGGGCAGCAGCAGGCGGGCGATCCGGAGCACACTCACGGGGATTCTACGCGGCTGGACAGTGCGCAGTGGGGCAGTTTTCAACCCTATGATTTCATTTCGGAGGGGGACTCGCCGGCCTTCCTTCACCTAGTGGAAGTGGGCTTACGTAGTCTAAATCATCCGGGTTGGGGCGGGTGGGGTGGGCGGCTCGTGGCCTCCGATAGCGTAGCCGGCCGGTGGGAAGATGGCCCGGAGTCCGCCGACTATAACCCCTTTACTCAGCGGCGCGATGCGGACTACGCCCAGACCCGGTGGATTCCGGCCCTGCAGCGCGACTTTGCCGCCCGTGCGGACTGGTGCGTCAGGCCCTACGCGGAGGCGAACCACCCGCCGGAAGTAGAGGTGGACGGCAGTTGGGAGAGGAAAGTGAGCTCCGGAGAGGTGGTCGTACTACAGGCAAACGCTACGGACCCGGACGGTCACGCGCTGTATTACCACTGGTTTCGGTACGGGGAGGTGGATAGCTTCCCGGGAGAGGCGCTGCTGCTTGCGGACGGACAGGAGTTGCAGCTGCGAGTGCCCTACGACATGAAGCCGGGCCAAACCCTTCACCTGATCGCGGAGGTGACGGATGGGGGAGTACCGGCGCTGACGCGGTATGCACGGGTGGTGTTGACGGCGCAATAATCCATTTAATCGATCATTATGAACACCTATATATTCACCCTTGTGGGCGCTACCGCTCTCTTTACCTTCACCCAAATCACCGCACCTGCGGCCCCGCCCCCGGACCTCAACCGCAACGGCCGTACCGACGTGTACGAAGACCCCGCCCAGCCCACCGACCGCCGCGTGGAGGACCTGCTGGCCCAGATGAACTTGGAGGAAAAGGCCGGTATGCTCTTCATCAACGGCACCGGGGTAAGTGAGGACGGTGACATCAACAGTCGCGCGGGCATCGAAGGACCGGGCGCCATGATGCCCCTAGCCCGCGAGAATATGGATGAGCGCCACATGACCCACTTCAACGTGTGGACGCTGCCGGCTGACCCGGCCGTGTTCGCCCGCTGGTACAACGGGGTGCAGCGCTACGCCCGGGAGGAGACGCGGTTGGGCATTCCGGTCACGGTGGCTTCCGACCCCCGCCATCACTTTAGCGAGAACATCTTCTCCCTGACCGCTACGGGCTTCACCCAATTTTGCGAGACGCTGGGCTTCGCCGCCCTGGACGACCCGCGATTGACCGAGCGCTTCGCCGACGTGGTGCGCCGGCAGTACCTGGCCATGGGACTGCGGGAGGCCCTGCACCCCCAGGTCGACCTGGCCACCGAACCCCGCTGGCCGCGCATCAACGGCGCCTTCGGGGAGGATGCCGAGCTCACCGCCCGCATGGTGCGGGCCTACCTGCGGGGCATGCAGGGCGACAGCCTAGATGCACAGAGCGTAGCCTGCATGACCAAGCACTTCCCGGGCGGCGGTCCGCAGAAACTAGGCCTCGACCCCCACTTCGAGTTCCAGCAGGGGCAGATATACCCGGGCAACAACTTTGACTACCACCTCATCCCCTTCCGGGCTGCCATTGAGGAGGGCACGGCGGCCATCATGCCCTACTACGGTGTGCCGACCGACCAGACCGACGAGAATGTCGCCATGGCCTACAACAAGGCCATCATCACCACCCTGCTACGCGAGGAGATGGGCTACGACGGGGTGGTCTGTACCGACTGGGGGCTGGTGACCGATACCCCCCTGGGGCCCACCGTCTGGCCCGCCCGTGCCTGGGGTGTGGAGGAGCTGAGCGAGGCCGACCGGGTACTGAAGATCCTAGAGGCGGGCTGCGACCAGTTCGGCGGTGAAAACCGTCCGGAACTGGTGGTGCAACTGGTCAACGAGGGGCGCATGAGTGAGGAGCGTATTGACACCTCCGTGCGGCGGCTGCTGCGGCAAAAATTCCAACTTGGGCTCTTTGACGATCCCTTCGTAGACGAGGAGGCGGTAGCTACCGTCTTCACCGACTCGGCCGACCTGGCACTCGGTAGGTATTCCCAGCAGGCCTCGATGACCTTACTGAAGAACGAAGAAGGCCGGCTTCCACTGAGCGGTGAGGGGCTGCGGGTATACGTGGAAAACATGGACAGCGCCGTGGTAGCGGAGTACGCCACGGTGGTGACCAGTCCGGAAGTGGCCGACGTGGCTATCCTGCGGCTCAAGACCCCCTGGGTACCGGTGGAGACGGATAACTTCTTCGCTCGGGGTTTTCACCACGGTGATCTGGACTTTAAGGGAGAGGAGAAGGCACACATCCTGGACGTGCTACGTGCCGTGCCAACGGTGGTAGACCTCTACCTGGACCGTCCGGCCGTCATCCCGGAGATCGCCGCGGAAGCCGCTGCGCTGATTGCGAACTACGGGGCCAGCGACCGGGCGGTCTGCGAGGTACTTTTCGGCCGTGCCGCACCGCGGGGCAAGTTGCCCTTTGAGCTGCCCGCGTCCATGGAAGCCGTGGAGGCGCAGTTGACGGACGTGCCTTACGACAGCGAGGCGCCGCTTTATCCCTTTGGTTTCGGCCTGAGCTATTAGTGGAGAATTAATGTCACAGGCTCGGGCCGGAGGCCACTCAACCCTGGTTCGTGGGCTCGACCATATCAGGGAACCGTAGGGTCAACCACCAATAAAACGCCGAACCGTCGAGCAATCAAGCCAAAGGGTAGAAGGCTTCCCCACCGCTTTACTCCAGGAGCGAGCTTTGTGGTAACAAAACATGCTACCCGTGTCTACCAAAGTCATTTTTACCCTGCTGTTTGGTCTTGCGTTTACCCCGGGCTTCGCCGCCACCAACCCCGCACCTGCGGCCCCGCCCCATATTTTACCGGTAGAGGTAAAGGGCAGCATCACCGGCACCATCCTCGATGCGGCCAACGACGCGCCCGTAGGCTACGCCACCATCAGTCTGCACGACGCCGCTACGGACGAGGTCGTCAACGGTACCATCACGAATGACGACGGCACCTTCGAGATCGAGAACGTGGACAACGGTAGCTACCGCCTGGAGGTGACCTTCATCGGTTACGAGACCGTGACGCTGCCCGAGGTGAAAGTAGACGGTAGGCGGACCGATCTGGGCACCATTAAACTCGGTACCGCCGCCGAACTGCTGGAAGAAGTAACCGTAACCGGCCAGCGCGCCCTGATCGAGGAAAAGGTCGACCGGCTGGTGTACAACGCGGAGCAGGACCAGCTCAGTCGCGGGGGCGATGCGGCCGACGTGCTGCGCAAGGTGCCCCTGCTACAGGTTGACCTCGAGGGCAACGTCTCCCTACGCGGTAGCTCCAACATCCGGGTGCTGATCAACAACAAGCCCTCGACCATCATCGCCGGTAGCGTGGCGGATGCGATGAAGATGATCCCGGCCGACGAGATCAAGTCCGTGGAGGTGATCACTAGCCCCTCGGCCAAGTACGACGCCGAGGGGGCCGGGGGCATCATCAACATCATCACCAAGAAGAATAACCTGGCCGGCTATTTCCTTAACCTCGACACCGGCGTAGGCCTGCGGGGCTCCAACCTGGGCCTGACGGGCAGCTATAGGGTGGGTAAGTTCGGTATGACGGTGGGCGGCTTCGGGCGCGCCTTCTATAACGATGCGGAGACCTCCCTAGTCCAGACGTTCCCAGATAGCCGCAGCACCCAGTTCGGGGAGGCCAGCGACAACGGGGTGTTCGGTCGCTTCAATCTGGGCCTGGATTATGACCTGACCGACAGCCAGTTCCTGAGTGGCGGCGTACGCTACGGGGTGCGCAACTTCGCCCGTGAGCAGCTACAGACGACCAACGTGTTCACCGACGAGACCCTGCTGTCCACCTTCCTGCGGGACATCGACAGCGATCAGGAATCCGGCACCTACGACTTCAACCTGGACTACCTGCAGCGCTTTGCTCCGGGGCACGAGCTGAGCATCTCTACCCTCTACAGCACGACGGCCGAGGATGCCACCTTCGCCTCCGCCAACCTCGACGGGGAGGAGACCGTACTGAGCCGCTCGCAGAACCTGAACGACAACAGTAATAATGAATTTACGGTCCAGGCCGACTACATCCGCCCCCTCGGGGAAAAGCAGATCTTCGAGGTCGGCGCAAAGGGCATCCTCCGGCAGGTCAATAGCGACTACAGCTACCTGAGCGCGGAGGGCACCGGCGAATTTTTCGTCGACGCTAGCCGTCCTGCCGGTACGCTGGATTACGCCCAGGACATCGCTGCGGCCTACGCGTCCTATACCTTGGCCCTGCCGAACGACATCACCGTCAAGGGCGGTCTACGCTACGAGAAGACCCTGCTGAGCGCTACCCAGGATGGGGAGGACCTAGCCCTACAGGACTATGACAACCTCGTACCCAGCCTCAATTTTTCCAAAAAACTCACCGAGACCACTACCGTCAAGCTCGGCTACAACCGCCGCATTCAGCGCCCCTGGCTACGCCAGCTCAACCCCAACGTGAACCTGCTGGAAAACAGCCAGAGCATCGAGGTTGGTAACCCCCTATTGGTGCCCGAGCTGACCGACAACCTCGAACTGGGCTACTCCTCCTCCCTCGGCAAGACCTACCTGAACCTGAGCTTCTTCGGCCGTAACAGCAACAACGCCATCCAGGAAGTACGCTACCCGGTCGACAGCCTGGAGGGTACCCTGCTGACCACCTACGCCAACATCGGTAAGGAGCAAGCCCTGGGCGTCAATGCCTTCGTCAATATCTACCTGACTAACACCTGGACCGTCAACGGCGGCGTGGACCTCGACTACGCCTTCCTGGAGGGGCAGGTCGTCGACGCCGAGGGCATCTCCGTCACCGCTAAGAACTCCGGCCTCAACTACGGCGGTCGCCTGATGAGTCAGCTCAAACTGGACGGCGGTTGGTCGGCACAGGCCTTCACCTTCATGCGCGGCCGGCGTACCCAGCTGCAGGGCTTCCGGGGCGGCTTCGGCATCTACGCCATTGGCATCAGCAAGGAGTTTAACGAGGGGCGGGGCACGATCGGACTTAGTGCCGAAAACTTCGCTACCCGCGGCTGGGCGCTCCGTTCCGAGCTACAAACGGCCACCTTCTCCCAGGTCCGTGAGGACCTCCTCCTCAACCGCAACATCAAGCTGACCTTCGGCTATAAATTCGGCCAACTAGATGCCGGTCAGGCCCGCAGCAAGACCCGCGGCGTAAGCAACGACGACCTCATGGGCGGAGGAGATGACAACGGCGGCGGTGCAGGGGGCGGCGGCGCGCAGGTGCAGGGTCAGTCGAGAAGGCAGGCGCGGCAGGCGGTGAGCAAGGAGGCTAAGGCTGAGAAGAAGGAAAAGGCTAAGGCGGAGCAGGAGGAACCGGAGAAGCAATAGGTGACGGCTCTGCGTCCCTTACCTTTGAAGGCATGAACGCCGCCACCGCCGACCCCCTACGCAGGTATACGAAGCAGGACTACCTGGAGCTGCTCGACCAATCGGAGCATAAGTACGACTACCTGGATGGGGAGGTACGCACTATGGCCGGCGGAACGGTAGCTCACAACACGATACTGGACAATACCACCTTCGCGCTGCGACTCCTGGCCAGAGGATGCCAGATCAAGGGAAGCGAAACGGCAATCGCCGTAGCGGCCGCGAATCGCTACCATTTTCCGGACGTCAGTGCCGTTTGTGACACCCCTACCTACGAGCAAGGGGGAATTGCCCGGCTGACCAACCCCGCCCTGATCGTTGAGGTGCTCTCCGAGACGAGTGCGGCGTATGACCGGGGAGAAAAATTCAGTGCTTACCGACAGCTCCCCAGCTTTCGTGAATACCTGCTCATCGACAGCCGAAAACTAATAGTGGAGACGTACTTCCGGGAGGAAAAGGATCTCTGGCGCATCGGTAACTCCTATGATTTAGGCCAGGTGGTTCGCTTGCGCTCGCTCGGTATCAACTTACCATTGCAGGATATATACCTGAATGTAGTTTTTGGTGGGGGAGAGTAAGGCGGCGGCGGCGCGCGGGTGCAAACAAAGTACCGGTATCAATACACCGTCCGGTCCAGATAGTCATTGCGGAACTTGCCCTCCGGATCGTAGCGCTGCGCCAGGGCTACGAAATCGTCGAATCTGGGGTAGCGCTGCCGCAGTGTCTCGGATTCCAGCGTAAACAGTTTACCCCAGTGGGGGCGTACCGCGAAGGATGCCAGGGCGGCCTCGATGAGGGGTAGCAGGGCCCGCACGGCCGGCTCCTCCTGCTTCCAGGTGAAGTGGAGGGCTACGGAATCGCGGCGGTAGGCCGGACTCATCCAGAATTCGTCGGCCCGGATGGTCCGTACCTCGCTGATCAGGAGTAGCGGATCGATCCGGTCGCCGAGGGCGCGCAGGGCCCGCATGGCCGCTACGGCATCGGTACGGGCCACGAAGTACTCCGCCTGTAGTTCCTTTCCCGCACTCGGCGTAAATCCCATACGGAAGTGCGGCAGGCGATCGTACCAGGGCCCCGGCACCCCCAGCTGACCGGTAGTATTGACGGGGTCGAGTCCGGCGATGGGGTGCATCTCCTCGGTGGCCGCCCGTGCGCCGTAGAAGTCGGCCGGTAAGTCCGGTGCTTCCCGGTCGGTCCGACGCTTGATCCACACCTCGCTGACGGTGTCGCCGCCGTAGGTCGTGAAGAGGCTGACGCTGTAGCCGCTCGACATGATGTCATCGAAGTGTTCTTCCAGCGCGCTGACCGGCAGGTCCAGGTAGATGTCCTGCCGCACATCGAAGGCCGGCTGCAGCTCGAGGGTCAGTTGGGTGACGATGCCGAAAGCACCCAGTCCTACGGCCACGGCTGGAAAATCAGGGTGGTCCCGGTCGAGGGTCACCAGGCTGCCGTCCGGCTTGACCAGGTCGAAGGATAGTACGGAGGTCGCCAGGTTACCATTGGTCACCCCCGAGCCGTGGGTACCCGTGGCACAGGCCCCGGCCACGGTGATGTGCGGCAGGCTGGCCAGGTTGTGGACCGCGAAGCCCCGCTCGTAGAGGTCTACGCTAAAATCGCCGTAGCGAGCCCCGGCCCCCACCGTGAGCAGCGACTCGACCTCATCGAGCTCGATGACCTTATTCAGCGCCCGGGTGGAGAGCTGCACGTTCGGGCTATCGGCGATGTCGTTGAAGCAGTGCCGGGAGCCCAGGGCTTTTTTGCGTCCGGCCTCCTGCATGCGCTGCTGGAGCTCCTCCACGCTGCCGGGCTCATACACTTGCTCGGCGCGGTAGACGTAGTTGCCGGCCCAGTTGCTCCGGAACGCGGAAGCGTCCGCCGCGTCAGCTGGGGTCTTTTTAGTGGCGCAGCCGAGGTAGGGGAGGAGCAGTCCGCCGGCGGCAATCCGCGACGTGGTGTGTAGAAATTCTTTGCGTAGCATATGAGGAAGGTAGGGGTTCTTGGTGAGTTGGCCCTTGCACCTGCATACCCCTATCTTGCACTCATGCTCAAGTACCCCATTGGCATCCAGGATTTCCGTACCCTCCGCGAGGGGGGCTACGCCTACGTGGATAAGACGGAGCACATTCATCGATTGCTGACCACGGGCAAATATTACTTCTTCAGCCGACCGCGCCGTTTTGGCAAGTCGCTCACGGTAGCCACTATGAACGAGCTGTACAGTGGTAGCCGCGAGCTTTTTGACGGGCTATGGGTGCAGGACCACTGGGATTTCGGGGCAATGCGCCGGCCGGTGGTATGGCTGAAGTTTGCCAGCAGTGGGTTTAGGACGCAGGGACTGGAGGCGGCGTTGCACAACTTACTGGATGATGCAGCTAAACTTCACGGCGTTGAGCTGTCTCAAACCAGTTTCGACCGCAAGTTTCACGAACTGCTGCAGATTTTATCCACCAGGGGGCGTGTCGTGCTGCTCATCGATGAATACGATAAGCCGATCATCGACTACCTCGACGATCTGCCGCAGGCGGAAGCCAACCGCGACCTGCTCAAGAGCTTCTACTCCGTAATAAAGGATAGCGATCCCTTTCTGGAACTAGTATTCATCACCGGGGTGAGCGCCTTCAGCAAAGTGAGTATTTTTTCCGACCTCAATCACTTACGGAACCTTTCGCTTTCGCCACAGACTAACACCCTGGTCGGCATCACTGAAGCGGAACTAGACCACTATTTCGGGCCAGTACTAGCTTCGGTCGACCGGGCACAGCTGCGCCGCTGGTACAATGGGTACTCCTGGACGGGGGAGCAGACGGTGTACAATCCCTTCTCCCTGCTTAACTTCCTGGCTGACGGCGTATACCGCAACTACTGGTTCGAGACCGGCACGCCTACCTTTCTGGTCGAGGCGCTGCGCGATCGTCAGCTCTATCCCCTAGGCGAACTTGAACTGACGCAGCAGGACATCGGTGCATTTGACATCTCCCGCCTGGAGACCTACCCCCTGCTCTTTCAAACGGGTTACCTGACTGTTATCGAAGCCCAGCCCGCCATCGGATCCTACCGCCTGGACTTTCCCAATCTGGAGGTTAAACAGTCGCTCGAGGAGATGCTGCTCCGGGCCTACGCAAGTGAAGATCCCGGTAATCCGCGTAGTCGCGTTTTGACAATCTACCACGCCCTGAGTCGTAAAGACATCGATAGCGTCACCATCGCGATAGACTCCGTGCTCGCCAACGTTCCCTACGACCTCTGGCAGCGAGACGATGAGCGCACCTTCCATACTTTGGTGCACCTACTCTTTAGTCTGCTAGGGGTCATCGTTCAATCCGAAGTCCACACCGCCCGCGGGCGCTGCGATGCCCTGGTGCTCACCGATGACTACGTTTACGCCTTCGAGTTCAAGGTAAATGCTACCGCACAGGCGGCCCTCGACCAGATCGAGGCCCGTGGCTACCTGGCCCCCTACGCCGATGACCCACGGGAAAAGGTGGCGGTGGGGATCAGTTTTGATCGCGCGAGTCGACGGATCGGAGCGTGGGCTGCGGACTAAGGAAATTTCACACATCTGATGATAGCCCTTACCTTGGGTACTTATCCGGCGAGAACAAAAAATCACTACCAATGAGACACCTTCTTTTCTGCTGCCTCCTGCTCTGCACGGCCATAGCCTGCAACACGGTAAAACCCGCAGCCACCACGGAGGACGGATGGATTTCGCTGTTCGACGGCAAAAGCCTAGACGGATGGAAAGCCAGCGAAAACCCCTCCACTTTTGCGGTAGAAGATGGTAAAATAGTGGTCCACGGACCGCGGGCGCACCTCTTCTACGAAGGCCCGGTGATGAACCACGACTTTGACGACTTCGAGTTCAAGGCTCAGGTAATGACGACCCCGGGCTCTAACTCAGGCATCTTTTTTCATACCGCCTACCAGGAAGAGGGCTGGCCGGCAAAGGGCTACGAGGTGCAGGTGAATAACTCACAGTCGGACTGGCGGCGCACCGGCAGCGTGTATGCCTACGATGATGTGCGGGAAGTATACGTGCCGGACAACGAATGGTATACCCAACATATCATCGTGCGGGGTAATACGGTCACGGTGAAGCTAAACGACAAAACCGTCGTGGAATACGTGGAGCCCGAAAACGTGGAACGGGCAGCCGGCGCGGAGGGCAGAATGCTCTCCAGCGGCACGTTTGCCCTACAAGGGCACGATCCGGATAGCAAAGTCTATTTCAAGGACATCATGGTCAAACCCTTGGGCAAATAAGCAGCCCACGCGGACCCTGCATTTACAGCATACGGTACGTTGCAAAAGTCAGATCACCAAGAGAAAAATTATAAAGGCAATGGGAAAAAAGAAGCGGGCAAAGGCGTCGATTCGCTGGGAGAGGCGATGCCGGCCAACCTTAGCCTGGTAGCTCGTAAGGATGGACTCTAGGAAGGCAAGGAAAACGAAAAAATTCGCCCCGGCGGAGAATTTGTCGAGGTAGGTCAGGTACGATAGCGGGGGCACGAGTTGCGATACGCTGAACTGAAAGGCGATGAGGGTAAGGATAGCAGTCACCGACACCGTAAGCTGGGCGGATATCTCCTCGGCCGGTACCCAGAAGGCACCCCAGGACATGAGTACGATTAGGGAGATCGGGAGTAGTATCTTCCAGAAGTAGTATACTGAATGCCTTTCCAAGAGGAAGGTGTAGGTGAGTGCCTCCAGCGTGCTACCGGGGCCGGGGAGCCGCGTACGGTGCAGGCCCTCGAATTGGATATCCCAGGCCGTCAAATCCTCGAAACCCGGCATGAGGCCGAGCACGGCGGTCGTATCGGGCACTAGCCGGTAGGGTGGACTACCTCGGGTGAATACCTCGATCTTCAGCATCTGCTCGTCGTAGGGAAAATCGGTGAAATCGAAGCGCTGCTGGATGGTACCCAGCAGCCGCTGGTTGTAGACCGCCATTCCCGCACCGTCCACCACCACTTCGTTGGGATAGACAGGCTGTAGATCGATGAGGTCGCGGAACTCTACGCGGGGCATGCGCTCGGTAGCGTACGGCATGATCGTATCCCGCACCCCGGCCATGGGCCACCGAATCTCAATGACGAACTCAGCGGTGATCGCCTCCTGGGTATCGTCGATGCGGGAAAGGTCCAGCAGGTAGAGCTGGAGGAATACCTCGGTCGTGTCCCGTAGTCCAGACTGCGACCAGGTCGTCGCGGGCAGCAGGGTAAGCAGAATTAAGCGGGCCGGTAGTGATCTCATCACCGGCTAAAGTATTGAACCGCAGCGTACTTATACCGCTCGGCTGATACCCCTATCTTGCATCCATGCTCAAGTACCCCATCGGCATCCAGGATTTCCGCACCCTGCGCGAAGGGGGCTATGCCTACGTGGACAAGACGGAGCACATTCATCGGCTGCTGACCACGGGTAAGTACTACTTCTTCACCCGGCCGCGCCGCTTCGGCAAGTCGCTGACGGTAGCCACCATGAACGAGCTATACAGCGGTAGCCGCGAGCTCTTCGATGGGCTATGGGTGCAGGATCCCTGGGACTTCGAAGCGATGCGGCGACCGGTGGTGTGGCTTCAACTGGCGCGACTCGATTATCGTGAAAAGAGGCTTTCGAAGGCGCTACTTGATGAGTTACACCGCATTGCTCAAACTCATCAGCTGACACTACCGGAGGGCACCCTGAAGGAAACATTCAGTGAGATGCTACGCCGTCTGTCCGGACAGCACGGACGGGTAGTGCTACTGGTCGACGAATACGACAAACCGATCATCGACTACCTCGACGATCTGCCGCAGGCGGAAGCCAACCGCGAATTGCTGAAGAGCTTCTATTCCGTAATCAAGGATAGCGACCCCTTTCTAGAATTGGTATTCATCACCGGGGTGAGCGCCTTCAGTAAGGTGAGTATCTTTTCCGACCTCAATCACTTACGGAACCTTTCGCTTTCGCCACAGACTAACACTCTAGTCGGCATCACTGAAGCAGAACTGGACCACTATTTCGGGCCAGTGCTAGCTGCGGTCGACCGGGCACAGCTGCGCCGCTGGTACAATGGTTACTCCTGGACGGGTGAGCAGACGGTGTACAATCCCTTTTCCCTGCTTAACTTCCTGGCTGACGGCGTATACCGCAACTACTGGTTCGAAACCGGTACGCCTACCTTTCTGGTCGAGGCGCTGCGCGATCGTCAGCTCTATCCCCTGGGCGAACTTGAATTGACGCAGCAGGACATCGGTGCATTTGACATCTCCCGCCTGGAGACCTACCCCCTACTCTTTCAAACGGGCTACCTGACCGTAATCGAAGCCCAGCCCGCCATCGGCTCCTACCGCCTGGACTTTCCCAATCTGGAGGTTAAACAGTCGCTCGAGGAGATGCTGCTACGGGCCTACGCAAGTGAAGATCCCGGTAATCCGCGTAGTCGCGTTTTGACCATCTACCACGCCCTAGGTCGTAAAGACATAGATAGCGTCATCATGGCGATAAACTCCGTGCTCGCCAACGTTCCCTACGACCTCTGGCAACGAGATGACGAACGTACCTTCCATACCCTGGTGCACCTACTCTTTAGTTTACTGGGGGTTATCGTTCAGTCCGAAGTCCACACCGCCCGCGGCCGCTGCGATGCCCTGGTGCTCACCAATGACTACGTCTACGCCTTCGAGTTCAAGGTAAATGCCACGGCACAGGCGGCCCTCGACCAGATCGAAGCCCATGGCTATCTGGCCCCCTACACCGATGATCCACGCGAGAAGGTAGCGGTGGGCATCAGTTTTGATCGCGCGAGTAGACGGATCGGAGCGTGGGCTGAGGCGTGAATGTGCTGCGTTCTGCTGGCCATGATCTTTGCACCAGCAATTCATGCCCAATTTATTCCATTCCTAAAAACGCCAGTCCGTTCTGCGAAGTCATCGGAATGATGAGCTGCCGGCGTACCGGATCGTAGCACATCGAGGCGGCGCCGGGAATCCCGGTAGCAATAAGCTCCGCTTCCCGGCCGGGGCGGATACGGCTAATGCCTCCCCGGGACACGCTGCTCACGTATTTGGTGCCGTCGGATAAAATAACCAATCCATCACCGCCGGGCTGGGCGGCATGTTCGGTACGTACCAACTCCCCCTGGGGCATAAAGGTCAGCACGGCGGGGTCACCGTAGTTCACCACGACTAAGTTTCCCTCCCCGTCCCACCCTATACCATTAGGCTGATGAAGGGGAGCCCCTTCGATAAGTACCTCGTGTTCGCCCGTAGGATATACCTTCAGTACCCGCCACGATGATGTATCGGGTTCAGGACCCAGGTCGCCGGTCTGGGTAGCGTAGATCGTCCCATCTTCCGCAATCGCCAGATCGTTGATCCAGGGGGAGCCCTCCACCTTTAGGTCACTCAGCGGCGAGCCGGTAGTGAGGTCGAACCGCCGAATGACGGCTACCGTAGGATCGTCGGGTCCGGTGCCCCCATCCCGGTCGGCGATGTACAGGATACCGCCGGAGATCTCGCTGCCCAGCGGGTCGTTGAGGGTGAGCGGGGGGGCCGTGGCATCCCGCCCGCGGGGCTGTCCGTTGCCGATCCAGTAGGGCGTATGTACCGAACCATCGGGATGCAGCAGCGACACCCAGGCATCGTTTTCACGGACCGCCTGGGGGGCACCCCGGTTAACCACGATGATCAGTCCCCGCGTCGTATCGAAGGTGCAACTCTCGGCGGCCACGATAGCCCCGAAGACCTTCACGTTTTTGGACATCACTTCGTGGGAACCATCTACCCCCCGGACACCCAGCGAGTCTCCTACGCTAAAGGGCGTTGCCTCCCGATCGGAGGGCTGTTGGGCACTGGCTAGGCTAGCCCAAAGGCTGATTAGCGAAAACAGAACGTATTTCATTGACTTCAATTTTTGGAGGTACTTAGGGGCGCGGCTTCTACTTCACTCATAACTTGCACAAAGTCCGGTAGGCGCTCACCCTCAATGTTGATGCTCCGCACCGCCGCGTCTAGTTCGGCGAGTTCAGCGGGCGTGAACCGAAGGTAGGCCGCGCCGATGTTCTCCTGCAGGTGAGCGAGTTGGGTCGTACCGGGGATGGGCACGATCCAGGGGCGTTGGTGCATGAGCCAGGCCAGCGCCACCTGGGCGGGGCTTACCTCCTTGCGCTCGGCCCAGTCCCGGATGACCGTCACGAGCTGAAGATTATGGGGCAGATTTTCCGGTGCAAAGCGAGATTCTAGTCCGCGAAAGTCTCCCGCCGCGAAGCGTGTCTGCTCGTCGATCCACCCCGTAAGGAATTGCACGCCCAGAGGGCTCCAGGGTACGAAGCCGATGCCCAGCTCCTCGCAGGTGTCCAACACTTGCTCTTCGGGGCCGCGCCACAACATCGAATACTCACTCTGTACGGCCGTAACGGGCAATGCTGCATGCGCGCGGCGTAGCGTACCCAGCCCCATCTCCGATAGCCCCCAGTGCAGCACTTTGCCTTCGTCCATGAGGGTACTGACGACCTCGGCGACATCCTCGATGGGCACCTCCGGGTCTACGCGGTGCTGGTACAGCAGGTCGATGCGATCGGTACCCAGCCGTTGCAACATCCCCTCGACGGCGCGCCGCACGTGGGCCGGTTTGCTGTTGCGTCCGTTGTTCGACCCGCTTCGGTTTCGCTCTCCGGTATCGAAGTCGATGTCGAAGCCGAATTTCGACGTGATCACCACCTGATCCCGTACCGGCCCCAGGGCCTCGCCTACGATGCGTTCCGCTTCGTGGGGGCCGTAGGCTTCCGCGGTATCGAAAAAGGTTACGCCCAGGTCGACGGCTTCCCGTACGAGCCGCACCATGGCGGGCCGGTAAGGGGTGGTGGTTTCGTACTTCCGGGCTACGTTCTGCACGCCCATACCTATACTCGATACTTCGAGTTCACCCAGTTTACGTCGCCCGATGTCGGGAGGAGTAGCCGTGGTGTGGCGGTCCGTGTATTGCGTAGGGGAGGTAGCACCCGAAAGCGCTAGTAAGGGGCTGCCCAGTGCGGTGGTCAGTAAGAATCTACGTCGGTCAAGAGTTGTCATAATAGCGTTTGTTTTAAAGGGGAAGCAAGGGGGCGGGGCCCCGATAACTATCGGGGGTGCAAGGCGCCTGAAACGACCCTAATTATTCCGAAACTCCACCGGCGTCATCCCCGTCGTCTTCTTAAACATGCGGCTGAAGTGCTGCGGATACTTGAAGCCAAGTTCGTAGGCGATCTCCGACACGCTGCGGCCAGGGTCGAAGAGCCGCTCTTTGGCCAGCTCGATGACCCGGACCTGGATGTGGTCCTGGGGCGACTGGCCGGTTTCTTTCTTCACTAAGTCACCGAAGTAGTTGGGGGACAGGTGGAGACGCTCGGCGAAGTAGGTGACGGAGGGCAGCCCTTCGCGGTCGGCCACCCCGCTGGCGAAATAGTCGTTCAGCAGGGCCTCGAAGCGCGTCAGTACGCCGTGATTCACCGAGGCGCGGGTAATGAACTGCCGGTCGTAGAAGCGGGTGCAGTAATTCAGCAGTAGCTCGATGTTGGACAGCAGCAGTTGCTGGGTATGCTTGTCAATGAGCTGGTCGAGTTCCAGGTCGATCTTGGTGAAGCAGTCCGCGATCAGGCCGCGTTCCCGGGTGGAAAGGTGGAGTGCCTCGTTAGCTTCATAGGAGAAGAAGGTGTACGCCGGCATCCGGGAGCGCAGGGAGGAGCCGAGCAGAAAGTCCGGGTGGAACACCAGCGCTTGGCCCTTTGGCTGGTAGTATTCGGTACCGGCCTCGCCGATCACCTGGCCGGGGGCCAGGAAGACCAGCGTCCCCTCGTCGTAGTCGTAGGTACTGCACCCGTAGCGCAGGTCACCGCAGCGGACCTCCTTCAGGAATACGACGTACAAATTGAAGCGCATGCGCCGCAGATGCCGTGGTGCGGCTAGTGACAGGTCGAGCAGGCCCACCAGTGGGTGGCGGGTCTCCTGGCGGTTGAAGGCACTGTACTGCTTGATGGTGTCGAAGGTGATGATCTCATCCATAGTTGGCACGTTTGGCTTCTAAGGTAACGGATCAATTGCTGCACCGGCGTCCCCGCCCCCTGCCTAACGGTAATTCGGGTCGGCATATCGGTAATCGGGGTCAGTCTTCCCTGCGGCCCCGCAAAATGACCGTTATTTTAGCACCACCAAGTTACTCGTCATGCGCACCCGTACCCTCGTCAATCAACTACTGGACCACCACAACCCCCGGGAAGTGTACGCCGAGGTGGAACGCGTGCTGGAGCGGGAGCAGGAAGACCGGGCCAAATTTCGCCAGCGGCTTAAACCAGACGTTAAGGCCGAATTTATCCTGGGCGATATAGTCGTCCACTCTCCCGCGCTAGAGGGGCACAATGCTACCGTATTCCGCACCTCCATGCTGTTAGGAGCCTACTGCACGTTTACCGGTGAGGGGCAAGTAAGAGTCGAAAAAGCCCTCGTAGAAACCCAGCGCAACGACTTCGAGCCCGACGTCAGTGTATGGCTCGCAGCGCGCGCCGACGCCTTTACCCCCGATATGAAGTACTACCCCGCCCCCGACCTGGTGGTGGAGGTACTGAGCAAATCTACCGAGGAGCGCGACCGCGGCATCAAGTACGATGATTACCTGAGCGAGGGGGTCTCGGAGTACTGGATCGTGGATTACCGCAATGAGCGGCTGGAGCAATATATACTAGCTTCCGGCTACGGTGAGGAAAAGCTGTACCGTAAGACGGTACTGGAGCGGGAGGATCGGCTGGAATCCCGTGTACTTTCCGGCTTCGCGGTTCCGGTGGCCGGCTTGTTTTACCAGGAGGCCTTTGCGGAGGCGCTGCGGGAACTGGGGCGGTAGGGCGATTCAGTCATTCAGGTAGGTATAGCCGTAATCCGGGTAGGGTAGAGCAGCCGGCGGGCACGACCTTTGTTGCATCCCCGGCTTACCTTATCCCCTATGCGATTTACCCTCCTGGTTTTTGTCTTTACCGTCGGACTGGCCGCCCAGGTCCCCCCCGATACCGTCAACACCATCTTTCCCCCCGGCCAGCGTCTGGAAAGCGAAAACTTCACCGGCCCGGTATGGGTGGAGCGTATCCTGATCGTAGAGGACGAGGAGCAGTCCGTGCCCGTGGGCAACGTCACCTTCCCGCCCAAGTCGCGCAGCAACTGGCACTACCACCCGGCCGGTCAGTCGCTGCTGGTCCTCGATGGAGTAGGGTATTACCAGCAGCGGGGGGAGGCGGTCCGCGTGCTGCGTAAGGGGCAGACCGTGCAGTGCCCCCCCGACGTCGAGCACTGGCACGGGGCGGCCAACGATAGCTGGTTCGTCCAACTGGCGATGACCATGGAGCACCCGGACGGGCGGGTCATCTGGGGAGAGGCCGTGACGGATGCCGAGTACCACGCCGGCATCCCGGTCCAGCGGCAGGTCGATAGCCTCGCCAGCCGCTACCGCCACATCGCCCGTGTGGCTGCGCTAACGGCCCTCGGCCACCTCGAAAGGCTGCAACCCGCCCTGGCCGACGCTCTCGATGCCGGCCTGACCGTCAACGAACTGAAGGAAGTGCTGGTGCACCTGTATGCCTATGCCGGTTTCCCGCGTAGCATTCAGGGATTGCGCGTGCTGATGACGGTACTGGAGGGGCGTAGCGCGAAAGGCAGCACGGACGAACTGGACGGGGACGCAGGTGCAGTGACCTCTCCCCCCGCCCTCTCCAAGGGAGAGGGAGCTAGGTACGACCGCGGCCTGAAAACCCTGGAGGCGCTTACCGGCCGGCCCTGGACCGAGCCCTCCGACTACGGAACGTTCGCCCCCCGTATCGATACCTTCCTCAAGGAGCATCTCTTTGCCGATGTGTTTGGCGATACCACCCTGAGCTATGCCGACCGGGAAGTCGTCACCGTGGCCGTACTGCAGGCGCTGGGGCAGGGGGTGGAACCTATGTTAGAGGGGCATTCGAGCATCGCCCTGCGGCAGGGCGTTACCGTTGAGCAACTGTCACTAATCAACCGCACCGTACAGAGCTGCCTCCACTAGTACAATGCGGTCTCCGACCGCGGCAGTACAATGCTGCCTCCGGCAGCGCCGTCCGTAGCACTCTACGAGTGCGAGTGTGCGTAGGGCGGCAAAGCCGCCTAGTTATGAACCACAGATGTACACGGATTAACACAGATTACGGTCACCTAGCGGTGCCCGTGCACCCAACTACCAACTCCATGCACAAACTCTTCCTTCTCATAGGCTTATCTCTCACGCTCCACCTCCCCGCCCAAACCCCCACCTTCCCCCGTGGCGACCTGGCCCCCAATGTCCACCACACCGGTGACGTATGGCTTTATTCCGTCAGCCGCGCCGACAGCACCTTTGACTACAATGTCACCCAGGCCACCTCCGCCCCGGGCTCCCGGCTCGACTGGCACCTGCACCCCGACGGACAGCAGCTACTCATCACGGACGGCGTAGGCTACTACCAGGAGCGGGGTGGGCCGCTACGGGTAATACGTAAGGGCGACGTCATCAAATCCGCCCCGGGCGTGGAGCACTGGCACGCCGCTACGCCCGATAGTGGGGTAGTGTATCTCGCCATCTACGGTGGGGCGGGCACCGAGTGGTTGGAACCGGTGGATGAGGAAGTCTACCGGCGGGGTCCGGCGCAGGAAGGGGCGCGGGGCGCTACAGAGGGAGGTTCGCTGCTGATCGAGGAGCAGGGCAGCTTCACCGTCGGCGGCACCGTCAAGACCTCCCCCGGCACCTTTGATCCCATCGCGGACGGGGCGTTCAACCCGACTGCTCAGTCTACCGCCGGACAGACCCTACACGGCGATCACGCCTTCGTGCTGTACCAGAAGCCCGCGAACGCCCGCTCGCTCCCGCTGGTCTTCTGGCACGGCTACGGGCAATCTATGAAAACCTGGCAGACCACCCCGGACGGCCGGGAGGGCTTTCAGACGATCTTCCTGCGCCAGCGCTATCCGGTGTACCTGCTCGATCAGCCGGGGCGCGGTCTGGCCGGCCGCACGACTCAGCCGGGCAGCTACGCGGCGGCCACCGACGACCAACTGTGGTTCGGCATCTTCCGCCTCGGCACCGATCGGGAGTTTTACCCCGGCGTCCAGTTTTCCCAGGAACCGGAGGCGCTTAACCAATTTTTCCGGCAGATGACGCCCGATACCGGTCCGCTGGACGTCGACGTGAACGTAGCGGCCGTCTCGGCCCTATTCGATACCGTGGGCGCGGGCATTCTGGTCACCCACTCCCACAGTGGCGGCCAGGGTTGGCTTACGGCCCTCGCGAATGACAACATCCGGGCCATTGCCTCCTACGAGCCGGGGAGCAACTTCGTCTTTCCGGAGGGGGAGGTGCCGGAGCCGATTGACTATGTAGGGGGACGGCTAAGCGCCCGCGGCGTACCGATGGAAACCTTCCGGCGGCTGACCGAGATCCCCATCGTCATCTACTACGGCGACTACATCCCCGATGAAGCGGTCGAAAACCCCGGGCAAGAACAGTGGCGCGCCGCCGTGCAGATGGCTCGGCAGTGGACCGAGACCGTCAACCGCCACGGCGGCGACGTGACCCTGCTAGAACTGCCCGACGCGGGACTACAGGGCAACACCCACTTCCCAATGTCCGACCTCAATAACCAGGCCGTAGCCCAACTACTCCTCGACTGGCTGGCCGAAAAAGGACTGGACTAAGTCAGCTTACTAACTAATAAATAACTAACGATTATGCTTCGCCTCTTTGTCATTCTACTTTGCACCTGCGCACCGTCCGCCCAACTCCTGACCGCTCAAGACGCCCTCTTTCCACTTGGGGAAAAAGCGGAAAATGTCCACCATAAGGGCGACGTATGGCTGTCCCACCCGGGCGAGACCGACGAGGCCTTCAGTTACGGACTGGCGGTGGCCACCTTTGCCCCCGACGCTCGCCTGGACTGGCACAGCCACCCCGCCGGCCAGCAGTTGATCATCACCGACGGTACGGGCTACTACCAGGAGCGCGGCAAGGAACTGATGACGGTCCGTAAGGGTAAGGTGGTCAACTGCCTGCCCGGCGTCGAGCACTGGCACGCCGCAACGCCCGACAGCGGCGTGACCTACCTGGCCATCACGGGTAACGAGCCCACGCAGTGGCTGGAGCCGGTAGCCGATGAGGTGTACTACGGGGCCGATGGAGCGACCGCCACCAGCGACGTCGAGCAGCAACTCCTCGAGCTGTCGAAGCAAAAATGGCAGTGGATGGCGGACAAGGACGCCGATAAGCTGGCCGAGCTCTTTCACGACCAGGCGATGTTCGTGCACATGGGGGGTAGCTGGGGTAAGGACCGGGAGGTGGAGATCATCCGCAGTGGCGATATCCACTACAAGCAGGCGGATGTCCACGAAGCCTCCGTACAGGTCATCGACAATACGGCCATCGTCCTCAACAATATCACCCTCCTGGCGGTGGTGGGCGGTAACGAGGTCACCAACCCCTTCGAAGTCACGGAAGTATACACGAAGGTCGACGACGACTGGAAACTGGCTTCGCTTTCGTTTACCCGCCTCATGACCCGGTAGCTAAAGTGGGTGACGGTGGACTCAGAACAGAATCGCACAGCAACGGCCCACCATCAATAGCCGCCTACTGCATAGCCCCCGTGCTGACGGCCCGTTCGATAACATCCAGCTGTGCTTCCTTTGGGTCGGCCTTCCCGGAGGCGGTGCCGCTGCGCTCGAACTCAATGAGGCCTTCGCTGTCCGGCGTGTAGCGCGGCCAATCGGGTAGTCCCGCTCCGTTCGGGTCTCCGGTCCGGGCGAAGTTGGCCCAGTAGGTATTCATCAATTCGGCCACCGCCCGGTCGGCGGCGGTGATGGTGTCCACCCCCCAGCGGGCGTCCAGGTTATCGAATACGTAGGGGATCTCGGAGGCGTGCGGCGCGCCGTAGGGTGCGCGCTCCCGTAAGGATTCGGGCACGTAGGAAAACAGGTAGACGTATGCCGGTTCACCCGCCTCGGTGAAGGCACGGGCCGTAAAGCGGGCCGGTTCGGCCCAGACTTTGTCGGTGTTAACCAGTGAGAGCAGCTCGGCAAACTCCCTGGCACCGTCCGGGTCGTAGGCCGCCTTTGCTTCGGCGCCGGTGTTCCCAAACAGGGACAGTAATTCCTCCTTCGACTCGGCCTGCACGAAACCGGCCGGTACTTCGGCGCTGTTCGACCCGATGATGATGGGAACGCCGCCCGGCACCCGGCCCGTCCCGTAGGCGGTTTCGGCGGTTTCTACCACCAGCCTGCCATCGAGGATGGGACCGGCGTAAATGGGGATATTTTCCTCGCCGTAGCTTTCCTCTCCTCCGTCAACAATATCCGCGGCGCTGAGCGTCCGTAGTTCGGCCAGGGCGGCCGCGTCGGTTCCCTCGATGCTGTGCTTCCGGGCGAAGTTCATACCGATGGTCTCCGCCGAAACGGGGTAGTAGGGGTCGGCATTTTCTTCCCGCAGGGGCCGGCCGGTCAGTACGCCGTCGCGGCCGCCACCGGATTCGACGATGGCCTTGTGGAAGAGCCCCTGCGCTCGTGGTATCGTCAGTAAAGATTGGACGGATACGCCACCGGCCGATTCCCCGAAGATCGTGACGTTGTCCGGGTCGCCACCGAACGTGGCAATGTTGTCCCTGATCCACTCCAGGGCGGCGATCTGGTCCAGGTAGGCGTAGCTACCGGTCGGCTCGTCCCCGGCCTCCTCGCTTAGGGCCGGGAAGGCAAAGTGGCCGAAACGCCCCAGTCGGTAGTTAAAGGTGACCAGCACCACCCCCTGCCGGGCAAACGATTCGCCCGAAACCGAGGCTTCGGAGCCGCTGCCAGATACGAAGGCACCGCCGTGGATCCACACCATTACGGGTAGTGCGGCCTGCGGACCGGCCCCGGAGGGAGCCCACACGTTGAGGAACAGGCAGTCTTCGGACGAGCCCTCGGCGACCGTTCCCGCCTCGCGCGGCCAGCCCGCCTGAGCGCAGTTGGCCCCGTAGCTCGTGGCATCGAGTTCGCCTTGCCAGGTAGTGGCGGGTTGGGGAACGCGCCAGCGGTCATTGCCGACCGGAGCAGCGGCGTAGGGGATGCCCTTGTAGCTGTCCACGTCCTCCTCTGTAAGTCCGCGCACCACGCCCGCTGCGGTCCGCACGGTAGGTGAGGCAGGATTGGTCGCAGGAGCTACCGGTTGCTGGGAGAACATGCAGCCGCTGGCCAGGAAGGCTAGGCTGATCAGGAGATTTTTCATTGGCTCGTACTTGCTTTTAGTTATACCCCAGCAATTTCCGCTCGGCCAGGAAGGGCTGGTGGTAGTGCCGCTTGCCGGTGGCCCGGTAGAGGGCGTTGGCAATAGCACCGAAGACGGGCGGGGAGGGGGGGCGCGGAGTACCCAGAGAAGGGGCGTGGCGGGATCGACGTTGACAGCACGCGCTTCGCCGTTGACGCTCAGGGTGAATTTTGCCATAGTTGAGGTGCGGGTAGTGGGTTGGGTAGGAAGATTAAGATAGCGATCGTGGGCTAACTGCTGGGTCACCTACCGGATTTTGGTAATCACAAAGCTATTCCGGTACCCTGCGCGGATTGTATACGGATTACGGATTCTCCAACCCCAGTTACAGTTGTCCCGACGGGGATAAATCTTCGGCAGACTAAACGACATAGTTTAGAAAGCACAGTGGTAGCATGCTCTACCATTAGAACCAACTACCCTATGGATACCAGAACACTCGGCCAGTCCCTCGAAGTCTCCGCCCTCGGTCTCGGCTGCATGGGCCTGAGCTACGGCTACGGACCCGCCACGGACAAGACCGCAGCTATCCACTTACTCCGCGCCGCCTACGAGCAGGGGGTGACCTTTTTCGACAGCGCCGAAGCCTATGGTCCCTTTGCCAACGAGGAGTTGCTCGGCGAGGCCCTGGTACCCTTCCGCGACCGGGTGGTGATCGCCACGAAGTTTGGCTTTACCAATGGTGACGTCAACCAGAGCATGGACAGTTCCCCGGCGCGCATCCGTGCAGTCGCCGAAGCCTCCCTGAAGCGCCTGCGAACGGACGTGATCGATCTTTTCTACCAGCACCGGGTGGACCCCAATGTACCCATCGAAGACGTCGCGGGTACGGTCAAGGACCTGATCGCGGAAGGTAAGGTGAAGTATTTCGGCCTTTCCGAAGCGGGTGCGGCTACCATCCGCAAGGCACACGCCGTGCAGCCGGTCACGGCCCTGCAGAGTGAGTACTCCCTGTGGTGGCGGGAGCCCGAGGCGGAGATCCTGCCCACGCTAGAGGAGCTCGGCATCGGATTCGTGCCGTTCAGCCCGCTGGGTAAGGGTTTCCTGACCGGCAAGATCGATGCGGACACCCAATTCGATAAGTCAGACTTCCGCAACGTGGTGCCCCGCTTCCAGGAGGAGAATCGCCGGGCTAACCGGGCGCTGGTCGAGCTGTTGACTAGTATTGCCGGGAAGAAAGACGCCACCCCCGCCCAGATCGCGCTGGCCTGGCTGCTGGCCCAGCGGCCCTGGATCGTCCCCATCCCCGGTACCACCAAGGAGCACCGCCTGATGGAGAATCTCGGCGCGGCCCGCATCGAGCTTACAATGGAAGACATCGGCGAGATCGATACGGCCTTCGCCAGGATTCCGGTGCAGGGAGATCGGTATCCCGCCGCCCTGCAAAACCGGGTGGGAAGATGATGGGCATTAACGAGCAACAGCGACAGTCGCGCAGTTTGGCTGAATTGGTCTACATTAGATGACTTCCCCTACCGCCATGCTACGATTCATCCTACTGTTCTTATTGACTGCTTCCGCCCTCCACGCCGACGACGGCTACCGCCTGTGGTTGCGCTACGATAGGATAGCAAACGGGGAACTGCGGGACGAGTACCGGCGGGCGGCCTCCTTCATCCGCTACGACGGGCAGGGCGAGGTAGGAATGACCGCTAGGGGGGAACTGGAAGCGGGCCTGCGGGACCTACTCGGAGAGGAGGTAGCGCAGGTGAGTGGGGAGAATGCCGGCCACGGTATCTACCTTGGGCTCCGTACGGCCCTGCCACGCTTCGCCCGCTACCTGCAAGACAAGGCAGTAGCTGCGCTTGGTGACGAAGGCTACCACCTGACCTACCACGACGGCGACCTATTGCTGATCGCCGACGGGGAACGGGGCCTGCTGTACGGAGCCTTCCACCTACTACGATTGCTACAACAGGAGACGCCGCTATCGGAGCTGAACGTCACCGAGCGACCCGCCTACGACTACCGCATCCTCAACCACTGGGACAACCTGGACGGTACGGTGGAACGCGGCTATGCCGGCTTCTCCATCTGGAACTGGCACCAGCTGCCGGAGGTGATCGACCGGCGGTACGTGGACTACGCCCGCGCCAACGCCTCGGTCGGCATTAACGGAGCCGTGGTGACCAACGTGAACGCCAATGCCCTGGTATTCCGGGACGACTACCTGGATAAGGCGGCGGCACTAGCCGACGTCTTTCGACCCTACGGCCTAAAACTTTACCTGACGGCCCGCTTCAGCGCCCCGCTGGAACTCGGTGGTCTGCCCACCGCCGATCCGCTCGATCCGGCCGTAATTGCCTGGTGGCAGCATAAGGTGGAGGAGATCTATGCGCGCATCCCAGACTTTGGGGGGGTTGTCGTCAAAGCCAACTCCGAGAGACAACCCGGCCCGCGGGAGTACGGCCGCACGCACGCTGAGGGAGCTAACCTGCTGGCCGACGCCCTGGCCCCCCACGGCGGCATCGTCATGTGGCGGGCCTTTGTCTACACTGACCGGAAGGACGGCGACCGCTTCCGGGAAGCCTACGATGAGTTCACGCCCCTGGACGGGCAGTTCCGCGACAACGTGCTCCTACAGATCAAGAACGGGCCCATCGACTTCCAGCCCCGGGAGCCGGTATCTCCCCTTTTTGCCGCCATGCCGCAAACGCCGCTCCTCCTCGAGTTGCAAATCACCAAGGAGTATCTCGGCCAGGGCACCCACCTGGTGGGGCTGGCCAGTATGTACGAGGAGGTGCTGACCACCGATCTACGGCCCGACCGGCCGGGCGGCCAGGTCCACGAAAGCATCCGGGGCGTAGCCGGCGTGAGCAACATCGGTACGGCCCGCAACTGGACGGGTAACCTCTTCGGGCAGGCGGACTGGTACGCCTTCGGGCGGCTGAGCTGGCAACCTACCACGCCGGCCCGGGAGGTTTTCCGGGAGTGGGCCGCGCTGACCTTCGGAAACTTCCCCGCGGTGGTCGAACCCGTAACGCAGATCCTGGAGCGTTCCTACCCAGCCTGCGTCAACTACATGACCCCACTCGGCCTGCACCACATCATGGCCACCGGCCACCACTACGGACCGGGGCCCTGGGTGGATGACCTGGAACGGGCCGACTGGAATCCCTACTACTACCACCAGGCGACGGCCGACAGTGTCGGCTTTGACCGCACCCGCACGGGTAGCAACGCTTTAGAGCAATACCCACTCTCCTTCGCCCGTCAGTATGCCGACCCCGAAACGTGTCCGTCCCAGTTCCTGCTGTGGTTCCACCGTCTGCCCTGGGATTTTCCACTGGCGGACGGTAACACGCTTTGGCAAGAAATGGCCGTCCGCTACCAGCGCGGCGTCGACACGGTCGATGAGATGCAAACCCTGTGGGCCGGTCTGGAAAATCAAATTGACCCGGAACGCTTCGATCAGGTCAGCCAGCACCTGGCCGTTCAGGCCCGGGAGGCGCGCTGGTGGCGGGATGCCTGCCTGGCCTACTTCAGCGCGGTATCGGAGCGGGATATACCGGAGGGCGTGCCCCGGCCGGTCCGGGACCTGGAGCATTACCGGGAACTGGACTATCCGTATGCACCGGGGATCCGGCCGCGGTGGTGATTTCTAATCATTGCACCTGCGTCCGCGCCCATGTAAAAAGCGGATTGGGCAAGGTGCCATCGCCAATCCTGCAGAGCAGTTACCCCGGCTGGCCCTCAAAATTTTTAGCTTATTTGGTGTTGCTCTAAGCCATACGTATGCGTACCCTATTTACCTACCTACTACTCCTGCTCACCACCGTCCTCACCGGTCAGACTGGCCTGACGGACCTCCGTACCGAATATGCGACCGCCCCCCTGGGAGTAGAAACGACTACCCCCCGCTTCCAGTGGCGCATGACCACGGCGGACGAGCGGCAAAACGCGAAACAGACGGCCTACCGCATTCGCGTGGAGGATAAAACGGGGAAGGAAGCCTGGGACTCCGGCCGGGTAGACGATTCCACTTCCTTCAATGTCACCTACCGCGGCATCCCCCTGCACCCGCGTACCCGCTATAACTGGTCGGTAACGGCGTGGGACGAACGGGGAGAAGCTACCACCGCCAGTTCCTACTTCGAAACCGCCCTCACAATGGACGGTCACACCCTCCCCGCCCGCGGTGGGAATGCCGGTGCCTGGAACGGGGCGCGGTGGATCGGCGGCGGCCCCGGGGACATACCCTTCTACAGCGATTACCTCTCTGTTTTTCGTCTGTTCTTCGACCTGCGCATTGAGGCGGGTTCCGTACGGGCCGCCTTCGTGTTCGGGGCCAACGACCCCCGGCTGATGGACGCCAACAAGAACCTGTTTGGGCGAGAGCAAGCACGCGACAGCAGCTACGTTGCCGTGGAGCTGGACGTCTCCGCACTATACGCGGATGGCCCCGCCCGCCTCCATGTCTACCGAGTAGGGTACACGGCGAACGACCGTGCCGACCGGCCCCTATTTAGCTACGACCTGCCCGCCGAGGCCGTCAACCCGGACAACCGCTATGCCCCCCATAGTTTTCAACTGGCCCTGGTCTACGGTCAGGGCGACGTGTATGTGTATGGTGCCCCCGGTGAACCCATCCAACTCAACGCCGAGCCCCTCAACCTGAATCCCTACGGGGCCGGTGGCGATTATATCTCCGCCCCCATGGTCGCCGAGATAGGCCTGCTGCTAAGGCCCGGTCAGTCCGGGACCCTGTCAAATGTCCACGTGACCAACTACCGCCGTGACGAACCCATGATCGGCCACATTCCCAACCAATCGGGTAGCGCCAGTGATCAAATGCTCATCCAGTTAGCGGACCCCAGCCGCAACGCCGCCCCCCTGCTGCGTAGCGAGTTCACCACCGCGGACCGGCCCATTAGCAAGGCCCGCCTCTACGTCACGGCCCGCGGGATCTACGAGGTGTACCTCAACGGCGAACGGGTCGGCAACGACTACTTCAACCCCGGACTGACGCAGTACAACAAGACCCACTTCTACCAAACTTACGACGTCACCGACCAACTCCGTCGCGGCGCACCCAACGCCATCGGGGCCTGGCTCGGCGAGGGGTGGTGGAGCGGGGCCATCACCTTTACGGGCGGTAACTGGAACTACTTCGGCGACCGGCAGTCGCTGCTCGCCCAGCTGATCGTCACCTACGCCGACGGGACGGAAGAGGTAGTGACCACCGACGGTGGAACGTGGAAGCTGTACACCGAGGGGCCAATCCGGTACGGCAGCTTCTTCCAGGGGGAGGTGTACGACGCCGGCCGGGAGGCGGCCATACGGGGCTGGAGCGAGCCCGGCTACGACGACGGTGACTGGAAACCCGCCGTGGAGGTGTCCCTGGAGGGCGTTGCGGAAACAGGCTTACGCACGGGCTTCGGGGGCCGCCGTATCTCACTGGCGTACGACGACTGGAACCTGCGCAGCCAGCTCGGAGCAAACGCCACCGTGGTGGACACCCTGACGGCCCGGAGCGTGGAGGAGGTCCGCCCCGGCGTGCACGTATACGATATGGGGCAGAACATGGTCGGCGTGCCCCGCATCGTACTCAATGATACCCGGGCGGGGGATACGATCACCCTGCGCTACTCCGAGGTCCGGTACCCGGAACTGCCCGAGTACACCGGCCAGGAGAACATGATCATGCTGGAGAACATCCGCGGTGCCCTGACGCAGGACCTATACGTGACCCGGGGGGCGGAACGGGAGGTCATCCAGCCGCGCTTCACCTTTCACGGCTACCGCTTCCTGGAACTTACCGGCATAGAGCAGGCACCTCCGCATACGGCCGTGGAGGGCAAGGTGATCAGTTCGGTGCGCGAGCTGACTTCCGCCTACGAGACCTCCAACGAACTGGTCAATAAATTTTGGGAGAACATCACCTGGTCGCTGCGCGGCAACTTTCTGTCCATACCCACGGACACGCCGGCCCGCAACGAGCGCATGGGCTGGAACGGCGACATCAACGTCTTCAGCCGTGCCGCCACCTGGCTGGCTGACGTCAACCTTTTCCTAAGCCGCCACGCCCTGGCCATCCGGGATATGCAGGCCGAAAACGGGCGTTTCAGCGACGTGGCCCCCGTCGGCAACGGCTTTGGGGGTACCATTTGGGGTAGCGCGGGGATTGTCGTACCCTGGGAAAACTACCGGCAGTTCGGTGACCTCGCGGCCCTGCGCGACCACTATCCGGCCATGCAGGCCTACGTCGACTTTCTGAGCACCCGCTTCGAAAACGGCCTGCTGGCGGAAGGGCCCCTGGGCGACTGGCTCAGTCCGGAGAACACCAAGAACGACAACTCCATGCTCTGGCACGCCTACTACCTGCGGGACCTGGACATTATAGCCTCCACCGCCCGTGCGCTGGGCAAGTCCGCGGAGGCCGACCGCTACGCCCGTCAATCTACTGCGGGCAAGGAACGGTTCCGGGAGCTGTACGTGGATCCGACTACGGGAATGACCCTCAGTCAGGGGGTATCTTTTTCCTACGGCTCGGGCCTGACGATCGACTCTACCAAGATCGGCCAGCCGGTCAATACTCAAGCTTCCTACGCCATCCCGCTGGCCTTCGACCTATTTGCGGGCGGGGAGCAAACTACCGACGGCACTGCCCGGGCGGGCGAACTACTGGCCGATGCCGTGGAGCGGGAAAACGTCGACGATGGGGGTACCATCCGACCACCCTATTCGCTAATGACGGGCTTCATCGGTACCGCCGCCATCGCCGAGGCCCTAAGCAAGACCGGCCGCGACGACCTGGCCTACCGCCTGCTACAGCAGGAGACCTACCCCAGTTGGCTCTACCCGGTCAAGAACGGTGCCACCACTATCTGGGAACGCCTCGACTCCTACACCCACGACGCGGGCTTCGGCGGCAACAACAGCATGAACTCCTTCAACCACTATTCCTTCGGTGCGGTAGCCGTCTGGTTGTACGAGCGCTCCCTCGGTATCCGGCCCGATCCGGAGTCACCGGGCTTCCAGCATTTCCTCCTGGCGCCCACTCCGGACCCTACGGGGCAGATGACCTTTGCGCGGGGCCACTACGACTCTCCTTACGGCCGCATCGAGAGCAGTTGGGAGGTCACGGAAGCGGGAACGGAGTACCACTTTATCGTACCCCCAAACACCCGGGCGAGCGTAGGCCTACCCTTTGGGGCGGGGGCGCAGGTGCAAGCCGAAACCGGGGAAGCGGTGCCGGGTGAGCGGCGGGACGGGCGGTGGTGGTTTGAGCTCGGGGCGGGTAGGTATGCTTTTTCGGTGACAAAGTAGGACGTTAGGGACCCCCCTACCGCGACTGCAACACCCCAGCCTCCACCTCCGTAGTCAGCACCCGCTCCGGCGTCACCGGTAGCTCCCGAAAGCGCTTACCCGTCGCGTTAAATAGTGCATTGGCAATGGAGGCCGCCACGCTGGTGATGCCCAGCTCGCCGATGCCCTTGACCCCCATCGCGTTGGCGATCTTGTCCTCCTCGGGTAGAAAGATCACGTCGATCTCGGCCATATCGAGGTTGACCGGCACGTGGTAATCAGCAAAGGAACGGGTAATGAAGTTGCCGAACCTCGGCTCCACCTTCGTCTGCTCGGCGATGACCATGCCCGCGCCCATGGTGAGGCCGCCGATGATCTGTCCGTAGCTTGTCTTGGGATTGAGGATCTTACCGGCCGCGCCCACGTTGAGCATGCGCTTGATGCGGTACATGCCGGTGTCCTTATCGACCCATACCTCAGCGAAGTTGGCTCCGAAGGAGTAGATGGAATAGTCCTGCGCTTCCTCCGAGCGGGCCGCCGTGCCCTCCGCGGCAAAGGTGGCCAGCTCGTTGTCGAGTAGCAGCGTCTCCACGCTAACGTCCTGCCCCTCCTTACCGGCCCGCCGTTTGAGCTCGTCCAGCAAATTCTGACAGGCGACGCGCACACCATTGGAGAAAGAGGCCGCGCCCCAGGAGCCGCCCGAGCCGGGGGAGTCCGGAAACTTGGTATCGCCCAGTTCGACCGTGATGCGCTCCACGGGAATGCCCAGGTACTCGGCCGCCGTCTGTGCTAGGATGGTGTATGTACCCGTACCGATGTCGGTGGCTCCAGTCTGTACCTTTGCGTATACCTCGCCACCGTCCAGGCTCAGTTCCACCCGCGCAGAGCTTTCCTGGTAGGGGGAGGCCCGAGAGGCGCCACTTACGCCGTAACCTACCAGCCAATTGCCCTCCCGCCGGCTACCGGGCCGCAGGGGACGGTTCGCCCAACCAAACTTCTCCGCCCCGATGCGCAGGCACTCCACAAAGGGACGGGAGGAGAAGGGCTTACCGTTGCTAGGGTCGATTTGGGTGTCGTTCTTGATCCGTAGCTCGATGGGGTCCAGTTGCAGTTTCCAGGCCAACTCATCCAGGGCCGATTCCAGGGCAAAACTACCCGTAGCCTCCCCGGGGCCCGCATAGCGAAGGGGGTCTGCAGGTTGAGCGGCATGAGCCGGTGGGTGATCCGGTTATTAGGCGTGGCGTAGAGCATTTTCGATACCGTGCCGCACTGCTCCTGGTACTGCTCGTAGGTGGAGGTGTGGGAAAGGGTGTCGTGGCCGAGGGCCGTCAGGGTACCGTCTTTTTTTGCCCCGATCCGCATCCGCTGTTCATTACGCTGCCGCAGTCCGGTGTTGGTAAACATCTGCGTGCGGGTCACGGTCACCTGCACCGGCCGGCCGGTCATTTTTGCGGCCATGATGGCTAGAACCACGTGGCGCTCGGTATTCAACTTCGAGCCGAAACCACCCCCTACGTAGGGAGCCCGGACGCGGATGTCGCTTTCCGGAATCTGAAAGGTCTTGGCCAGGGTTTCGACCGAATTTTCTACCATTTGTTGGCTGGCGTAGGCGTCAATCTTACCGTCTTGGTAGGTTGCGATCACGGCGTGTAGCTCCATCGGGTGGTGGTGCTCGATGGGGGTGATGTAGGTGAGATCCAGCTGCTCGTCCGCCTCGGCTAGCCCTGCCTCGAGATCGCCGCGGGAGTAGTCGGACCGCTCGCTCGGTTTATAAGCACTACCTCTGGCCTCCTCGAAACCGACGTTCGGCTCCTCCGCTTCGTAGTCCACCTTCACTAGCCGGCAGGCGTACTGGGCCTGCTCCAGGGTCTCGGCTACGACCAGTCCGACGTACTCACCGTAGTAGTGTACCTCGGGGGTTTGCAGTACCGGCATCGGCGTGGTGGTGCTGATGGCGGGCATCTCCTCGTCGTAGGTGCCCAGCTTTTCCGCGTTTTTGTAGGTGATCACCTCGATCACGCCGGGTTGGCGCAGGGCCTCCGTGACGTCGATGGCCGTAATCCTACCTCTGGCGATGGTACTGTTAATACCCTGACCGTATACTTTATTTCGCGCCGGAAACTCGGAGGCGTACTTCGCCATCCCCGTCACCTTCAGTGGGCCCTCGACGCGGCTGATGGGGTTGCCCGTACCTGATGTAGACTTTTTCATTTCTAGATCTTTTAGTTGCGCGCGTAGGCTTGCACCAGCGCCCGCGCTACCGCCTTCTCTCCCATCGGGAGCTTGTATTCGTTATGTTCCAGCGGACGGGCTTCCCGCATGGCGATGACCCCGGCCTCGGCAAAGTTTTCCTCGCTGGGCGGTTTACCGGTAAGGAAGTCCTCCGCCTCCGTAAGCCGCCAGGGCTTATGGGCCACACCACCCATGGCCAGTCCCACCTCACTGATCCTTCCGTTTTCCAGTGCCAGTCCCGCCGCCACCGACACCAGGGCGAAGGCGTAGCTCGACCGCTCCCGAATCTTCAGGTAGTAGTAGTGGGCGGGGAACGCGGGTGCGGGCAAGGTGAGCGCGGTGATGAGCTCACCGGGTTGCAGGGTAGTGTCCCGCTCGGGTTCATCCCCCGGCAGGCGGTAAAGGTCGGCAATGGGTAGGGTACGGGCCACTCCATCCAGCCCCTGTACGGTAATTCTGGCGCCCAGGGCGGCAAGGGCCACGGCCATATCCCCGGGGTAGGTCGCTACGCAGGCTTCCGACCAGCCGAATACGGCGTGGTTGGCGTTCATGCCGTTCAGGGCGCCGCAGCCACTGCCCGGCGCCCGCTTATTGCAGGGCATGGAGGTTTCGTAGAAATAGGGACAGCGGGTGCGCTGCAGCAGGTTACCGCCGTTGGTGGCCATATTACGGATCTGGGCCGTGGCGGCGGCCAGCATCGTCATGGACAGCAGGGGGTAGTTGTTGCGAATCTTCGGGTGATTGGCCGTCGCGGAGTTGCTCAGCATGGCCCCGATGGTGTAGCCGCCGTCGTCATTACGGGTCACTTGTTGATGGGGTAGGTCGGCTACCTCGATGAGCTGGGTGGGGCGTTCGACGTCCTCCTTCATCAGGTCGAGCAGGTTGGTGCCGCCGCCGAGGTATTTGGCGCCCTCCACAGTAGCGGCGGCGAGGGCGGCCTCCGTGTCCGCGACGTACTGGTAGGTAAATGGTCTCATGATTTGGCTTGCTGCATTTGTTCGGCGGTGGCGAAACTCCAGGGGGTAGCGGGTTCTTCCCCGGTGTGCACTTCCTGGATGGCCCGCACGATGTTGTTGTAAGCGCCGCAGCGACAGATGTTACCCGACATACGCTCGCGGATCTCCTCCTCCGAGAGCCGCAGGTCCGTCTCTACCGTCCGAAACTCCTCGGTGACGTAGCTCGCCTCCCCGTTCCTGGCCTCCTCCAGCAGGGCCACCGAGGAGCAGATTTGTCCCGGCGTACAGTAGCCACACTGATAGCCATCTTGCTTCACGAAGGCCGCCTGTACGGGGTGGAGCTCACCGCCCTCGGCCAGTCCCTCCACCGTCGTGATCTGCTTATCGCGGCAACTTGCGGCCAGCATCAGGCAGGACAGTTGCCGCTTGCCGTCGACGATCACGGTGCAGGCACCGCACTGCCCCTGGTTACAGCCCTTCTTGGTGCCGGTCAGGTTGAGGTGCTCGCGCAGAGCGTCGAGGAGGGTAGTGCGGGAGTCTAGGGTGAGTGGGTATTCGGAGCCGTTGACTTGCAGACGTACCTCCAGCTCATTTAGAAAAGCCGCGCGGTTCACCGGTAGGGGTGCGGTCCCGGCAGATTCCACTCGCTTAGCGAATAGCGGCGTGGAGAGCACGCTCAGTCCGGCGGCGGAGAGCGTAGTCAGGAAGCGGCGGCGGGACTCGCCGGTGAGGCCGAGCTGGGTGAGGACGTTCTCCTCGTCTTCGGTGAGTGGGGGTGCATGTTCTGCATTCGTCCATTCGGTATGTGGCCTCATTGGTCTAGCTTGTAGGTGTTTGGACATAAGTGAATTAGTCCACTATTGGTTCGCGGCAGTACAATGCGGTCTCCGACCGCGGCAGTACAATGCTGCCTCCGGCAGCGATGTCCGAAGCACTCTACGAGTGCGAGTGTGTGTGGGCGGCAAAGCCGCTTCATTGCACCACGGATTCACTTCGTGGCTGCTGCGCGGTAGCCACAGATGGACCACGGATTTGGAGCGCCTAGCGGCGCTAACCCGCCAACCGCTTCAAAAAGAGTCATACGGCTATCTTCCTGACCGTGTCCACTCCCCATCCACCAACCGCAACGATCCCTCCGAATTATCATCCCGCAGCGCCGCCGGCAGCGCCGCCTCCGGAAACCCCTGGTAACACACCGGCCGCGAAAACCGCCGGATGGCCGCCGTACCCACCGAGGTCGACTGTACCGCAGTCGTAGCCGGGTAGGGCCCCCCATGCACCATCGCGTGACTCACTTCCACTCCCGTAGGAAAGGCATTGAAGATGAGACGGCCGACCTTACGGGTGAGTAGGTCGATCAGCTCACCGCGCTCGGAGAGCTCAGCCGCCGTACCGAACAGACTGGCCGTGAGGTGCCCGCTGAGGTGCTGGGCGATGCGCGTGAAGTCCTGTGGCCCGGGAGCGCGGACTACGAGGGTAGTCGGACCGAATACCTCCTCCTCCAGCGCGCGATCAGCGAGGAAGGCATCCGTTGTAGTGGTGAATACGTAGGAGGCCGCCTGCCCCGCCCCGGAAGGCTGCGACGCCTCCAGTTGCGTGACGGCAGGGTGAGAGAGGAGCTGCTCAACTCCGCTACGGTAGGCATCGGCAATTCCCTCACCCAGCATCGTGCCCCCGCCGCAGCCCCTTACCTTTTCCCCTAACAGCTCGAGAAAGCGGTCCGCTTTCGGCCCCTCCGGTAAGATCACTAGTCCGGGGTTCGTACAGAATTGCCCGACCCCGAGGTTCAGGGAGCCGGAAAGATCCTCCGCTAGTTGATCGACATCCTTTTCTAGGGCACCGGGCAGCAGGAAGACGGGGTTCACGCTACCCATCTCGGCAAACACAGGAATGGGCACTTCGCGGCGCACCGCCAGATCATAAAGTGCCTTGCCCCCCCGGAACGAGCCGGTAAAGCCCACGGCCGTTATGCGTGGATCCTGGACCAGCGCGGCACCGACGGCGTTCGTCCGGCCCTGAAGAAGCGAAAACACGCCGGCGGGTAGTCCGGTAGCGGCAGCGGCACGGGCAATGGCTCCGCCAATCAGTTCGGAGGTGCCCGGATGTAGCGGATGGGCCTTGACTACGACCGGACAGCCGGCAGCCAGAGCTGAGGCCGTATCCCCTCCCGCCACCGAGAAGGCCAGCGGGAAATTAGAGGCACCGAAGATGGCTACCGGCCCCAGCGGGATCTGCATCTGCCGTAGGTCGGGCCGGGGGGCGGGGGTGCGGTCAGGTAGGGCGGGGTCGATGCGCAGGTCGCGCCAGCTTCCGTCACGGACTACCCTAGCGAAAAGCCGTAGCTGACCGACCGTACGCCCACGCTCCCCCATCAGCCGGCCGGCCGGTAGGGCGGTCTCCTGACTGCAGCGGTCGATCAGGGTATCCCCGAGGGCTTCGATCTCCGTGGCGATGGCCTCCAGAAAAGACGCCCTGGTCTCGGAAGGTACCGCGGCGTAGGCGGGAAAGGCCTCCGCGGCCGCACTGCAGGCAGCCGCTACGTCCTGCGGCGTGGCCTCGAAGAACTTAGTGGGTAGGGACTGGCCGGAACTGGGGTCCTGAGCGCGGAAGCTGTCCTTGTCCCGGGCGGTGTGCTTCCCGGCGATGAGGTGGGTGCCCTGTAGTTGCATAGTGGTAGTAGTTATTCGACGGTGTTCGTGAGGGTGCCGATCGGGGGGATGTCGATTGTGATCCGGTCGCCGGAGCGGAGGGTGAAGTCGTCGGGTGGGATGATGCCCGTACCGGTAAACAGTACACAGCCGGTGGGGAAGCTAAGTTCGCGGTAGAGGTAGTCGGCTAGTTCCTGGGGCCGGCGCTTCATCTGGTCCAGGGAGGTGGTGCCGGAAAAGATGGTGTTGTCACCCCGCTCTACCGTCATCTGGATGGCGGTCGATGGTGGCAGCGGGGCGTTGGGTACGTACAGGCAGGGGCCCAGGGCGGTGGCTCCATCGTAGGACTTGGCCTGGGGCAAGTAGAGGGGGTTCTCGCCCTCGATGTCGCGGCTACTCATATCATTGCCGATGCTGTAGCCGACGATCTTTCCGGAGCTGCTCAGCAGCAGGGCGAGCTCGGGTTCGGGGACGTTCCAGCGGGAGTCGGCGCGGATCCTTACCGGCGCGCCGGGGCCGACGGTGCGGTAGTGCGGCGCCTTGAAGAACAACTCGGGCCGGTCGGCGGCGTAGACGCGGTCGTAAAAATCCCCGCCGCCGGCCGCCTCGCTTTCCTCCATGCGCGCCTGTCGACTACGCAGGTAGGTCACACCCGCGGCCCAAACCTCCTGGGTGCCGATGGGGGGTAGGAGCTGGTCCGGGGCCCCTTCCCCGTCCCGTTCCGGCTGGCCATTGGTGGTTAGGATGTCGGTGGCGGTACGGGCTAGGTCATCATCGTTAACGAAGCCATCCCATTCACCCGGCACCTGCGCCCTCCGCCCGGAAGATCGGATGATGATGCCCGTGTTGGTACGGTAGATCCACATGCGCTAGACGATTAGGGAGAGTAAAGAAAGCACCAGGAAGGCAGATAGGCCCAGGATGGCGCTGCCGAGTGCGTGGAGACGGTAGCCCTGCTGCACGGTCATATCGCTAAGCTGGGTGACGACCCAGAAAAAACTGTCGTTGGCGTGGGAGACAACGGCCGAACCGGCCCCGATAGCCACCACAACCAGCGCCCTTGATGATGCACTATCGAACCCCATTCCATCCAGCAGGGGGAAGACAATGGAGGCAGTCGTAAGGATGGCAACGGTAGACGACCCCTGGGCCGTTTTGATCACCGCCGCCAGCACGAAGGGGAGCCAGAGCCCCGGACTGACCGTAGTGATCCACCCCTCCAGCACCTCGCCGAGCGGAGAGGTTTTGAGCACCTCCCCGAAGGCCCCGCCGGCCCCGGTGATGAGGATGATGAGCGCCGCGCCACGTAGTGCCTCGCCCACCCAGCCGCTGCTACCGAGCATGCTACGGTCCAACTTGCGGGGTAGCAGGAAGGAAGCAAGCACGCCGAGAAATAGGGCAATCACGGGGTTGCCCAGTACGGTGAATACTCGGTAAATAGTACCCTCGCCGAAGGGGCGAGTAGGATAGGCCGCTACGGAAGCCAGTACGATCAGTAGGATGGGGAGCAAAATGGGTAGGAAGGCCTTTACGACGGGTGGCCGGTGGGTAACCTCCGCCGGATCTTCCGCCTCGCTCACCCGTGCTTCAATAAAAATGCGGCTGCCCATATACTTCGTGAATGCAATACAGACCAGCAGGGCGGGGACGCTGGTGCAAAGCCCGATGAGAATGACCCGGCCCAAATCAGCCTCCAGAATAGCCGCCGCCGCGATGGGCCCCGGCGTGGGGGGGACCATGGTGTGGGAGGCCATCAGTCCCATGGAGAGGGCAACCGCCGTGCCCCCCAGCGACAGGCCCGCGCGGCGTGTCAAGGCTTTATTCAGACTAGCTAGAATGATGAAGCCACTGTCGGCAAAGACCGGGATCGACACCACGTAGCCGATAAAGCCCAGGGCGGTGTGAATACGTTTGGTGCCGATGAGCCGCAGGAGGCTTTCGGCCAGTACCATGGCCCCGCCGGTTTTTTCCAGGAAGGTGCCGATGATAAGTCCGGCGATGATGAGCAGGCCCACCTTGCCGACCGTATCGCCGAAGCCAGTGCTGATGGTGTCGACTAATTCCAGGGGCGGCATGCCACTGCCGATGCCGTAGCAGACGCAGGCCAGCAGCAGCGCCAGGAAGGGGTGCCACTTCCACACGGAGGTGGTGACGATGATCAGTACGATGGCCAGCAGCAGGAGGACGAGGGTGAGCATCGGGAGCGGTTAGTGCGGTCCGCGTTCGATGTAGGCCCCGCTGCTGCCCCGCAGGAAATCAAAATCGCAGCCCCGGTCGGCCTGCTCGACGTGCTCGAGGAAGAGCCTGACGTAGCCGCGGTCGGCGACGGGGGGTGGGGGCGTCCAGGCGGCGCGGCGGCGGGCTAGCTCTTCTGCGTCGACCAGTAGGGCAAGGCGGCGGGCGGGGACATCTAGTTCGATCAGGTCACCATCCCGGACGAGCGCCAGCGGGCCCCCCACGGCAGACTCCGGGGCTACGTGCAGCACCACCGCCCCGTAGGCCGTGCCGCTCATGCGCCCATCGCTGATACGCACCATGTCTTTGACCCCCTGACGCACTAGCTTCGCCGGTAGCTCCATATTGCCTACCTCCGGCATGCCGGGATAGCCGACCGGCCCCACGCCCTGGAGTACCATTACGGAGTCGGCGTCGATCTCCAGGTCGTCGCGGTCGATGCGGGCGTGGTAGTCCTCAACGGAGGTGAATACCACCGCCGGGCCGGTATGCCGTAGCAGTTCCGGGGTGGCCGCGGAGGGTTTGATGACCGCGCCGTTGGGGCAGAGGTTACCGCGTAGGACGACGATGCCGGCTTCTTCCTGTAACGGATTGTCGAGGGGAGCGACTACTTGACGATCGTAGCAGACCGCCTCCCGCGAGTTTTCCACGATGGACCGGCCGTTGACGCTTACCGTATCGGCGTGTAGGCGATCACGCAGCTCCCGAATGATGACGGGCAGCCCACCGGCGTAGTAAAAATCTTCCATCAGGTACTGCCCGGCCGGCATCAGGTTAGCGAGTAGCGGCAGGCGGCTACCGATGCGGTCGAAATCGTCAATGGGCAGCTCGATACCCAGGCGGCCGGCGATGGCCATCAGGTGGATCATCACGTTGGTCGAGCCCCCGATCGCGGCGTTGACCATGATAGCGTTCTCGAAGGCCGCGCGGGTGAGCACGTCGGTGATCTTCAGGTCCTCGCGCACCATCTCGACAATGCGGTTGCCGGATAGGTGGGACAGCGTGCGCTTACGGGCATCTACGGCGGGGATGGCCGAGGCACCGGGTAGCGTCAGTCCCAGCGCCTCTACGGTGGAGGCCATGGAGGAGGCCGTGCCCATGGTCATGCAGTGACCGGCGCTGCGGCTCATGCAGCTCTCGGCCTCCCGCATGTCGGCGGTGGAGATGCTGCCGTCCTTGAGGCCCTCGGACAGTCGCCAGGTGAGCGTACCGGAGCCCACGTCCTGTCCGCGCCACTTGCCGTTGAGCATGGGTCCGCCGGGCACGACGATGGTGGGCAGTCCTACGGAGCAGGCCCCCATGAGGGTGGAGGGGGTGGTCTTATCGCAGCCGGTGAGCAGGACGATGCCGTCGAGGGGGTTGGCGCGGATGGTCTCCTCTACGTCCATCGACACCAGGTTGCGCCATAGCATGGTGGTGGGCTTCATGATGGTCTCGCCGAGGCTCATGACCGGGAACTCCAGTGGGAAGCCGCCCGCTTCGTACACGCCACGCTTGACGATCTCGGCGAAGTCGCGCAGGTGGGCGTTGCAGGGCGTGAGGTCGGACCAGGTGTTGCAGATGCCGATGACGGGCCGGCCGTCGAATACATGGTCAGGGTGGCCCTGGTTGCGCAGCCAGCTGCGGTGGACGAAGCCTACCTTGCCGGCGGGGCCGAACCAGTCGCTGCTGCGGTAGCGTTCCTTCTGCTCATCTGCCATACCCCGGTGAATGTAAGGGTTGCCGTACAATGCGGTCTCTCCCGATAGCTATCGGGACGATGTCCGAAGCATTCTACGAGTGCGAGTGAGGGGCGGCGGCAAGGCCGCCTAAGAATGAACCACAGATATACACGGATTTGCACAGATTTTACGGCCCCCTAGCAGTGCCCGCACACTCCCCTCAATTTATGCTGGCTTGGTAGCCCCGGCTTGTTCAAGTTATAAGCTGTCCAGGAATGGGCAGATTTAAAGTTGTACTTTAAATTTGTCCGTAGTAATGGTTTGGCAGGTGCGTCGCTTTGCGGCTCACTTGATGATGGGGCAGAACAAATGAGATTACTCATGACAATCTTCACATATCCACCAGATTGACTCTCATAAAATCATCATTCAGGTGAACGAAACCCTTATCAGTCGTGATTAGTTCAGCTTCGGCTACCAGTGTCGTTAAAGCTATCCATAGATCGTTCTTACCCATATTTCGTGATGACCCTTTGTATGCTTTGGTGGGGTGGCTTCCTTCACTAAATGAGTCGATATCGATGTACGCCTGGATGATATCGTTTGACGCAATATCAACAATGATGAGATCGTCGTAGATTTTTTCAACTGCTGCAAACCGTCTGTCGCCCCAATTATTCCGTCGACCTAACACGCCTATTTCGGCGACGGTGTAACTACGGAGATAATCGCCTCGTTCCCATTCCCGAATGGATCGAAACGCTCCTCGATTAGCTTTCGAGTGGGACTACCCTTGAGATAATGCAGGACGACATTCGTATCCAATACGTACCTCATTATCCCATTCGCTTTAAGCCGGCAAGTAGCTCTTCGATAGACTGCTCGATGTTAGCTTCTTCAGCAATTGAAGTCAATTCGGCTGGCGTTGTAGGTGTATAATTCTGCTGCACCTTCAGTCCTTCAATATCTACAAAGCGTGACTGTAGTTCTTGGTAAGTAGATGTAGTATACTTGGAGCTTTTTTTGGGAACACCTGCACGCACGTCATCTGCCCGGTCCTTAATCGATGCAATGGCATCGATCACACGCTCGTCGGCGACGGAGATGATCCGTTCTATCAGATTGTACTTCTTGGCTTCTAGCATGGTTACCGTGGTTTTGCTACGGACTAAGTCTCAAAGTAATAACAATAGGTTGAGCCGTAGTAGTTGCGCTGAGTTGCTCCCCTACGTCAACTGGTAGCACCACAGGGAGGCTCAATCCAACTCATACACCGGAAACTCACTAATCCGCAGCGTCGTACACCCGTAGGGCACCAGCGTAATCGGGCTGGCCGGCAACTGCGGGTCCTGCCGATTGCCCCACCAGGCGGGAAACAGGGGCGCGCCGTTGACGAGCTTCCAGTCGGGCAGCGCAATGCCACGGAGCCGTAGCTCAATGGGGGCACTTTCGAGGTTCCAGGGGTAGCGGCCGTCCCAGTCGTTTTCGACCACTTCTACCGCCTCACCGATCTGCTTCACATCATCTTCGTGGAGGGCGTAGTTCCAGGGGTCCACGGGGTACACCTCCTGGTAGCTGCCGTAGAAGCTGTCCTGCCGGGACTGGTAGTCCTCGCGGATCTTGAGGGCGTACACGAGGGGACCGCGCTCCACGGCCACGGAAAAATCGAACCACTGGGAGGTGGTCAGCTGCATGGGGAGGGTGAGCTGTACCCGGTCGCCGGCCCTCCATTCGCGGGTGATGACAAGCGTCTGCCCCTCCGGCTCGCCCCGATAGGGAGCACCGTTGACGGTCACCGTAGCCCCCTCGGCCCAGGCCGGTATGCGCAGGTGGAAGGGAAAGGTAGCCGGCGCACTGGGGGTGAGGGTGAAGTCGATCCGGTCGCGGAAGGGGTAGCCGGTTTCTTCCAAGACACGCAATTCAATACTATCGGCAACCCGGAGGGTCACCTCGCTGGGGGCGTAGAGCAGGGCGGCCACGCCCCCGTCGGCGGTGGCGTACCAGAGGTTCTGGACGTACTTCGGCCAGCTCTGGTGCATGTTGGAGGTGCAGCAAACGTAGCCGGTAAACTGCCCGAAGACGAAGTCGGAGCCCAGATGGTTGGTGGTCTCGTAGGACGTCTCCAGCTCCCGGGTCAGCTCCACCTGGTTGGCCGCCTGGAAGTACTGGCGGCTCAGGTAATCGTCCGCCGCCTGGGTGGGCAGGGCGTTGTAGGTGATGCGTTCGAGCTGATCGGCGTAGGTCATGTCGCCGGTGATGGCCAGCATCGTTTCCAGCGAAAACATCTCCTCGGCCACCGCACAGAACTCGACGCCCCGCACCGGGTCCTTACCGTGCAGCGGCTCGTCGCCGCCGTACATGCCCTGCGGCTGACCGTGGTAGTGGATCACGTCGCGCAGTCCCCTACGTGCCGCCGCTAGGTCGCTCGCATCCCCGCTCTGCTGATAGTACACCACCGGTTGCTTCAGCCCCTGGGCGAAGTTGACGCAGTGCATACTGCCGAGGTCCCCGACGTTCAACTCAGCGATCTCGGTGGAGTCGAAGGGGTAGCGCTGCATCCGGGAGTAGTGCCAGGGGTTGGTCGGCGCACTGTAGTTCGGCTCGTTCAGGAAGACGGTCGTCCAGGGGAAGGTCTGGGCACGGAGCAGTTCGGCCAGTTCGAGCAGGAAGGCATCGCCGGTGTGGTTGTAGAGCCAGTAGACGACCATCAGGTTATCTCCGCCCCTGCGGTTGGCCCAGACGGTCCAGTGGTCGAGGGGTGTCTGCGGCAGTTCCCGCAGCTGAAAGCGAAAGTAGTCGGTCAGTACCGTCAGCACCCGCTCGTCACCCGTGGCCTGGTAGTACTGCTGTAGAATCTTGAGCATCACCATCTTGGGCCACCAATCGCGCCGTAGCCCGCGCTGTAGCCCCGCCTCGGACTCCGGCGCCTCCGTAAAGGGGATGGGGCCCAGGTAGCCATCGCCGCGCTGGTGGGTCAGCGTCCATTCGATCCAGGGCTGCACCTTGGCCTTCAGGGCGTCATCGTCCAGGAGGTAGGCCAGGGGGAGTAGTCCGTCGATCCAGTAGGGGCCGCGCTCCCAGCCGTCGCCGTCACCGCCCAGCCAGCCGTTACGTGGTCCCATCACGGTGGGGTAGAGGGAGTCCAGCCGGCCGGTCATGCCGTCGGCCATCCGCTGCAACTGCTCCAGTAGCCAGCCTCGCGCCTCGATGCTGCCTAAGGGTAGTTCCCGGTAGGGTTTGGCTACCAGGGGTGCTCTGTTTTGCGGATAGACCGTCTGTGCGCTCAGGCCGGTACAGACTAGTACTACGGGTAGGAGATATTTAAGCATA
The DNA here is from genome assembly GCF_965214665.1 of Neolewinella sp. Taxonomy (GTDB): domain Bacteria; phylum Bacteroidota; class Bacteroidia; order Chitinophagales; family Saprospiraceae; genus Neolewinella. The sequence continues at coordinate 1,911,072 of NZ_OZ243970.1, read as the reverse complement.
TTGGCAATAAGGTATGGTGTTGCCACCAATATACTGTGATCTGCCAACCACTTCGCACCCCCGATAGCTATCGGGGCCCCGCCCTCATGCACGTGCTTACGCGTTGGCCCGGGTGGTGAGGTCGTGTCTTCGGAGTACATTGAAGCTCCACAAGGCCCGACCATGCGATCATTCACTACCTGTTGCTTTTTAGTTATCCTTAGCTTTTGTGTCCACCCGGCGGTGGCCCAGGAGGTCGCCGACCGCTTTCTCACCCAGCAGTGGCCCGCCCAGTGGGTCACCGTACCCGGTATCGACCGCGAGGCGTACGGGGTGTACCTGTTCCGCAAGCAATTCAACCTAGCGGGGGTGCCGGATAGCTTCCCGGTATTCGTATCGGCCGACAACCAGTACACGCTCTACCTCAACAACCGGCTCCTCACCCGCGGGCCCGCCAAGGGCGACCTGGACCACTGGAACTTCGACCGCCTGGACCTGGCCCCCTACCTCACCGCTGGTGAGAACACCCTGGCCGTCCGGGTCTGGAACGCGGGCGACTACCGGCAGGAGGCCCAAATCACGCACGCGTCCGGCCTGATCGTACAGGGCGCCGTGGAAGCTACCAGCGTTGTGAACACCGATGAAAGCTGGCGCTGCCGGCAGGACAGCAGTTACCGCCCGGTACCCGTGAGCACCTACGGGCCGCGACCTGACATGATCGGCCTGTACGGTTACTACGTGGCCGGACCGGGTGACCGCGTCGATATGGCCCGACGGATCGACGAATGGGCAAGTCCCGCACTCGACACTACCGGCTGGACCCGTGCCGAACCCATTTCCCCCGGCATCCCCCGCAACACCGTCGGCATGGACGCCCGCAACCCCTGGCGGTTGCAGCCTTCCGTGGTACCTCCCATGCAGCGTACGCCGGAGCGCCTGGTCGCCCTACGCCGGGCGGAGGGCGTGGAGGTGCCGGAAGGTTTTCCCGCTAGGGCGGTACCGGTCACCATTCCGCCCCGTACGACCGCCACCTTGCTGCTCGACCAGTCTTACCTCACCAACGCCTACCCGACACTCCACTTGGGCGGGGGCGCGGGTGCGGAGGTAGTGCTCATATACGCCGAGGCCCTCTACGATGCGGGCCGGCGCACGAAGTCGCACCGGGACGCGGTAGCGGGCAAGGACGTCATAGGCCGTCAGGATACCGTATTGACCGATGGCTCCGCCGACCAGCGCTTTACCCCGCTTTCCTACCGCACCTACCGCTACCTGGAGCTCCGGGTGACCACGGCGGACGATCCGCTAGTGATCCAGGACCTCAGTGCCGTAGCCGTGGGCTTTCCCTTCGAACGCCGGGCCGTCCTGGACGCGCCGCTGCCGGAAATGAATACTCTACTCGACGTTGGCTGGCGCACCGCCCGCCTCTGCGCCATGGACACCTACATGGATTGCCCCTACTGGGAGCAGCTACAGTACATCGGGGATACACGCATCCAGGCGCTGGTCTCGCTGTACACCAGTGGGGACGAGCGGCTGGTCAAGAACGCCCTGAACCTGATGCACCAGTCGCGGCAGGTGGAGGGCATCACCCTGAGCCGTTACCCTACCAACATCAAGCAAATCATCGCCCCCTTCTCGCTCTGGTACATCGGGATGCTGCGCGACTACATGATGTACGGCACGGACGGCGACTTTATCCGCGAAAAGCTCTCCGGTGCCCGGCAGATCCTGGAGTACTTCGCGGGCTTCCAGGATGCGACCGGCTCGCTGAAGGACCTGCCTAACTGGTCGTTCACCGACTGGCTACAGGAGTACCCGCGAGGCATCCCCCCGGTAGATGCCGCGGGCCACTCTGCCGTCCTGGACCTGCAGTTGCTGCTGGCCTACCAGAACGCCCGGGCCCTGGAGGAGGAGCTGGGCATGGCAGCCTTCGCTGAGATGTACCGGGAGAACGCCGAACAACTAGCGGATAGGATCAAGACGGCCTACTGGAACGAGGAGCGCGGCCTCTTTGCCGACACCGGCGACCACGACCTGTACTCGCAGCATGCCAACAGCCTGGCGATCCTTGCAGGCATCGTACCCGAAGACCGGCTATCTGATGTGGCTACCCAGCTACTGGAGGATACGGACCTAGCCCAGGCTTCGATCTACTTCAAGTACTACCTTCACCGGGCGCTGGTACGTGCTGGCCGCGGTGATGATTACCTGAGCTGGCTCGGTGTCTGGCGCGATCATCTCGCCGCCGGGCTCACCACCTGGGCGGAGGATACGGACGCGGCCACTACCCGCTCCGACTGCCACGCCTGGGGCTCCAGCCCCAACATCGAATTCTTCCGCACCGTACTGGGTATTGATGCGGCCTCGCCTCACTTTCGTACCGTACGGATCGCCCCCCAGCTCGGGGATCTTACGGCCATCAGTGGGGAGATGCCACACCCGGCGGGGATGATCCGCGTGGCCTACGAACGGGGGGATACGCTGCGGGCAGTGATTGAGCTACCGGAGGGGGTAAGCGGGGTGTTGGTGTGGCGGGGGGAGGAGTACGCCCTACAGAGCGGAACAAATCGGGTAGATGAATAGAACGGTACCGATGCCGTGTTTACCTGCCGCCGGTAGCCGGCCCCTTTTTCTACGGTGGTGAGCGGTAGCTGGAGTAAAAGGTCTCTGGATCAATCTCCAAGTAGATACGGCCAGGGTTATTTCGAGAAGCCGTTGGTCATTCGCTCCACCCGTAGCGTACCGCCGCCTACGTTCGTTACACGACCCATGTCGGTTATTCTACCCGTACCACGGCAGTCCGCTCAGAGATACCGTTTTCGTTAAATGCCTCGATCTGGAAGTAATAGGCATCGCTTTTGTCCATTCCCGTAAAGTAGTACTCGTTGGCACCGTAGACCATGATGCTCCCGTATAGCTTATCGGCCTCCTTCCCAAAGTAGATATTATAGCCATCCGCCCCCGGGTTCTGCTTCCATTTAAGCCAGGAGGCCAGGCGATTGCTCTCTCCCCCTGCGGGAGCGCGCAGCACCACGAAATTCGCTACCGTATCCGGCTTTTCTCCCGTGCCCGTGCCGAATATCCGTAGTCCGCTGATGGCAAATTTCCCGGTGGGCATAGCGCGGTTCTCCACTTTCAGGTACCGGAACTGCACCGGAGTTGCCAGCTCGATGTAATCGTGGGGGACATCCGTCTGATTCTGACTTTTATCGACTACCACCTCCCACTGCTCTGCGTCGACGGAGCCGGAGATCACGTACCGGTGGCTCTTGCCCAGCGTTTTTCCCATGAATTCCGCATCCTGATCGGCGTAGTTGAGCTGGATGGCGTTGATGGTCGAAACGGCACCCAGGTCCGTTTGAATCCACTCTCCGGCCTCGCCAGACGCCGCGCTCCAGTAGGTCTTGATGTCCTCGTCGACGGCAAAGTTTGCGGCCAAACCGCCGAGGGTGGAGGATACCTGCACCGGCTTGTTGTAGTTCAGGAGCATCCACCCCGCAAACAGCCCCCGGGAAAAGTCCCTTTCCTGAGCGAATTCCGGTAGTAGCGTAGGGTAATCTCCGAAGGCGGTATTACAGTACATCACGCCCTCCTGGTCAAAGCCGGCCGGCCAGATACCTATCCTTCGTTCGAAGTTGTTCTTCACGGCGATCACCATGGTGGAGACGTGCCAGTACTGCCCAAACCGGTCCTGGAAGGTCGCTCCGTGCCCGGCACCGCGCGCAAATCCCCCGGGTTTATAGGAAAACGGATTATGGCGTTGGTACCTGAATCCATCCAGTGGATGGTCGCTCACCAGTACCCCATCCGCGTAACCGCTGAATTCCGTGCCGGGGGCGGCATACTGGAAATAGTACTTCCCGTCGTGTTTGGTGACCCAGGCTCCCTCCACGAATGGATTCAAAAACACGTTGTCGTTGTATTCACCGAAGCGCTCCCAGCCGTGCTCGTCGGGATGTAGCCGCATGATGGGCCGGGTAATGCCGGTGGTCTGCAACTCCGGCAGGTGAAGTTCGGTACCCAGTACGGGGTACTCGTTACTAGAGCCCCAGTATAGGTAAAGTTTGTTCTGTGCTTCTTCGTACAGAAAAGCGGGATCCCAGGCCCCCACGTTCAGGGTATCGACGGCGATTTCCCACTCGTCTTGGGTAGGATTCCCACTTTTCCAAACGGGAAAATCCAGTTCCCAGGTAGAGCCGTAAACGTACAGGCTGTCTTTCATGGCCCAGACGGCGGGTGCATTCAGGTCGTGTTCGTATTTATCGTCCAGTAAAAACTTTCGGTAGACGAAGGTCCAGTCGAGCATGTTGTCGCTATACCAATAGCCCTCCTGATTGGTGGAAAACAAAAACAGGGTGTCCCTAAAGTTTACGATGACCGGGTCGGCGGTGGCGCGGTGTTTTCCTTCCGTTGAAAATCGTTCGAAGGGCGTATAGCCGTAGTCAATGTTGATGGGATTGCAGTAGGTCCGTTGTTGGGCATGAGCCAGCAACCCACACAGCAGAAGGAAGAGGGTAAGGGTAGTTTGCATAATTGCGGCTTGTTAGAGACAAAGGATAAGTGCGTACCGATAAAAATTAGTCACGAACGGTAATGTAAGCCCCTGGCTGCGTCAGTTCCTATTGCACCAATTCAGGGGGTTGCGGTGCGCCTTCCCCCAGACCAGGAAGCTGAAAAAAACTCCGCTTGAACCCCGTACGGACCACTGTCTTGAGCAACGGTAGAATAATTCACCCCAAACGTAGAGTTCCCTCCCCCACCTTAGCTACACGACCGATGTTTGTAAGCAAATCCAGCGAAATGAAGTCGACCTACCTGCTCTGCCTGTTCCTCGTTCTTTGCACCTGCGTACGCGCCCAGAGTCTGCCGTTAAGTGGACGGGTCGTAGAGGCAAGTAGCCAGACGCCCATTGAATTCGCGACGGTGAAGCTGGTGGATCCCACAAGCCAGGAGATGATCGGTGGCACTACGACCGATCCCGATGGTGCCTTCGCCCTGACCGCCCCCCGCGCCGGACTGACGGTAGAGGTGAGCTTCCTGGGCTTTACCGCTACGGTGCTGGAAGAGGTACGGGAGGGCGAACTGGGGACCATCGTGCTACGGGCCGACGGCGAAACCCTGGACGAGGTCACCGTGACCGGCGAGCGCTCTACGACGGAATTTAAACTGGATAAACGGGTGTTTAATGTGGGTAAGGACCTGAGTAGCAGCGGTGCCAGTGCCCTGGAGGTGCTCAACAACGTACCCTCCGTGACCGTGAGCATCCAGGGGCAGATCAACCTGCGGGGCAGCGGCGGGGTACAGATACTGATCGACGGCAAGCCCTCGGTGCTGACCAGCGACAACGGCAACGCCCTGGGGACCATCACGGCCGATATGATCGAGTCGATCGAGGTAATCACCAACCCCTCGGCCAAGTACGAGGCGGCGGGCACGGCCGGTATTATCAATATCGTGCTCAAGAAAGATGAAAAGCGCGGGCTCAACGGCTCCGTGACGGTCAATACCGGCACGCCCAATAACCACAGCGTGGGACTGAGCGTGAACCGGCGTACGGATAAATTCAACCTCTTCGGACAGGCCGGGGTGGGGTACCGCACCTTTCCGGAGATCAACCGGGCGGTAAACCGCGACCTCACCACCGGCACCAGCGTGCTGAGCGAGGGGGAGGCCGATAAGAACGAGCAATTCTATAACCTCATCCTGGGCACCGACTACCACATCAACGACCGCAACGTGCTCTCGCTCACCGGCACCTTCGCCTACGAGCTGGAGACGGAAAACGCGCTGACGGACTTCCGCGTGCTCAACCCCACGGGCAACCTGACCGATGCCTGGAGCCGCACGGAGGCCACCGAGGCGGTCAACCCCAAGTGGCAGTACGAGCTCAACTATAAGCGGGAGTTCGACGCCGAGGACAAGGACCACGTGCTAATCGTGAGCGCCCTGGGTAACTCCTTCGTCAAGGACCAGTCCTCTGAGTTTACCACCAACACCACCGAGGGCCAGGCGCTGTTTGGCGACCAGCGTACGGCCACCGACTTCGGGCAGACGGAGTACACGTTTAAGGCGGACTATACCCGTCCGCTGAGCGAGACCGTCACGGTGGAAACAGGGCTACAGTACGTGTATACCGACGTGATGAACGATTTCTCCGTCAGCGATTTCATAAATGAGGAGTTTCAGCTGGTGCCGGAGCTGACTAACCGCTTCGATTACCGGCAGGGCGTACTGGGGGCCTACGCTACCGGGGCCTACGAGGGCGAGCGCTGGGGCGTCAAGGCGGGGCTGCGCGTGGAGCAAACGGAGCTGAATACCGAGCTGGTCAATACCAGCGAAACCAACGACCAGTCCTTCGCCAATCTATTTCCTACGCTGCACACCTCCTACAAGGTTTCGGAGGCGGTGTCGGTACAGGCCGGCTACTCCCGCCGCATCTTCCGTCCGCGGCTATGGGACCTGAATCCCTTCTTCAACATTCGTAACAACTTCAATGTGCGGGTGGGCAACCCCGAGCTACAGCCGGAGTTTACCGACTCCTACGAGTTGACCTCCATCTTCATCCTGGGTCAGCTCAGCCTCAACGCCGGGGTGTACCACCGCTTCACTACCGAGGTGGTCGAGCGGGTGAGCTTCTTTGAGGACAACGTCAACGTGACCCGCCCGGTCAACCTCGGCACCAGCAGCGCCTACGGCCTGGAGCTCAATGGCAAATACGCCCCCACCAAGTGGCTGACCCTGAGTGGCGACCTCAACTACAACAACTTCGACCGGCGGGCCAGCCTGGCGGGCGTCAGTTACGACTTCACCGCCGACCAGCTCAACGGCCGGCTGGTCACGAAGTGGAGTCTGCCGCTAGACATCGACCTCGAGGTAGCCGGCAACGGTCGCTCCGGTTTTCGTACGCTGCAGGGCCGTACCTCCGGCTTCACCTTCCTGGACCTGGGCCTGCGCAAGAAGATGCTGGAGGGCCGCATGATCCTCAACGTAAGCGTCCGCGATGCCTTCGCCTCCCAGATCAACGAGAGCGAGGCCACCCAGCCCGGCTTTTATCTCTACGAGTACCAGCGGCGGGGGCGTTTCGTGACGGTGGGGCTGAGCTACGGCTTTGGCAAGGGGGAGGCGATGGAGTTTGCGGGGCAAAAGCGGTTCTGAGTTAGTGGGTCGGGGGGGGCGGCACTGCTCGGGCCGGAGGCCACTCGACCTTGGTACGTAGCTATTCCCCCAGCCCCCGCCGAAACCCATAGTACCCCGGCTTGCGCGCCAGCTCCTCATCAAACACCGTAGGCCAGTCGCCCATATCGAAAAAGCCCCTGATCCAGGTATCCCGATCGGTAAAGTCCCAGAAGGTGATGCCGTACTGCTGGTCGGCCGGTACCTCCTCCCGGTAGATACGCGCCAGGGTCTCGAAGCGCTCGGCCTGCTCCTCCAGCATGGCGGGGGTCACGGCCTGCACGTCGTCGGTGCCACCGCCGGCCTCGTCGTTGTGGGTATTGAAGATGAGGTCGAGCTCGGAGATGTGGATCAGTAGGCCCGTAGCCGCCGCCCGCCGTAGCGTCTGCCGTACCGTGTTCGTATCGTCGCGCATCTGCTGGTGCCACTGGAAGCCGATGCCGTCGATGGGCACCTCCTCGGCCCGTAGGGAGTCGACCAGGCGGAGCAGCCCGCTCAGCTTAGCCGTATCCCGCTCGGTGCCGAAGTCGTTGATGAAGAGCTTCGCGTCCGGATCGGCACGGCGGGCGGTGCGGAAGGCCAGCCCGATGTAGTCGGTGCCCAGCTTCTCGTAAAAGGGGGAGTCACGCATGCCACCTCCCTTGGTGTCCAGCACCTCGTTGACCACGTCCCAGCCATCGATGCGGCCGCGGAAGTGGGTGACCACGGTATCGATGTACTCGGTCAGGAAGATGCGTAGCTCCTCGGCCGGCATGTCGGCAATGTAGTCCGGCAGCGCGTAGTGCCACACCAGCGCGTGGCCGAACATCCGCATCCCGTGCTCTGCGGCAAAGGCGACGGTAGAGTCAGCCCGGGCGAAGTCCAGCTCCCCCTCCGTATCCGCGATGCGGTACATCTTCATGTCGTTGGTGGAGGTGAGGCTACTGAATTCCGTGGTGGTGATGTCGCGCAACTGCTCATCACTCAGCACCTGGCGGATGTTGATGGCCCCACCGATGGGGAAGGGGGCGGCGTCCCGGAGGCCGGCTGGTTCGGGGGCTTCGGTAGTTGGGGCGGTATCCGGGGTGGGGGAGTTGCAGGTGAGGAGGGTGCCGATACATAGCAGCGGGAGGAAGCGCATAAGGGGGAGTTATTCGGCTAAAATAAGCGCTTACTGCCGCACCACCCGCTGCGTAGCTACCCTATTGCCAAAGCGAAGGCGGAGCAGGTAGGCACCGGCGGGCAGCTCCCGCGTGCGTGCCGTGAGCTGCTGCGACCCGGCGGGTAGTAGGCCTTCGTGCACCGTCAGCACCGAGCGGCCGGTGACGTCGAGCAGATCGACGGTTGCATCCGTAGCGGCGGCGAGCTTGAATCCAAGGCGGAGCTGGTGCCGAAAAGGATTGGGGTATAGCTGTAGGTCATGTTCGGCCAGGTCCAGGAGGGGTAGGGCGGTAGACTGGTCGAGGGCAAAGAGGGTGATGGTGCCACTGACCTCGTTGGCCGTCACGACCAGTTCCTGACCGGTAGGGCTTTGGTCGGCGGGGATGTACAGCACGTCCTCTACCCCGAGGTCCCCGACGGCGGGGTTGCTGCGGCTCTCACCATCGACCTCGACGGTAGCCGGCACCGAAAAGTCGCGGTTGTTGGTGTAGCTGACGAAGTAGGGGGCCGTGGGGCTGGTGATATCGTAGATCATGACGCCGCCGACGCGCTCTAGTCCGATCAGGGCGTACCGACGGTCGCCGCGCACGATGACTTCTACGGCCTCCGGCTCGGGGCCCTTATCGTCGGAGCGGCTGTCGAAGCTATCGTTCTCGTCGTTGTTGCTGTTGAAGTTGTCGGGGTCAATCTCGGCCAGGATGCGCTCGAAGTCATTACCGCTACCGAAGACCAGGCGTCCACTGGTAGTGAAGATGCTAAAGGAGCGGGCCCCGTAGCTGTAGATCTGGTCGATGTCGCCGTCGCAGTCTACGTCGCCCGTGGCGGTGGTCGAAAGCAGGCGGCCGAGGACAGCATCGTCCTGCAGCTCCGCCGCATTGGGGTAGGCATCCGGGTCCAGCAGCAGATCGCCCACGCGGGCCTCCTCGCTGTAGCCGTCGTAATCGCGCGCGTCGCCCTCGTTGGCGGTCACGAGGTAGGTCTGGCCGGCGAGCTCGAAGCTGGCAATGGCATCCGGCTGGTACATTCCCAATACGGGGTAGGTCGCCAGGTTAATAGTTCCGTCGCGGTTGCTGGCATCCAGGGCGTTGGCCGGGCAGCTCAGGTTCTTGACGCCGTAGGGGACGATGTCGGTGAAGCGCAGTGCCTCCAGGTCGAGGATGGCAAAGGCATTATTTTCCTGGAGGCTCACGTAGGCGTAGTTGCCGTGTACGGTGATGTACTCCGGCTCCAGGTCCTGGGCCACCGACGCACCGGGACCGAACAGCCGCACCCCCGCCATCGCCAGCCGTGCCCGCTGGCGGTTGAAGTCGGTGAAGCCGACCGTAGTCACGCTAGCCCCCTCCAGTCCGCCGAGTAGGTCGATGACGGTCACCGAGCCTTCCGGGTCGACCGTATAGTCGTCGCTCGGCTCCCCCTCGTTGGCGGTGAGCAGGTAGCGCCCATCCGGACTGAAGGTCACCATATCCGGCAGGGCACCGGTCGCAAAGGTAGCCTGCACTACACCATTAGTGTCCATGACTACGAGGGTGCCAGGGCTATCGGCTTCCTCGCCCTGGAAGGCGGCGGCGATGAGTCCGCCGGCCGCGGCTACGCTATTGACGCCGTCCAGGCCCTCCACCTCGGGCACGACTTCGGCAATCAGGCGCGGCGCAGCGGGATCGCTGATATCCAGAATCGACACCGAGCCGGCCGCGGCATTAGTGAAGAACAGCCTACCGGAGAGGCTATCGAAGGCGACGATCTCGGCCGCCCCCGCATCGAATACCCCGGTAGAATAGGTGCCCAGCTCCGTCAGGGTGAACTCGTCCGTACCTAGTGGAACGGCCCCTTTCTCCAGGCAGGTTTGCGCCGTGGCAGCGCCGGTAAGGAGAAGAAATAACAGCAAGTAAAGTGGTCGCATAGTGTGGGTTGGTTTGTGACCCACAAGCACCGGGAAAATGGGGGGAGAAGCGGCGTTTTGCGTGTTATGCTTTGGTGAAGTTTGGGTTAAGGGAAATGCACCTGCGGCCCCGCCCCTGCCTACTTGGTGGTGATCAAAATGGCCCCGGAGAAGGCTTCCCCGTAGCCCAGTGCGGCTAGCTCTTCCTTGTCCTTCACTACCGTGACCTGCGTGATGCGGTCGGGTGCCAGGTCGGCCATAGCCGCGCGCTCGATACGCTTTCCGTCCAGGAGGATGAGGACATTGCCGGATAAGCCTTGGTCGAAGATGGTGCTGTCGCGCAGCTGCCCGTTATCACCACGAACAGTTACTTCAGTGCCGCCCACCTCTTTGTCTTCATCGACCCTGACTAACTGCACGTTCAGGGGTCGGTCTGCGTCCTGATTGAGTTGGGTCGCCTGGATGCTGGTCTGGTACCCCACGTAGGAGAAGACGAGATGCTGCGCGCCGTCGGGCATAGCAATGGTGAAGTTGCCCTCAAGATCGCTTATCGTTCCCATCTTGGTATTTTGCACAAGTATCGATGTCCCAATGAGCGTTTCGCCGGTTTCCGCGTCGGTCACCGTACCGGAAATGATCGTTTCCTCCGTAGGAGTAGTGGCGTTGCTTTCCGCTGCCGTAGGTGCATAGTCCGTATCGGGCGTGCAAAAGGCGAGCAGCAGACAGAGTGGCAGCAATACCAGGAGCAGTAGCAAAGACGAATTACTGCGATCGGGTGAGGTGGTAGCCCCAAAGAGGCGTTGCACGCGGGAGGTGAGGGTACGTGGATCTACTGCAGACATGGTATAGGTAGTTGTAGGAGGAAGAGAAAAGCGAGCGACCCGCACGAGGGCACGGGCGTAGGTCTGTTGACCGGTGCTGGCACTAGCCGCGTCGTCACAGCCGTATTCCCGCTCCCGGTCAAGGCGACGGGCAAGCCAGTACACCAGAGGGTGGTAGAAAAAGAGACTCACTATTAGTAGCTCCACGCTGTTCCAGAGCACGTCGTAACGGCGCACGTGGTGGAGCTCGTGGAGCAAGATGGCCTCGACCTCCGCGGGGGTGAGGGTGGCCAGTAGTCCAATGGGGAAGAGGATGACCGGGCGGAATACGCCGACCACCAGGACCTGCCGTACGCGAGCCGTTATTTTCCAGCGTACCTCCCGCCCGGGTACGACCTTTGCGCTCACTCGATCGAATAAACTCATCCACTCCCGACCGGGCGAGTCACCGCCGTTCCGCAGCCGTAGCGTGATGCCGTACTGATAGCTCCGTACCCCGGCGAAGAGCGTCAACCCGACCAGGTAGGCAAGCGCCAGGTAATCCATCCAATGGAGGGATAGCCCAGACTGGCTCAGGCCGTCGGTGAGCAGTAGGGTAGCGGGACTACCCAATCCTTCGACCGTGGAACCAGCCTGGAAACCGTTCCCGGTCGCATCCCACCACGCCAGCAGCAGCAGCGTTCCGAAGGTTAGCGGTAGCGCGAGCAGCGTCATCAGGTAAGCCACGTAGCGGTGTCGCGCCTCCTTTAGCGTACCGGCCAGCAGATACCCGAGACCGGTCACGACGATAAACAGCCACAGGGAATGCAGCAGGGCGGTAGCCAGCACGGCGAGTAGGGTATGGATCAGGGAGGCGCTCATCGGTTATCTTTTTGTTCGGCGATCCACCGTTCTAGCTCGTCGAGTTCTTCTAGAGAGGGTTGATCGGTACCCAGGGCCTTCAGCGCTAGCCTGAGCGCGGAGCCGGCGAAGACGGTATCCGATAGCCGTTCCACCAGGGCGGTCTCCGTAGCCGACCGATCCACCGCCGCCCGGTACTGGTGCTGCTTGCCGGCCCGCGACCGCGTGACCAGCCCCTTGCGGTGCATACGCTGGAGTTGAGTCAAGACCGTGGTGTAGCTCACGTCTTTGCCCGCCGCTGTGATCCATTCGTGCACGTGCTGTACCGTAGCGTTGGGGTGTTCCCAGAGCGCGCGTAGCAGCAGTAGCTCGGCTTCGGAGGGTAGGGGTGGTTGGGTCATACTACAAATGTAGTAGTTATTGTTGAAACCTACTACTGATGTAGTAAATAAATTTGCTGTTGGGTGCTCTGGGTTGACCTAGTGCAGGATGAGGGAGGTGCGGGGGCAGGTGCGGGGCTGCGTTACAGAATTAGCGCAGCCAGAGGCTGCATGTTGCTGGCGTCCCGATAGCTATCGGGAGTGGCAGCATTGTACTTTTAGGGCGTATTTACACTGTTAGCTACCCAACGAGCGAAGCGAGCTGCCCCACCCTTAACTCCTTAACCCCCTGACTCCTTAACCCCTTGACCCCCCCAGAACTAGTCCAAAAATGGTCCGCCAGCGGAGCCGCAGAATCCGCCAACGCCCAATCTTTCACCAATGACCTCTGTGCCCTGCTCGGCGTGGAGCGGCCGCAGCCCAGCCTACCCGACGACAGCCAGAATACCTACGTGTTCGAAAAGCGGGTGACGGGTAGGAACGGCAATACCAAGTTCATCGACTGTTACAAACGGGGGCACTTCATCCTGGAAAATAAACAGGGGGCTAGCCTGGAATCGGGGGGTAAGCAACCGCTCTCCCAAGAACACCGCACCCGCGCACGCGCCCAGAAGACGGGACACGGCACCCGCGGCAGCCAGACCTACGACACGGCCATGCTGCGGGCCAAGAACCAGGCCGAAAACTACGCGCGCCTCCTTGACGGGCCCGAACTGCAGGGCGGCCGGCCCCCCTTCCTGCTGGTCTGCGACGTGGGCCACAGCATCAGTGTGTACGCCGACTGGAGCCGCGCCGGGGGCCACTACCAACCCTTCCCCGACCCCAGTAGCTACCGCATCGCCCTGACCGAGCTGCACCGCGACGAGCTGCGCCAGCGCCTGCGCCTCATCTGGACCGACCCGCTCCGCCTCGACCCCGCCCGCCGCAGCGCCCGCGTGACCAAGGAGATCGCCGATAGCCTGGCGCGGCTAGCCAAAAGCCTGGAAGAGACGGGGGAGACGGCCGAGCAAATCGCCGGCTTCCTGATGCGCTGCCTGTTCACCATGTTCGCCGAAGACGTGGGGCTGCTGGACCAAAACGCCTTCACCAAGCTCCTACGCGGCTGCGTGGACAAACCCCACAGCTTCCAACCCAAGGTAGCGGAGCTCTGGCAGAAAATGAACAGCGGCGGCTACAGCCTCGTGCTCGACGCCAGGCTGCGGCGGTTCAACGGGGGATTTTTCGCGGATACGATGGCGCTGGACCTGAACGCCGACCAGATCCAGCTCCTCCTCGAAGCCGCCCGGGCCGACTGGACGGAGGTGGAGCCCGCCATCTTCGGTACCTTGCTGGAACGGGCCCTGAGTCCGCGCGACCGCCACAAGCTCGGCGCCCACTACACCCCGCGCGCCTACGTGGAGCGGCTCGTACAACCCACCGTACTGGACCCCCTACGCGCCGAGTGGGAAAGCGTACAGACCGCCGCCCTGAGCGAGCGCGAGTCCGGCAACGACGCCGAGGCCCGCCGCTTGGTCAGCGCCTTCGTACAGCGACTGGCCGACGTGCGGGTGCTGGACCCGGCCTGCGGCAGCGGCAACTTCCTTTACGTCACCCTGGAGCTACTCAAGCGACTGGAGGGCGAGGTGCGCAACGTACTGCGCGATCTGGGCGAGCAGCAAGTGAGCATGGGCATCGCGGGGGCGACGGTCACGCCGGCCAATATGCTGGGCATCGAGCTCAATCCCCGCGCCGCCGCCATCGCCGAGCTCGTGCTCTGGATCGGCTACCTCCGGTGGCAGATTCGCACCACCGGTTCGACGGACCTGGGCGAGCCCCTCCTGCGCGATTACCACAACATCGAAAACCGCGACGCCGTCCTGGCCTACACGGGCACCGAGCCCTTACTGGACGGGGCGGGCGAGCCGGTCACGCGGTGGGATGGCGTCACGTATAAAATTCACCCCGTCACTGGATTGGAGGTACCGGATGAGGGGGCGCGGTCGCAGGTGCTGAGGTACGTGGAACCGCGGGCGGCGGAGTGGCCGGCGGCCGATTTTATTGTTGGGAACCCGCCGTTTCTAGGCAAGGGTGAGAAGATGCGTATGGCTTTGGGGGATGGGTATATGGAGGCAATTCAGGTTAGCTATAAAGACATAGCTGCATCGGCAGACTTTGTTATGTACTGGTGGTATAAAGCTGCAAAATTGCTTCAAGCTGGTGAGGTCTCACAATTTGGTTTTATAACCACAAACAGTATTTCTCAAACTTTCAACCGGCGAGTCATTGAGGGTTTTCTGATAAGTAAAGACCCAATTTCCATTGTTTACGCAATAGCAGATCATCCTTGGGTTGATAGTGCTGACGGTGCTGCAGTAAGAATTGCTATGACGGTAGCTGGTGCGCAAAACGAAGGTCGGCTTGAAAAAGTCATAGAAGAATCTGAAGAGTATAGCGAATCTGGAAAGATTTTATCGATTAAGCAGACTCATGGACTGATTTTAGCCGATCTAAGAATAGGTGCAAACGTCGCGAGTGCGGTAGCACTTGAAGCTAACGAGCGCATCAGTTCCAACGGCATGATGGTTAACGGTAGCGGATTTATACTAAGTGAGGAAGAAGCTCAAGCATTCGGTAAAGGAGTCTCGCCTGCAGTAGACGAAGTGATCAAAGCGTACAGAAACGGAAAAGATATAGCTCAAAAGTCTAGGGATGCACTCATCATTGATCTGTTCGGTATGAAGCCATTAGGGGTGCAGACTGCATTCCCTGAAATATATCAGCATGTAGTTGACGAAGTAAAGCCCGCACGTGATGTAAACAGAAGAAAGAGCATCAGGGAAAAGTGGTGGCTTTTTGCTGAACCAAGAAAAACGCTTCGGAAAGCTTTGGTCGGCCTAGATCGATATATTGCGACACCAGAAACTTCTAAACACAGGTATTTTGTATTCCTGGACATTAGCATTACGCCAGATCATATGTTGGTTGCAATAGCAATTGAAGATGCGTATCATCTAGGAGTGCTAAGCTCAATTATACACACTGCATGGGCTGATGTGGCTGGAGCGCGGTTAGGAGTTGGTAATGACTTGCGGTACAGCAAATCAAAATGCTTTAGTCCCTTCCCCTTCCCAACCCCCACCGAAGCCCAACGCCAAACCATCCGCGACCTAGCCGAACGCCTCGACGCCCACCGCAAGCGGCAGCAGGCGGTGCATCCGAAGTTGACGATGACCGGGATGTACAATGTGCTGGAGCGGGAGCGGTCCGGCGAGGTCCTGAGCGACAAGGAGCGCAAGATTCACCAGCGGGGGCTGGTCAGCATTCTCCGCCAGCTCCACGACGAGCTCGATGCCGCCGTGGCCGCCGCCTACGGATGGCCAACCGACCTCGCCGAGCAGGAGATCCTCCAGCGCCTGGTCGACCTCAACGCCGAGCGGGCGGCGGAGGAGGCTAGGGGGCTGGTCCGCTGGTTGCGCCCCGCGTACCAGGCCCCGGATGAGTTGGTGGGTAAGCAGTCTGCCCTGGAACTGGTAGATGAAGATGCCCCGGCCCCGGTCGTGCTCGCCGAAAAGCGCACCTGGCCCACCGACAAGCCGGGTCAGGTGACGGTGCTGCGGGAGGTGCTGGGAGCGGCCGGCGGGCCGGTGGGGGAGGCGGCCCTGGCCGACGCGTTCAAGCCGAAGTTGAGCAAGAAGCGCTTGGGGGTAGCGGTTGGGTTGTTGGAGGTGCTGGGGGGGCTGGGGTTGGTGGGGTGGAGTGGTGGGGGGTGGGTCCAGAAAATTTTAGAGTTAAAATTAGCGGAAACATCTAAGTAAATTATGAGCACTTATCAAGCAATAGAAAATGGTCTTAAGTCCATTAACGGAACCGTCTTTCAAGAACTGTGTGACAGCTACTTGAAGCTAAAAAATGATAACTACATAGCATTTTTTAGAACAGGTAGCCAAATTGGTAAGCAAAAAACCAGAAAGGGCACTCCTGATTCATACTTTCTTCTTCCGAATGGTAATTTTATATATGTTGAAATCACAACTGATATTTCTACTAAAAACAAGCTTGTTAATGACATCAATGCCTGCTTTGATCAGAAAAAAACTCAAATACCGCCGAACAGAATTGAAGAAATTATAATTTGTATCAATTGGATGCTTCCGCCTGACGAAGCAAACGTTTTATTCGCTACACTGCGTGAACATTCATCGAATACGAAGCTAAGAATAGTTTCATTGCAAGAAATGGCAATCGACTTGCAATTCAACTATAGACAGATTGCAAAAGAGTATTTAGGAATAACTATTGGAAGTGGTCAGCTTATAAGCATGGATAAGTTCATTGAAGAGTATAATTCTGCATCTGGAAGTATTGCTACTCCTATAAATAATCAGTGGGTTGATCGAACCGAATTGGAGCAAGAGCTTAATAATTTAATTGCAAGTGAAAATATTATAGTTGTCACGGGTCCTGCTGGGGTTGGTAAAACGAGGGTATGTCTTAAATGTATAGATCACTATCTGAACTGTAATTATAGTGCTCGGGCGTTTTGTGTCTCCTATAAGCATCACAGTATTTTAGATGATTTACACTATGACCTCAATCAGGACGGTGACTATTTAATATTCGTTGACGATGCAAACAGAGTCGATGCTATAAGCCAACTAGTAGGATTTTATAAATCCTTCACCACCGGTAGCTTAAAACTGATATTTACAGTGCGTGATTACGCATACTCTACGGTACAAAGGCAACTTCTAGACTTCTCATCATCTAGTTTAGAAGTTGACAGATTAACTGACGAACAAATAGTCAAAATAATTTCAGGTCCTCCGTTTGAAATTGGAAATAACATTTATTCTCGAAAAATTGTAGATATCTCTGATGGAAATCCACGATTAGCTATTATGGCCTCGCTTTTAGCTAAGAAGGAACAGAGAATAGGAGCACTGACTGATGTATCTGAACTATTCAAATCATATTTTGAGACGTTCTTGCGGGATGATATAGATCACCACGAAAACATGAACCAACAAGCGCTTGGCATAACAGCGTTCTTTTTCGCTTTTCCTTTTAAGAACAAGGAGAAATCTGTAGAAGTACTTGAAAAGTTTGGATTAAACTATTCGGACTTCATAGATTCTATAGAGCAACTTGAAAGATACGAATTGGTTGAGGTGCAGTACGACTATGTCAAAATACCTGAACAGAATCTATCTACATATTTTTTCTATAGAAGTTTCATCGATCAGGAATCTTTATCGTTTTCGGTTTTGCTATCAGAATTTTTCCACAGCGACAGTAAGAGATTTAAGGAATGCGTTGTGGCGGCGAATAATACTTTTGGTCCAGGTAAGGTTATGGAAAAACTGACACCGTATTTGCGAGATTATTTTTATAAAGTTTATGACAATGAGGATAGCGTTTTAAATCTATTCTCAGTTTTTTGGTTTTACCTGGTAGAAGAGACGCTAGTGTATCTATCAAAATCAGTGGCTCAGATGGTAGATGTCGAACCCAAAAAGTATACCATAGATTACCAGAATAATAGCTTCAGTCACAACAGAAATAGAATTCTTGAGATTCTGACAGACATGTTAAAAATACCACTCGTTGAATTCGATAGCATCCTTAGCATAATATATAATTATGTAAATAAAAATACATCTTTATTGCCGGAGCTAATACATAGTTTACAGTCGGTAGTAGCATTAGATGAAGAGGACGAGCGTACTAATTTATATAGGCAACAGAAGATTATCTCTTTTCTTACTACAAAGTGTGCAGATAACGATAAACTGGGTATAGTTATGGCTATTGAATTATCCAATATTTTGCTAAAATTCTATTTCAGTCATTCAAAGAATTTCAGGGGCAACACTATAACTATATATAACTATCCTTTTCCACTAACGCCAACTGCGAAGTGCATGAGGGGGATGGTTTGGGATATGTTAATTCATATGCCATCCGAATATCATACCAAAATAATAGATACCATACAAAACTACATGCATTCTATGCCTGGTATCCAGGTAGAGTTAGTCGAATATGATAAAAATTATCTGATGCATATTTTCAATGAAAGAATGAACCCTAAGGTGTTTTTTGATTCTTTGGTAGTTCACCAGGTTTTAAATTTTTGGAGCCGAAATTCGGTAGAAGAGTCAGAATTAGCAGACAAAATAAGAGATAAGTATAACACTGACCTATACAAAATGTATTTGAAAGTTGACTGGAACCGGTACAGGGATGAGGAACTCTATGAGTTTGAAGATCATAGAGAATACGATAAGATTAAAACCGCTGACATTGTCAGACAATTTCAGCTCAACAATTACGCTGAGGTTGACGAATTTGTAGACAATTTTATCACTATAAAGGGGGGACTTACTCAGCATCATAGTATAGAGCCTTCTCTAGATGTAGTTATAAATTCTAATTTTTCACGTGATTTGGATATCGGACTGTATTTACTACAGAAGGTCATTAAGAGCAATGATCGTATAGGGTATATTCCACGATTAGTGTTTTTTAACCATTTGGGGAACAGAGATAATACTGAGGCTATCTGGCACCTATTGATTTCGTCTACATTTGAACATCAAAGCAAATGGAAAGTTAGATTCTTTGAAAATTTGAAGTCAGATTTCATTGATGATGAAATATTGTCTGCCTTTTTCGACACCATCAAATCTCTACCTTCGGGCTGGCACTTTGATTTTGGTAGAGTTCAAAACTTCACAGATAAATACCCCGAATTTTTTGTAACAACATTAAAATTAATAAATACAATAAATGCCACAAGTGAAAATAAAATAATTTTTTGGACATCACTTTTCCAAGAGAATGATGACTTAATTCAAAAATACACTGAAGAATTTCAGGTGGCCTATATGCAGCAGAAGCAATATCAGGCTCATTACGATCATAATGGTGAAGCGTTTATTAAGTTACTGCGCCTCGATAAATCCTTTTTGTTGAAATATATAGATAGCCTTTATGCTAGGTATGAAAGTATATTAAACCTTTCGAGTGATAGATTTGGATATATATGGAGTATAGAGGCTATTGAATATGAATTAGAGGCGGTTTTTGACAAAATATGTAATAATGAAAAGCATATATTTGGCCGCGAATTTTTTGTCAACTCTTTTTTCACACCTCTTCGTGAAGAGGACAGATCGAGAGCGTATAGCTTCATCTTGAGTTATGCACGAAATAACTCTAAGGACGATATGAAAATTAATATCGCTGTAGACATAGTTCGGAAATCTATGCCTGAAATATATGAACAGGTAATAAACGCATTTCTAGATGAATGTCAAGATGTGGAAATTTTTTCTAAAATATGGTGGCGAGGTAACGGGGGGGCGTATTCAGGGGAAGTAATAGTTGCTGACGTTGAAGCATCTGATTGGATGAGAATTCAAGGTATAGTACAAAAATTGCCTTCTCGTATTGAATTGTTGCCAATTAAGCTGTATATAAAGGATAAGATTGATAATTGCAAAGTGCATGGTGATTTTGAGAGGCAGAGGAAGTTTGTGTCTAGGTTTTAGAGACACACCGAGGTAGTGTCGTGTAAACGGTGTCATAGTTTTTGCGACGGCTTCTAGACCCTTGATCAAGTTCGATTTCGACGAGATGCTAACATTTGCATACCAACAATATATTAACAGAAAGTTTGTTTTTCCTGGCGACAAGGTGGTAGCGGAGATCAATATCCTATCGGTTGACCATTTTGCGCATCAATTGGAAGAAGGCATGAAGTTTACCTTTAGCGAGGGTGATTTGCAACCAATCGGAACGGGTAGGATATTAGCGGTTGTGAATAAACGACTGGACAGGCAGTTTAGTGAGGAAATGTCGATCTATGACCATCAGTGAGCTACAAGTGGATATTATCAATGCGGTGCTACAGGCCACTAATAGGTCTGTGCAGTCTAGGATAAGAGAGGGTGTTACGCGGGAAGTTGAGCGACAGTCGGAAGAGGAGGACTCAGGTTGGAAGGGTGCCGTTAGGGAGCTTCCTACAGGTGTGACGTTAGAGGATTTTATGGAGGGGTAGGGCTACCGGAAGGTGTCATTTGAGGAGTTTACGCGTCTTGCGTTGGATGGGGAGTGTGTGAGGTGTCGTTGGAGGATTTGTTGAAGCTGCGGTCAATATTTGCTATTATCTCACATGGTTCACTTCGTTGCTGGTAACCGCAATGGAAGTATATTTGTTCTCACTAATCAATATGTGAATAGATGTTGATAACATTTCTAGTATACTGGCTAATGAAGATGACGTTCATCTCATTTGTGGCAGCGATTCCCGTTTTCTTGTACAAAACGGAGGGATTAGACGCTGCGAATGATTTTAAGTCTACAGTCGGAACATACATTACCTGTATGCTCATATCCAGTATAGTGGTAGTGATCTATTTGATGCTTGACTATGTGCCGGACTGGGTTATTTAATATATACTGGTAAGCAATATGATTCGCCAAACTATGATAGACCAAAAGCAACTTTACCAACTCGCCGACCGGAAACTACTTGAGCTTGCCGAGATGAGCAACGTCACGGTGGGGGAGCGGGAGGCGTACGAAGAGAGCTTGAAGTACTACCGAGACATTAAGAATGTAGTGGATACTTCGCGGGAGGAGGGGAGCGAGGAGCGAGCGGTTACCATTGCACGGCGAATGCTGGATGCGGGGCTGGGGGTGGAGCAGGTGGCGGAGTTTACGGGGCTGGGGGTGGAGCAGCTTCACGTACCAAGACCGAGTGGCTTGTAGCCCGAGCTGGTTTGCATCGGTGTTTTGGGTGCTCGGGCCGGAGGCCACTCGACCTTGGAGGGTCGGGGAAATTTCTTTTTTTGAAGTGCCCCGCTTAGCCTGGCATCTTTAGCGTGCCACTCTTAGCGCAGCCGGAGGCTGCATTTTGCTGCCGCTGCCGGAGGCAGCATTGTACTAACCCCCACCCGCCTCCCGCAGCACCGCTAGGTGCTGGCCTCCGTGCGTACTCCGTGACACCCTCTGTGTAGCCCAATGAGCGCTACGTGTTGAGCCCCCCAACACCCGCCACCCCACACCCAAACTTTTCCCATATTTTCGAACCCCCCCGCCAACCACCAAATCCGGGTGACCAATGGACCTGCTCCTTACCCTCTTCGGCTTTGGCCTCATTGGCCTCACCCTCACCGACTTCTTCTACACTACGCTGTCCTGCAACGGCTCCGGCGGCATGACCACCCTGATCAACGCCGGGGTACGGCAGGTCTTTCACATACACACCGACCGCGGCCGGCGCTGGAACGGGGCGGTCCACCTCATCGCTACCCTCCTCAACTGGGTCATCCTGCTGCTCGTAGCGGGCTTCCTGGTCTACGCCGGCTTCGACGACATGGTCATCCACTCCAGCACCCAGGAGCCGGCCACCCTGCCGCAGCGGGCCTATATGACCGGCTTCGTGTTTTCTACCCTGGGTACGGGCGACTACATACCCGGCAGCGACTTTAGCCGCTACTTCACGGTGGTGTACTCCATCCTCGGCTTCGGGGTGCTCACCACGGCCATCACCTACATCATCAACGTGATGAGCGCCGCCAACCGCAAGAAAAACCTGGCCACCTACATCTCCAGCATGGGCAATACGCCGCTGGAGCTCTACGATTACTTCACCACCCAGCCCGACGGCAGCTTTTTCACCGAGCGCGTCGACGACCTCGTGGAGCTCTTCAACACCCACATCAACAACCAGCGCTGCTATCCCATCGTGCGCTTTTTCCTCTCCGACGGGCTGGCCTACTCCGCCACCGTACAGGTAGCCTCCCTGCACGAGGCAACTATGGCCCTACGCATCTGCTACCGTGATGATGCCGCCGTGACGGCTCACCTCGTGCGTATGGACCGCGTAGCCGGACACTTCCTGGAACTGGTCAACACCCACGCGCGTCACCGCGGCGAAGACGAGGAGCTATTGAAGTTGCGCGGTGGGTGGGCCGACCGCGTACCGGAACTGGCCCACCCCGCTGGCGGCGAGGTGGAAGAAAGCAACGTCCGCCTGGGCGCCCTGCTTTCCCAGGCCGGCCGGTCGTGGGAAGAGGTGTATAAGGATGAAACATAGCCCACTTAGCTTCGGTTACCCCACAAACACCCCCGACCTATGGACAGCACCGATGTACTTCTCCACTGGGCCTACGTGGCCGTCATGTTCCTGAGCGCTGTGATCATCCTCAGCATGGCCCGCAAGCCCAAGGGGGTACCGCAGTACAAGTACCTCATCCACACCTTCGTGGTCGTATGGTCCGGACTGGCCTACTCCGCCATCGCCCTGGGGCAGGGTACCGTGGAGGTGGGTGGCGAGACGGTCTACTTCGCCCGCTACCTCGACTGGGTGGTGAGTACGCCCCTGCTGCTACTTTCACTGGTTCTCACTGGTAAGTACACCCTAAAGTTAGAGGGCTCGATCACGGCCGGCTTGCTCGGTTCTCAAGTTATTATGATCCTCACCGGTCTCATCGGTGATCTTTCCCCGGAGGGCAACCGCTGGTACTGGTACATCGCCGGCTGCGTGGCGCTGCTGGTCGTCTACCGCCTGATGTGGAAGGAGCTCTACGAGAAGGCCAAAATTCAGGGTCCGGAGCTCACGGCAGCTTATAAGGGGTCGGCCGTTTTTCTAAGTGTACAGTGGCTGCTCTATCCGCTGGTGTGGGCGTTGGGTACGCCGGGGCTGGCGCTGTTCGGTCCGCTGCTGACATCGGTGCTTTTCATCATTCTACCCATCGTTTCCAAGGCCGGGTTTGCCTTTTACAACCTGGGTAAGCTGCGGGCGCTGCCGCATCATTTGCACCAGGGGGCTGCTAATCCGCGCTCGGTGGAGGAAGTACGGGAAGCAGCAGGCAATCCATCTCCCGCACTAGCCTAGGGCGGGGCCGCAGGTGCAATGCTTACCCCAACCCAAGTTCCCCCCGCACCCGCCGCGTCAACCCCGCCACCACCAACGCATAACTCTGGTCGATCAACTCCTCCACCAATCGGTCGTCGAGTGCCCCCCGCTCCACGTACACCGTGTTCCAGTGGCGCTTGTTCATGTGCCAGCCGGGCACGATCACTTCCGGGTACCGCTCGCGCAGTTCCACGGCCCGCTGTGGGTCGCACTTGAGGTTGATGCGTAGATCGTCGTCCGCCAGACCGGTGAGGGCAAATAGCTTGTCAGCCACCTTAAACACCAGGGTGTCGGGGCCGAAGGGCAGTTCCTCGGTGACCGCCCGCTTCGCCAGACAGTAGTCGCGTAGTCGATCTAATTCCATTTTGGTAAGGTAAGCACTACCAGGAGGTAGGGTGCGTTTTGTACCTTCGTCACGGACTCACCCCCGACGTTTGCACCTTACCCGTATGAAAACCACGCTTTGTCTGGCTTTTTTGTGCCTTTTTTGCACCTGCGTACGCGCCCAGAACACTCTGAGCGGGCGGGTGCTGGACGAACAGGGGGCCGCCGTGGCCTTCGCCAACGTGGCCCTGTACACCAGCGCCGACTCCCAGCTCGTCAAGGTCGAAATCACCGGCGACGACGGTAGCTTCCGGCTCCAGAACCTGGCCGCCAGTACCTACGATCTGGTCGTGACCTTTCTGGGTGCCCCGGACCTTCGTCACGACCATCTCCAGCTCGACCGATCTACCGACCTGGGCACCCTGCAACTGGCTCCCGCCGCGGTAGACCTGGTCGGGGCCATTGTCACCGCTACCCGTGCCCTCGTGGAGGTGAAGCCCGACCGTACCATCTTCAACGTGCAGGGTACCATCAACGCCGCCGGCAATGATGCCCTGGCCCTGCTGCGCATGGCCCCCGGCGTGACGCTCGACAATAACGACAACATCAGCGTACTGAGCCGCGCCGGCGTGATCATCTACGTCGACGGCCGCCGGCTGCCCCTCACCGGCACCGACCTGACCAACTACCTGCGCAACCTCATCGCCGAGCAGATCGACCGCATCGACATCATCTCCAGCCCCGGGGCCAAGTACGAGGCCGAGGGCAACGCCGGTATCATCGACATCCGCCTCAAGAAGGCCGAAAACGAAGGCACCAACGGTACCCTGGCCGCCTCCGGTAGCCAGGGCCGCTACGCCGTCTATAGCCTCAACGCCAGCGGCAACTACCGCAACCGGCGCCTCAATCTGTTCGGTAACCTCGGCTATACCGCCAACGACAGCTACACGAAGTCTATCTTCACGAGCCGACAAAATCAGTTCCTGCTCTTCGACCGGCAGTACAGCCAGCCCCAGCTGCGCACCCCCGCCGCCCGCGTGGGGCTCGACCTCTATCTCGGCAAACGCTCCACGCTCGGTACCCTCTACAGCGGGCAGTTTCAATCGAGCGTGCGCGATGTGCAGAACAAAACCGTCATCCACAGCGACTCCTTCGGCTCCACCATTCCGGAGGACCCGCCGCCCTGCTCCCAGGCCGATAGCATTCTGATCGGGGGCGTAGACGGGCGCGGCGACCACACCCAGAACACCTTCAACCTCAACTACAACTACGCCATTGCCGCCGGCCACAACCTGAACGTGGACCTCGACTACGGCCGCTTCCGCAACGACGATGTGCTCGACCAGCCCAACCGCTACGAAACCCCCGACGGCCGCCTGCTGCGTACCGCTGACGCCTACTTCGACACCCCCATCGACATCGACATCTATACCGGTCGGCTCGATTATGACTTCCCGTTGGGACCGGGGGCGGCAAGCGCAGGTGCAAAGTACACGCGGGTAAAAACCGATAACACCTTTCTGGCCTACGACGGCCTCTCGCCGGTGCGCGACTTTCGCGCCGATCGCAGCAACCAATTCACCTACGACGAGACGGTCTACGCTGCCTACCTCACCTACGCCGGCAGCTTCGGCGAGCGGCTGAGCTACTCGGCCGGTCTGCGCCTGGAGGCCACCCGCGCCGATAGCCGCTTGCTGGAGTTGGAGAACAACGCGGTGACCACCCCCATCGATTCGAGCTACCTCAGCCTGTTTCCCAACGCCGGCCTCACCTACCAGCTCGACGAAAACCACACGCTGAGCCTCCGCTACGGCCGCCGCATCAACCGCCCGGACTACAACGTCCTCAACCCCTTCCGCGTACAGCTCAACGAGCTCAGCTACGAGGCCGGTAACCCCACCCTGGGCCCCGAGATCGTCAATAACCTGCAACTGGGCTACACCATCGCCGGCCGCTATAACTTCCAGCTCGCCTACAGCCGCACCGAGGCAGCGATCGCGCGCCTGTTCAGCCCCGACCGCATCAACCCCGCCGCCGGCTTCGCTACCTACGACAACCTGAACCAGCGCACGGTCTACTCCCTCAGCGCCAGTGCCCCCGTGGAGCTCACCCCCTGGTGGAGCGTCTATTTCTCCGGAGCGGCCAGCTACGTGAGTAACCAGGCCAACTTCCCCGAGGAGTTCGGCCGACCCGCCCCGGTGGTCGACGTCAAGCAGTTCAACTACAGCGGCCTACTCCAGAATACCTTCACCCTGCCCTGGGACCTCACCGCCGAGCTCACCGGCCGTTACATCAGCGCCGGGATCAGCGAGGGCATCTTCGAGTACGATGCCCTGGGCTACGTCAACGTCGGCCTCCAACGCAGCTTCCTCGCCGGCCAGCTCAACGTCAAGCTCAGCGGCAACGACCTGTTCCGCAACTTCGTCATCAACGGCGGCAGCAACTTCGATGGCCTGCTGTTCCGCGGTAGCATCCTACGTGATAGTCGCCGCGTGGCCCTGAGTGTGAGCTACAACTTCGGCAATCAGAAGGTGAGTAGCCGGCGGCGGGATACGGGGCTCGACGAACCCGCGGGGCGGGTGAG
This sequence comes from Neolewinella sp., assembly GCF_965214665.1. Classification (GTDB taxonomy): domain Bacteria; phylum Bacteroidota; class Bacteroidia; order Chitinophagales; family Saprospiraceae; genus Neolewinella. The sequence goes on along the minus strand of NZ_OZ243970.1, from coordinate 1,885,046 downwards.
GTAGACCCAGCTTCGCTGGGGTAGAGCCCTCGCTTACGCGTTCGGGCATAGACCGCGTTGCGGATAGACCCTTCGGGTTAGACTCGTCTCGCAGGCATAACATGCGGCAGCTCTACCTCGCTTTAGCGAGCCTACCCCCGAACGCGTAGCGAGGGGTCTACCCCAGCAAAGCTGGGTCTAAAACAGAATGTTTTTCACTACCTCTGCATACCCCCGGCTAGCCCGCACCAACTCCCCGTTCACCAGCACCACGTCGTAGCCGTGCCCCTCGCGGTAGATTTCCCGGATTGCCGCCCGGTGAATGATCGTGGAGCGGTGGATGCGTAGGAACCGGCCGGGATCGAGGCGCGCCTCCGTCTCCTTGAGGCTGTACTGACTTAAGAAACTGCTGTCGGCAGTGACGATGGTAGAATAGTCACCCTCGGCGCGGATGCAGAGAATTTCCTCTACGGGTAGGGCGATGTACTTACCGGCCCGGGGCACCATGATGCGGTCGGGGTAGGGGGCGACGCTGCGGTCGTCGCGGAGTTGCTGGGCCAGGCGAGCGACGTTGGGTTGGGCGGTAGTGGCAGGCGCCGTGCGTAGATTCAGCCGGTCGATGGCGGTGGCGAAGCGGGCGCTGGCGTAGGGCTTCAGGAGGTAATCTACGGCGTGGAGCTCGAAGGCCTCCAGGGCGTACTGGTCGTAGGCCGTGCTAAAGATGACCAGGGGAAGCTCGTCGAGCCGGGCCAGTACGTCCAGACCGGTCAGCCCCGGCATCTGGATGTCGAGGAAGATGAGCTCGGGCCGGTGCTCGCTGATGATGCGCAGGGCGTCGACGCCGTTGGCGGCCTCGCCCACTACGATTAGGTCGGGGTACTCAGCCAGGTACTCCCGGAGCAGTTGACGGGCGGGGGCTTCGTCGTCGATCACGACTACTTTGCGGAGCATAGGCAAGGGGAATGGTAAAGGTGCAGCGGGTACCGTGCCCGGGAGTGGAAGCTATAGTGAGCGCGGTACCGTAGAGTAGAGCCAGGCGGCGACGGGTGTTGGTGAGTCCGTAGCCCGGAGTGCAGTTCGACGGATCGAACCCTGTACCGGTATCGGCCACGGTGAGTGTAAGCTGGTTGTTGGCAGCGCTGGCCGAGATGGTCACCGTACCGCCTTCGAGTAGCGGTGATAGGCCGTGGCGGACGGCGTTCTCGACCAGGGGCTGGAGCAGTAGGGGGGCAATCTCGGCGCTGAGCAGTTGCTCCCGCTCCACGTCGACCCGGTAGTCCAGCCGGTCTCCGAAGCGTTCTTTTTCGAGGGCCAGGTAGTCGGTGACGAAGCCGAGCTCATCGGCCAGCGGTAGTACCCGCTCGCGGTTGGCCCGCAGCTGGTAGCGAAAGAGATCGCTAAGCTGGGCGATCATGTCGCGGGTACGTTCCTGCCCCGGGCCGGTACTGGCACTGATCGTGTTGAAGGCGTTGTAGAGGAAGTGGGGATTGAGCTGGGCCTTGAGGGCGCTGAGCTCGCTGGTCAGGGCCAGGCGCTCGCTCTCGGCGCGGGCTAGCTCCGTGCGGCGCAGGTCCTGGTAATAGTGCCAGGCGTGGAAGATACCGAATTGGAGGATGTAGAAGAGGGCGGGAATGTAGATGTCCCACCACTGACCCGGTCCCTGTAGGTGCCCGCCGCCGAAGAAATTATCCACCAACCAATAATAGGAAAGCTGCCAGCCCTTCACCCACGCCGGGAGTAGTGCCAGATTGAGGGCTACCCTGTAACCAAACGGCCAGTGACGCAGTACCCGAAACGTCAGGTACCAAATTGGTAGAGTGTACAGTGCCTTGAGGGGATAGTCGAGGTAGAGAATACGGAAGTTAAAGTATTCAAACAGCCCCTCCGGTGCCCGGTAGCCCTGTGGGAAGGAAAAGCGCAGCACCACCATATAGAACAGCCCGAAGGAGAGGTACAGAAGCACCACCCAGCTTAGTTCCCGACTCCACCATCCGCGTGATTCGCTCATGGTACAAGTATAGGCCGTAGGTGCCGCACCGCCGGCCGGTAATCGGTGAGCGACCACTGCCGGGGGGCGAATGACCAGGCGCACTACCGGACAAGGCCGGCGTGGGAGCCCATCGACGAAATCTGGTCATTCACCGAAAAAGTCATACTGACACGTAACAGAGGCGGCACCTTCGCCGTGTCAATAATAACCTAGTAGCCAATTATAGCCATGCGCACCACACTCACTATCACCCTGACCCTCCTTCTTTGCACCTGCGTCCGCGCCCAGTTTAATGTGATCGGACAGGTACAGGACGCGGAAGACCAGGCCGTGGCCTTTGCCAACGTCGCCCTGTACGCTACTACCGATTCTAGCCTCGTGAAGGTGGAAACGACTGATGATGCCGGGGTATTTCGGATGCAAAACGTACCGGCTGCCACCTATACGCTAAGCGTGACCTACCTGGGAGCCCCGGAGCTGCGCCAGGCGGTGGACGTCACGAAGGACTTCGACCTCGGCGTACTCACCCTGGCCCCCGCCGCCGTGGAGCTGGCCGAAGCCACCGTGACCGCCCAGCGCGCCCTGGTGGAAGTGAAGCCCGACCGCACGGTGTTTAACGTGGAGGGTACCATCAATGCCGTCGGCAATACGGGGTTGGACCTACTGCGCAAAGCACCGGGAGTGACCATCGACAACAACGATAACATCAATGTGCTGAGCCGCTCCGGCGTACTGCTGTACGTGGACGGGCGGCGCCTACCGCTACAGGGACAGGACCTGAGCAACTACCTGCGCAACCTCACCGCCGAGCAGATCGACCGCATCGATATCATCACCAACCCGGGGGCGAAGTACGAGGCCGAGGGCAATGCCGGTATTATCGACATTCGCCTAAAGAAGCCGGAAGACGAGGGGGCTAACGGCTCGCTGAGCACCAACGCCAGCCAGGGGCGCTACTTCCGGGGCGGCGTGGATGCCAGTGGCAATTACCGCAACCGCTGGGTCAATGTGTACGGCAACGTGGGCTACAACAGTATCGAGAACTTCAACGAGATGCTGTTCGACAACTACCAGAACGGCCTGCTGCTCGACGAGGATAACCTGGGGCGCTACAGCGGGCGCACGGCGAACTACCGCCTGGGGGCGGACTTCCGCATCGGGGACCAGCACACGGTCGGTGTTTTGGTCGGTGGCCGCTACAACGACGCTACCAATCTGGAAAATAACGAGACGGACATCTTCGCAGTGACCGGCAGCACGCTACGCTTTGACTCTACCCTCGTGGCTCAGAACGTTTCCGACAGCGACCGCGGACAGAACACCATCAACCTCAACTACCGTTACGCCATCGCCGATGACCGTAGCCTGAACGTCGACCTCGACTACGGCCGCTTCCGCAACGACCAACTGATGGACCAGCCCAATCGCTACTTCGATGCGGAAGGCCGGCCGCTGAGTAGTCTGCTGAACTACTTCGAGACGCCTACGGACATCGACATCTACACCGCGAAGGCCGACTACGAGCAGCCCCTGGCCGGGGGCGTGCTGAGTGCCGGTACCCGCTTTAGTCGCGTGCGGACCTTCAATACCTTCCTGTTCTATGCCTACCAAGATGGGGGGCTGGACGACCGGACGCTCGACGTGCAGCGCAGTAACCAATTCGACTACTCCGAAGACGTCTACGCCGGCTACCTCAATTACGCCGGACAACTCAGCGAGCGGTGGAAATTCACGGCCGGCCTGCGCGTCGAGGTGACTGACGCCACGGGCGAGCTCACCCCCTTCGACAACAAGCTCGAGGAGCCACCGGTAGAACTCAATTACGTCAGTTACTTTCCTAATGCCGGCCTCACCTACGCCCTGAACGCCCAGCAGGGCAACACCCTCAACCTAGCCTACGGTCGCCGGATCAACCGACCCGACTACAACGTCCTCAATCCCTTCCGCCAGCAGTTGAGTCAACTGAGGTACGAGCGAGGCAACCCGTTTCTGAACCCCGAGATCGTAGACAACGTCGAACTGGGCTACACCCACGCTTACCGCTACAACCTCAAGATCGCCTACAGCAGCACCGCCGACCAGATCACCCGCCTCATCGCGCCGGACGACGATGACCCCCGCGCCAGCTTCATCAGCTGGGACAACCTGGCTACCCAGACCGTCTGGTCCGCCAACCTCAGTGCCCCCGTCCAGGTGGCGGAGAAGTACAATATCTACGCCAACCTCTCAGCTAGCTACACCGACAACCAGGCCAGGTACGCGGACGGCGGGGTGGTAGACGTGCAGGTATTCAGCTACGGCGGCTTCATCCAGAATACCATCAACCTACCCTGGGGCCTGACCGGCGAGATCGGCGGCTACTTCAGCGGGCCGGGCGTCTGGGGCGGGGTGTTCCGCTACGAGGCCCTCGGCGCGCTCAACGTCGGCCTACAGAAGAAATTCCTCAACGACCAGCTGAACGTCAAGCTCAGCGGCAACGACCTCTTTTTCACCTCCGGCTGGCGGGGCGAGAGCGAGTTCAACGGCCTGCGCAGCGTGGGCAGCGGCAACTGGGACAGCCGGCGGGTGGGAATCTCGCTGAGCTATAACTTTGGCAATCAGAAGGTGAAGGTGCGGGATCGTAAGTCTGGGCTGGAGCAAGAAGCTGGACGGGTGCAATAGACCTGCGCGTTGCGCAGGGTAGAGCCCTCGCTAACGCGTTCGGGCGTAGACCGCGTTGCGGGTAGACCCTGCGGGTTAGACTCGTCTCGCAGGCACCACAGCGGTAGCTCTACCCGCCTTGGCGGTCTACCCCCGAACGCGTAGCGAGGGGTCTACCCGGTCGCGCAGCGCCGGTCTACCTCCTATCTTGCCCAAAATTCAAGCTATGGTCTCCATCATCATGGGTTCCGACTCCGACCTCCCCATCATGCGCCAGGCCGCCGAGGTGCTGACTGACTTCGGCATTGAGATCGAGGTCACCGTCGTCTCGGCCCACCGCACGCCCGAGCGGCTCTTCACGTACAGCAGGGGGGCGGCGGCGCGCGGGGTGCAGGTCATCATTGCGGGGGCGGGGGGAGCGGCTCACCTTCCGGGCATGGTGGCTAGCCTGAGTCCGCTGCCCGTGATCGGGGTGCCCATCAAAAGTCGGAATAGTATCGACGGCTGGGACTCGGTGCTTTCTATTTTGCAGATGCCAGGCGGCATACCGGTAGCCACCGTGGCACTGGACGGAGCGAAGAATGCAGGGCTACTGGCGGCACGCATTTTAGGAGCGCAGAATGAAGCGATCCGGAATAGGGTGGTGGCTTACCAGGAGGAACTACGGACAGCAGTAGAAGAAAAATACACGCGACTAGAACGCGACGGCTGGCAGTAAGTGGCTCCCGGCATCCCTACCGGGCTTGCTAGTGGTTCCCAGCATCCCTGCCGGAGTTAGCGGCTCCCGGCATCCCTGCCGGGGTTAGTGGCTCCCGGCATCCCTGGCCGGAGTTAGTGGCTCCCGGCATCCCTGCCGGGGTTAGAGGCTCCCGGCATCCCTGGCCGGAGTTAGTGGCTCCCGGCATCCCTGCCGGGGTTGCTACCTTTACCCCCAAAGCGACGACCCATGGCCAGCGAGGTAAAAGAAGCCGAAAACTTTATCGAGGAGATCATCGTCGAAGACCTCGCCCGGGGCAAGCACGGCGGCCGTATCCACACCCGTTTCCCCCCCGAGCCGAACGGCTACCTGCACATCGGCCACGCAAAGGCCATCGTGATCAACTTTGAGACGGCGAAGAAATTTGGGGGCACGACCAATCTGCGGATGGACGATACCAATCCCAGCACCGAAGAGACCCAGTTCGTCGACAACATCGAGCACGACATCCGCTGGCTGGGGTATGACTGGGAGGGGAGTACCCGCTACGCCTCCGACTACTTTGAGGAATTGTACCAACTGGCGCTCCGCCTGATCGATAAGGGGCTGGCCTACGTAGACGACTCCTCCGCCGCCGAGATCGAGGCCCAGAAGGGCGATATCGGCGTGCCGGGTACGAACAGTCCCTACCGGAATCGCAGCGCGCAGGAGAATCGGAAGCTGTTCGAGGGCATGAAAAATGGCGAGTTTGCCGATGGCTCCCGGGTGCTCCGCGCCAGGATCGACATGGCCCACCCCAACCTTCTACTGCGCGATCCGGTGCTCTACCGCATCAAGCACGAGGCCCACCACCGTACGGGCGATACCTGGTGCATCTACCCCCTGTACGATTTCGCCCACGGACAGAGCGACTCCATCGAGGAGATTACCCACTCGCTGTGTAGCCTGGAATTTCGCCACCACCGCGATCTGTACAATTGGCTGATCGAGGCCCTGGAAATCTTCCCGAGCCGGCAGATCGAGTTCGCCCGCATGAACGTCGACTACTTCATCACCTCTAAGCGCAAGCTCAAACTGCTGATCGAGGAGGGCGTGGTGACCGGCTGGGACGATCCCCGCATGAGCACCCTGGCCGGACTGCGCCGCAAGGGCTACCCCGCCGAGGCCATCCGTAATTTCTGTATGGATACCGGCGTCACCCGCCGCGACAACCAGCAAACCCTCGATCTGCTGGAGTTCAAGGTGCGCGAAGTCATGAACCGCGACGCCGATCGCTACATGGCCGTGATCGACCCCGTCAAACTGGTCATCACCAACTACCCCAAGGGCCGCACTGAGCAGCTCGACACCGAGAATAATCCCGAGGACGAAAGCCACGGCACCCGTCAGTTGCCCTTCAGCCACGAGCTCTACGTCGAGCGCGACGACTACCGCAAGGAGCCGCAAAATCGGAAGTATTACCGCCTGGCCCCGGACAAGGACGTCCGCCTCAAAAGCGCCTACATCATCCACTGCGACGGCCACGAGGAGGACGCCAACGGCAACGTCACCCAGATCAATTGCACCTACTACCCCGATTCCCGCTCCGGCGAGGACACCAGCGGCGTGAAGGCCAAGGGCACCCTGCACTGGGTCAATGCGCCCACCGCCGTTGACCTGGAAGTGCGTATGTACGAGCCGCTGTTTACGGATCCCACGCCGATGGACTACCCGGAGCGGGACTTCATGGAGTTCATCAATCCAAATAGCCTACATGTCATTACCGCCAAGGGGGAGCCGGCGCTGGCCGGGGCCGGGGTGGGGGAGAGTTTTCAGTTTTTGCGGCAGGGGTACTTTACGGTGGATACGGATAGTACTCCGGAGCGCCCTGTGTATAATCTTACGGTTGGACTCAAGTCGAGTTTTAGGGGATAGACCTGCGCGTTGCGCAGGGTAGACCCCTCGCTGGCGCGTTCGGGGGTGGACCGCTAAAGCGGGTAGAGCTGCCGCTGTGGTGCCTGCGAGACGAGTCTAACCCGAAGGGTCTATCCGCAACGCGGTCTACGCCCGAACGCGCCAGCGAGGGCTCTAACCCAGCAAAGCTGGGGCCTACTTAACCCGATACCCGAGCTCAACCAATAGACTATCCACCCGCTCCCGCTGATCACCCTGAACAATAATCACCCCATCCTTCACCGAGCCCCCCACACCACACTGCACCTTCAAGGTCTTACCAAGTTCCTGCAGCGCCGCCTCACTGCCCGTAAAGCCGGTGACCAGCGTAGCGGACTTGCCCCGACGGTACTTGCGGTCTACGGTGACGCGGAGGGGATCGGATTGCGTTGCACCTGCGTTTCCGGCTACTGCTTCGTCCTGCGGCAAATCATCGGGGGGAGGGGGGAGGTTACTGAGCTGGGAGAGCGCGGCGAAGGGGTTCTCGTCTGGCTGGGGTGCACCCTGGGGAGCGTAATTTTTTTTGGCCATGGTTTAGGTAGACTTGACGACGTCGGGGGGGGGAATGTCAAGCGCACCGGCGTCGACGGCGGCGGCAATGTCGGGTTTAAAACTGAAGACGAGGTTGAGGTAGGCGGAGCGCGACACGCGGAACCACCAGACGAACAGAATAGCAACGATGGCGATGAGGGCAGCAAAGGAGGCGCCCATCGACCAGTCGAGCACCCAGTGTAGGAACATCACGACGCCGAGGCAAAAGAAGCCCGAGCCGATATAGGAGATGAACATGGCCCCGTAGTAAAAGCCCGGCTCGGGAAAGTAGGACTGGCCGCAGGCCGGGCAGTATTTGTACTGGGCAAAGGGCTGGCGGAAGGAAAACGAGGGGGTGGGGAAGAGCTCGCCGCGGTGGCAGGTCGGGCACTTCAGGGAGAAGATGCTATAGAATTTACTGGCCATGGGCGCACGTTAGCGGATAATTAGGAGTTATTAAGGGGTAAGGTAGCGCGGAGAGGTAACTTTTTGGGTCCGTAGCCGCATAATGGATGTATAGCAGTGTAGATGTGTACCGGAGAATGTTTGCTATATTAGGACTTGGAAACTATCCCCCCAAATTGCAAGATTCTAACCGCGAAAAACCCAGGTATTGAAAAGGTAGTCAGAATGCGTCAGTTAAAGATCAGTAACAAAATTACCAGCCGCGAGAGCATCGCCCTGGAAAAGTACCTGACCGACATCGGGAAGATCGATCTATTGACGCCGGAGGACGAGGCCGAGCTCGCCGCCCGCATTCGGGAGGGCGACCAGGTAGCCCTGGAGCGCCTCACGAAGGCCAACCTACGCTTCGTCGTCTCCGTAGCCAAGCAGTACCAGAACCAGGGACTGAGCCTATCGGACCTCATCAACGAGGGTAACGTAGGTCTCATCAAGGCCGCCCGCCGCTTTGACGAGACGCGGGGCTTTAAGTTCATCTCCTACGCCGTGTGGTGGATCCGCCAGAGCATCATGCAGGCCATCGTGGAGTACAGCCGCCTGGTGCGTATGCCCAACAATAAGGCCGCCGGCTACACGAAGGTCACCCAGGCGATCTCCAGCTTCCAGCAGGAGTTCGAGCGCGATCCCGAGCCGGAGGAGTTGGCCGAAGTGCTGCAAATCTCCCTGGCCGACGTAGAGCGCGCCATGCGCGGCCGCATGCGCCACCTCAGTTTCGATGCCCCGGTGGCCGGCGACGATTCCGACATCACCATGCTCGATACCCTGCCCAATCACGAGCACTCCAACCCCGATCTGAAGGTAATGGGTGAGAGCCTGAGCAAGGAGATCGTGGCTAACCTCAACCTACTGGCCCCCCGCGAGCGGGCCGTACTGGCCGCCTACTTTGGCCTCGACGGCGAGGAGCAGCTGAATCTGGAGGAGATCGGCGACCGCTTCGACCTTACGCGGGAGCGGGTGCGGCAGATCAAGGAACGGGCTATTCGGAGGCTGCGGCGTAGCCGGAATAAGAATCTATTGCGTAGTTATCTGGGGTAGTTTAAGTTCAACCACAGAGGACGCGGAGAGACGCAGAGGTGATACCGAAGACGGCTCTGTGGCCCTCTGCGTCCTCTGCGGTTAAATTTATCAAGCAGCGGAGCTGCGCGGTAAGCATCAGCGGCGCACCACCCGGAAGCCCATCCCAGTAACCTCCCCCAGCACAGCATCCCGCGAAAACTGCCCCACCACCAGCCGGTGCTCCCCCACCTCCGTAAAGCGCGTACCCTCCTGCAGCGAGATATCCGTACGGCACACCCCGCCGCTACAGTCGCCGTACCAGTCGCCGAAGGTATCAGCAAGCTGGAGCGAGAGGGGCTGACTGCGCAGCATACCACTCGGTAGATGAGTATCTAGGTGGACGTAAAAGTTCTGGTAGGGGAAGTCTGCGGTGTGCGCGACGGTGAGCACTAAATCATAGCGGCCGCTGGTGTCCGTGACCGGAAAGGTGAAGGTGAGGCTATCAGCGTAGGGCCAGCCCGTGGCGGGTAGCTCGACCTCCTCCTGGTACACGACATCCGGCCCGCAGGCCAGGAACAGCAGGCCGGTCAGACATCCGGAACACAGTCGCGTTACACTCACGTGAAGTACTCCTTCATCCGCTCGAAGAAGCCCTTGTCACCCTTTTCGAGCTTGGGGGCAAAGTTCTCCATATCGCGCATGCGCTCCAGCAGCTCGGTCTCCTCGCGGGTAAGTTTCTTGGGCGTCCAGAGGTTGACGTGGATGAGCTGGTCACCCTTAGCGTGGCTCTGTAGGGCCGGTAGGCCCTTGCCTCGCAGCCGGAAGATCTTGCCCGACTGCGTACCGGCCGGTACCCTGATCTTCACCTTGCCTCCGATGGTCGGCACCTCCACGGAGGTGCCCAGGGCAGCGTCGGCGAAGTTGAGGTAGAGGTCGTAGATCAGCTTCTGGCCGTCGCGCTGGAGCTCCTCGTGGGGCCGTTCCTGGATATTGATGAGTAGGTCACCGGGAGGGCCGCCGCGGCGACCGGCGTTGCCCTTACCGCGCATGCTGAGCTGCATGCCCTCCTCGACGCCGGCGGGGATATTGACCTCGATGGTGTCCTCGCCGTACACCCGGCCGTCGCCCTTGCAGTTGCTGCAGGTGGCCTTGATCTGGGTACCGGTGCCGGAGCAGGTCGGACAGGTCGCCGTGGTGGCCATCTGACCGATGAAGGTGGAGCGGACCTGGCGCACCACGCCGGCCCCGCCACAGGTGCGGCAGGTCTCGACGCTTTCGGCATCTTTGGCGCCGGTGCCGTCACAGACCTCGCACTCGCGCTGCCGCTTCACCTTGATGCGCTTGGTGACGCCCTCGGCGATCTCTTCCAGTTCCAGGGGCACCTTAATGCGGAGGTTACTGCCGCGCTCGCCGCGGGGCTGCCGGCGGGCACCGCCGCCGCCACCCCCAAAGAAGGAGCCGAATGCGCCGCCCCCGCCGCCGTCGCCGAACATGTCGCCGAACTGCGCCATGATGTCCTCCATGGTCATGCCCCCGGCTCCGCCCCCGAAGCCACCCTGCCCGTTTACACCGGCGTGGCCGAAACGATCGTAGCGGGCGCGCTTTTCGTCGTCGTTGAGTACGTCGTAGGCCTCGGCCGCCTCCTTGAATTTCTCTTCCGCTACCGTATTGTCCGGGTTGCGGTCGGGGTGGTACTTCATGGCCAGCTTGCGGTAGGCCTTCTTCAGGGTATCGGAGTCGGCATTTTTGGGTACGCCGAGCACCTCGTAATAATCTCTTGCCATCAGGCTATGTCTTAAGTTGTTACTTACCCACCACCACCTTGGCGTGGCGGATGATGCGGCCGTTGAGGGTGTAGCCGCGCTCGATGGTATCGACCACCTTGCCCTTCAGCTCGGGGTGGGGTACCTCGGTGACTGCCTCGTACAGGTCGGCGTTGAAGTCCTCCCCGGTACTTTCCATCGGCTTGAGCCCCTGGGAGGCTAACGCCTGCAGCAACTTCTTTTGTACCAGGCCAATGCCATTATTCCAGATCTCGGCCGTGGCCTCGTCCTGCTTGGCAATCTGGGCGGCACGGTCGAAGTCGTCCAGTACCGGAAGTAGTGCCTTCATGGTCTTACTACCGGCCGTGTCCATCATCTCCAGGCGCTCACGCTGGGTACGGCGCTTATAGTTGTCGAACTCCGCATAAAGGCGCAGGTACCGGTCCTCCTTTTCCTGCAGTCGCTGCTCGAGCTCGCTCATGTCGACGCTATCGGGCAGCTCCTCCTGGAGGTCTTCGTCGGACTTCAGGTCACGGTCCAGTACGTGCTCTTCGGGGGCGGCATCACTGTGGTCTAGCATTTCATCGTCTACGATGGACTCGTCGGGGTTCTTCCTGCTCATCTTAAAATATTTTTTCAGCACCCCTACGCGGGGCAAATGTGGGGCCACGCGGGGCGGACGGAAACTTTGTCAGGTCAGCCCGGCACCGCCTACCGATTGTGGCGCAATTGATCGCCTAGCAGCTTGCATTCATCGAAAAAGGCTGCACCGGCGGCCCCGCCCGCCCTATATTTGGCGCAACAACAAGCAACTAGATGAAACACTTCGCCTCACTTTTTATGCTACTCTTCGTGAGTACCGCCCTGCTCGCTCAGGACGCTGCCATCACCCCCAGTCCCCGCGAAATCGCCGACGCCTACGTAGAAGCTACTGGCGGAAAGGATGCCTGGCTGGCCGTAAAGTCCACCAAAATGGAGGGTGCCGCTACGATGCAGGGCATGGAGTTCCCCCTCACGGTGACCGCCGCCGAGGGTAACAAAATGCGCATCGACATGGACATCCAGGGTAGCCCCATGACGCAGAGCTACAACGGGACCACGGGCTACATCCTCTTCCCCATGCAGGGCATCACCGAGCCCAAGGAGATGAGCGCCGAGGAGGCTGCCGACCTGGCCGATACCCCCTTCCTCACCGAGTTCATTAACACGGAAGCGCGCGGCTACACCCTCACGGCCGTGGAAGGTAAGGAGGTCGAGGGCACGCCCACCTACGGCGTCCAGGTCACCAATGCCGATGGCTACGACCGTACCTATTACTTCGATACCGAGACAATGGTCCCACTTATGACCATGCAGGCCAGCAAGAGCCCCCAGGCGCAGGGCATGGTCATGGAGGGTTACATGAGTGACTACCAGGAGGTGGACGGCCTCATGGTGCCCATGTACATCGAGAATAAGGCCAACGGCCAGACTATTATGAAGATGACCTTCACCAACGTAAGCATCAATCCCGAGCTTGAGGAAGACTTCTTCACCCTGAAATAAGACCACCTACATACACTCCACGTTACTCCGGGCGGGGCCGCAGGTGCAGGGAATGGCCCCCGTACGCGGCCCCGCTCCCATTTACCCCATTACCTTATGCGATTAGTTGTACTCCTTATCTGTGGAATGGCAGTAGCCACGGCCGTGCGGGCCCAGGAATTTAGCACCACCACGGCGCTGTTCGGCGACCTCCAGGCGCGGCAGATTGGTCCGGCCACGATGAGCGGACGCGTCAGCTGCCTGGCCGTCGACCCCACCGACGCCAATACGGTCTACGTCGGTGCCGGCGGTGGCGGAGTGTGGCGAACCACTGACGGTGGCAATAGTGTCCAGCCCGTGTTCGACAACTACAGCCAGAGCATCGGGGCGATTGCCCTTGCACCAAGTAACTCTAAGGTAATCTACGTAGGCACCGGCGAGCCCTGGGTACGCAACAGCGTCAGCGTAGGTACGGGCGTGTACCGCAGCACGGACGGCGGCAATCGCTGGCAGTCGCTCGGTCTCGATAGCACGGAGCGCATCAGTGGTATCGTCGTGCACCCCAAAGACGAAGACGTGGTCTACGTAGCCGCCCTCGGTCCGCTGTGGAGCGACGGCAGCCAGCGCGGCGTGTTCAAGACTACGAATGGCGGGCAGACTTGGGAGCGGATACTCTATCTCGACGAAAGCGCGGGGGCGGCCAGTATCAGCATGGACCCGGAGCGACCCGACGTACTCTTCGCGGGTATGTGGAGCCACCGGCGTACGCCATATGGGTTCGATAGCGGATACCGGGGTAATTCCGGGCTGTACCGGACCACCGACGGGGGCAAAAATTGGACCCAGCTGAGCGAGGGTCTACCCCATGAAACGCTCGGCCGCATCGGAGTAGCGGTAGCCCCCAGCAACGGGCAGGTCGTATACGCCGCCGTAGAAACCGGCACGAAGCAGACCAAGGGCATGTACCGCAGCGCTGACGGCGGGGAGAGCTGGAGCCTGATCGATAAGAGTTTCAATAGTCAGGTGCGGCCCTTCTACTTTGCTAGCCTGGCCGTCGATCCATCCAACGATAGTATCGTGGCAAAGTGTGGGCTGACCGCCATCATCAGCGAAACGGCCGGTAGGCTCTGGCGCGACTTTCTGGGCCACGTCCACTCCGATTACCACGCCATCTGGTTCGACCCGGCTGACGGTAAGCACCTGCTGGTAGGCACCGACGGCGGCGTGTACGAGTCGCGCGACCGGGGCCGGTCCTTCCGCATGTGGAATAATCTACCAATCAGTCAGTTTTACCACGTCAGTGTCGACAACGCCGCGCCCTACCGGGTGTACGGCGGGCTACAGGACAACGGTACCTGGTACGGACCGAGCCAGAGTACTGGGGGCATCACCAATGCCGACTGGTCGGTCACGATGGGCGGCGACGGCTTCTACAGCTTTCGCCACCCCACCAAACCACACCTCGTATTCAGCGAAGCACAGGGGGGCGCCCTGACCCGCTGGGACGAGCGCACCGGCCGCTCTAAGTCGATCACTCCCTACCGGGATGCCAACACGGACGAATTACGGTACAATTGGAGTGCTCCCATCCACCTGAGCGCCGATGGCGAGCGGCTGTACTTCGCCAGTCAGTACCTCTACCGTTCCGCGGACGAGGGCGATAGCTGGCAGCGCATCAGTCCCGACCTGACCACCAATGATACGGCCTACCAGAAGCAGTACGCGAGTGGGGGGCTGAGTATCGATAATTCCGGGGCCGAAAACTACACGACCATCTACGCCGTAGCCGAAAGCCCGCTGGATGCTCAGACCGTCTGGGTAGGTACCGACGACGGTAACTTGCAATTGACCCGCGACGGCGGGCAGAGCTGGCAGCTGGTCACCCCGACCGGTGCTGACCTTCCCCCGGGTGCCTGGGTCACCTTTGTCGATCCGAGCCCCCACGATCCGGCCACCGCCCTGGTCACCCTCGATGCGCACCGCACGGGCGACCAAACGCCCTACCTCTACCGGACTACCGACGGGGGCGAGAGTTGGACGCGGCTGATGGACGAGTCGATCAGCGGCTATGCGCTGAGCGTGCGGCAGGATCCGGTCAACCCCGATCTGCTCTACCTGGGCACCGAATTTGGTCTGTACCTCAGCCTCGACGGCGGTGTGAGCTGGGCTCCCTTCCGCAACGGCGTACCGCTGGTGGGTATCCGCGACATGGTCATTCACCCCCGGGAGGCAGACCTGGTGCTGGCCACCCACGGGCGGGGTATCATCATCCTGGACGACCTGGAGGCGCTGCGGCAGCTTACGCCCGACATCATGGGTAATAGCATCACCTTCTTGCGCCCGGACACGACCTACTTCTACGACGGTAGTGGTGGGGGCACGGGCCAGCTCAGCGGTAGCGGGCACTTTGTCGGGCCTAACCCCAGTCCGGATGCCCGTATTCTCTACTACGCCGACAAGCGGCACACCTTTGGTAAAATGTACGTGGAGGTGTACCGCGATACGCAGCTGATCCGTACCCTACAGGCGGGGAAGAGCGCTGGGCTTAATTCGGTCAGCCTACCCATCACTCAGGAAAAGCCTAAGTCACCCCCGACCGATAATAGTATGGCACGTTACGGCACCATGGAGGGGCCGAGCATTCAGGCGGGTACCTACCGCGTAATGCTGACCAAGGGAAAGGATACGTACGAGACGACCTTTACGGTAGCTCCCCATCCCGAGAGCCCTTACTCTGCGGCCGATCGGGAGGTCCAGCGGGAACTATTGCTCAAACTGTACGACGATGTCGAGCAGGTCGCCTACCTCCACGAGGTGCTAGAGCGGGTGGCGGTACAGGCCGATACCCTGGGGGAGGAGGCCTTACTGGATCGGGCCAGGAAACTGCAGGCTGAGTTGGTCTTCAGCGGTGGCGATGGCTACGTGAACGAGGGGGAGCAATTAGGGGAGTCGGTGACGCAGTTGTATGGTGCGGTAGCGGGTTTCCCGGGGCGGCCCTCGGCCAGTCAGGTGGCCGAGGCGGAGCGGCTACGGGGTGAGGTGGCTGGCGTGGAAGGAAAGGTCGAGCAGTTGTTGCAAGACGTGCGGGTTTTGAACGAGGGACTTAGTGCGGAGCGGCGGATTGTGTATCCCGAGAAAGAAAGCTTTCTTTCTGCGAAGTAAAATTGAGGCAATCACCAAGGTCGAGCGGCCTCCGGCCCGAGCAAGATAGACTCCCCGCCACGCAGGCTCGGGCCGGAGGCCGCTCGACCTTTGAACATGGTACCGATTTGCTACGCTCTAGCGATTAGCTCATCTCCGTATATGCACACCCCCGACCACCCCATCCTGACCGAAAAACAACGCGCCGTACCCCAGCTGCGGTGGGTCGATACCTTCAGCCGTACCCTCGATACCAAGTTTCGGATACCGGGTACGGACCTACGCTTCGGGCTCGACTTTATCCTCGGCCTAGTGCCCGGAGCGGGGGACATCCTTTCCCTAGGAATGTCTGGTACGCTAGTGGCCACGATGGCCAAGCACGGAGCTAGTCCGCTGCTGGTGGCGCGCATGATGGTCAACGTGATCCTGGATGCCTTTATCGGCTCCATCCCGATCCTGGGCAACATCTTCGACCTGTTGTACAAGGCCAACTACCGCAACGCCGAGCTGATGCGGGAGTACTACGAGGAGGGCAAGCACCAGGGCAGCGTCTGGCCGGTGGTGCTGGCCGTGATCGGATCAATCCTGGTGCTGATGGTCGTCCTGGTGTGGGTGACCGTGGAGATCTTCCAGTTTATTTTCGGTCTGTTCTGACGCGGGCCACGAGCTCCACTCCACGCTCGACAAGCTCATCGAGGTCGAGCTCAGTGTTGTCGAGTAGGATGGCATCCTCGGCCTGGCGCAGGGGGCTGTCCGCGCGGTGGCTATCGATGTAGTCGCGCTCTTCCAGGTTAGCGGTCACCTCATCACGCTGCACCTCCCGGCCGGCGGCCCGTAGTTCACGGAGGCGGCGGTCGACGCGGGTGTCGAGGTCGGCAGTGACGAAGAGCTTCAGGTCGGCGTCGGGGAAAACGACGGTGCCGATGTCGCGGCCATCGAGGATGACGCCGCCGTCGCGGCCCATCTGCCGCTGCTGCTCGACCATGGCGCGGCGCACCTGGGACAAGGCGGCTACGGGGCTGACCAAATTACTTACTGCCAGCCCCCTGATTTCGGACTCCACATCCTCGCCGTTGAGGAGCACGTGGTTGTCGCTGGGGCGGAAAGCGATCTCGAGGGCTTGCATGGCACCTGCGACCCCGCCCTCATCTTGCAGGTCGGTACCCAGGCGCTGGAGGTGGAGGGTGACGGCGCGGTACATGGCCCCGGTGTCGATGTAGCTGTAGCCTAGCCGCTTAGCTAGAGCGCGGGCGAGGGTCGACTTGCCGCAGGCGGAATAGCCGTCGATGGCGATCGTGAGGGCTTTGATCTAGTACTCGTCTTCGTTGAAGAGGAAATCGTCCTTGCGGGGGTAATCAGGCCAGATGTCATCAATGGCCTCGTAGGTTTCACCCTCGTCCTCCATGGCCTGGAGGTTCTCGATCACTTCCAGGGGGCTACCGGAGCGGATGGCGAAATCGATGAGCTCATCGCGGGTTGCAGGCCAGGGGGCATCCTCGAGGTGAGAGGCGAGTTCGAGCGTCCAGTACATACGGGTATTGAGTTTGAGTACCTAAAAAAGCCGCGAGGTAGTGAAATGTTCCCCGTGTTACAGGGCGCAAATGTAGTAATTGGCCGCAACTATCCAATAGCGGATACCGTGCAGGACCTAATAAGCTATAAGTCAATCAGTTATACGTGCCGATGATGGTAAAGGATTTGTCCTCGTAGCCCGGGGGCACCTGCCCGATGCGGCTGCTGTTGCGCGGTCCGGTGGGGTCGCAGAACACGTAGCGCTGCCCCTTGTAGTGAAAAGAATCGCCCTCCATGTCGGTACCCACCGCTACGGTGAGGTGGTCTTCGTAGGCGATGACGGCCATGGGCAGATCAAGCAGATCACGGACCAGGGCGAAGAAGAGGGCCGAGCGGTCCTCACAGTCGGAGTAGCTGTAGCCGAACAGCTCCTCGGGCACCATGGGCTTGGAGCGGCCGAAGTACTCGTTGTCCTCCTTGTAGGCAAAGGCCGAGCGGGTGAAGCTGGCCAGTAACTCGAGTTGCTGCTGCGTGCCCATGCCCTCCATAAAGTGCTGTAGCTGGGGCAGCAGGCTCTGGGTAAGGGTAGGGGAGAGCGGTGTTTCTAGGTAGCAGTACTCGTGGATAAAGGGGTAGTCGGACATGATGTCGACCATAGTCTGATCGAAGGTGACCTGCAGCTGCTGGGCCACGCCGTGAAAGGTGAACTCCAGGTCCTTAGCGATGGGCTGCTCGGCCAGCACGGGCCAGGCCTCGAGTTGGAAGCCGAAGGACTTGCCCCGCGGGTTGGGGTGATCGTTGAAGATGTACAGCCGCTGGCGGCCTTCGCACTTTCCGCCCAGGCAGCTGAGGTTGGCGTAGGGCCGGCCGGCGGTTTCGATGATGGGTACCTCGAAGAGCTCCTGGGTAGTGTAGACGTTGATGAACACCTCATTGCCGCGGAAGGTAAGCCGGGCGTCGAAGCCGCTGTCGACCAGTAGTTTGTACAGTGTAATGCGCTGGGCGTTCAGCGACTCGCCACGGTAGATGGCCGCGATGGTGCTACCGGCCAGCTTATAGAACAGGAAGTCGTTGAGGCGGTAGTGGGCCTTGGCGGCCAGCAGGTGGTTGAGGAGCACCTGGGTGGGCCGGCGCTCGAGCTGGTTATAGGTGGCCCGGATGGAGGCGTTAGTCACCGTGACGGGCTCCTCCACTAGCATGCCCGGATCGTAGGTCAGGTCGACGGCCTGGGTGTAGAAAGGAATTGAAAAGCGTTGGTAATTATCCGGATTGCCGAGGTTGGTCAGGTTGGTATTAGCAAACGCCATAAGACATAACAGGAGGACGACCAGCCGTGCGGCAATACACTTCATTTGGGGTTAGTTTCGGGAAAATGACCAGGTGCGAGAGGCTGCGAACATCCATCCTCGCTTATAGGTAATATACGATTACAACAGGGGAAAAGTATAGCCCTGGGGGCTATATTAGGAATAAATTAAGTTTGGGGGGGCTGGGGGCCAAATTTTAGGTGGAGGCCTCTATCCCTCCAGCGCCATACTCGCTGCTTCCCAGTCTTCCATCACCCGGGCCAGTTCTTCCTGCTTCCCCTTCAGCTTATCCGTCACCGAGGTCACCCGCGCCGCATCGTCGTAGAAGCTAGGGTCCGACATAGCGAGGTGGATCGTCTCGATCTCAGCCTCCAGGCGCTCGATTTTGCGCTCGGCTCTGGCGATGTCTTTTTCTAGACGGCGCTGCGTGTCCGCGTCAAGCATAACGCGGGGGGGCGGGGCCGCAGGTGCGTGCCCGTTGAGTTTGGGCTTCTCCAGCTCCACGCTGCGCATATCTTCGAGTTGGCGCTTTTCCAGGAAGGTGTTGACGTCCCCAAGGTGCTCGTAAAGCCGGTGATCGCGAAACTCGATGGTCCGCTCGGTAAGTCCGGCCAGGAACTCGCGGTCGTGACTGACCACTAGTAGGGTACCGTCGTAGTCCATGAGGGCCGCCTTGAGCATGTCCTTCGAGGCCATGTCGAGGTGGTTGGTCGGCTCGTCGAGTACCAGCAGATTGAAGGGGCGCAGCAGCATGCAGGCCAGAGCCAGGCGGGCGCGCTCGCCGCCGGAGAGCACCATGACCTTCTTGTCCTGGTCCTCGCCGGAGAAGAGGAAGGCACCCAGGATGGTGCGTAGGCGGGTGCGCATTTCGGGCGGGCTGGCCTCCTCCATCGTCTCCAGTAGCGTCTTGTTGCCGTCCAGGGCATCGCTCTGGTTCTGGGCGTAGTAGCCCACACTGACGTTGTGGCCGAGCTCGACCTCACCGGCGGTGGCGGGGAGTTTGCCGATCAGGATCCTAGCTAGCGTGGTCTTACCCTGTCCGTTTTGGCCCACGAAGGCGACGCGGTCGGCCCGATCTACCTTCAGGTCGACGCCGCGCAGGACGTTGAGCTTGCCGTAGGTCTTGGTGACGTGCCGGGCCTGTAGGGTGATGGCGCCGGAGCGCGGGGCGGGCGGGAAGCGCAGGTTCATCACCGCGTTATCGGTCACGTCGAGCTCGATGCGTTCGATCTTATCGAGCTGCTTCTGCATCGACTGGGCCATCTTGGTTTTGGTGGCCTTGGCCATGAAGCGCGAGATGGTCCGCTCCTTATCGGCAATTACTTTTTGCTGATTGAGGTAAGCGGCCTCGGCCTTTTCGCGGCGTTCGGCCTGGAGCTCGACGTACTTGGAGTAGCCGGCCTTGTAGTCGTATACATTGCCGAGCTCGATCTCCAGGGTCCGGTTGGTGACGTTGTCGAGGAACTGCTTGTCGTGACTGATGGTGATCACCGCCCCGGAGTAGCTGGATAACCAATTCTCTAGCCAGATGATAGACTCGATGTCGAGGTGGTTGGTCGGCTCATCGAGCAGCAGGTAGTCGGGACGCTGTAGCAGCATTTTGGCCAGCTCGATGCGCATCTGCCAGCCGCCGGAAAACTCGGTGGTCTGGCGGCTGAAATCCTTGCTTTCGAAGCCCAGCCCCTTGAGTACCCGTTCGGCTTCGGCCTCGATGGTGATGCCGCCCACCAGGGCGAAGCGCTCCGTCAGGTGGGTGAACTCGGTGAGCATATCGGCGTAGGAATCGGAGGTATAATCCGTGCGTACCTCCATTTCCTTATTGAGCTCCTCCAGCCGGTCCTCCATCTGCTGGATGTGGGCGAAGGCGGTCAGCGTCTCCTCCATGACGGTATTGCCAGTGGGCATGTCCATTTCCTGGTGGAGGAAGCCCAGCGTGGAGCCCGATTCCCGCTGCACCTTGCCCTCATCGGGGGAGATATCGCCGGCGATGATCTTGAGCATGGTGGACTTACCGGCCCCGTTGCGGCCTACCAGCCCGACCTTATCGCGGGTGCCGATAGTGAAGGTGACGCGGTCGAAGAGGATACGATCGCCGTATTGTTGGTAGATGCCGGTGGCACTTAGCATAGGGTAGGGGCTAAACGGGCGCAAAGGTACGAAAGGTGTAAAGCTTGCTCAAGGCTAGGACCTCGAAGGGTTCCTTGCTTTTTGCGACAGCCAGTCTACTTCTTCTCCCGCAGTAGCCCCTCCTGCACCACACTTGCCACCAGCTTCCCCGCCCGGTCGAAAATACTGCCCCGCGTAAAGCCCCGCGCCCCGCTCGCACTCGGCGAGTCCATACTATAAAGCAGCCACTCGTCCACCCGGAAGGGCCGGTGAAACCACATCGCATGGTCCAGACTTGCCATTTGTAGATTACGGTAGTCGGTGGCCCGGCCGTGGGGCAGTAGCGCGGTAGTCAGTAGGTTGTAGTCACTCGTGTAGGCTAGCACCAGGGCCTGAAGGCGGCGGTCATCCGGCATCTCGCCCTTGGTACGCAACCAGACGTTGCGGCTCGGGGCGTACTTCTCGTGGGCGAAGGGATTAAGAAACTCCACCGGGCGAAACTCCAGCGGCCGCTCGACACTCAGGATCCGGCGGATGTTCTCCGGGAGCTGCTCGCCGAACTGCCTGGCCATCCCCTCGTAGCTCACCAGCTCCTCCGGCGGCAGTACGCCCGGCATATCGGCCTGGTGCTCGAAGCCCGTTTGGTCGAGCTGAAAACTGGCGGTGAGAAAAAAGATCGCCTGCCCATTCTGAATCGCTCGCACCGCCCGGGTGGTGAAGCTACCGCCGTCGCGGATACGGTCCACCTCGAACACGATGGGAATATCGAGTTCCCCCGGCAGTACAAAGTAGCCGTGTAGACTGTGCACGTAGCGGTCTTCCGGCACCGTCTGTACGGCCGCCGCCAGGGACTGGGCCAGCACCTGCCCACCAAATACCCGTGCTGAGCCGACGCTGCGACTCTGGCCCCGGAACATATTCACCTCCAGCCGTTCGAGATCGAGTAGGCCCAGGAGTTCGTCAATGTGCTTCATGGGGGCGAAGGTAGGACTGTCCCTCCACCAACTCTACCGGCCCGGCTGCCCCCGCCACCCGAAAGCGCGTCCGCAGGTGCTCGCGCCGCTCCCACCCCTGGCGGTAGACCCCGAAGTGGAGGTGCGGTCCGGTAGTATATCCCGTCCGCCCGCTACGACCGATGAGGTCACCGGCCGCTACCCGCTGGCCCACCCTGACTCGCGCGCTGTTGGTTTGTAGGTGCACGTAATCCGCCATCGTCCCGTCGTCGTGCACGATCTCAATCACGTTGTTGTACCGCTTACACTCCGGTTTTGCACAGTGTTCGGACCAGTGGTCCACCACCCGCGCTACGGTCCCTTCCCGTGCCGCAAAGACCGCCGTACCCTCCGGCATACTGAAGTCCAGCACCGCCTCCCCAGCGTGGGAGAAGCGCCCGTCGTAGCCCTGGTCTACCCGGTAAGCCTCCCCGGCAGCGAAGGGCAACGCGTAGACGTAGTTCGTATCGTAGGGTCGGGGCCGTACGGTCCCGTGGGCGTAGTGCGATTCGTACCCGAAGCCGTAGCGCTGTCCGGCCGTTACGGGCACCAGCGTGTAGATCACCGTATCGCTGCGCGGGGCCAGCGTGATGGTATCCGGCCCGCCAGTCTCCCGTACAGCCATGTTCGCCAGCTCGAAATTCATGACCACGGAGCAGGGCACGTATTCGCCGTTAGTAGCTACAATCTCAACGCGGTCCTCTAGTTGTCGGCTAGTTAGGATGACCTGTGGGCGCTCGTCGGCGGACTGTGCGGACAAATGGGCGGGGCCGCAGGTGCAAACAGCGAGGAACGATCCGAGCAAGAATAGAAGTCGCATGGTAGAATTGGGATAGCAAATGTACGGGGTCACGGTTTGTTCCTTACTACTCATTCCACTTTCGTCGCACCGGCGCGCCGCCGCCCCCTTATCCGGTGACCTTATTCACCAGCTACATTGTTAGCCTGACAACTACCTTTGAGCAAAATCTTCGATCATGCCCCAGCACCACCACCCCCCCGTCTACATCGTCTCCGCCGTACGTACACCCATCGGCTCGTTCGGGGGGGTATTTTCCTCACTTTCTGCTACCCAGTTGGGGAGTGCGGCGATCAAGGGGGCTCTGGAGCGCGCCGGAGTAGCAGCCGATAAAGTACAAGAGGTGTACATGGGTAACGTGGTGAGCGCCAACCTCGGACAGGCCCCCGCCCGCCAGGCCGCTTTAGGGGCCGGGATACCGAATACGGTGCCCTGTACGACGGTAAATAAGGTATGCAGCAGTGGTATGAAGAGCGTCATGTTTGGTGCCCAGTCGATCATGCTAGGACATAATGACGTGGTGGTGGCCGGCGGCATGGAGAGCATGTCCAACATCCCCTTCTACGTGCCCGATGCCCGTTGGGGCGCCAAGTACGGCGACCGTACCCTCGTCGACGGACTGGCTAAGGACGGTCTCACCGACGCCTACGACCAGAACGCCATGGGCACCTGTGCCGATGCGACGGCTGTGAAGTACGGCTTCACCCGCGAGGAGCAGGACGAATACGCTACCAACAGCTACAAGCGCAGCGCGGAGGCTACGGCCAACGGCACCTTCGGCCGCGAGATCGTGCCGGTGAGTGTGCCGCAGCGTTGGGGGGATGATGTGGTCGTCAGCGAGGACGAGGAGTACAAAAAGGTCAAATTCGAGAAGATGGCCTCGCTGCGTCCCGCCTTCGGTAAGGACGGTACCGTCACCGCGGCCAACGCCAGCACCATTAACGACGGGGCGGCGGCGCTGGTGCTAGTCAGTCAGCGCGTGCTCGATGAGCTAGAGCTAAAGCCGCTGGCCAAAATCGTGTCCTTTGCCGATGCCGCCCACGAGCCGCAGTGGTTCACGACGGCCCCTACGAAGGCCGCTCCGCTAGCCATCGAGCGTGCTGGCCTGGCCATGAGCGACATCGACTACCTGGAGGTAAACGAGGCCTTTGCGGTGGTGCCTATGGCCTTCAGCCGCGAGCTCGGCCTGGACGGGAAGAACATGAATGTGAATGGGGGCGGGGTATCACTGGGTCACCCGCTGGGTACCTCCGGGGCGCGTATCCTGGTTACGCTGATCAATACCCTGCATAGTCGGGGGGGGCGGTATGGGTTGGCTACGCTTTGTAATGGGGGGGGTGGGGCTAGTGCTGTGGTGGTGGAGGCGGTTTAAGGTTGGTTCACCACGGAGGCCAGGGGCCACACGGAGGGCTTCACGGAGGTTTCACTGAGGCGGTCGGGATCGGGAGGAAAACTGAGGCTTGACCTAACGGTCAAGGGAGACGCGACAGTACAGTGAAATAAAACAATTTGTTTGTTCTATTGATAAAGCCTATGTTTGCTTCACATTTAGAGAAACGAACATGGAAGAGTTAAATAAGCTGAGCTACGCTGTGCGTGGAGCCGCGTTTAAAGTGCATACTGCGCTGGGTCCCGGGCTATTAGAATCGACCTACGAAAAGTGCATGGCTATCGAGCTTAGGCGCATGAGCTTGTCGGTTAAGCAGCAACCTATGCTTCCGATTGATTATGAGGGCACTATCATCGAAAATGCCTACCGCATCGACCTCCTGGTGGAGGAGAAACTTATCGTTGAACTCAAGTCTGTGCAACAGCTTACCCCAATCGACACCTCACAGCTATTGACATACCTCAAATTAGCCAAGTTGCGCCTCGGACTGCTGATGAACTTCAACGTCAACCACATGCGAGACGGTATAAAACGACTAATCCGCTGACACACCTCCTCCCAACCGCTAGGTTGGGCCTCCATAAACCTCACACACACGTAGCTATCTTACTCCGTGAAACCTCCGTGAAACCCTCCCTTACCTCCGTGGTGAACCTGATGCCGCATCACCCTGAGGCAACTCCTCCAGCACAGCAGGATCATACACAAAACTGTTCCCCGGCACCAACCCCCGCACCCCATCAAAATACCGGTAGATAAAGTCAAAATCCGCCCGCACGTCCCCTGTAGGGTAAAACGGCTCCGAAAATTCAATGACCTTATTCCCGAAGTCGAACTTGGCAAAGACCATCGGTACCCCGGCCTCCCGCGCGATCCAGTAGAAGCCGGTGCGAAAGCGGTCCACCTTTTTGCGGGTACCCTCCATGGCGATGCAGAGCTTGAACTCCTCGCGCTCGGCGAAGATCTTCGCGACGGACTGGGTGAAGTTGGTCCGCTTTTCGCGCACCACCGGTACGCCTCCCAACGACTTCATCACCGCGCCGGCCGGCCCCCTGAACAGGGTAGACTTGGCGACGAACTGGATGTACTGCCCCGCAGCCGCACGGGCCCACAGACCGTAGGGAAAATCTCGGTTGGTAGTGTGGGGGCCGGTCGGTACCACGCACTTCTTCGGCCACCTACCCGCGCTGTGATCTACGAACCGCATACCGTTTAGCCGGAGCATAAAGCGGGCCGTACCGGGAGACATCATGAACTAACAATTATATAGCCTCAAAAAAACCTGTGGAGCGGTTCTTACGCACCCCGTCCCAGGTGAAATATCGTCCATTCATGACGATGTATACCCCTGCCGGGAGCGATTGCACGAAGGCTAGGGCACTGCCCAAGTTAAAAAAACCATCGGAAGAGCTACCGAAGGCGTAAGGGATCATGGCCCCGGTAATGACAATGGTCTTTCCCCTGATATCCTCCTGCGCCAGGTAGTGGGCCGTCTCGGTCATGGTATCCGTACCGTGGGTGATCAGGATCTGATCGGTGGTTGCCGCCCGGCAGTTGTTGGCGATGTTTTCGCGGTCCTGGTCCGTAAGGTCGAGGCTGTCGACCATCATGAGGGTGCGAATATTGACGTCGAGGGTGGAGCGGCCCACCTCGAGCATCTTCGGCAGGCTACTGTCTTTGAAGTAGAGCCGGCCCGTCACGAAATCATACTCCTTATCGAAGGTGCCCCCCGTGACGAATACCTGAATCAATGTCGCTGCCTTTTTTGAGCGGGTGAAGGTAGCGATTAGGTCTTCCGCTCCTTCTTTTTGGCCGCCGGGAACAGGATATTATTCAGAATCAGCCGGTAGCCCGGGCTATTCGGGTGCAGGCTCAGGTCCGTCTCCGGATCATTGACCAGGTGGCGGTAGTCGGCCGGATCGTGCCCCCCGTAAAAAGTAAAAAAGCCCTCGCCAAATTGTCCGTGGAGGTAGCGGGCCTCCTGGGCCGGCTTATTTTCCCCGAGCACCAGCACGCTACTCTTGATGTGGCTATTGGTGAAGGCGGTGGTCTGGCCCATGAAGCCCTTAATCGAGCGCACGTGGTTCTGCGTGAGCATGCTCGGTACCGGGTCCCACTTCGCGCTAAATTCGAAGAGGGTGAAGTAGTCCTGCTCCTCGGTCACCGGCCGTGGATTGTGGTCGATGTCGCTGAACTCGTATTCTAGGGGGTTGCGCTCCAATTGGAAGTTCTCGAAGGCGAATGTTTTGGAGTAGTCGAGTTTCGATTGAGCGTTCGGGTCGATGGGGTCGCCGTCGTAATACTGGGCGCAGATGTCGGTGCCGTCGGCGGCCAGGGCAATGTCGTAGCTATCCGTGGCCGAGCACATGGCGAACATGAAGCCGCCGCCGCCGACATATTCGCGCACCTTTTTCACTACACCCAGTTTGAGCTGGCTCACCTTGTCGTAGCCGTTCTTGGCCGCCAGTTCCTCCTGGTAGGCCACCTGCCGCCGGTACCAAGGGGCGGTGTGAAAACTGCGGTAGAAGCGACCGAACTGCCCGGTGAAGTCCTCGTGGTGCAGATGCAGCCAGTCGTATTCGGCCAGCTTATCGTCGAGCACCTCGTTGTCGTAGACCGTCTCGTAGGGAATCTCGGCGTAGGTGAGCACGAGCGTTACGGCATCGTCCCAGGGCTGCACGTCGGTGCCCTCGCGAAAGTTGTAGTCTGGCGTGTAGACGGCAATTTTCGGGGCTTTTTCCAATTTCATCGCGTCCATATTCTTCTCCGGATTGGCAATCTCCTCCAGGATGCCATTGAAGCGCGCGTCAGGGATGACCTCGTACCTCACCCCCCGCGTCAGGCACTCCCGCTCGAAGGCCCGGCTGTGCTGGAAAGCGAAGCTTCCGCCCCGGTAGTTGAGCAGCCACCAGGCCTCGATGTTGTTGCTCAGTACCCAGTAGGTGATGCCGTAGGCCTTGAGGTGGTCGGACTGCGTATCGTCCATCGGGATCAGGATGGTGGAGGCACGGACCACCGTGGCTACGGACAGCAGCAGGAGAAGAAGAGAAAGTCTACGGAGCATCGCAAGGGGGCTTGAGCTGTGGTAACGACTCAGCCCCCGCGGGTGTTGCAGTACCGCACATGCACCGCCCGGCCGGGTTGGGTACGCATGCAACACACCTTTACGATTACCCCCGTATCCTCCGAGCCCCTCCTGATGCTACCCGGCGACTGGACCACCGACGATTACCGCAAGCTCCTGGAGCTGACCGAATACGGCGATACCTCCGACCTATCCGATAAGGAGCTCAAAGACATGGCCTACCTGTCCCTGGCCGACCTCGAAAAGCCCGAGGCCGCCGAGCTGCTGATGAAGTACGTCTTTCCCGAGGATGCCCTGACCGAGGGTCAGCGTCAGCAGAGCAGCCACGAGATGGATACCGAGCGGCTGTGGGAGGAGTACGCCGAACCGGCGCAGCACCGCAATTTCTTCCGCGTGGGTAGCCTGCTGTACGCTGCCTATAACGGTGGCCACCCCAAGCCGGACGGACGGGAGGTGGTGATTACCGTCACGGCCAAGGACGAAGAGGGTGCCGCGCTGCTCAAAGCACCAAAGGCGGCGCTGCTACTACGCCTCATGGCCCCGGCTATGAACGACCACGCCCTCCTGCACCGGCTCTACGAGGAGGAGCTGAAGGCGGGAGAATTTGCCGCGGCGAAGAACCTACTCTACCAGATCAAATCCGAGGCGGACGGGGAGCACAGCTACCGCATCACGATCTACAGCACGGATTACTGGCTGGAGGATTTTGCGCCGGTGGGGGAGTATGAGGTGATAGCCTAAAGCTCTGCACCCGCGGCCCCGCCCCCGAGAGTGCCCTGACAATGGCTACATTTGCCACCCCTTCCAAGCTGCCACACCGATCACGCACTAACGAGCGAAGCGATCTACCGCGCAGCGTCTAACCAGCCGAAGGCGTCTACCCATGATCTGGAGTGACAAGAAAATACTGGCCGCCATCGATTCCGGAGACATCGTCATCCGCCCCTACGACCGCGCCAACCTGGGGACGAACAGCTACGACGTCCACCTCGGCAAGTACCTGGCCCGCTACAAGGATCACATTCTCGACGCCCGCAAGCACAACGAGATCGAGGAGCTGGAAATCGGCGAGGAGGGCTACGTACTTCACCCCAATACCCTATACCTCGGCGTCACGCTGGAGTACACCGAGACCCACTCCAGTGTCCCCTTCCTGGAGGGTAAGAGCAGCGTGGGCCGCCTGGGCATCGACATCCACGCCACGGCCGGCAAGGGCGACGTCGGCTTCTGCAACCACTGGACGCTGGAGATCAGCTGCACCCACCCCGTGCGCGTCTACGCCGGCATGCCCATCGGACAGCTCATCTACTTCGCCGTCGAGGGCGACATCGAAAACTACTACAACAAGAAGCCGGGGGCGAAGTACAACCGGGTGAGCGAGCGGCCGATGGAAAGTATGATGTGGAAGAATCAGTTTTAGGTGACCAAGGGGGTTAAGGGCTAAAGGAGTTAGGGGGTTAAGGGTGGGGATGCTCGCTTCGCTCGTTTTTGTATATAGCTGCCGTTCCTGCTCCTATGACTACCCAAGATTTGTCTACGCGATACACTACTACCCTCAGTGCCCGGCTAGGTGTTGGTGAGGCTAGTTCCGTAACTCGCCTGGTACTGGAAGACCTCTTCGGCCATCAGCTAGGGCAGCAGCCGCGGGAGTTGAGTGCCCACGAGGAGAACCTAGCCCAAACTACCTTGCAGCGGCTACTGGCCGGCGAGCCGGTGCAGTACGTGACCGGTATCGCCGATTTCTACGGACTGCAACTTCAGGTGACGCCCGACGTGCTCATCCCCCGACCGGAAACGGAGGAGCTGGTGGAGTGGATCCTGGAAGACTACCCGGGGAAGGAGGTGCGTAACGTGGTAGACCTCGGTACCGGATCGGGCTGCATCCCACTGGCCCTGAAGTCGCGCCGCCCGGTCTGGCAATGTGAGGGGTGGGACATCAGTGAGGCGGCCCTCGCGGTGGCGGTGGCCAATCGGGATCGGCTGGGGGTAGACGTCATGTTCGGCCAAGGCGATATGCGGCATAACGATGCGTTTCTTCCCGGTGAAAGATGTGATATCCTAGTGTCTAATCCCCCCTACATTCCTCCGTCAGAACGTGCACAAATGGGAGCTTCTACGCTGAGCTATGAGCCGGAGGTAGCTCTTTTTACGCCCGAAGAAGACCCCCTACTGTACTACCGTCACATCGCGACCATTGGATGGTCCGTCCTGGTGAATGGAGGCCGGGTCTACGTGGAGGTCAACGAATTCAACAGCGAGCGGGTAGAGGAGCTGTTTCAGGCGGGCGGATACACGCAGGTGCAGCGGAGGCGGGACCTGCAGGGTAAGTGGCGGATGCTACGGGCTACGCGGCTACCAACCCCAGCTCAGTAAGCAAGCTCAATGGCCGCAACCGGTACCCATCAAACTCAGCGAATACCGTCATCGCCCCCCCGCCACTCACGGCCAGCAAGCGGTAAAAATTCTCGTAGTCCGGTACCAGAGGAAAGGCCACCCCCTCCGTATCGACCAGCAGAAATTGCTCCCCCCCCTTCTTCGGTCGTATGGCATCGAGGTAGACGGGGTACTGGAGGAGCCAGGGATTGACGCCAAGCGCCTTGCGGTAATTCTCCAGCATCCCACTGAAACTAGCGTAGCCACTCAGCCCGTCGTAGGGCCGGCCGCCGGGACGGGGTTCAGGAAAGACCGCGCGCTGGGCGTAGCTGCCGGGGTAGTAGTGCACCCCCCCGTCGAAGGAGGCCGACAGCGGCCACGACTGCTCGAAGGGAAAGTCCCCGAAGGCGAAGTCGAGTAGGAGGACATAGCGGCGACTCTGCTCGCCCCGTAGCCAGACACGGCGGTAACGCAGGCGGTCCTCCTGCCCCTCCACCAGGCCGAGCACCAGCCAGTGATCGGTGGTGGCCGGCCGGCCGAGCAGCTCATCCTTTTTGGTACTGACGCCGGCGATCTGGTAGAGCTCCTCGCGCCGCTCCCGGGGGAACTCATCGCGGATGCGCCAGGCCCGGAGGAAGAGGTACACATCGCCGAGGGTGCGGGCCAGTTCTTGTTCGGTACCATCCGTACCCAGGGTGGCCAGTCGACGTAGCTTTCCGGCCAGACCGGGCAGCTTCGCGTCGGTGAGGCGGGCGGCGGTGGCCAGCCAGGTATCGCCGCCCTGTGCCTGAGTATCGGCCAGCCCCCGGCGGGCTACGTCGAGCAGGCGCAGTTCGAGCTCGTCTACACCGCTATCCATGAGTTCGAGGCGGGCGGTGAGGCGGTCGTCGGCCCTGGTGATGTCGTTAATAACGCGGGCGGGCCGCGTGGCCTGGTGCTGTACCGAGCGGAACCAATCCGGGGGCTGGCCTACCGTAAATCGGTCGGGATTGTTCTTGAGCAGCAGCACCAGGGCCAGTCCGTGGGCGCAGGGGCGGGCGCGGGCGCGGCAGGTGCAGTAAAATCTCCCCTCGACTACCTGCACGGTCGACTCGATGGGTCGCTTACTGTTCACGTCGAACTCGCCCCAGAGCCACTGGCCGTCGCCACCGAGCAACCGCCAGCGCCGGCTGTAAAATAGGCGGCGGCCGCTTTCGAGGGTCTTGCCGTCGGGGGCGAGTTGCAGCAGGTGGTCGGGCATCGGGCGGTGCGAAGGTAATGGGAACCCGCGGGCGAGCTAGCGCGTTTACTGGCTAAACACTAACTTAGCCACAAAGCTACGTACCATGGATGCTCCACAGTCCGAACTCTTTCGCCGCATGCCCCCTAAGGTCCAGCGCGCTGCGGTCAAGGCAGCCATCGCCGCCCGCCGGCCCGAGAGCGGTCTGGATGCCACCTTCGAGTTCGAGGGGCGCCGCTACCGGGCCGTGCCCCTGGATGAGGTGCGGATCGACGGGGAGTCCTCCCCCTCCGAGTCAGGTACCTCCGCTGAGGCATGAGTCTAGCCCTGGGGGCGCTTCTGCTCGTACTTTTTTTACTTCCCGGTATTATCTTTCGGTACTTCTACCTGCGTAGTGAGACGCTACGTAAGACCGTCGACTTCAGTCTGCTGAGTGAGGCGGTGTTTATTCTCGTCCCCTCGCTGCTCCTTCACCTGTTGGGGGGGAACCTCGTTGCGGCCCTTGGTAGCGGTCCGGATACCCGCACCCTATATCTGCTACTCGCGGGAAGTGTAGACGACACGGCGCTGGCGGTCGTGGAGCGCAGCCTGACGCCCTTTATCCTCTACATCTTACTCCTCTGCGTGCTGGGTGGGCTGCTGGGTATGCTCGGGCAGTATGTGGTACTGCGCCGGGGGTGGGACGAGCAGTTTCGCTTCCTGCGTATCTACAACGACTGGGATAAGTACTTCAGTGGCCGGGTCCTTAGCCCCGAGCGCCGCAAGTTGCTTGCCTTCGTACAGGTGGATGTAGTGGTCAGTGGGGGCGAGGGCGACATCCTCTACACCGGTGAGCTCAACAACTACAGCCTGAACCGAGATCAGGGGATCGACCGCATCTTCATCAGCAAGGTGTACCGCCGTCGTTTCCGGGATGACATCGTGCCTGACCCCCCCGCGGGCAACCAACTGCAACCCTTTGATCGCTCGCACGATCCCCGTTACTACAATATGCCGGGCAACTTCCTGGTCATCCCCTTCAGTCAGGTACGCAACCTAAATATCGTTTACGTTAGCTTGCAACCGACGGACGAACCCCCCCCGCCGCCGGTCGAGCCCCCCGCCCCATGATGGTACTTCGCGTTTCTAGCTTCCTTATCCTGTTCCATTTACTTTGCACCTGCGGCCCCGCCCCCGAGGATGACCTGCCCCAGGACGGGCCCATCACACTCACCCGCGACGCGATCAGCCTGACCGTCGACCCTAGTTACGGCGCTCGCCTGACCAGCCTGAAGTACGGCGATCGGGAACTGCTCAACGTGGTGCGCGACAGTATGGGCTTCACCTACGGCAGCACCGCCTGGCCGAGTCCACAAGCCGACTGGAACTGGCCGCCCCCCGCCGCCCTGGACCGTGAACCCTATACGGTACAGAAAGTAGATGAGCACTCGATTCTGCTTATGGGCAAGGAAGACAGTAGCGGACTGGTTTTTCAGAAGCGCTACCGCCTCGGTCCTGACTCCGATATTGGACTCACTTACTGGCTCACTTATAATGGCGATACTGCCCGCTCCGTCGCCGCCTGGGAGGTCACGCGACTTCCTTACGCCGGCCGCATCGAGTTCTTTGCCGACTCTGTACGCACGGAACAAAGCGATGAGGTAGTGGAGTCGCAGGATAGCTTCCGTATCATTTTCCTAGATGACCGTCACGCTCAGCCCGCGAAGGTGTTCGCCGATCTGGATAGTATCCCGGTGCGCTATCACGTCGACGGGCTGGTGCTGGAAAAGCATACCGTGGTGCAGGATTTCTACCGGGTGGCGCCGGGGCAGGCCCCGCTGGAGGTGTACATCGACCCCCCGCGTGGCTTCACGGAGCTGGAACTGCAGGGCGATTACCGGGAGCTGCGGTACGGGGAGACGGCCACGCTGCGGACTAGGTGGCGGGTGGTGGCTGAATAAGCGTCCGACGGTTGCAACCGTCGGACGCTTGTTGCAACCGTCGGACGCTTACTGCAAAAACCGCCACCCAGTCCGGTAAGGAAACACATCCATGATCTCACCGGCCAGTAGGCGCTGCTTCACGTCGTTCCAGAAATCGGCGTCGAAGATCTCGCCGTGCTGCTGGCGTAGGTAGCTAAGGTGGGGGCCGGCCCGCATGAGGAAGCCGGGAAACTCCTCCGGGAACACATCGCGGGGCCCCACGTAGTACCAGGGCTGGGAGGCCATTTCCTGCTCCGGCGTGCGGGGCTCGGGGATGTGGCGGAAATTGCAGTCCGTGACGTGCTCGATCTCGTCGTAGTCATAAAACACCACGCGGTTGACGCGGGTGACGCCGAAGTTTTTGAGCAACAGGTCGCCGGGGAAGATATTGGCCGCGGCGAGCTGCTTGATGGCGCGGCCGTAGTCGCGTAGGGCCTTCTGCGCCATGGCGTCCGTGGCGGTCTGGAGGTAGAGATTGAGCGGCGTCATCTTCTTTTCGATGTAGACGTGGCTCAGCAGGACGCAGTCCTCGAGGACCTCCACTTTGGAGGGGGCGGTGTCCAGCAACTCCGCCAGGCAGTCGGGGCTAAAGCGGTCGCGCGGTAGGGCCAGCTTTTCGAAAAGGTAGCTATCGGCCATGCGGCCCACGCGGTCGTGGCGCTTGACGAGCTCGTAGCGGGCCTTGACCGTCTCGGGGGTGACCTGCTTGGGCGGGGCGAAGTGGTCGCGGATCACCTTGAAGACCATATTGAGCTTCGGGGTGGTGAAGACGTACATCACCATACCCGCAATGCCCGGAGCACTCACGAAGGCCTCCTCGGGGGCCGGGTGCCGATTGAAGTGCCGCAGCAACTCGCGGTAGAATACCGTCTTCCCGTGCTTCTCGAAACCAATGGCATTGTACAGCTCGCTGATGCGCTTACTGGGCATGAAGGTCTGCAGGAAATCGACCATATCGCTCGGCACGCTGATGTCGGCCAGGAAGTACGAGCGGTGGTAGCTAAAGATCGACACCACCTGGTCAGCCTCCAGCAGCAGGGCATCGATTAGTACGCCGCGGCCCACCGGGTGCAGTAGGGGCAGAATAAAGGGAAACACCGCGCCCCGCGACAGGAAACGCCCCACGATGTAGGCGGTCTTATTGCGATAAAACACCGACTGTAGCACCTCCAGTTGATCACCCGGGTGCCGCCCCCCGCGCTCCCGCACGAAGGCCTGCCAGCGCTCGGCCACCAGTTGGATGTCGCGCTCCCGGTCGTCCCAGGCCACGTCGAAGGGGAAGTGGTCCAGCACCTGCCGCACAATCCCCTCCAGTGCAAACGCTCCCAGCGCGAAGTCGTAGGTAATGGTAGAAAGCCCCCGGTACTCCCGGTAGCTACCCGTGCGCACCACGAACATCACCGCCGCATCGGCCCCGATGCCGTAGGTGTAGCGGTACACCGAGTTGAAGAAGGTCTCGGCGATATTACGGGTGTTGAAGTGGGCG
This sequence comes from Neolewinella sp., assembly GCF_965214665.1. Taxonomy (GTDB): domain Bacteria; phylum Bacteroidota; class Bacteroidia; order Chitinophagales; family Saprospiraceae; genus Neolewinella. The sequence goes on along the minus strand of NZ_OZ243970.1, from coordinate 1,851,161 downwards.
ATATCCTCGGCGTAGGCGTCGCGCACCTTGGCCCAGAAATGATGGTCTTCCCGCTGCCCCGCCATCAGTTCCTGTAGCTGCTGGGTAGTGGCGGCCACCTCATCGCGGTACAGGGCAATCCGACTGCGGGCATCGGCCTGGGTACCGTGCCAGTCGCGCCGCTCGAAGCGTATGCGCGCCCGCTTGGTGATCAGCTTAAAGCGGTAGTAGTAGCTCATGTACCCCGTGAGGATCCGCTGCGCCACCTCGTAGTGCAGCAGGGCGGGGAACGCCGGTGCAAGGCTACTCGCAAGAGCCACATTTCCGGCGTGGAACTTCTGCATGATAGTTGGAAACTCGTACCGGCTCAGCAGCCGGTCCAGATCGAAGGGCGTACCCTCCCGCACGCTGCGCACCAGTTCGTCGATGTACTGCCGCGACTCGCGGATGCGGTGCAGCATCTCTTCTTGCTCGGTCGTGTGATCGCCGTGACCGGTCACGAGCAGTTTGACCCCGCCACCGCGAATCAGCTCCTCCAGCGTTTGGAGGGTAGTGCGGTACTCGGCGATCGAATGATAGATGTAGGGAAACTCGACGTTGCTCAGGTAGTCTCCCACGATGAGGATACCCCGGCTGCGGTTGAAGGTGAGGAGGCCGTCGGCATTATGGCCCGGAGCCTGGTAGAAGGTGTAGGCATCCTCGCCCAGGGTGAGCTCCGTGCCCTGCCCGGCGATGGGCCGGTCGATGGGGGGGTACACCAGGGGATAAGTGCGGATGATGTAGTTGCTATCGTCCCAGTCGGTAACCTGCTGGAGGGCCTTCTCCCGGTCCGTCGTGTGAGCAAAGGCCTCCGAGGCGACGGTGTGAAAGTGGCTGAACCTGCCGTAGCCGATGATGTGATCGTAGTCGGAGTGGGTGAAGAGCAGGAAACACTCCCGGCCTTCGCTGAGCGGGGCTACCACGTCGGCAATGTGGTCTACCTCGTCGGGTAGCCAGTTGGGATCGACGAGCAGCAGGTAGCGCTCGCCGATGAGCAGGGTAGTAACGGTGCGAAAGAGAGCACTTTCGAAGAGCACCAGCTCCGGCCGCTCGAGCTGCCGTTTCACCCGGTAAACTTATTGCGGTCGATGCCCAGCTTATTCATTTTCGACATTAGCGTACGGCCGTTGAGGTCCAGGAGCTCGGCCGCCCCGCCCGGTCCGGTCACCTTACCGCCGGTGCGTTTAAGGGCCTCGATGATGTACTGCCTCTGCATGGCCTCGAAGGGGATGATCTTCTCGCTGCGGAAGGATTCCTCACCGTTCCGGTCCGGACGCCGCAGGGCGTTGAGGCTTGACTTCAAATTGAGGGTGGAGGCCGTGGAGGTGATCACGGCCCGCTCCACCAGGTTGATGAGCTCCCTTACGTTGCCGGGAAATTCATAGTTGGTCAGCGTCTCGATGTCGCTGGGGTTGATGTGGGTGATGTTGCGGCCCATCCGGTCGGAGTACACCTTGGCGAAGTGCTTGATAAGTACCGGAATGTCCTCCTTGCGCTCCCGCAGCGGCATGTTGTGAATTGGGAAGACGTTGAGGCGGTAGAAAAGATCTTCGCGGAAATTGCTCAATCCAATCATTTGTTCCAGATCGCGGTTGGTGGCGGCCACCACGCGTACGTCCACCAGGATGGGCTCCGTGGAGCCGATACGCTGTATCTCTCCCTCCTGGAGCACCCGCAGCAGTTTGGCCTGCATGTCGAGGGGCAGCTCGCCAATCTCGTCCAGAAAGATGGTACCACCGTCGGCCTGCTCGAAGCGCCCTTTTTTCTGCGCGATGGCTCCGGTGAAGGCCCCGCGCTCGTGCCCGAAAAGTTCGCTCTCGATGAGGGATTCGGGTAGGGCGGCACAGTTCACGCTGATGAGTGGTTTGCGGCTGCGGCGACTGAACTTATGGATCGACTGGGCTAGCAATTCCTTACCGGTACCGGTCTCGCCGGTCACCAGCACGGTGGCATCGGTGTCGGCGACCTGAGCGATTTGGGCCAGTACCTGCTGGTACTTGCGCGATACGGTGATGATGGGCCCACTGGCGTTGACCTGCTCCACCTGTTCACGCAGGGCCTCGTTCTCGCTCTGGAGCTGGCGCGTAAGCTCGTCGACCCGGCGCTTGGTCTTCTGCAAGCGGCGCTTGTTGTTGTACTGTAGGGTAACGTCGCGGCAGATGAGGCAGAGGAAGTACTGCGCCCCGGCGGCTACCTGGGCGAAGCGCACCTGCAGGGTACGGTCATCGCCACTGGGGGTGGAATAGATGTAGTCGACGGCGGAGCGGAAGCGCCCGTCGATCTGCTCCTGGCGGATATCGGCTAGGGCGGGAATCTCCAGGTCGGGCATCAGTTCGGTAATGCTCAGGCCTTCCAGGGGACGGCTGGTCTTGCGGCGGAGCTTGCGGCGGGCGGCTTCGTTGAGCAGCACGATCTCACTGGTGGGGTTAAGCCAGATGACCCACTCGTTAAGGGCATTGAGGGTCTTGCTGTAGAGTTGGAGGTTCTCCGAGAGCTGGGTCTCCTCCCGGATGTCCTGGGTGATCACGATCAGAAACTCCTCCTCGCCACGCTCGTGGTGGTAGATCCGCGACAGGGTCGTTTGGTGCGTTCCATTGCGGTGTACCGTGGCACTCTGTAGCTCTACGTACTTGCGCTCACGCACCCGATCGTACAGGGCACTGATCTGTTCAGTACGGGCGGGGTCAGATAGGTGGGAGGCTGGACTACCGATGAGTTCGCTGCGGGAGTAGCCCGTCAGCTCCGTAGCCTGGTCGTTGACGTAGGTGATCCTGCGGTCGGCGTAGGCAACGACGAAGACGGCATCCGACTGCCGATCCAGCGCCGTACGGAAAAGCTCGTCACCGGCCTGGGTGTTTGAAATGGCGGCCGTGGGGGCATCGTCGCTCCGGGTGAGGGTACCGTACACCTTGTACACTTCCAGTTCATTCTCCACCGACTGCGCCCGAATGGTGTACACCGTAGGAGCGGTCTGCTTATCCGCCGCGGTGGTCCGTACGGGCAGTTGCACCTCGATCTGGTTGATGGTGTCTCTGAGCTGCTTGTAGGTGCTACGTAGATCCGGATAAGCGGAGGGTAATACCCGCTCCTGCATCAGGGCTACGAACTCACCGGCGGGGTAGAAGGGGCGGTCCGCTACCAAGCCCAACCACCAGCGGATGAGGGGCGCGATGTAGACCTGATTGGTGGTAAGGTTGACCTCCCAGGCGCCGATCTTACCGTCGCGCTGCACCACCTCCAGTAGGTCGGCGTCGCGCTTGCCGGCCTCCGTGGCCTGAAAGACGACCAGGCATAATTCCGGATCGATGCTATAAATGTCGAAGCCGGCCCGCCCCCGAATACTGAATAGTTTGCCATCGGCATTCACGAACTCGGTATCCAACCGCTCGCTCTGGTTTTCCTGCAGGCGGTTCCAGAAACGCTTCCACCCCAGCATGCTGAAGTGGGGGTTGATCTCGAAGTAACTAGCGCGCTGAAGGGCGTTGCGGGAGTAGCCGAGCAGGGTAGCGGCACTCTCGTTGCCGTACTGTACCCGGCCGGTGACGTCTACCCATAGCACCCCCTCACTGACGAGGTCAAAGGCATCCTGGTGCATCTGCAGCAGGGCGTCAACGGCGGGTGCTGGATCAGCTAGAGGCAAGTGTAGCGCTAGGTTCTTAGGCCCGTGAAGATAGCATAATCACCGGTAAGCGGTGGGTCAAACTGACGAAGGCTCCACAAGCTTACTCGTGGAGCCTTCGCCGGGAAACGCCGTGCCCGATCACTAAGGGGTAATCAGACCGTTATTATCGGAGTCGTGCGCATTATCTACTACGCCGGCCCATTCCTGATATCCTTCTTCGGCATCTGCCGGACGGGGGCCGATCAGCGTCTCCAGGTCCTTGCGGCTGAGTACCTCTTTTTCGAGCAGGGCCTCGGCCAGTTTATTGACCGCATCGCGCTTAGTAATCAACAACCGCTTGGCGCGATCGTACTGCCCCTGCAACAGATCACGTACCCGATCGTCGATCAGGGTGGCCGTCTCGTCGGAGTAAGGGCGCTGGTAGGCGTCGCGGCTCATACCGTAGAAGCTGACCTGACCGACCTCAGGATTCATACCGTAGACCGTGATCATATCGTATGCCATCTTAGTCACCTTATCGAGGTCGTTCTGGGCTCCGGTACTGATCTTATTGAACACCACTTCCTCGGCGGCGCGACCCCCGAAGGTCATGCACATCATGTCGAGCATTTGCTCGGTGCGGGTGATGTACTGCTCCTTGGGCAGGTACTGAGCATATCCCAGTGCGGCAACACCACGCGGTACGATAGTCACCTTGACCAGCGGCATGGCGTGTTCCAGGAACCAGCCGCAGATGGCGTGACCGGCCTCGTGATACGCGATGATCTTCTTCTCGTCGGGCGAGATGAGCTTGTTCTTCTTCTCCAGTCCGCCGATGACCTTATCGAGGGCGTAATTGAAGTCGTCCAGACCGATGCTGTCCTGATTGCGGCGGGCGGCAATCAGAGCGGCCTCATTGCAGATGTTGGCGATCTCGGCGCCGGCGAATCCAGGCGTCATCTCGGCCAGTACTTCGGCGTTGACGGTGTTGTTGGTCTTGATCGTCTTGAGGTGGACCTTGAAGATGGCCTCCCGCCCCTTCAGGTCGGGCCGGTCAATGCCGATCTGGCGGTCGAAGCGGCCGGGGCGTAGGAGCGCCGAGTCCAGCACGTCCGGCCGGTTGGTGGCGGCCATAAGGATGACGCCCTTGTCGGTGCTAAAGCCATCCATTTCGACCAGCAGCTGGTTGAGGGTATTTTCCCGCTCGTCGTTACCTCCCTGCATATTGGCGCGGCCGCGGGCCCGACCGATGGCATCGATCTCGTCGATGAAGATGATACAGGGGGCTTTCTCCCGGGCCTGCTTGAAGAGGTCACGCACGCGGCTGGCACCTACGCCGACGAACATCTCCACGAAGTCGGAACCCGACATGGTAAAGAAGGGTACACCGGCCTCACCGGCCACGGCCTTAGCTAGAAGCGTCTTACCGGTACCGGGAGGGCCTACGAGCAGTACGCCCTTAGGAATCTTACCACCGAGTGCGGTGTATTTCTTGGGGTTTTTCAGAAAGTCTACAACCTCCATCACTTCCTCCTTGGCCTCATCCAGACCGGCTACGTCGGCAAAGGTGATGTTCACCTTACTGTTCTGATCGAAGAGGGTGGCCTTGGATTTACCGATGTTGAAGATTTGTCCACCGGGGCCTCCGCCACCGCTACCGAGGCGGCGCATCAGGATGATCCAGATGAAGGCGATGACGGCCAGGGGTAGTAGCCACTGGAGGGCATTGCCGAGGTAATCGGTACGGCGCTCGGCGTCGACGCGCACGCGGTCGGCAAAGGGCACGCCCTGCTCCTCGTAGGCCTTGTTAATGAAGTCGTTGAAGGAGCCGGGGTCGGCTACTTCCAGGTAATAATCGTAGCGCGAGCCACCCATGCCCTCGGGGGCGGCGTCTTCGTAGGCGGGCTGCGACTTCTTGTCCGCCTTGATGTAGATCTCGGCGCGGTCTCCGTTGACTAGCTTGATCGACTGGACGGCATTGTCCTTGATCATGTCATTGAGGCGATTGAGCTGGATCTCGCTGGAGGCTCCCGTGCCCCAGTTGGTTAGCACGAGGGCCAACAGGACTACGGACATGATCGCGTAGATCCAGTAGCTCTGGAATTTCGGACCGCCGGTTTCCTCGGGGTTGGAATTCTTATTGTTTGTGCTCATATCTTATGGCTAACGTGCGGAAGTGCTTTTCGTTGGCGGGCCGCACATATTTTGGACGAGCGGCCCTTAGGCGCTCTCGTATTCGGTAGAATCGGCATCGCTCCACAGCTCTTCAATCTGGTAGAAGGCCCGGGTCTCGGGGTAGAAAACGTGCACTACGGTGTCGAAGTAATCCAGGCACACCCAGTTAGCCGGACGGCTGCCGATGGGGTTTTTGGTAATCTCACCGAGCTCGTGTTTCATGCGCCGGTGTACGTTTTCGGCAATGGCCCTGACCTGGGTGGTCGACTCCCCTTCGCAGATGAAGAAGAACTCCGCCGGCCGGTCGTCGAGCTTGCGCAGATCGAGGCGCACGATGTTTTTACCTTTGATGTCCTGGATGCTATCCAGAATTACGTCCAGCCGCTGTTCCAGATTCGGGCTCAGGGCCTTACGCGTAGTCGTTGTGGATGTATTCAAACTGATGCTTTGGGTACTGTAAGGTAGCAAAAACCATTCCCTTAGGAAATGTACATTCAAAACAGAGTGCTGGTTCCTAAAGTTGCCAGGGCGTTCAGCCGCGTAGCCTCCACCAACCTCGCCCTACTCCAAGATCTTAGCACCGGCGCGCCGCCGCCCCACGGAGCCGTGTACACCACGTACTCCCAGTCAGCTGGTCGCGGACAGGGGTCCAACCACTGGCACAGTAGTCCGGGTGCCAATTTGACCCTTAGCCTGCTGCTACGGCCTGACCGACTGACAGTCAATCACCTGCTTGCCCTGATGCAGTTCGTCGCGCTGGCCGTGGCGGATACCGTAGCGGTCTACCTACCAACGGAGCGGATATGCCTTAAGTGGCCCAACGATGTGTACGTCGGACGGCAAAAAATTGCCGGCATTCTTCTGCAAAATGGACTGCGGGGCACGCAGGTGCAGTGGGCCGTGGCGGGCATCGGGCTTAACGTGAATGAACGAGACTTTCCGGAGCCGTTGGCCCGCAGCGCCACCTCCCTGTCGCAACACCTCGGGAAGACACAAGACCTTGCTGCGGTACAAACCACCCTTTTCGATGCCCTTAGCGCGCGTTACGAACTGCTGGCTACCCGGCGCTACTCCGAACTACACGGGGCCTACCAGGAGAGACTCTACCGGCGGGGTGAGTGGGTGGACTTCACGGTCACTGCGACCGGTGAACGGCTACGAGCCAGGGTGGAAGGGGTAGTGCCGAACGGTCGTCTGCTTGTACGAACTGGCGACACGACCCGGCAATTTGCCCAGCAGGAGGTACGCTGGCTGGTCTAGCTTACTCTACCGTCAACTCCAGGTTCTGGTCGATACCGCGCTCGAGTGGGCTTACGCCCTTTTGCATCCACACCGGCATGGGCTGCCCCAGTAAGTAGTGGTCGAAGAACTGGGCCATACGCGTCTGAAAATCAGCGCGGTTAGGTACCTTAACCGGCCAGTGGGGTTCACCCCGGTAATTTAGGAACCAGGCGGGTTTGCCCAGCCGGCGCAGGGCAGTGAACCACTCGATGCCCTGGTACCAGGGTACGGCCCCGTCTTCGTCGTTGTGCAGGATTAGAACGGGGGTGTTGACCTTATCGGTGGTGAAGATGGGGGAGTTTTCGAGGTAGCGCAGGGGGTACTGCCAGGGGGTACCGCCGATGCGGCTCTGGGTGCGCTCGTACTGGAACTGCCGGCTCAGGCCCGTGCCCCAGCGGATACCGCCGTAGGCGGAGAACATATTGACTACCGGTGCGCCGGATTCGATGGCGGCGAACAGATCGGTCTTCGTAGCCAGGTACGCGGCCTGGTAGCCACCCCAGCTGTGGCCCTGTAGTCCGATGCGGTCCTTATCAATGTAGCCGTGCATGAGCAGGCTGCTGATGCCGCTCATCACGCAGTTGTAGGCGCTCTCACCGGGGTAGCCCTCGCGGTACACTACGTCGGGATTGAAGATCACATAGCCGCGGCTGGCGTAGTGGGGGTAGTTGATGGAGCTGCGGCCGGGCACGGGGGTACGGTGGCGGAAGATGCCCTCGCTGCTGCGCTCGTAGAAGTTGACGATCAGGGGGTACTGCCGGGTGGAGTCGAAGTTTTCGGGCTTAACCAGGATGCCGCGCAGTTCGCGGCCCTCGTGGTCGATCCAGCGGTATTCCTCTACGGTGCCCCAGTTAAAGTCAGCCTGCTGCGGATTGGCGTCGGAGATCACGGTAGCCTCGCCGTCGAGGGCGTCGGTTAGTCGCAGGTTAGGGTAATCGGTGTAGCTCTCGCGGGTGTAGAAATAGCGCTCGGCCTGCCGGGCTTTGCGGAAATCGTTGTAGACATAGGGGCCGCTAGTCTGCTCGCTTACCTCTCCATCCTCCAGTAGGGCGAAGCCGCCGTAGTAGGTACTGTCGACCTGGGTGGTGAGCACCATAGGCTCTTTAAGGGCCTTGCGTTCGGGGTCCAGGTCCTGGTAGCGGTATTCCACCCCCCGCTCGCGGCCCTTGGTGAGTCGTTTGGGGGTGTCGGTGCCATCGGGATCCAGGCGCCAGAGATCGTAGCGGTCATAGACGACCATAGACTCGTCGTTCTCCGTCCAGCCGGCCACACCGTAGGGATAAGGGTCGTTGGGCTGATCGTTGCGCTCATCGTAGAAGGTGCCGATGTCGCGGGAGGTGAGGGTGGCCAAGCTTTTGCGTGCTACGTTGTAGGCGCGGTAGACCGAGTCCCCCGGATTGTACCAACTCACGTAGTTGCCCTCCAGCGACCAGTCGTAATAGCCCCGTTCGCCCCGCACCATGTCGGTACGCTCACCGCTGCGCAGATCGACCAGCACGATGTCGCGCGCCGCCGGACCGCCCTCCCACATCGTCTGCTTAGCGTAGGGGCTGTCGGTGTACAGCATCACATAATTGCCCTTGCCCTCTTCCGGTCGGCTGCTTTCCGGGTAGTCCGTAGTAGCCAGCTGGTCAAATTCGTCGACACCGGTGCGGTACACGGCCAGGTAGGTGAACTTGCGGTCCTGCTCCAGTTGATTGTTCTGCTGGGTGTAGAGCAGGGGATCGTCGGTGGTCCACACTTCTACGTCGGCAACCTCGCTGGCCAGGTCGGTGCTGTCGAGCTCCGGCCGCCGGGGCGTAGTACCGAAGAAGAGGTACTTGCCATCGGCGCTAAACTCCGGCCGCCGGTCGTCGCTGATCCGGTAGCCGCGGGGTAGCCAGGCCATGTCGCGCCCGGTCACGATGTAGGCCGAGTCGCTACCCGCTGACCAGTAGTGGAGTTGAAAGGGGGGCTGCTTGTGCTCGTCGTCTTTCTCACTACTCAGGAAGGCGACGTGCTGGCCGTCATAGCTCACGGTGAGCCCGGCGTAGTTAGCCGGTCCGGTGCTCAGGCTCTGCCACTCCAGGTCGGCGGGGTCGATACGCAGTACGCCGTCGGTCCAGGTGCTGTCCTTGGCCGTCCGCTGAGCTACCACGATGGGACGGTCGCGGGCCACGCGGAAGTCCATTACCCCCTCCAGGTAGAAGCTATCGGGATTAGCGAAGCGGCGTACCACCAGTCGGCGGGCCTCCTCGTCGAGGTCCTTACGCAAGCTATCGGGCAGGAGGGAGGCTGTGGTATAGGCAAACACGTCGGCGGAGCGCTCGCTAAGCTTCACCTCGTACACACCCGGATACCGTTGCTGCTGCTGCGTGGCCAGGGTGTACACCACCAGGGTGTCCATTTCTTTGAGTTTTTTCGCTTCCTCTAAACGCTTGTAGTGCAGCACCGTATCGCGCGTGGGCTTGAGCATCCCTACTAGGTACTGCCCGTCGTAGGTAAACTGGGCATCTTCCAGCCGGGGGAAGTGTTGCTGGCGGGCGTTGTCCACATCGTAGAGCACGGTCTGACTGTCGCCCAGGTCTGGTTCCAGGCGGTACACGACATATTTTCCGTCGGCACTCAGGGCTTCTCCGCGCAGCTCTTTCCAGGCCTGCATATCGGCCACCGTGATGGGTTTTTGGGCGCGTACGCAGGTGCAGACTAGGAGAAGGGCCAGGAGCGTGAGGGGGTGGGGGGGCTTCATGGTGCGAAAATACGACATGCTTGGGTCGGTTTAGTTGACTGGGACCTCAACCGGACGCTCAAAGGTCCCAAGTCGCTATGCTCCCAGGGACGCTTCGAGGTCCTTGCGCCCCGCCCACCGTACCTTACCCCCTATGCCCCCAGCCCCCCTCTACCTCGGCCTCGATCTCGGCACCACCTCCGCCAAGATTGGCGCATTTACTTATGATGGCACTTTGGTGAAGGAACGTAGCGGCGCCTACCCCCTGCACCACCCGGAGCCAGGAGCGGCCGTACAGCATGTGGACGAAATCGTGACCGTAGCCGAACGGCTCATCTTGGAGCTGGTAGCTGCCCTACCCGCGCCGCCCCGCGGCATGAGCATCAGTTGCCCCATGCACGGGGTACTCCTACTCGACGCGAAGGGCCAGGCCCTGGGACCAATTCTTACCTGGGCCGACGTACGCGCGCAGGCGGTGATGAATGATTTCGACGAAGCGACCCGGCGCGATCTGCTGCGACGTACCGGTACCCCCGTCCACCCCATGTCGCCCCTAGTCAAGCTGCGGTGGCTAGCCCGGGCACACCCCGAACGACTGGCGGCGGCTACCTACCTTGCGGACCTAAAGTCGTACCTCGTCGACCGCTGGACCACGGCTGGACGGCTGCTGGACGAGCAACTTGCCAGCGCCACGGGACTACTCAATCTGGCCAGCCGTGACTGGGATCAAAATGCTCTATGCCTGGCGGGTGGCGACCAGCCACTTGCCCTACAGCTACCCCGCGTAGTACCGGCTATTACCCGGCTCAGTTGGCGCGCTGAGGTAGCCGAGCGGCTCGGGGTAGGGGAGGTGGCTCTTTTCATCGGGGGCTCCGATGGTTGTCTTGCTAATCTGGGCAGCGGACTACTGGAGCCCGGCAAGGTTTCGCTCACCATCGGTACCAGCGGTGCGGTGCGGGCCACCCACCGGGGACTACAGGGGGATACGGAGCACCAGTTATTTAACTATCTCCTCTTTGATGACTACGCCGTGCTGGGGGGGGCAACCAACAATGGCGGTAAGGTGCTGGAGTGGACCTACGAACTACTGCGGGGACATTTTCCTTCGATTGGCGCGATGATCGAGGCGGCCGTAGCCGCACCCGATACCGATCTGCGTTTCACCCCATACCTCTACGGGGAGCGGGCCCCGATCTGGGATGCCCTGGCCACGGCGAGCTTTCAGCATTTGCGCGGACACCATAAACCGGTAGATCTAGCCCGTGCGGTGCTGCTCGGCGTGACCGACAATGTGATCGAGATTCTGCGCCAGTTGGAAGCAGCTACCTGCCCCTCGGAGATCATCTACGCCAGCGGCGGCTTCACCCGTTCGGTGGGTTGGGTAGACCTGTTGGCCGAGCGGTCGGGCCGGCGCGTAGAAGTGGCGCATACCCCACAGGCCAGTGCATTCGGGGCAGCATTGATCGCGGTACGGGGATCAGAGTAAAAGACTGAGTGGCGGCAGCAGGAGTATGCCATTGACGTATACCGCGTAGTAGTCCTCTCCCCAACCGGCTCGCGTAATGGATCCAATTACCGCACCCACTCCATAGGCAACCAGCAACGGACCACTCTGCGCTGAGGGATACACGAGCAGACCTACCAGTCCGCAGAGCGTAAGTAGCACTACAGCGAGCTGCCGCGTCAGCACCGGCCGCTCCGCCGCTAGCGTCCGCACCCCCTGCCGCCGGTCCAGCACCACGTCACGGGTGTCGAAAAGTAGGGCCACGGCCAGAATGAGGGTAAAACGTAGCAGGGTCTCGGTATGCCACCCCCCCGCCGCCCCTACTACGAAGGTGTCCGTCATCAGCGTCCAGGCCAGCGCCACCCACACCACCTTTAGGTAGGGTAGGTCACGCAGCCGTGGCCCCCCCGGGAAAAGGGGAATGAGGTAGAAAGCGGTAAACGGTAGGGCAAACACCACCGGCCAGAAGGCAGCTACCGCAAATTGGGTGGCTAGTGCCAGCGCGACGGTCAGACTGACCACGGCTACCAACGCTGAGGCTACCGGCCGCCGACGCACCAATTCGTACCGCCGCCCCGTAGGGTGGCCCTGGGCCCGACGAAAGCTCAGCGCACGGTGGGTAGTGTATACCCCTAGCGTAGCGAAAAATACGAAGTAGTGACAGGGGCAGAGCCTGTAGTCACCAGTTACTAGGTAGGTACTCTGCCAGCTCAGCGCCAGGGCCGCCAGCGCGATCCACACATGCCCGTAGAAGAGCCAATTTAGTAACGGATGGCGCATGGCCGTTAAGGTAGCTACACCTCAAAGTAGGTAAAACTCATCCCATTCTCAATCTTCGTAAGGCTCGCCAGGATGAGCTCAATCACCCCCTCCACATCACTCTTCGCCGCCATCTCCACCGTTGTGTGCATGTACTTCAGCGGCAGACTGATCAGCGCCGAGGCCACCCCCCCGTTAGAGTAGGCGAAGGCGTCGGTATCCGTACCCGTAGCCCGGCTACTGGCCTCGCGCTGGATGGCAATGTCCCGCTCGGCGGCCACCTCGAGGATGAGGCCCAGGAGCTTATTGTGCACCGCCGGCGCGTAGGTCACGCTGGGTCCATTACCGGCCTTCACGTCGCCCACCTTCTTCTTGTCGAGCATGGGGGTGGTAGTGTCGTGGGTCACGTCGGTCACGATGGCCACCTGCGGCTTGATGCGGTCCGTGATCATTTGGGCACCGCGTAGGCCGACCTCTTCCTGCACCGAGTTGACGACGTAGAGCGAGAAGGGCAGTTCGATACTACGCTCCTGGAGCAGACGGGCCACCTGTGCGATGCAGAAGCCCCCCATACGGTTGTCGAGGGCGCGGCCGCAGTAGTAGCGGTCGTTCATCACCTCCAGCTCGTCGGGGTAGGTAATGACACTGCCGACGTGGATACCCATCTCAAGAACCTCCTCCTTATCCTTTGCTCCGACGTCGATGAAGATGTTTTCCAGCTTAGGCTGCAGCTTAGCGTCCTCGCCGCGCCGGGTGTGAATGGCCGGCCAGCCGAAGACCCCGCGCACGATCCCCTTGTCGCCGTGAATGTCGACGCGTTTAGAGGGGGCAATGGTGTGGTCGCTGCCCCCGTTGCGGATCACGTACAGGTGACCGGCGTCGGTGATGTAGTGCACGAACCAACTGATCTCGTCGGCGTGGCCCTCGATGACCACGCGGTAGTTCCGGCCGGGATTGATGATGCCGTAGGCGGTACCGTAGGTGTCTATGGCCACCTCATCCACGTAGGGGCGGAGGTAGTCGAGCCAGAGTTGCTGACCGGCGGACTCGAAGCCGGTGGGGGATGCATTGTTTAGATAGCGGTGCAGAAAGGCCTCGGCCTGCTCGTTCAATACGGTCATTGGGGTGTAGTGGTTTGTCCAAAAAAGCGTCGAAGCAAAAAACGCAAAAACTTATACAAAGGAGCGCAGCTTATGCCGAAAAGTTCTCACTCCAGGCGCGGGGGTCCTGCCGCCAATCGCCCAGGGCGGCGACATCGGCGGCCGAAATACTGCCGCGAGCCTCTGCCTCCTCCAGTAAAACAGTATAGTTGCTCAGCGTATGTAGGGGGACGCCAGCACGCTCGAAAGCACGCTCCGCGGCGGGAAAGCCGTAAGTAAATATCGCTACGGTAGCCGCGGCCTCCCCCCCGGCAGCCCGCAGGGCCTCTACGGCCTGGAGGCTACTGCCCCCCGTGGAAATCAAATCTTCTACGACCAGGTAGCGGTGGCCGGGGGTGATGCGGCCCTCGATCCGGTTGCGGCGGCCGTGCTCCTTGGCCGAGCTGCGGATATAAATGAACGGAAGCTGTAGGCGATCGGCGAGTAGGGCCCCATGGGGTATTCCGGCAGTCGCTACGCCGGCTACCCCGTCCACCCCCTGTATGGCACCGGCGACCCCGCCCAGTGCCTGGATGATTTCCGTGCGGATGGCCGGATAGGAGAGCAGCACCCGGTTGTCGCAGTAGATCGGAGAGCGCAGTCCGCTGGCCCAGGTGAAAGGTTCCTGGGGTTGCAACTTCACCGCCCCGACCTCAAGTAGGCGGCGCGCAACGTGGCGGGAAGTGTCCATAGGGTCGTATTTTTCGCGCCAATGTACGTAATCTATATCAACGACCGACCGCTGCTGCTGCGCTCCGAAAGTGGCCCGGCAATGCACGACGGCCGGGCCCCCGCTACCCACCTGATCGCCCGCTACAGCGGCAAACGCAAGAGCCTGCTCAACTACGCCGACACCCTGGAAAAGGGCAGCCCGAAGGTGACTTCCGTAGAGCTCTTGAGCCCCGACGTAGAGGTGCTCTGGCACGATTTCCGCAGCCATTACAAGTGGGTGGAGGCCGCCGGCGGCGTGGTGACCAACGTCAGGAACGGCAAGCAACTCTTCATCTTTCGGCGCGACTACTGGGACCTGCCCAAGGGCAAACTTGACGACGGGGAGGCGCCCGCCACCGCCGCCCTGCGGGAGGTCGAGGAGGAGACCGGCGTGGAGCAGCTCGAGCTCGGACCGGCCCTGCCCACCACCTACCACACCTACCGCAGTAGCAAGGATACCCGCATCCTGAAGCCGACCTACTGGTTTGCCATGACCACCGAGCAGCAGGAGCTGACCCCCGAGGCCAGCGAGGGCATCGTGATGGCCCAGTGGCGTGGGGTAAGCGAAGTGCTGAGCGACGATGGGCCTATCTATGCTAATCTGCGTGCCCTCCTTAAAGGACTGTAGCCCCCGAACCGCCCTCTAAAACCTATATTTGCCGCCCACTCACCCCGCACGCGTATGTATAATTTGATCCTCTTCGGCCCACCGGGATCGGGAAAGGGCACCCAGGCCGACTACCTCGTCAAGCAGCACGGTTTTTTACACATCAGTACCGGCGATATGTTCCGCGAGGAGCTGAGTCGCGATACCCCCCTGGGGCAGGAGGCCCGCAAGTATATGGATCGGGGCGACCTGGTACCCGACGAGGTCACCATCGCCATGCTGCGCAAGCGCGTGGAGCAGCACCCTGACGTGGCCGGCATCATCTTCGACGGCTTCCCCCGTACCGACCCCCAAGCCGCGGAGCTCAACGATATGATGGAGGAAAAACAGGCTAGTATCAACGCCCTCATTCTGCTGGACGTTGACGTCGATACCATCGTGCAGCGCATCCTGGGCCGGGCGGCCACCAGCGGGCGGGCCGATGACGCCAAGGAGGACGTGATCCGCACCCGTTACGAGAACTTCATTAACTATACCGCGCCGGTGTTCGACTTTTACGATCGGCTGGGCCTGGCCCACCGCGTCAACGGTGCCCAGTCGCCCAGTAAGGTGGCCCAGGCAATCGCCGATATCGTAGGTCCGGCAGCACAGGACTAACCACAGCAGGGGGGCATGGCACGCGCAAACTTCGTCGATTACGTAAAGATCAACCTGACCTCCGGCAGCGGCGGGGCGGGCTCCAAACACTTTTACCGGGCTAAGGGCATTCCGAAGGGCGGGCCCGACGGCGGCGATGGCGGTCGGGGCGGCCACATCATCCTACGCGGCAACCGCAACCTGTGGACGCTGCTGCAGTTCAAGTACAAAAAGCACATCCGCGCCGAGCCCGGACAGCGTGGCGGCGAGAACAATAAGTCCGGAGCCACGGGGGCCGATGTCATTCTGGATGTTCCGCTGGGCACCATCGCCCGCGACGCCGAGACCGACGAAACACTCTTCGAGATTACCGACCACGGCGAGGAGCGCATCCTGGTCGAGGGCGGCCGCGGCGGACTCGGCAACTCCCACTTTAAGTCCAGCACCAACCAGAGCCCCGACTACGCCCAACCCGGCGAGGACGGCATCGAAGGCTGGTACATCCTGGAGCTCAAGGTGCTGGCCGATGTCGGTCTGGTGGGCCTGCCGAACGTAGGTAAATCTACCCTTCTGTCCGTACTCACCGCCGCCAAACCCGAGATCGCTAACTACGAGTTCACCACCATCGTACCCAACATCGGTATGGTGCAGTACCGTGACGGCCGCTCGTTTGCCATGGCCGACATCCCCGGCATCATTGAGGACGCCCACCTGGGTAAGGGGCTCGGCCACCGCTTCCTGCGCCACATCGAGCGCAATGCCACCCTGTTATTCTGTATCCCGGCCGATGCCGATGACCTCCGCGGACAGTACCAGACGCTGCTCCACGAGCTCGAGCAGTATAATCCCGAGCTACTGGATAAGCCCCGCGTCCTAGCCCTTACCCGTGCCGATATGGTTGATGAGGAGCTCAAGGCCCTACGTGCCCACGAGGTTCCTAAGGGACAACCCGCCCTTTACGTATCCAGCATCACCGGCGAGGGTATCACCGAGCTGAAGGACCTGCTCTACGGACTCATCATCGAGCAGCGCGAGCAGTACGACGGCCGCCAGCGGGCCATGGAGGAAGAGTAGTTAGAGGAAGCGGTCGAGCTGAGCGGAGAGCATATTTTGTAGACTCGCCGTAGCCAGATCCCGCGCCGCGATCGCGTCCATGCCCCGCTGCTGGTACATGGCTTCTAGCCGCACTTGCGACTGGTAGTAGGCCACGCGTAGGGCGGTGAGTAGCTGGGCGTGCAGGGGGTCTTCGGTGGCCCATTCGTCCAGGTTTTGCCACACTGTAGTCTCCCAGTTTCGGGCGCGGGCGGCGTCCGGGGTGGGTAGGGGCGCGGTGGCGTTGAGTAGGGCACCGCGCGCTTCCTGAAGTTTCTGGGCGGCCTGGGCATTGTCGAGTCCGGCGGCCAGGTCGTCGGCAATGGCCAGGGCTACGGTCACCTCGGGCCAGCTGGCGGGGGCGTTACCGGGGGCGGCACCGTCTCCCTCGGCGGCGGCCAGGATGCGGTACTTGCGCAGAGGAGCGAGTTGGGCCCAGGCCTGCTCGTAGGCGGCGGTGGTGCCGGGGCCGTAGAGTCCGTCGATGGCACCGTCGTAATAGCCTTTTTCCTTAAGCACCCGCTGCAGCTCGGCGGCGCTGTGCCGCTTGGTGCGCATATCGATGTCGGGCAGTCCGGGCCGGTCCACGCGTAGGGGCTGCGGTACGGGCACGGTGGCGGGCGGTTCGGCGGCGGCGGCAACGGCCTCCTCGCCGAGCGGGGCGGAATCGGGGGCAGTGGGCGGGGCCGCGGGTACAGTGTCCGTTGCGCGGGGCGCCGGTGCGGGAGCGACCCCCTCACTATCTACGGGGGGTTGCCGTAATTCGAGCGGGATAAGTGGCTTTTTGATGCCCGTTTCAAATACGCCGACCGGGATCAGGCTTTGCGGGTTCAGCTTCTTGATGAAGGCATCGGCGTAGCCCAGGCCGCGGATGTCGCTCAGCGCCTGGGTGGCATCCTCCGGGGAGGCGTAGGGACCGGTCACCACCTTCACCGCGCCATCCGTAGCGTCGACGTAAAGCTTGCCGGCGCGTTCCAGGGCCGGCCAGTCTAGCTCGCGGTCGCGGCCGCGGCGGAGAGCAATTTGAACGTAGGTACTTGACGCATCGCCGGTGGTGGGCAGGGCGAAGGGGGCGGCGTTGCGGTAGCCCCTGGTTTGGAGCTGCTCGCTGACCTGGGTGGCCTTCTCCTGCGTGGAGTAGTTGCCAACGTAGACCTCCACCAGGGGAGCCTCCCGGGCCAGGCCGTAGATGAAGCCGAGTTCGCGCAGATCGGCAAAGTCAGCGGCGTCGGCGTCCTGAAACGTGCCCACCCGTACGTTGTAAAGTTCCTGGGCCGGGAGCCAGCAGCTGAGGAGGATAAGGGAGGCGGTCAGGGTAGCTCGCGGGCAGTTCATCGTGTCGGTTTGGTAGCGGAAGGTGTTAACGTGGCCGGCAGGGGCCTGGTATTTGCTAGGGGGGTAAAAGTACTGCGCAACTTTCTGCCCCCGAATTCGTATTTTAGCCACGATCCCCAGCCAATGGCCCAGGAGGCTATGCCGGGGGCGCTACTCGGTATGAACAGAAAAAGTAACGACCAGCGTGAAACAGCGCTGATGGCCCTCGTGGCCCGCTACGAATCCGCCCACCAGAAAAAACGCCCGCTCTTTTTAGCGGAGGAGGAATTTGAGGAACTACTCATCCACTACTTCGGTCAGCACGACTACGACCAGACCCTCGAGGTAGCCGACCTGGCCATCAGCCAGCACACCTACACCCCCGACTTTTACAAGTGGAAGGCCCTCATCCACAAGATCAACCTGCAGGAAGAAGACGCCCTGGCCACCCTCGAACAGCTCAACATCTACGCCCCCAACGATGAGGAGGTGATGATGCTGCGCCTGGAGGTCTTCGTGCACTTCGAGCACCAGGAGGAGGCCCGCGCCGCCCTCGACCAGCTGTATAACCTAGTCGACGAGGACGAAAAGCTGAGCCTACTGGCCTTCTTCGACGGACTGCTCTGCATGCAGGAAAACCGCTTCCGCGAAAGCTTCGAAGCCCTGGCCGAGGCCATCCGACTCGATCCCTACCAGGAGCCCGCCTACGACGAACTGCTCAACGCCCCCGAGCTCGACGCCTTCCGTAAGGACATCGGCCGTATGCTACAGCGGCAGGCCGACCGCGACCCCTTCAACGACCTGAGCTGGTACTACCTGGGTATGTGGTACGACGACGGCGGCGACGACCTGGCCGCCCTCGATGCCTTCGCTAACGCCCGCTCCCTGAACGCCGACCGCAGCGGCTATGACCTCGAGTTCGCCGACAAGCTCTTCGACTTGGAAATGTACGAGCAGGCCCTGCGGGGATATACCGCCTACTTCGAGTCGGATGACGCCGAGGAGAGCTACGAGACCTGCATGCGTATCGGCCGCAGCCACCAGTTACTGGAAGACTACGCCAGTGCCAAAAAATCGTATTTCCGGGCCCTGGAGCTCGATCCGGAGATGTACGACATTTACCAGTACATCGCCGAGTGCTGCGTAGCCCAGGAGAAGTGGGGCGTAGCGGCCTATAACTACGGGCGCGCCGTAGAGCTGCCGAACCATACGGCCGACTGCTGGCTCGGTCTCGCACTGTGTAGCTCGGCCACCAACGCCCCCCTCGAGGCCGAGCAGGCCTTCCTGAAGGCCATCGAGATGGAGGAAGAGTTCAGCGATGCCTACGTGTCCTACGCCCTGTTCCTGGTCGAGAACGGCCGCGAGCTCGACGCGATCAAGATGCTGGAGGATGCAGCCGAGCAGTACACGGATGACGCCCTGGCCTTTGGTACGGTCGCTATTCTAATGCTCTGTAACCGCCGCAAGGAGGCGCTGGTGCTGCTCAACGAAGCCCTCGGGGAATACTACGAGGAGCGGGAGCAACTCTTCAACTGGCACCCCGAACTGGAGCATGACCCCGACGTGCTGGCCCTACTGCAACTGCATAAGCAGTAGGTAGACCGCCGCACTCAGCGCCGTGGCTACGTTCATGGAGGTGTTCTGTCCGTGCATGGGTAGGTGCACCGTAGCCTCGCACTCGGCAAGCACCGCTTCGCTGATTCCCCCAACCTCCGTACCCGCCACCAGGATGAGGTCGCGGTCGGTAGGTAGGCGGTACGTGAAGAGGGATTCACTGGTCGCGGTAAGTTCGAGTCCGAGGATTAATCTTCCGGTCTGTCGCTCCTGCCGTAGGTAGGCCAGGGTATCGGTGACGGACGCGTAGGGGACAGCCCTTACCGTCGAACGGGCCGTGCGGGCGATCTTGGGGTGGGGGGGGCGTGGGGTGGTACCGCCGAGCACGATCTTTTCTAGTCCGGCGGCATCCGCTAAACGAAAGACCGAACCCACGTTGCGGGGGTCGCGCCAGTCGGGGCAAACCAACGTGATGGGGTAGAGGCGGTTACTCCGTTCGACCTCGTGGTGGACGAGCTGCTTAACGGGTGCCGGCCTCACTGGTCATTAAAGCCGACGAGCTCGATGTCGAAGATTAGGTCGGTATTGGAGCAGATGTTACCCACCTGGCTGGGTCCGTAGGCGAGGGCGGAGGGGACGAAAAGTTGGATTCTGCCGCCCTTACCAATTAGGGGTATGCCCTCCTGCCAGCCCACGATGAGGTTGCTGAGGCGGAAGGTACGGGGGCTACCGGTCGTCTCATCGAAGGTTTCGTCTTCGGTGGTATAGCCCCGGTAGTTTACCACCACATCACTCGTAAGTCTAGGGCGCAGCGAATCGCCGGGTTCCTGGATCACGTAGTACAGACCCCGATCACCCTCCGTGGCCTGAATATTGTTTGCGGTACGGTACTCCTCGAGCGTCATGTCGCTGCTGAGGCAGTCGTCTTCGTTATTTCCACACCCCAGACTGAGTAGGCAGGGCAGCGAAAGCAGTACTAAAAGTAGTCGGTACATGGGAGGAAGATTAGCCCACGAAGGTACGCAAATGTTGGAGGCAGAGCACCCGAAAGCACACACCTAGTTGGTCATAAAATTCACAATTGCAAAAAAATAGCCTAATTTTAAACACATGGCGGTACCCTGGGTTATGGAAGCACACGACTTAAGCGAATAAGATAAGGTGAGTGTATGTAAGTGGTCCGCCGGTTTTCCGGCGGGCCTTTTTTGTTTGGGGTCGCTGCCGTAGACTTACCTTTAGGGGTACATGACTCGTTTCCTGTCCCCGGCGGGTGACTGGCTGGCAGCGATGGTGCTATTGCTGGTTGCCGTCTCCTGCACTGCCGATCCGCCCATCCCACTGTCATCCCCCCCCACCGAACCCATCGCCGACTACCGCGAGACTGACTACCAGGAGGAGCAGCTGACGGATAGTATGCTTTACGACAAAATACTGGGCAGTCTGGTCGGCTCGGCCATCGGCGATGCCATGGGGGCACCCACCGAGATGTGGACGCGTGCGGCCATCGGCGATGAGTACGGGCACGTCGACAGCCTAGCGCTCGTGCTGCGCGAGCCTAGCCCCGAGGGCCCCTGGAACTACAACTTGCCCCCCGGTGCCGGTACCGACGATACGCGCTGGAAGGCGCTACTGGTCGATTTTGCCGTTGCGGAGCACGACTACCGGGGACGTAATCATCCGCTAGTGCTCGACGCCACCCGCTTCAGCGAGTTCCTCAACGCTCGGTACGCCACTAGCGTAGATGAGCTTCGGCAGACCAGCGGGTTCGATCCCGAGCCCCTGGAGGATGCCATGCGCCGCGTCACCTGGCTGCAGGAGTGGGCCCGCGTCACCCGCGCCTATGCCGACGGCGACCTCGATGGCTACCGCAACGCACTTTCCCGCTTCTACGGGGGTGAGGTATCCTGTGCCGGTATGCTGTACGCCCCGGTCGTGGGTGCCGCCTTTCCGGGCCGGCCGGAGAAGGCGTATTCCGCCGCCTACACGATCGGCCTCTTCGACCTGGGTTATGCCCGCGACATCTCGGGGCTCACGGCGGCTCTCACGGCGGTAGCTTTCCTGCCCCAGGCCGGTCCTGGTGACTTCCTGCGCGTAATGCGCGAGGTCGACCCCGAGGGCTTCTTTCGGTCGCGACTGTTGGGCCGAGTAGCCTACCAGCAATTTAAACAGGCCCGTGCTATCGTTCGCTCCGCCCGACGGGTGACGCTAGAGGACGCTCGTGCTATGCACCTCGAGCTACCCCCCGCCTACGTCTATGACACCCTCACCTTCGCCCAGACGCAGCGTGCTTACGAACTGCTGGCCGAGGCGCGTCAGGACGTCCCCTTTCACGCCGGTGAGGTGCACCTCATCAACCTGACCGCGCTCCTGTTCTCTAACTACCAGTTTCAGCCCGCCATGGAGTTCGTGACCAACTACGGGCGTGACAACGATACCGTAGCTGCGGTGACGGGGGCTATTCTGGGGGCACTGCATGGGTATGGCGGTCTGCCTGTGAATACTCGTGAGCGGGTCATGAGAGTAAACCGAGAGGTACTGGATATTGACCTGGAACAGTATGCACGTGCACTTACGGACGCGGTACTGAGCAGGCGCACCAGGTAGCGACGGGTTTAGCCGTCGCTACAGTTAGCGCCGACTGTAATTCGGTGCTTCCTTAGTAATCGTGATATTATGCGGATGGCTCTCCGTCATACCCGCCCCGGTGATCCGCACGAACTCCGCTTTCATCAGCGCCTCGATGGTCGGAGCACCGCAGTAGCCCATCCCGGCCCGCAGGCCCCCCAGGTACTGATTTACGACCTCGGCCAGACTCCCCTTGTAGGGAATGCGGCCCTCAATGCCTTCGGGGACGAGCTTTTTCACGTCGTCCTCCACGTCCTGAAAGTAACGGTCCTTACTGCCCTTATTCATGGCCCCTAAACTACCCATGCCCCGGTACACCTTGAACTTGCGGCCGTCGTAGAGGATGGTCTCGCCCGGACTCTCATCCACCCCTGCAAAGAGGCTACCGGCCATAATAGTGGAGGCGCCGGCGGCCAGTGCCTTGACGATATCGCCGGAGTAGCGGATGCCCCCGTCTCCAATGACCGGTACCCCCGTGCCCCGTAGGGCGTAAGCGGCATTGGAAATGGCTGTCAGTTGTGGCACGCCGACCCCCGCCACGATCCGCGTGGTACAGATTGAGCCCGGCCCCACCCCCACCTTCACCCCATCGGCACCGGCCTCAACCAGTGCCAGCGCGGCAGCGCCCGTAGCAACGTTACCACCGATGACCTGTAGATCCGAAAAGGCCTCCTTCGTACGCCGCACCGCGTCGAGCACCCCGCGGCTGTGACCGTGGGCGGTGTCGATGGTAATTACGTCCACCCCCACGTCGACCAGCGCCTGCACCCGTTCGAGCATGTCGGCCGTGACCCCAATGGCCCCACCGACGACCAGGCGGCCGAAACTGTCCTTACAGGCATCGGGGTAATCCTGTACCTTGAGGATATCCTTATAGGTGATCAGGCCCACGAGCATACCGGCCCCGTCCACCACCGGTAGCTTCTCGATCTTGTAGCCCTGGAGGATCTCCTTAGCCTGCTCCAGATTCGTACCTACCGGGGCGGTGACTAGGTTTTCGGTCGTCATCACCTCGCTGATGGGGCGGGCGGAGGCGGACTCGAAGCGTAAATCGCGGTTCGTCAGAATACCCACAAGCGAGAAGGAGTCATTCACGATCGGGATACCCCCGATGTGGTGCCTGGCCATTAGGGTTTTGGCATCGGCGACGGTAGCATCGTGCTTCAGCGTGACCGGATCGACGATCATGCCCGACTCCGAGCGCTTCACCATGCGCACCTGCTCGGCCTGCTGGGCGATGGTCATATTTTTATGCACAATCCCAATGCCTCCCTGCCGGGCAATGGCAATGGCGAGCCGCCCGTCGGTGACGGTATCCATGGCGGCGGAAACGATGGGTGCATTGAGGCGCAAGCCCCGGGTAAGCTGGCTGGAAAGGTCAACCTCGCGCGGCAGTACCTCGGAGTAGGCGGGCAGCAGCAGGACATCATCGAAGGTCAGTCCCTGAGTAGCGAAACGGTCGGGGGTGCTTTGGTTGTGTTCCATGCGCAAAGGTATGTAAATCCCCGTAGCCGACCTCGATCTGGCTAGCGTTCGGCCACCGCCAGCACCAGCACACTGATCCGCACGCCCGGGTGGTGCTCCAACAGCACGTTGCCGCAAAAGTCCACCGTCGCTCCGGTCGTCAGTACGTCGTCGACTAGCACCAGGTGACCGCCCCGGTGGTCCCCCCGCCCCACGGCAAAGGAGTCCTGCACGTTCTCCAGCCGCCCGAGCTTACCGCGCCGGGTCTGGGAACCCCGAAAGGAGCGCCGCCGTAGGGCACCGGCGTGAACCGGCTTGGCGAGCACCTCCCCCAGCCCCTCCGCAATCGCCTCCGCCTGGTTGTACCCGCGCGCGTGCCGCCGCCGCCGGTGGATCGGTACCGGTACCAGTCCGGTCACATCCCCCAGCGCCGGTACCTGCCGCAGTACCTCACCGAAGTGGCGCCCCAGCTGCCGGCCTACGTCCGGCCGGTGGTGGTACTTCAGGGCGTGGATGAGCTGCTGGCAGACCGTACCCTCCCGGAAGGTGTAGGCCGCGGCTCCGTACTGAAGGGGTAGCCGACCGGCCAGGCGGTCCGTCACGTCGTTTTCCAGTTGCCGCCAGCTATCCCTTAGGGGGAGTCGCGCCTCGCAGCCGACGCAGAGTAGGTCGGTCGAGCGGGCGGTGGCGACCTGACAGTTCAGGCACACATTCGGAAAGAACAGACTCGTAAGCCCCCGTAACCATTCACTCGCTGCCGCCATCAGTCCACGTAGGTCCACTTGCGCAGCAGTCGCAAACCCACGGAGACCTCAATCGTCACGTTGCGGATGGCCCGCTCGCCGATGGTCGTATTGCCCGGCCCCGTGGGATTGATCACGTTGTTAATGGCTCCCTGATTGTACTGAAAGTTCAGGTCGGGCTGGATCACCAACTCCACGAATCCACCCACCTTATCGCTGAGGGGCATATTGATTCCGCCCCCGGCCGACACCCCGTACACGAAGCGGTTGATGAACTCGTAGCTATCCACCGGGTAGTTTTGCCGAAAGGCGATGCCCTGGGTTCCGCTGAGGCGGTCGTACTCGCCCAGGTTCGTACTCACGTTGTACTCGGCGCGCAGCCCGAGCAGGTAGTACAGGTCAGCCAACCCCAGAAACTTCACCACCTGCTTTCCCCCCAGCGCGAACGAAATATTATTGAACACGAAGCCGTCGGCCGGCAGCCGCACCTGATTACCCTGAAAGGTCAGTACCCGCCGCCGACTGATCCGGCTGCCCCGCTGGTGGTAGCCCAGCTGCGCCCAAAAGCTGAAGGGGGAATTGGGGGACAGTGTCTCGTAAAACACGTCGCCGTGAAAACCTAGGCGCAGCTCCGTTTCGATGTTCGACCAGTCCTGGCTGCCCAGGCTCAAGCCGCCCCGCAGGCCGTAGAAGTAGCCCCCCCAGTCCTCGCCGTACACCCCCTCCTCGTCCACGAGCTGTGCATTCACTAGCAAGGGCATAAAACAACATAACCACAGTAGCACACGCATGGCCCGAAGTTAGCGGATGCGCAGCTGCTGACCTACCGAGATGGTATTACCGGTCAGCGCATTCAGTCGTTTTAGCTCATCGACGCTCACCCCGTACTTTCGGCTGATGCCGTAGAGCGTATCCCCGGACTGCACCGCGTGGTAGCCTGCCCCGGGAGCCGGAACGGGGCGGGGAGCGGGCTCCGGTACCGGGGTGTTGGGCGAGATGGGCGCTCCCATGTCCAGAAAGCCACCGTCATCCTCTCCCGCTGGCGGAGTAGCAGTTGTGGGACGATCCACCGGGGCCGCAGGTGCCACCTCAATGGTGGGGGGGCGGACCGTAGCGGTCGACTCCAGTCGCGGCGCGGTACGTATCCGACTGCCCCGCAGTTTGATCTGCTCACCCGTCGCCGGATCGGCCTGCTCGCCCAGTCGGTTGCGGCGGGCGAGGTTGCGCAGGCGTAGCCCGTAGCGCTGGGCGATGTCGTAGAGGGTTTCCCCGGCGGCCACGGTGTGGTAGCGCTCCCCCCCACGGTAGCTACGCCGCTTCTTCTGTAGGTAGATGCGCTCCCTACCGTCGACGAGCTGGCTGCCGGAGACGAGTGCTTCGTTGTAGTCAAGCAGCCGGCGTACGCTCAAATCGACCTGCTGGGCGATCTGCTGCACCGTAAGGGGAGCTTCGCTAATGAAGTAGCTTACGTCGTTCTGCTGTAAGATGCCCGTGATGGCCTCCTCTACCGGCACCTCGATGTTGACCGGCGTGGTGGCCCCGGGTACGTCGTACTGGTAGAGCTTGTGGCGCTCGATGAGGGTGATCAGTAGCTCGGGGTAGCGGGGGTTAGTGGCGTAGCCCGACTTGCGCAGGCCGCGGGCCCAGGCCTTGTAGTCCGTCGGTTCCAGCCGGAAGAGAAATCCGTAGCGGAAACTCTTGCGGGGGTCGCGCAGGAATTCGGAGTGGGCTACGTAGCTGGCGTCCGCATTGCGGTACTGCCGAAAGCAACTCTTGGTGAGCCGACCGCGGTCGTCGTAGTCGTCATCCTCGCGGTATACCTTGTCGCCGTTCCAGTTCGTGCCGCACTTGATGCCGAAGTGGTTTTTGGCCGTGCGGGCCAGGTAGCTCTGACCGGAATTGCTCTCCAGGATGCCCTGGGCCAGTTTGATGCTGGCGGGGATCCCGGCGCGCTCCATCTCCTGCATGGCGATGGTTTTGTAGCGCTCGATGTAGGCCTCCTGCTCGGAGTTTTCTTCGGCCGTCCAGCCGAAGCCCACGGGCTCGGCCAGGGCAAACAGGGACAAGACGAGGAAGGTGGCGGTGAGTAATCCTTTCATGTACGTACGGTCGGTAGCTACTAAATCCTAGGTCGCTAACGGCTAATTTCCGGCACTTGGTGGGATGGTGCGCAGATTTTTAGGTTTTTTTTCGATTTAGGCTGCACCCCCGATAGCTATCGGGGCCGCGGCCCCGGATGACGGTTACCTTCGCGGGTATGCCCATCCAAGTAAATTCTGAAATAGCGGCACTGCGCCGCGTGATCGTGCACCGCCCCGATGCCGGCACCTCCACCATCACGCCGCGGCGGGCCGAGGAACTACTTTTCGACGATATCGTGTACCTGCCCCGGCTGCAGGAGGAGCACGACGTGTTTACCGCGATCCTGCGGGCCTTCGTGGGTACTGAGGGTGTCCTTGAAATCGCGACCCTGCTGCGTGAGGTCATCGTAGCCTCCCCGGAAGCCACCCGCGAGACCCTCGAGCTGATCATCAACTTCGAGGAGCTGCCCGCCAGCTACGCCGCGCGCCTGGCCGAGCTGCCCGCCGACGAACTGGCCGACGTGCTCATCACCGGTTACGACCGCCGGGCCGAGCGTACGCTGTTCGATCCTATCCCAAATTTCATCTTTACCCGCGACATCGCCGTGACGATCAACGACCACGTCATCATCATGAAGGCCGCCAAGCAGGCCCGTAGCCGCGAGAACTTCCTGACCCGCCTGGTCATCTTCGCCCACCCCATGTTCGCCGAACTGTGGCAGGAAGAGCGGGTGATCAACCTAAATAACGTGGACGCCTTCCCGCCCAGTAAGATGGGTGAAAAGGTATTCGTTGAGGGTGGAGACGTAATGTTGTTAAACGCTGATTGTCTGCTAATTGGGGATAGCGAGCGAAGCAATACCTACAGCATCCGTAAACTAGCAGACGCGTTATTCAGTAAGGGGGTGGTCAAGCAGGTCGTGCGCGTAAGTGTGCCGGCTGAGCGCAGCTTCATGCACCTGGATACCATCTTTACCCAGATCGACACCCACGACTACGTCTGCTACCAGCCCATCATCACCGAGGGCGGGCGGCAGGCCGGGGTGGAGGTATGGCGGGCTGACGGCAGCTCCACCACCTACGCCAGTCTGAAGGCCTGTATTCTGGAGGAGATCGACCCCCAGGCCAACTTCATTGCCGCCGGCAACGGGCGCAGTCCGTTTCAGGAGCGCGAGCAGTGGACCGACGGCTGTAATCTCGTGGCCCTGGCCCCCGGCATTGCCCTGACCTACGACCGTAACCCCGTCACGGCCGAGACCCTGCAGCGGGCGGGCTATACGATCACTGGGGCCAAGCGCGTCCTGGAGCGCATCCAAAGTGGGGAGCTCGACGTTCACACCCTGCAAAAAACGATCATCACCCTGCCCAGCGCCGAACTTAGCCGGGGCCGTGGCGGATCGCACTGTATGACCTGCCCGGTGGAACGGGCCTAACCCCCCCCGGTGTATGTACCGCTTATTATTCTTGGTAGGGTGCTGTAGTTGGCTCGGCGCGCAGGACATCGATACGACGCTCCTACTGCCGGACGCTACGGTAACCGGCTTCCGCGACGAGGCCCCGAGCTACCGCGTAGCTGCCAGCATCAGCACGATCACGGCCGCGGAGGTGCGTGCCTATCCCACCGGCGATCTGCTACCGGCCATGAACCGGCTGCCGGGCGTGCGCTTCGAGGAGCGGGCCCCGGGCAGCTACCGCATCAGCGTGCGGGGTAGCACCCTACGCAGTCCCTTCGGCGTACGCAACATCAAGGTGTACTGGAACGGCATCCCCCTGACCGAGCCCGGTGGCGACACCCAGCTCAACTTCCTCGATCTGAACAATGTGGACCGGGTGGAGCTCATCCGCGGTCCGGCCGGCAGTCTGTACGGAGCGGGCACGGCGGGTACGTTGCTGCTCTCCACCGACACCCTCAGCGGTCCGGTACGGGCTGATCTAACCAATGGCTCCTTCGGCTTCTTCCGGGCGGGCGCGCAGGTGCAAGGCCAGTCGAACGGCAACGCCTACCAACTACGCCTGGCCCACCAGCGTACGCAGGGTTACCGGGTGCAGAGTGCCCTGAGTCGGCAAACCGTACAGGCCTCCACCCGCTGGTCGGCCGGGGAGCACCGCAGCCTGAGGCTTCACGCGCTCTATACCCGCCTGGGCTATGAATTGCCGGGAGCTCTGACCGCGGAGCAGTATGCGGCCGACCCCCGGCAGGCGCGCCCGGGTAGTGTAGAGACTAACGCCAGCATCAACTACGACAACCTGCTCGTCGGTATCGGACACGACTGGCAGCAGGGGCGCTGGAGCAACCAGACTACGGTCTACGGTACCGGCTTCTACTTCGATCACCCCTTCAACTTCGACTACAAGCGGGAGACAAACCTGGGGTTGGGGGGGCGGACGGCCTTCGACTACCGGCTACCGCTGGCGGCTAGCGTGTTGAAGCTGTCCTTCGGAGCGGAACAGCAACTCCAGTACCGGATGGCCAACAACTTCGGTAATGAGGACGGTAGCCCCGGCACGCTCAACTTCAGCGATGAGATTACCAGCCAGCAGCGTATCGTGTTCGCCCAGGCGACGCAGGACTTCGGGGCGTGGAAGCTCTCGGCGGGCGCAAGCGTCAATGACCTCGGCTACCGGGTGGATCGCACCTTCGACGTAGATGGTAACCAGGGGGTGACGCGGAGCAACTTTACGGCAGTGTTCAGTCCGCGGGTGGCCGTGCTCCGGGACTTCGGACGGTACAGCGTGTACGGTAGCGTGAGCAGCGGCTTTAGTCCGCCGACCCTGGATGAGTTCCGCACCAACGAGGGCAGTATCAACACCGGGCTACGTCCGGAGCGGGGGGTGAACTACGAGATCGGTACAAAGGGAAACCGGGGGCCAGTAGACTATTCAGTGAGCCTATTCTACCTACGCCTCAGTGAGACCATCAGCATATTCTCGGATGCCCGCGGCACGAGTCTATTTCGCAACGCCGGCAACACCAATCAGTACGGCTTAGAGGTGGCCCTGGACTACGCCGCCGCCCCCTGGCTCGATTTGTACGGTAGCTACACCTACCACCGCTTCCGCTACGGCGACTACGCGCAGCGTGGGGAAGATTACTCCGGTAACCGGCTGCCAGGCACGGCCCCGCACATCGTTAACATTGAGGCCCGGGTGCAGTTGCCGGTAGGCGTTTACGCCACCTTCACAGAAAACTATACGGATGCCATACCGCTTAACGACGGCAATACGGTATACGGGGAGGCGTATCACCTAGTACGGGCCCGGGTTGGGTACCGCAAGCGGGTGCGCAAGATGCAGTACGATTTTTACCTCGGCGGCAGCAACCTCCTGGATGAGCGGATGAGTTTTGGCAATGACCTCAACCCGCAGTTCGGGGGGCGGTACTTTCAGCCGGCGGCGGGGCGGAATTATTTTTTGGGGGTGACGATCTCGCGGTAGCCGTTGGACGCTTCGCAAGCGTCCAACGGCTTTCCACGCTTCGCAAGCGTCCAACGGCTTTCCACGCTTCGCAAGCGTCCAACGGCTTTCCACGCTTCGCAAGCGTCCAACGGCTTTCCACGCTTCGCAAGCGTCCAACGGCTTTCCACGCTTCGCAAGCGTCCAACGGCTTTCCAAACGTACCTTCCCACCATGCGCTACCTATACTACATACTAGTGCTAGCCACCACGGCCTGCACCGCTCCCACCTCCACCAACCCCGCACCTGCGGCCCCGCCCACAGAAGCCCCCTCATTTTTTCTAGGCACCTACGATGACCCCGGCGTACACGAACCAGGCATCTACCGCTTCACCCTGCAGCCGGATGGGAGCCTTACCAACGAGGGCAGGGTAGCCGAGGCCTCCAACCCGAGCTTTCTGAGCTACAACCCGGACCGCACCACCCTGGTGAGCGTGGAGGAAGTGGACGGTGGTGGCAGTGTGGCCGCCTTCGCGGTAAACGATACTGCACTCACCCTCAACAACCGCCGCCCCACCAGCGCCCCCGGGCCCTGCCACATCAACGTGAACCGCGACGGCTACGTGACGGCGGCTACCTATGGCGGAGGGACCGTGGAACTCTGGAAACTGGAGGGTGCGGGCATGCTCTCCGAACGACTCGACGTACAGGACCACCGGCAGCGCGGGGCGGAGACTCCTCACGCCCACTCGTCCTACTACATCAACGATGGCCGGGAAGTGCTGGCCGTGGATCTAGGCACGGATGAGGTCTGGCACTATGCGCTGAATGAGGTAAACGGGAAGCTGGTATCCGCAAGCCCCCCGGCCGTTAAACTCGCCGACGGGGCCGGCCCCCGCCACCTGGCCATCCACCCGAATGGGAAGTGGATCTACGTGATCAACGAACTGGGTAGTACGATGACGCAACTGCGCCTGGCAGGAAGTAGCATCGATACCGTAGCGAGCTGGTCGACCCTACCGGCGGACTTTACCGACTTCAACGCCTGCGCCGATGTACACCTGAGCCAGGACGGGAGGTACCTCTATGGGTCCAACCGGGGCCATAACAGTATGGTGGTTTTCGCGGTGGATCAGGCCACCGGAGCGTTAACGACGCTTGAGCACGAGTCGGTCGCCGGCGACTGGCCACGCAACTTCGCGCTCTCACCTGCCGGCGACTACCTGCTGGTCGCCAATCAGCGCTCGAAGAACATCACCACCCTGCGGCGGGATGCTGACACTGGGCTACTGGAGTACGTGACGAGTACTACGGCACCCGTACCGGTGTGTATCTTGTTCTAGCGCTGCTTACTTCTTCTTAGCTTTTGGTACTGCTTTTCTTCTCCTCAGGTATGTAACGGAGGATCACGGTAGCTAACGGGGGAAGGGTGAGCTCGATGTGATTCGGCCGCCCGTTCCACTCGCTCGGCTGACTTTGTAGCGTAGCGATCTCGTAGTTGCCCGTACCCCCGTAACTGGCATCGTCACTGTTGATCACCGGCTGGTAGCTGCCGGCAAAGGGTACGCCGATGCGGTAGTCGGCCCGTACGGTAGGGGTGAAATTGTGCACTACCGCCACGACGTCCTTTTCTTCCT
Organism: Neolewinella sp.; assembly: GCF_965214665.1. GTDB lineage: Bacteria > Bacteroidota > Bacteroidia > Chitinophagales > Saprospiraceae > Neolewinella. The sequence continues at coordinate 1,820,119 of NZ_OZ243970.1, read as the reverse complement.
TGCCGCGCCGCAGGTAGCTGAGTACGCTGTGCTGGTGGTCGCCCATGTCGATCCACTCGAAGCCGCGGGGATCGTAGGCCTGCTCATAGAGTGCCGTGGTACTGCGGTAGATGTCATTGAGATCGGCGACGTACTGCTGTAGGGTGGCGTGGGGCTTATATTCCGTCAGACTCCAGTCCAGGCCGCGCTCGATGCTCCACTCGGTGGTCTGACCGAACTCACCGCCCATAAAATTGAGTTTGCTGCCGGGGTGGGTCATCATGTAGCCGTACAGGGCGCGCAGATTGGCGAAACGCTGCCACTCATCGCCCGGCATGCGGTCAATGATGGGCCCCTTGCCGTGCACGACCTCGTCGTGGCTCAGGGGGAGCATGAAGTTTTCACTGAAGGCGTAGACTAGGGAGAAGGTCAGCATCCCGTGGTGGTAGCTGCGGTTGATGGGGTCCTCCTTGAAGTACTTCAGGGTGTCGTGCATCCAGCCCATCATCCACTTCTGGCCGAAGCCGAGTCCACCCACGTAGGTAGGCCGGCTCACGCCGCTAAAGGCCGTGGATTCTTCGGCGATGGTCATCGTATCCGGATACTCGCGGTACACCGCCTCGTTAAACTCGCGTAGGAAATCGATGGCCTCCAGGTTTTCGTTACCGCCGTACTGGTTAGGGATCCACTCGCCGGCCTTACGGCTGTAGTCGAGGTAGAGCATGGAGGCTACGGCGTCTACGCGCAGTCCGTCGACGTGGTAGCGGTCGAGCCAGAACAGGGCGTTGGAGATCAGAAAGGAGCGTACCTCGTTGCGGCCATAATTGAAGATGGCACTCTTCCAGTCGGGGTGAAAGCCCTTGCGCGGGTCGGCGTGGTCGTAGAGGTGGGTGCCGTCGAACTGTGCCAGTCCGTGGGCATCGTTGGGGAAGTGGCTCGGCACCCAGTCCAGGATGATGCCAATACCGGCTTCGTGCAGCTTATCGACCAGGTACATGAAATCCTGCGGCCCCCCAAAGCGGCTGGAGGGGGCGAAGTAGCCGGTGATCTGGTACCCCCAGCTCGGGAAGTAGGGGTGCTCCATCACGGGCAAGAACTCCACGTGTGTGTAGTTCATCTTACGCACGTAGTCGACCAGCTCGGTGGCTAGCTCCCGGTAGCTGAGCGACTCATTCTTCGCGTTCTTTTTCCAGCTGCCAAGGTGCACCTCGTAGACGGAGTAGGGCCGGTCGATCCCGTTGTGGCGGTAGCGGTCCTTCATCCAGTCCGTATCGTTCCACTCGTAGTAGGTATCCCACACGATGCTGGCCGTTTTGGGCGGGGTCTCCCAGAGGCGGGCGTAGGGGTCACCCTTTTCGAGCCAGTCGCCGCTCTGGATTTGTACGGCGTACTTGTATACTGTACCGCTCTTTACTCCGGGAATGAAGCCTTCGTAGATGCCGCTACTATCCCAGCGCGCATTGAGGGGGTGGCTCTGTTTGTCCCAATCATTGAAGTCGCCGAAGACACTGACGGCCTTCGCACTAGGCGCCCAGACCGCGAAGTAGCAGCCCCGCTCGCCGTCCACCTCGATGACATGGCTGCCGAGCTTGTCGTACATCCGGAAGTTCTTTCCGGCACGGAAGAGGTTGATGTCGTAATCGGTGAATAGGGAATGGGCGGTAACGGAAGTGGTGACTGGCACGGGCAAATATGAGTTTAAGGGCTATAGTTTAATTGACTGACGGACGCAAGCGCACCAACAGTGCGGTAAGTAAAAAACCACAGAGGGCGCAGAGCAACACAGAGAAACAGCTACGTACGGCGCTGCGGCCCTCAGCGTGCTCTGCGGTTCGCTAATCTATGTCTGCGGAGTCAGCACACACTAGCTCACAGTGTGAGATCAGTTAGTTAAGGACCGTAACGCTAAAGGCCCAGCGATGTTAAAAGTATGCTATACTTCACTGGGAGAAAGCGCGGCAAGCTTCGAAGCACGATATTCGGTACCGAATCAAGCTTACCACCGCCATGCCAAAATATTTACCCTTCTTCCTGTTTGTGTTCCTGAGCAGCAGCTGCGCCACCGTTTTTACCGGCACGGCCGATGACGTCTACTTCACTTCGGAACCCACCGGGGCTATGGTCTATCTAGAGGGCCATCCCCTAGGGCGCACCCCACTCATCACCAGAATACCCCGCCGCACCCGCGCGCGCTACGTGACCTTCGAGTTGGAGGGCTACTACCCCATGAGTCAGCTCATGAGCAGCCGCGTCAATGGAGTGACCTTCATCAACCTGCTCTGGTGGCCCGGCTTCATCGTGGATGCTGCCACCGGCGCGATCGTTAAATTGGAGTACGACCGCTACTTCACGGAATTGGAACCCTTCCCCCTCTCCGAAGACGACGAAGGAAACGAGTAAATCCGACTATCGAACTACAAGACTACCAAACTACCTACTTCTTTCCCCCCTTCAGCGAGTCCTGCAGCTTCTTCAGCTCGTCGGTCTTGCCGTCGGCGGCCAGTTGCGCCTGCTCGCTCCAGGTGTCGTGCTGCGCTAGGCGGAAGCGGGCCCCGGCCTTTTGCAGCACGTCGGCGAGTTGCTTTTCGGTGGCCTTAGCCAGTTCGGCGAAGCTAGTAATACCAGCCTCATTCAGGAGTCCGGCAATTTTAGGACCGATACCCTCGATCTTCTTTAGGTCGTCGGACTTCTTTTTGGTCGCCTTTTTCGTGGCGGACTTTTTAGCAGCAGGCTTCTTGGCGTCAGTTTTCTTACCGTCAGCCTTCTTAGTACCGCTAGCGGTATCGGAGTCCTGCTTGGCGGCGGTTTGCTTTTCGCTCTTCTGCTTTTCGGCCTCGGGGTCTACGACAGGTTTGGTGGCCGGGGCGCTCTGAGCGGCCTCGATCTTCGTATCTTTCTTTTTGGCGGCGGGTTTCTTTTCCTCTCCCCCTACTTCCTCCAGCGAGAAGCAGCAGTTGGTGGAGCCGTGGCCGCTATCGGTGTAGGTATCGGCGCTCTCGTCGTTGACCCAGTGCTGGCCGTCTACCAGGTAGCGAAACTGGTAGGTGCCATTGGGCAGTTGGGTCTCCCCGGTATAGCCCTTTTCACCCGATTTGAGCTTCAGGCCATTGTCCCAGCTCCAGTCGTTGAAGCTGCCAAGTACGCGTACATCGCGGTTTTCCCCCACGCGCTCCTGGGCGAGCTGGAAGGATACCGTGTACTGTTTTTTGGATTTGACGTAGGTGGATGTGATCATGATAGTGTGTATGAATCGATGCAAAAATATGGCCTTACGTACTGACCGTCAAAGCATTGGGCGCGGACGCAGGTGCAGTTATTGCAACGTGTTCTCCGTTCTCAAGTTTACACCCCCAATATGCTGGGGCGAAGTCCGTGCTATACAGCAAAATGCTACGGCAACCCCGTCCGCCGGCAAACTATATGCCGGATCGCTTTTAGAAGTATTTTTTACACATTTATTCCCGCCGCCGCACCACCTGACAGGTAATACGCGATACACACACCAATTTATCCCATTCGTCGGTAATATCAATCTGCCAGACCTGTACGGTATTCCCCACGCGTACCGGCCGCACCGTACCGCGTACCGTACCCCCCTCCCGCACGCTACGCAGGTGGCTAGCGTTGATGTCCACTCCTACTACTATATGGGTTTCCGGCTCATCCAGCGATAGAAAGCCGGCCACGCTACCCAGCGTCTCCGCCAGGGCCACGGAGGCCCCGCCGTGCAGCAGCCGAAAGGGCTGTACGGTACGCTCGTCCACCGGCATCTCGGCCACCAGGTATTCGTCACCGATCTCGACGAAACGCATGCCCAGGGTGTCCCCCAGCGTGCCAGCACTCATGGCGTTCATGCCCTCCAGCGTAGGGGGAGTTTTCCAGATCACGCAGGGAGCATTTCGGTATTCAAACGGCTGATAGCTACGATTACCTCGGCGGCCTTTTCCATCTCGTAAACGCTGGCCCACTCGTAGTGAGAATGAAAGGCATGCTCGCCGGCGAAGATATTCGGACAGGGCAGGCCCATGAAACTGAGGCGGGAGCCGTCCGTACCACCGCGAATGTGGGCCCGGCGTAGTTCCAGTCCCACGGACGTAATCGCCCGCTCCGCTAGCGCCGTCACCCGGGGGTGCAGATCGAGCACCTCCTTCATGTTGCGGTACTGCTCGGTAACCTCCAACGAAATGAAGCTATTGGGGTAGTTACGACCTACTTCGTCAATCACCTCCCGTAGCACCTCCGCGTGATCGGCCAACTTCGCCGTATCGAAGTCGCGCAGGATCAGATCAATACGGGCACTCTCCGCCTTTGCAGTCACGCCGACGGGGTGAATGAAGCCCTCGCGGTCGGTAGTGGTCTCCGGGCTAAGGCGATCCTTGGGCAGCGCGGCCAGGATGTCGGCGGCGATCTTGACGGCGTTTTCAAGCTTGCCCTTTGCGAAGCCGGGGTGGCTGCTGACGCCGGCGATGTTGATCACCGCCGCATCGGCACTAAAGGTCTCGTCCTCGATGCTGCCCCGCGTCTCCCCGTCGATGGTGTAGCCAAAATCCGCGTCTAGCTTTTGCATATCCACCGCATTGACGCCCCGGCCGATCTCCTCATCGGGCGTAAAGAGGATACGCAGCCGGCCGTGTGGTACCTGGGGGTGCTCGGCCAGGTACTCCACGGCGGTCATGATGGCGGCCAGGCCCGACTTGTTGTCCGCCCCCAGCAAAGTGGTACCGCTGGCCGTCACGATGGTGTGGCCGATGTTTTGCCGGAGGCCGTCGAAGTCATCGGCCCGCAGTACGACCCGCTCATCGTCGGGCAGCACCAGGTCCTGCCCCTGGTAGTTGTCGTGCACGATGGGCTTGACCCCGGTGCCGCTCGCATCCGGACTGGTATCCATATGCGAGCAAAAGCAGATGGTGGGGACGGTTTCCTGACCGGGGGTAGCCGGCAGGGTAGCGTATACGTAGCCGTGGGCATCCAGTTCGGCATCTACCAGGCCAAGTTCACGCAGCTCGCGGGCCAGCAGTCGGCCGAGGTCCTGCTGTTTTTCCGTCGAGGGCTGGGTGGGAGAGGTGGGATCGGACTGGGTGTCGATCTGCACGTAGCGTAAGAATCGGTCAAGGAGCGGCATAGCGGTCGGCGTTGCAGGACCTCGAAGGGTTCGGTGGGGCGTAAGCCCCTTCGAACATTTGAGCGTCCGGTCGGGGTCGCAAATATCGCAATATCCAGCGCAGCCAGAGGCTGCATTTTACTGCCGCTGCCAGAGGCAGCATTGTACTTAGGTCGAACATTTTGCCGCCCTCCCCGCATTTACCACAAACCCTTGCACCCGCGGCCCCGCCCCCTGTATCACCCCCCTTAACCCCTTAACTCCTTAACCCCCTAACTCCTTGACCACTCAAGCCACCCTAGTAGCCCTCCTGGTGCTGGCCATCGCGGCCGCGCTGCTGTACTACATCTTTCGTGACGAGCCCCTGGGGCCGCTGCCGGAGTTCAGGAAGCAGTGGCGGCGGTTGTTGCGTAAGCAGGTGACCTTTTATAAGACGCTGGACCGGCAGCAGAAGCGTCGTTTTCAGGACCGCATGCGCTACTTCTTTCAGCGGGTGGAAATCACGGGCATAGATACCGAGGTGACGGAGCTCGACCGGGTGCTGGTGGCGGCCAGTGGACTGATCCCCACCTTTGGCTTCGATGACTGGAACCAGTATCCGAAACTGCGGGAGGTACTCTTATATAAGGATACGTTTAGTAAGGAGACGTTTGCCACGGAAGGGGAGGGGAGGGACATCGCCGGCATGGTCGGCGGGGGGTACATGAATGGGAAATTGTTGCTGAGTCAGCAGGCCCTGCGGCGCGGCTTTGCCAACCACGGGCGCGACAACACCGGTATCCACGAGTTTACTCACCTACTTGATAAGGCGGACGGGGAGACGGACGGGATCCCGGACTATTTTCTGGAGCACCAGTACCTCATCCCCTGGGTGGAGATGATGCGTGGCGAGATGGAGGCCATCGAGCGCGGCAACTCCGACATTGACACCTACGCGACGACCAACAAGGCGGAGTTTTTCGCCGTGGCCGCCGAGTACTTCTTCAACCGGCCGGCCGCCTTCGCGCACAAGCACCCGAAACTGTTCGCCCTCATGGAGCGCATCTTCCACCAGGATCTAGACCACGATGGCGGGGTGGGCACCGTGGACCACCAGGACCCCGTGGCCAGTGCAAACAACTAAAGCGGGTGCCGGTTAGCTAGGCTATGATTCCCGCCCTTCGCCGCCAGTATAACCAAGCCTTTACCAATGAAGCCTACCGGGCCATGCTGGACTGGATGGGCGGGCAGTACGGCCACCTGCCTAAGTTCAACGTAGCCGAAACCCCCGTCTTTTTTCCGCGCGACTTCCGCGACAAGGTCTTTGCGGCCTGTGAGGACGTGCTCTCCGTCATCACCGCCCCGGGGTACGCCGAGCGCGCCGCTGCCGCCATCCCCGAGGTCGAGAACGTACCGGGGCAGGACGAGCGACCCCTTTTCATGCAGCTTGACTTTGGGGTGTGCCGGGCGGAGGACGGCAGTCTGATCCCGCAGCTGGTCGAGGCCCAGGGCTTCCCCTCGCTCTACCACTTTCAGGTGCTCCTGGACCGGAGCTGGCGCCGGTTTTTTCCTATTCCCGAGGGCTTTTCGGCCCGCTTCGACGGCTCTACGCAGGAAGAATATCTGGACCTGCTGAAGCGTACCATTCTGGGTGATTTTGCCCCCGAGCAGGTCGTCATCTTGGAGGTAGACCCCAGGAATCAGACTACGCGCATCGATCTGGTGGTAGCCGCCGCCGAGCTGGGCGTGGCCGAGCTCTGTATTAGCGACCTGGAACTCCAGGACGGTAAGCTCTACTACGACAATAAGGGGGCGCGGACGCAGGTGCAACGCATCTATAACCGGGTCATTTTCGACGATCTCAAGGCCCGACCCGACCTGGTGCGCCGGTTCAATATGGTAGAGGAGGCCGAGGTCGAATGGGCGGGGCACCCCAACTGGTTTTTCCTGATCAGCAAGTACAGCCTACCCTTTATGGACTCGCCCTACGTGCCCGAGACCTACTTCGTCTCCGAGCTCGATCACTACCCCAAAAACCTGGACCAGTACGTACTCAAGCCGCTGTACAGCTTTGCCGGCATGGGGGTAAATCTTCACCCCACCGTGGCCGATCTGCGGGCCCTCGACCGGCCGGAGCACTTCATCCTGCAGAAGAAGGTCACCTACGCTCCGGTCGTAGAAACCCTTGACGAGCCCGCGCGGGTGGAACTGCGGATGATGTATCTCTGGCCGAAGGAGGCGCCTAAGCCGATCCTGGTCAATAATCTGGTGCGCCTATCGAAGGGCGAGATGATCGGCGTGCGCTATAATGCCGGCAAGACCTGGGTGGGGGGTACGCTGGGTTACTTTGAAGAGTAAAACGAGTGACCTTTGGGTACGAACGAGTCTACTTGAATATGATGCGCATGCTTTGCCTGCTGATGCCGCTGCTATTGCTGGGGTGTGAAGGGGGACCCACCACGGAAACTACGACGGATACCGAGGCTGCGGCGGAAGCTGATCCCTACGCCGTACCCAGTCGCACCGGCAACTACCTCAACGTGATCGTCGAGATCCCCGCCGGCACCAACCACAAGATCGAGTACCACCCCGGGACCGGCTACGTGAACGATACCATCGTAGACGGGACGGAGCGCATCATCAACTTCCTGCCCTACCCCGGTAATTACGGTTTCGTGCCCTCTACGCTGATGGACCGGTCGCAGGGTGGGGACGGGGATGCCCTCGACGTTCTAGTGATCGGTGAGAGTATGCCCACCGGCACCCAGGTGGCCGTGCAGCCCATCGCTACGCTGCTGCTGCGGGACCGTGGCGAGATTGACACCAAGATCATCGCCGTACCTGCCGATTCCGCGTCGCGGGTATACCGGGCGGATAATTTTCTGGACTTTAGCCTCGGCAACGATGCGGCCAAACGGATCATCGAAACCTGGTTCCTCAACTACAAGGGGCAGGGGGCGGTGGAGCTGCTACGCTGGGAAGATGAAGCTTACGCCTGGCGGGAGGTTGCGAGGTGGGCGACCGATACGCTAGCGACCCAGTAAGTTAAATTTCAAATAATTTGTGTCATTTAACGAGCAAATTGCCATCTCAGTCGTTACATTGGTCCGTGTAAGGCGAATAGTTTGCGGCCCCGGCCAATGAATTAGCACGTCATCGCGTTATTCGCCCGCTCTTGCTCAACACCAATTTCACCCCGGTCCCATCCGCGGTGCTATTCAACCTTATCACACATGAAACGCCTACTTTATTTGACTACGCTACTCGCTACCTCCGCCTTTGTGGGCGCCCAGAGCTTTGAGTGGAATACCAGTAACCCCGCCCCGGCCGCCCACCCCAAGGAGGTGCAAACCGCTGAGGTACTCACCAACGATTACTCGACCCCCGAACGCGAGCGTGGGGTAGCCGGCGTATACGCTCCCTCCGCCCAGGGGCAGCAGACCGCCTACGGCGAAACTTACAACGCCGACGAACTGACCGGTAGCCACGCCGCCCTGCCGTTAGGTACCTTGCTGCGGGTAACGAATTCAGAAAACGGTCGCACGGTAACCGTGCGCGTCACTGATAAGGGGCAGGCCTGCGCCGACTGTTTGGTGACCCTCAGTGAGCGCGCCGCTCAGCAATTGGGTATCCAGGAACGTGGGGCAGTAAGCCTGGAGCGCGCCGGGTTCAGCAACTGGAACCCCGTACCGCTTGAGGTAGACGCTCCTATCCAGACCCCTAAGGTAGCCACCTTCGACCGGGAGGCGACTGCTCGGCCCGCCGCCGCCCCGGTGGCCGTTGCACCTCCTTCGCCGACGGTGCCCGGTGCCCAACAGGCGGCTCGGGGTGGTGATGCACAGCCCGCCGCTGACGACACCGCTGCTGCTGCTCCCACCCCGGGGGCATACGCCGTGCAGCTTGCCGCTTACAACAACGAGAGCTATGCCCAACGGCGGGTCGAGGAACTGAAGCAGCAGGGTATTGCCGACGTATACTTCCGGGCGGTGACCAAGCCCAGTGGGGAGGTCATCAACCGGGTCTACACCGGTACCTTCGTCAACCTCACGGAAGCACAAGCTGCCGCCAAGGCCATTCAGGGAAAGCACAATATCGCCGGTATTGTGGCCAAGATGTAGGCCAGTTCGGTACGAACAACAGGCTCAGGGGGACGTAGGTCGGTAGACCTTCGTTCTCTTTTGCATCTACTCTATTTCAGGGACCAGTAAGCATTTGAAATTTCAGGTTGTTATGGTGTCGTTCGGCCGATAATCCTTTGGCCATGCGGTCGATTTGACAAACAAGCCGTAAAACCTAAGGGGGCTAACACCGTTTGTTATAAATTAGCAGCCAACGAACGACTATGACAAATAATACCGCCACGCCCCTCCAACCCGCCGCCGTACTTTTTATCCTGGCGGTGATACTCTTCCTTGCCTTTGGTTGTGGGGGTGGGGCTGACACCCGGAGTGTCCTCGTGTTTTCCAAAACCGCCGGCTTCCGGCACGAGTCGATTGCCGCCGGCCAGGAGATGTTTCGCAAGCTGTCCGAATCCGAAAACTTCACCGTTGACTTTTCGGAAGACGCCTCCGTTTTTACGCAGGACAACCTAAGTAAGTACAACGTGGTGGTGTTTTTGAGCACTACCGGTGACATACTCGACGAGACGCAGCAGCGCGAGCTAGAACGTTTCATGGAGGCCGGGGGCAACTGGATGGGCATCCATGCGGCAGCCGATACCGAGTACGACTGGCCCTGGTACAACGAGCTGGTTGGGGCCTACTTCCAGAGCCACCCCGCCGGTCAGCCCGAGGCTACCATTCTGGTGGACAATCACAATCATCCGTCGACGGAGTTTTTGGGTGATACCTGGGTGCGTAAGGACGAGTGGTACAACTACAAGAGCATCAAGAATGACTTCACCACTCTGATGCGGGTGGATGAAAGTACCTACGAGGGCGGGGAGAACGGCACTAACCACCCCATTGCCTGGTACAAGCCGATGAGTAATGGGCGGATGTTCTACACCGGTCTTGGGCATACGAATGAGTCCTACACCGAGCCCGACTTCGTCAAGCACATCACCGGAGCACTTACCTACCTGTTCGGAGACAATAAGGCGGTCGACTATGCCGGAGTCAAGAACGTACCCGAGGAGAACCGCTTTCCGGTCGAGACGATGGCCTCGGGCATGAATGAGCCCATGGAGCTGGAGCTGCTACCCGACGGCCGGCCCATCTGGATCGAGCGCAAGGGGGCCATCAAGGTCTACGATCCGGACTTCGACGCCGTAGCCGAGGTGCATACGATGGACGTATGGACGGAGTTTGAGGATGGTATGCTGGGCATTGCCCTCGACCCTGACTTTGACACCAACAACTGGCTCTACCTCTACTACAGCCCCAACGGAGCGGAATCAGTGAACCGCCTATCGCGCTTTAAATTCACTGACAACAAGCTGGATGAGGCCAGCGAGCAGGTGATCCTGGACGTGCCCACCGACCGCAACCGCTGTTGCCACTCCGGTGGAAGCATCGAGTTTGGGGGCACGGGATTGCTGCACCTATCCATTGGAGACAACACCAATCCCTTCGAGTCAGATGGGTACGCACCCATCGACGATAGCCGGGGGGATACGCTACCAAACTACGATGCCCGCCGCTCGGCCTCCAACACGATGGACCTGCGGGGAGGCATCGTCCGGATTAAGGTTGAAGACGACGGCAGCTACACCATCCCGGAGGGCAACCTCTTTGCGGAAGGAGAGAATGGCCGGCCGGAGATCTACGCCATGGGCATGCGCAATCCGTTTCGTATCAGTGTAGACCAGCACAACGGTAACGTATACTGGGGCGACGTCGGCCCCGATGCCGGTGAAGATAGCACCGGTCTGGGTCCCCGCGGTCACGACGAGGTCAACGTGGCCCGCGAGGCCGGCTACTTCGGCTGGCCGCTGTTCATCGGTGATAATAAGCCGTACCACCGCCACGATTTTACCAGCGGGGAGTTGGGCGAGGCCTTCGACCCGGCAGCCCCGATTAATGATAGTAAGTACAACACCGGCGCCCGGGAACTTCCCCCGGCCCAGCCCGCCATGATCTACTATCCATACGCCAAAAGCGAGGAGTTTCCAACGTTAGGGGAGGGGGGGCGTAACGCCATGGCCGGTCCGGTGTACCACCGCGACGACTACGGTGACAGCGAGGTGAAGTTTCCCGAATACTACGACGGGAAGTTCTTTTTCTACGACTGGATGCGCGATCAGATCATGGCCGCTACGCTCGATGAGACGGGCTACGTGACCGATTTCGAGCCCTTTCTGCCCAACACGGAATTACGGCACCCGATGGATATGCTCTTCGGTCCCGACGGAAGCCTGTACGTGATCGAGTACGGCCGCAAGTGGTTTAGCCGCAACACGGACGCCCGCTTGCTGCGCATCCAGTACAATGGGGGAAACCGCCCGCCGGTACCGGCCGTGGAGGTGATCGCTGCCATCGGTGCGGCTCCCTTCACGTTGAAGGCGGATGCCAGCAAGAGCTACGATTACGATGGTGATGCCCTCACCGTCACCTGGGCGCTCGACGGAGAGCAGATCGCCACCGGTCAGGAACTCCTCACGTACGAGGTGACCGAAAAGGGCACCCATACGCTCACTGCTACCATCGACGACGGGCAGGGCAATACGGCCAGTACCGACCACGAGATCATCGTCGGCAACAGTGTGCCGGAGGTAGAGGTGGCCGTGACCGGTAACCGCTCTTTTTATTTCCCCGGCGAGCAGCTCGACTACGCCGTCAATGTATCGGACCCCGAGGACGGTAGTCTGGACGCGGGCATCGATCCGCGCGCCGTGACGGTCACCGTAGACTATCTGGAAGGAGAAGACATCGTAGAAATTGCCCGCGGTCACCAGGTGGCCGGAGCCAGTACCGCCTTCGCCATCGGCAAGGAGTTGATCGGCGCCAACGACTGCGCCGGTTGCCACATGGAGGCCGAGGCCAGCATCGGGCCCAGCTACCAGGCCGTGGCCGACCACTACCGGAAGAATCCTAAGGCCACCGACTATCTGTCCGGTAAGATCATCAGCGGTGGGCACGGCGTCTGGGGGGAGCAGAACATGAGCGCCCACCCCGACCTGCCGGAATCCGAAGCCAAACAAATGGCCGACTATATTCTTTCGCTGGCCGGTCCGGCACCAAACGCCGAGAGCCGTCCGGCTAAGGGGCGTATTGCCCTAAACAAGCACCGCGACGGAGTACCCGGCCGCTACTACCTACAGGCTAGCTACACCGATAAGGGTGCCGAGGGCGGTCTGCCCCGCCTGACCAGTACCGACGTAGTCGTGCTGCGCTCCCCCAAACTTTCCGCCTACAAGTATGCCGACGGGCAACGCGTCATGTCCTACCACGTGGAGGCTAAGGACAATCCCCTGAGTGACGAGGATGCCGACGTGCTGGTGGCTACCAACGATAGCTGGGTCTCCTACGGACCCATGGACCTAGCGGGCATCAACACTATTCGTGCCGAAGTGATGCTGGTACCTAACGTGACCTCCGGCGGCACCATCGAGGTGGTTTCCGGTGACCCCCGCAACGGGGAGGTGATCGGTCACGCCAGTCTGAGTCAGGGTGTATCGACCTACGGACAGAATGAGGTAAACATTCCCGTCTCCGTAAGCAAGTCCGGGGAGCAACCCATCTTTTTACGGTTTGCGGCCGACTCCAAGAGCCCGGAGGCGGTGATGGGAGCCATCGGGACTATTGAGTTTGTACGGGGGCAGGCGTCGCGCTGATCGCCGTTTTCTTCTATTGATGGACAAAGGCCCGGATCATCCCCAGTGGTGATTCGGGCCTCTGCATTCGGAGAATCCTCGACTAAGCAGCCACCGAACTCGACCAACGCCGAATAGATGATGCAACGCTACCCCCCTACCCAAACGTTAACAGGGTATTAAATCCAGCCGCCGATGATTATTACGCTTACTTACATCTCGCTGATCTGCGGCGGCCTGCTCGTGCTGCTGCTGTTGCTGGGCATCATCGGGGGGTTGGACGTGGATATCGATCTGGACGCGGATACCTCGGTGGACGGCGGTGGGGGCGTGGACGTCGGACTGGTCAAGGGCGGACTTACCTTCCTCTCGATCGGAAGCTGGACCACCAAGCTGATCCTACTCTCCACGGCGAATCCCGTGGCCGCGATCGTGAGTGGCGTTGCCGCCGGTGCCGTGGCGGTCTATTTGATGAAGTGGGTAGTACGGCTGCTGCTGCGCCAGGAGGAGAACGTGAACTGGACGGCGGAGGACGCGCTACTACAGCCCGGCCGGGTGTACCTGCGTGTACCCGCAGCCGGGGAGGGCATCGTGCACGTCAATGTCAAGGGGGGTATGCGGGAATTCAAAGCACGCAGTGCGAAAGGTACGGAACTACCCACCGGCACGCAGATACTAGTGGACGACCTGGGTACGGATGGTGCCCTACTGGTGAGCCTGCGATCCTAAACTTACATCAGGGGCCCCTACCCCTGATGACGTAGCACCCCCGATAGCTATCGGGGGCCCGCCCTTTTTTCTCACCCGTTGAATCACCTTACTATGGAAGCCTTAATGATCCCCGGCGCGATAATCGGCCTGGTTTTCTTGTTCACCCTCTGGCTCGTGAGCCGTTACAAACGCTGCCCCTCGGACAAGATTCTGGTCGTCTACGGACGTACGGGAAGTGAGGCCTCGGCCAAATGCTACGCCGGTGGGGGTACCTTCGTCTGGCCGGTGATCCAGGATTACCAGTACCTGGACCTGACGCCGCTGAGCATTGATGTGAACCTACAGGATGCGCTGTCCAAGCAGAACATCCGCGTGAGTGTGCCGGCTCAGTTCACCGTTGGTATCAGCAACAAGCCGCACCTGATGCTGGCCGCCGCCGAGCGCCTACTGGCCCTGGACCGGGGCAGTATTTCAGGCCTGAGCCACGACATCATCATGGGGCAGATGCGCCTGGTGATCGCCAACATGGACATCGAGGAGCTCAACATCGACCGTGATAAGTTCGTCGAGAGCGTATACCGCAACGTGGGCGAGGAGCTGCACAAGATCGGCCTGGAGCTGATCAACGTGAACGTGACCGACATCCAGGACGAGTCGGGCTACATCAAGGCACTGGGTCAGGAGGCCGCCGCCAAGGCCATCAACGACGCGAAGATCAAGGTCGCCAACGAGCTGCGGACTGGTAGCATCGGGGAGGCTGAGGCCCAGCAGGACCAGCGCTCGAAGGTGGCCGATGCCAATAGCCGCGCCGAAGTAGGGGAGGCCCTGGCCAACGCTAAGGCTACCGAGGGCAAGAATACCTCGGCAATCGCCATTGCCAACTCAAACGCCGCGCGCGATATCGAACTGGCCGAGGCCAACCGCCGCGCCATTGCCGCCCGTAAGGTGGCCGAGGCCAACGCCCTGAAGGAAGCCTACGCCGCCGAGCAATCGGCCGAGGAAGCCCGCGGCCTCATGGAAAAAGCCCGCCGGGAAGCCGAGGAGGTCGTACAGGCCGACATCCAGAAGCAGAAATCGATTATCGCCGCCCAGGCCGAGGCCGAGACCCGCCGGGAGATCGCCCGCGGTGAGGCCGACGCTACCCTGCTCAAGTACCAGGCCGAGGCCCAGGGTATCGAGGAGCTACTGCGTAAACAAGCCGATGGCTTCCAGAAGCTGGTCACCGCCGCCGGGGGCAATCCCGAGAGCGCCATCAACTACCTGATGCTCGACAAGCTGGCCGAGCTGACGCGTATTCAGACTGACGCCATCAAGGACGTCGATATCGACAAGGTGGTGGTCTACGATAGCGGCAACGGACAGGGCGTGGGCAACTTCGTGCAGGGGCTCTACGGCATGGTACCCCAGCTCAATGACTTCCTCCGACAGAGTGGCATGAGCCTACCCGACGGCCTGGTGCGCAAGGAGGTGCCGGCCAGTAATGGAAAGGCCGCCAAGCAGAATGGGCACGATAAGCCCGTAACGGAGTCGTAAACAGAATGTTAAGCGTGCCCGGCTTCGGCTGGACATGCCCTTTTGTGGCCGGCCGATCGCCGAAAATTGGATACCTTCGCTGCTAAGAGCTCCTATTTATCCATACCTCCCTCATGAAATTAGGTGTACTGACGCTGGCCTCCGCATTCTGTGGACTGCTGGCCTGTACCGGAGGCGGGGGCGCGGAACATAGCGAACTCTCCACCATCGGGGGCATTACCGGCAGCGATTCGGGCTACCAAGTACGTATTTGCATTAAGGCCGAGCCCATGGGAATCAACCCCGTGCTGAGCGTCCAGAACATCTCCCGTTACGTCTACGAGCAGGTATTCCAGACGCTCAACGAGCAGGACCCGCAGACGTACGATATCGTCCCCCTACTGGCCTCAGTGCCCGTTATCGAGGACAACGGACCCGACGGGGGTACCGCATACCGCTACACCATCGACTCGGCGGCTGCCTGGCCCAACGGCACCCCCGTGACCGGCTACGACGTAGCCTTCAGCCTGAAGGCCCTGATGAACCCCCTGGTAGCCTCCGGCCCCTACCGGCCCTACTACGAGATGGTACTCGACGTGGTAGTAGACGCCGAGGATGAACGCACCTTCCGGGTCGTCACCCGCCGGCCCTATATCCTGGCCGCCCAGGCCATCGGCGACCTGTACATCTACCCCGAATACGCCTACGATCCGGAGGGGCTGCTGCGGGACATTCCCCTGCCCCAACTCACCGATCCCAGCAGTGCCGAACGCCTGGCTCAGGAAAATGTCAAGCTGCGCCAGTTTGCGGCCAGCTTTAACGATCCGGAGCTAGGCTACGACCCCGACCGTATCGTGGGTAGCGGGCCCTACGCCCTGGCGGCCTGGGAGGATGGACAGTACGTGCGCCTGCGTCGCCGCCCGAATTACTGGGCCCAGGGCCGTAGCGAGGAACGCCTGGCGGCCGTGCCCGACGAGCTTAAGTTCGTGATCATCCCCGATAATACGACGGCCATCAATGCCCTACGCGACCGGGCGGTCGATGTGGTGATCGATATGCCGGTCGACGAGTTTCAGCAGCTGCGGCAGGATCCCTACCTGACGCGGTACTACGACTTTGTCAACGTACCCGGCTTCAAGTACTTCTCCATCCTGTTCAACCAGAACGACCCGCTGGTAGCGGACTCCCTTACCCGCCGCGCCCTGGCCCACACCGTGGACGTGGACCAGCTGATCGCACAGCTGCTACCGGGACTGGCCCGCCGGGTGGTCGGCCCCGTGCTGCCCACCAAATCCTACTATAACAGTCAGCTTTCCGTTATTCCCTTCGACCTGGAGGAGGCCGCGCGCCTGCTCCGGGATGCTGGCTGGGAGGATACTAACGGCGACGGAACCGTGGACAAGTTGATCAACGGCCAGCGGGTAGAATTCAGCTTTCAGCTCCTTTCTTATCCGACACCCGACAGTGAGGCGGTCACCCTGCTGGTAGCCGAGGGCGCGCGTAGGGTGGGCGTGGACGTACGGGTAGTCAAACGTGAGCCCCGTTCGCTGCTTTCCATTCTGGATGCCGGCAATTTCACGGCCTCCTTCTACGGGCAGGGCTTTGAGCCTACGCCGGACGACTTCGCCCAGGTTTGGCTGTCCTCCTCCGTTCCACCCATCGGCACCAACCGGGGTAACTTTCAGAACCCGGAGGCGGACCGGATCATCCGCCGAATCGCCACGATGACCGACGACGAGCAACGCGCAGCACTTTACCGGCGGTTTCAGGAGATCATTTACGCCAACCAACCTATGGTGTTCCTTTATTCTCCCTACGACCGGGTCGTTATTTCTCAACGGTTTAACTATACCTTAAGCTCCATCGCGCCCAATATCAAGTTTAATGCGTTACGGCTCCGGCAGTCCGCTAAGCCGCTTTAAGCTCACTGTATGAAACCCATCGTTGCCCTGCTGCTGCTGTCCCTGCTCCTCCTGCCCCTCTGCCTAGCGGCTCAGGAGGAGCAGGGAGAGGCTCCCTCCTTTGATACTACTGCTGCCCCGGCGCCCACCCCCGCCGCCGTAGTGGGGGATACGACCATCTATAGCTTTGCCGATGAGGCGCCGCGCTTTCCCAGTCCCTGCGAGCGCTACGATACCACGGCCGTGGCCAAGGCCGAGTGTGCCCAGCGTTTCCTGCTCGACTACATTTACCAGCGGGCGATCTACCCCGTCGAGGCCCGCGAGGAAGGCATCAGTGGAACGGCCGTCGTGGCCTTTGTCGTGGAGCGCAACGGATTTGTCAACCGGCCCGAGGTCTTACGGGACCCCGGTGGCGGACTCGGGCAGTCGGCCCTGCGCGCCGTCATCGGGATGCAGCGCGAGGTACTCTGGCGGCCGGCCTTTCGGGATACTACCGCGGTGCGCTTCCGGGTCGTGCTACCGGTACGTTTTCGCCTGGAGGACCCCAAGCCCTACGTGGTCATCGACCGCGACACGGTCTATACCGATCTGACCAAGGCGGCCACCTTCACCGGCAACGGCGGTGACTTGGTCGGCTACTTCGACGAAAAGATCACCTATCCGGACATCGCCCAGGACAGCTGCGCTACCGGTCAGCTCGACATCCAGCTCATCATTCAGCCCAATGGCCTGGTTAAGGTTAATGACATTATCGACTACAACGACCTGGGGGTAAACTTTACCTCCCGGGCCATCGATGCGGCCACGGGCTCCTTCGGGCAGTGGATTGCCGCGGAGTACGAGGGTCGTAAGGTGGCCAGCGCCTACGATGTCACCTTCAACTTTACACCTACCGACCCGGGCTGCCAGTACGTGGTCGACAATTACGCCAGGGCCCTTACCACCATGCAGGAGGCTCAACTGCTGGTGAGCGACAGCACCACCATCGACCAGGGGCTGGTCAAGATGGATGAGGCCGTCGAACTCTTCCCCCGCGACGGCCGCTTCCGCATTCTGCGCGGTCAGGTCCGCCTGGATAATAACCAGCTCCCCGGTGCCTGTGAGGATCTCAGCTTGGCCCGCGAGATCGCGCTCATCGACTGGTACGACGGGGTGCTGCCGCTGATCTGCCGGGAGCCAACGGAGTAGTACAATGCTGCCTCCGGCAGCGCCAGCAACATGCAGCCTCCGGCTGCGCTACATACATTACCTTGGTCATTCAATTCGCTGACCCGATGCAGTACTACCTAAGTACAGTGCTTTTGCTTGTTACCTCCCTCGCATCCGCACAAATTACCCCACCCCCCGCCGCCGACCCCCGCCTCTACGCCATCGCCGAGGCCCCCGACCCGGCCCGGATCGAGGCCGATGTGACCACCCTGGTAAACTTCGGTACCCGGCACACCCTAAGCGACACAACTAGCGACACCCGCGGGATCGGTGCGGCCCGCCGGTGGGTATACGCCGAGTTCGAGCGCATCAGCGCGGCCTGCGGGGGGTGCCTGGAGGTGATGTACCAGCGCAACCTGGTGGAGGGCGATCCCGAGAGTCGCATTCAGGAGGATACCTGGGTGGTGAACGTGATCGCCGTACAGCGCGGTACCCGCGATCCCAACCGCTTCATCATGATGAGTGGAGACATCGATAGCCGGGTCAGCGATCCGCTCGACAGCACGAGCGATAGCCCCGGAGCCAACGACAACGCCAGTGGCATGGCCGGTGCCCTGGAGGCCGCGCGGGTACTGACGCAGTACGAGTTCCCCGGTTCCATCCTCTACGTGGGCCTCAGTGGGGAGGAGCAGGGACTCTTCGGCGGCAAGGGCATGGCCAACTGGGTGCAGGAGCAGGGCTGGAACCTCACCGGCGTGCTCAACAACGATATGATCGGTAACATCACTGGCGTAGACGGAGTGACCGACAACACCAGCTTCCGTATTTTCTCCGAGCCCTACTACCCGGACGATGTGGAGGACGAGCGCAAGAACATCTATCGCCGCTTCTTCGGGGGCGAGGTGGACGGTCCCAGCCGCCAGCTGGCCCGCTACATCGAACGGCAGACCCGGCAGTACGCTACGAACCTGGAGCCGATGATGGTCTACCGCCTGGATCGCTTCGGCCGCGGCGGGCACCACCGGCCCTTCAACGATGCCAATATGCCCGGCGTGCGCATCATGGAGACCCACGAAAACTACACCCAGCAACATCAGGACCTGCGCACCGAGGACGGCATCGAGTATGGTGACAAACTAGAGCACGTCAACTTCCCCTACGCCGCCAAGCTAACGGGAGTCAACGCGATCACCCTGGCCGGCCTAGCCGCTGCACCTGCGGCCCCGCCCCTGGTCATGATCGGTGGTGCCGTGGAGCCGAGTACGCGCCTGCGCTGGGAAGCCCCCCAGACCGACACGCCCATCGCCGGCTACTACGTGCACTGGCGCCTGACCACCGCCCCCCAGTGGACGCACAAGCGCTTCGTACCCACCGGCCAGCTCGACTATACCCTGGAAAACATCGTGGTGGATAATTACTTTTTCGGTGTCTCCAGCGTGGGCGAGGATGGTAATGAGAGTGTGGTGGTGTTTCCGAGTACGTTGATTCCACGGGGGACGAAATAGGGGGCGGGGCCGCGGGTGCAGGGCAGGTAGAAAAGGCGATAAATTCTGGTAGAGCTAGCAACGGTTTTTTCTGGAGGCTACGTCCTTTAAGGAAACTTCTTCTGCTAAGGTTCGAGTCGATGAGTGGGGTAGGGGCTACGTACGGGTGGTGATGACAATTCCTGTTCTGTAAGGGCTGCACTATGCGGTGCTGGGAAAGTCCGTATATATTATGGCAAATTTATCCACCATGCTCCGGCTGCTCGTCCTATCTCTCTTCCCCGTGCTGGGTGCTGCACAGGCGAACTTTAGCTCCAAGCTACCCTTACTACTGATCGACACCGAAGGACGGGAGATCGTAGATGAGCCTAAGGTAGCCGCCCGGCTGACCATCATCAATCACGAGGACGGGACGCGTAACCGACCGGATGATACGCCGACGGGGTACAATGGCTTCATCAGTATCGAGCTGCGGGGAAGTTCTTCGCAGGCGCTGTTTCCTAAAAAGGGCTTCGGCTTCGAGACGCGCGATGCGGACGGCGAGGACCTGGATGCCTCCCTACTGGGCATGCCGGAGGAAGAGGACTGGGTACTGCACGGTCCGTACAGCGATAAGAGCCTGATCCGCAACGCGCTGAGTTACCACCTCGCGGGGGAGATCATGGACTATGCCCCCCGGATCCGGCTTGTAGAATTACTGGTGAACGGCGACTACCGCGGCGTCTACCTACTGACCGAAAAGATTAAGCGTGACAAAAATCGGGTGGACGTGAGTAAGCTTACGGAGGAGGACAACAGCGGCGATCAGCTCACCGGCGGCTATTTGCTGAAGCTCGATAAGGAAACGGGGGAGCAAGCCGGCGACTACCCGCTGCTGTTTAACTCGAAGTACGGCTCCGCGCTGTCTGACGGTAAGCCAGTACGTATCCTTTATGACTACCCCGCACCGGAGGACATTACTGTTCCCCAACGCACGTACATCCAGGACTTTATTCGTGCTTTCGAGGACCGGCTGGCGGGACCGAAATTTACCGATGCGGTAGCGGGCTACCGGCCACTGGTGGACCTACAGAGCTTCGTGGATTTTATGATCGTCAACGAGGTGGCCCGTAACGTAGACGGATACCGCCTCAGCAGCTGGATGTACAAGGTTAAGGATAGCAAGGGGGGGAAGCTCCATATGGGGCCGGTCTGGGATTTCAACCTGGCCTTCGGCAACGCCAACTACTGCGGGGGAAATAGCACGACGGGCTGGGCGTACGACTTCAACCAAGTTTGCCCCGATGATTTCTGGTTCGTCCCCTTTTGGTGGGAGCGTATGCGGGAAGACCCTGCTTTCCGCGAGCTATGGCAAGAGCGCTGGGAGGAGCTCCGGGCCGGTCCGCTGAGCGACGCCCGCCTCGATATAGTAGTGGACAGCCTAGTCAACGAGCTGGGCGACGCGGCCGACAGGAACTTCGTACGCTGGCCCGTGCTCGGTACCCCCGTATGGCCCAATGCCTTCGTGGGCAGTGACTACGCCAGCGAGCTCGACTACCTGAGGGGGTGGATCGATGACCGTATGGCCTGGCTCGACGGGGCTATCCAGTCTACCACTCCACTGCGCACCGTTCCCAATGTACCTACCGTAGCGCTGGCTCCGAACCCTACCACGGGGACCTTTCGACTCGTTGCGGAGCCTGCCGCCCGTGTTGAGCACACCTACCTCTACGATGGGCTCGGTCGCCTGGTGCTTACGGGAGTGCCGGGGCAGCGTCTGTTTGACCTGAGTAGATTCCCTGCCGGGGTATATACCCTGAGTACTATGATTGAAGGCTGGCGGCACTCGGGGCGGGTGGTGTTGCAGTAGGTCTAGGCTGTAGCGATGGCTCCCTTACCGAACCGCTTCCGGACGCGGTCCATCGCCAGTAAGAGTCGACTATTCTCCTGCGTATCGTCAAAGAGATCAAGCTGGGTATGACCCGCCGCTAGTAAGTCAAAGCGCACCCCGATTAAGCGGATGCACTGCCGGCGGGTGAAGAGCTCCCGAAAAAGCGTCTCGGCCAGGGGCACCAATTGCTGGTCGTGGGCCGTGTAGTCGATGCGGCGGGCGCGGGTGTAGGTATTGAAATCGGTGTAGCGGATCTTGACCGTGACGCGGGCGGTGAGCCGACCGGCCCGGCGCAGGTCGAAGGCGAGCTGGGCGGTCTGGTGGCGAAGTTTACGCAGCAGAAACTCCACATCGATAGTATCGGTCTGGAAGGTGGACTCGCTGGAGAAAGACTTTCGCTCGCTGTAGGGCACCACCGGGCGGTGGTCGATGCCGTTGGCGCGGCGGTGGAACTCGCGGCCCATGCTACCGAACTCCCGCTCTAGCAGCGGCACGGGAACCTGACTCAGCGTACCGGCCTTACGAATGCCCATCAGGCTCAGCTTGCGGGCGGTGACCGCGCCGATGCTTGGTATCCTACGCACGGGCAGGGGAGAGAGAAAGGCCCGCTCGGCCCCCTCCGCCACCCAGCCCGAGCCGTTGGGTTTGGACTCACCGGCGCGTACCTTCGACACCAACTTATTGGTGGCCAGGCCGGCGGAGATCGGCAGGCCCACCTCGCGGATGATGCGCTGCCGCAGCTCCCCGCTCCACTTCACGCAGCCTACGTGGCGATCCATACCGGTCATGTCTACGTAAAACTCGTCGATGGAGGCCTTTTCGAATACCGGCCCCTCCTCGGCGATGATCTCGGTGATCATACTTGAGTGCTGCTCGTAGCTCTCGTAGTCGCCGCGGATCGTGCGCGCATCCGGACAGCGCCGTAGCGCCACCGCCACCGGCATGCCGGCGTGAATACCGAAGCGGCGGGCCTCGTAGCTGCACGAGGTGACCACACCGCGCCCATCGCTACCGCCCACCAAGAGGGGGACACCGGCCAGGGCATTGTTCTTCTTGATTTCCACGGAGGCGAAGAAGGCGTCCATGTCGAGGTGGAGGATGGCTCTTTTGTTCAAGGCGTCAAGGACTAAGGGGGTTAAGGAGTCAAGGGGGCTCAATCCGTAAAGCGCAGATCCTTCAAGTAAGGCAACCGCTCTAGCTCCCGCACCTCCAGCACCGGGAAGTCGAACTCGCGGGTGACGCGGCCGTGTAAGCGGTACACGCCGTTGCCACGGAGGGGGTAGCGTTGGTACACATCCGGAAAATGGACGCTATCAAAGTACTGTCCGTGCTCGGTGAGCCAGCAGCCGAAGCTCATGCGCTCGCCCTTCACGGTGGGTACGACCTTATCACAGACGAAGTAGGCCCGTAGTTGGAAGCTACCGCCCTCCTGAATGTGCTGAAGGGGGTGGGGTGGGGGCTGCTGCTGCTCCCCCGGCGAGCGGACGCGGATGGGACCATTAGCTTGCTGTTGTAAGGCACTCGGCGGACGAACTCCGGCTGTACCGGAGAGTTCGGCCGATGAGGTAAGCCAGAAGGGGGAGCAGAGGGGGAAGCCCAGTAGCTCCAGCTCATCGAAGGCCTGGTCAAACTCGGCGGAGCTCAGGCGGTGGCCGGGGCGGTGATTTGGAGTCTCATCGAGGCGGAAGTCGTGGTCGGGGGCGGTGCGGACGAAGAGGTCCAGGGAGGGCTCGCGCCGCAGACGGGGGTTGAAAACGGCGTTTTTCTCCCAGAGGAGTTCGGACTTGGTCTTGCCCGTAAAGCGGAAGGCACCGATACGGATCAGGAGTTCCAGCTGACTGCTCTCCACCTCTACACGGTTGCAGAAGTCGGTCAGGTCGTCGAAGGTGCCCTCGCGCTGCCGGTTCAGGAGCAGTTGGTGGATGAGGCGCTCCGAGCACCCCTTGAGGTGGACGAAGCCAAGGTAAAGATCCGTACCCTGTAGATCGGTAAGGTGATGGCTATGGTTGACGCAGGGGGCATGGATGGTAGCGCCGTCCATACGCGCCTCGTGTACATAAAACTCGGTGCGGTAAAATCCCCCGAAGTTATTGATCACCCCCGTGATGAATTCCAGGGGGTAGTGGGCCTTCAGATATAGACTCTGGAAGCTCTCCACGGCAAAACTGGCCGAGTGGGCCTTGCAGAAGGAATAGCCCGAAAAGCTCTCTACCTGTCGCCATACTTCCCGGGCCGTTTCCTGCGAGTGGCCCCGCACCTGCGCCCCCGCAAAAAACTTTTGCCGCAGGTTCTCGAAGGTGTCACCGGAATGTTTCTTGCCGCTCATGATGCGGCGTAGGATGTCGCTCTCGTCCAGGTCCAGGCCGGCGAAGTGGTGCACGATCTTCATCACGTCCTCCTGGTAGACCATGATGCCGAAGGTCTCGCCAAGGTGCTCCTCGAAGACGGGGTCGATGTACTCGAAGCTGTGCGGGAAGTGGTAGCGGCGGATGTACTCCTTCATCATGCCCGACTTAGCCACGCCCGGGCGAATGATGCTGGAGGCGGCCACCAGGTGCACGTAATTATCACAGCCCAGCTTGGTGAGCAGGCCGCGCATGGCCGGCGACTCGATATAGAAGCAGCCCAGGGCCCGGCCGGATTTGAGCAGGGCGCGCACCCGGGGGTCCTGCTTGATGGTATCGAGGTTTTCGAGATCTACAGCCTGCCCGTGGTTGCGGCGTACCAGATCGGCGGCGGAGCGCAGGTGCCCCAGCCCCCGCTGGCTCAGCACGTCGTATTTGTGCAGGCCCATATCCTCGGCGTGGTACATGTCTAGGTGGGCCACCGGAAAGCCCTTTGGCATCAGGCGTTGGGCGGTGTGGTAGTAGATGGGCCGCTGGGTGATGAGCACTCCACCGGCATGGATGCTGAGGTGGTTGGGCAGGCCCACCAGGCGGCGGGCGATGTCGACCACGGTGCGGGCCTTGGGATCTTCCCCGGCCCGGCCGTGGGGGTCCTGTACGAGTTGATCGATCTCTTCCTTAGGCAGGCCGTAGACTTTGGCTACCTCGCGCAGGGCGGCCCGACCCTGGAAGGTGGAGTAGGTAGCCAGTAGGGCAGTATGCTCGCGGCCGTAGCGCTTGAAGATGTAGTCGGTCACGTCGTCGCGCTCGTCCCAGCTGAAGTCGATATCGAAGTCGGGGGGACTGACCCGGTAGGGGTTGATGAAGCGCTCGAAGTAAAGGTCCAGTTCCAGGGGGTCGACGTCGCTGATGCCGATGCAGTAGGCGACGATGGAGTTGGCCCCCGAGCCGCGGCCCACGTGGCGGTAGCCGGCGGCGCGGGCGTAGCGCACGATGTCGTAGGTGATGAGAAAGTAGGGGCAGAAGTTCTGCTTGCGGATTACGGCCAGCTCCCGCTCGGTTCGGAGACGTGCCTTCTGGAAACGGGGGCCGGGCGGGTAGCGGCGGGCGGCCCCGGCCAGAGCCAGTTTTTCGAGCAGGTAGTAGTCGCCCTCCTTGGAGGCGGTGAAGTGCTGGCGGTTGATCTGTAGTCCCGTTTCCAGCTCGGCGGTACAGGAGTCGATCACGCGCTGGGTAGTGCGCACGATGGCGGGGTAGGGACGGTAAAATTGCTGTAGGGTAGCGGGGGGCAGTAGCCGGTCGCCGCGCTTGGCCAGGTCGCGGGGGGTAAGTTTGGTGTGGACGGTATTGAGGTCGATGGCGCGCAGCGTGCGGTGCAGGGTGTAATCCTCATCGGTTACGGCCACTACGGGGGCCAGCATCACCAGCTTGTGCTGGTAGTTACGTAGCTCGTGGCTGAACAGGCGGTTGACGTGCTGGGGGCGGATGCCGAGTAGCTCGTTGTCGCGAAAATCCTCAATGGGCTTGCACAGCCGGGGGTAGATAATCCATACGTCCTCCATCCGTGGCGGCACGGTGGGCAGTGGTCTGTCGTCTAGGGAATGATCGCTAAGGAACTTACAGAGGTGGTACCAGCCCTCGGCGTTACGGGCCAGCCCCGTGTAGAGCCACTGCTGGTCGCGCCAGAAGCTGATACCTAGAATGGGCTTGATGCCGTGCTCCCGGCAGCGGGTGACGAACTCGATGGCGCAACTCGTATTGTTGTTGTCCGCCAGGGCCAGGGACTTCACGCCCCAGGCGGCGGCCTTTTCCACCAGTTGCTGGGGACTAAGCGTACCGTAGCGCAGGCTGAAGGTGGTATGACAAATCAGGTGCACGTCCGCTAAATCAAACAAAGTGAGAAAGCGGGTCCTGACTAAGTTGGGACGGGTGTAACGGACCGGTAAGGAGCACCCGAATTACGACATGGAAAGGACCATGAAGAACCTGGCGGCCCTCCTCCTCCCGGCGGAAAGTGGAATACATGTTTTTGTGAGTATGGGTGAGAACGGAATAAGATTGGCCATTACAAGCAAACAGCCGAATAAAATACAAAATGTTGTAAAAATCCTGCTGGGGAAATCTGAAGTGGCCTAACTAACGTATGTACTTACATTGATTAAGACAAAGGAACACAATCCTAACTTTAAAACAAATTTTTTGTTTTAAAACTTTTTAAAAACAAACACTTTACCCCAGTCTGTCTGAATATTTACTACATCCTAGCCCGGTGTACCCCTTTGATCCTCTTACTCGCCGGCTAAGCGACAGGGGGTTAGGGAAGAATTTAGTGGGCCAAGTAAGCGCGTACCGGTCTTATTGACTTAGTTTAGGCAGGCGCAGACACGAATGAACATGTCAAGCACATCCGATGCCCGTAGCGACAGCTACCAGCAAATTTTTTTCGAGCGGCTCACCAAACGTTTTGCCTCCCGCAGCGAGCTAGTGCGCGAGGTCGCCCAGGTACTCCACGTAGGCCGCGATGCGGTATACCGGCGCATGCGTGGCGATACCGCCCTGACGGCCGACGAGCTAATGCTACTGGCCCAGACCTACGACGTAGATACCAGCATTCCCCGACACAACCGGCCGCAGGTGCCCATTCTGCGCTACCCCGAGAGCCGGGAGTTCATCCACGATGAATACGATCACTTCATCCACCTGCAGAAGCGGTTAGACGAGATGAAGAAGCTGCCCGGTGGGAGCTTCGACTTCGCTACGCCGGAGCTACCGATGTACTACGAGTTTGCCACCCCGATGCTGCGTAGCTTTAAGGTGTTTATGTTCGGAATCACAACCTGGAACCTGGAGAAGTGGAAGACGGAGCAGTTTTCCCCCGACTTGATCAGCGAGCGACTCCACGTAATTGCTCAGGGTGTAGTGCGCGGGCACTATACCGTACCGGCCCGGGAGCTTTGGTCGGTGGGAGTGCTGGACGTGACCCTGCGGCAGATCAGCTACCTCGACCAGGTGGGTCGCTTTGCCGACCGGGCGCACATCGACCAGATATACGACGAGCTACTACTCATCATCGACCACCTGGAGCAGATGGTACGGGTGGGTAAGCGCTATCCCTTCGGGCAGGAACCCACTGAGGACAGTCCGGAGCTGCGCGTGTACCACAACGAGCTGTCCAATACCAGCAATATCGTGCTGGTGAAGTCCGACGTCCGTAAATTCCTCTTTACTACCCTGGTAACTCCCAACTACGTGGCTACCTCCGATCCGAAGCTGTGCGCCGAGGTACAGGACTGGTTCGATAACCTCGTCGAGCACGGCAGCGCCCTGCACTCCGAGGCCGGTAAGTACGCCGCCCAGTACTTCGGTCACCTGCGCCGGCAGGTAGGGCGACACCGGGAGCGAATGAAGGTACGGCAGACCCTATTTTAGGTGCCGCAGAACTAAAAACTGTTAAAGTTGGGAGAAATATGCTAAAGCACAAACTAAATTCGTAGCTCTAGCGTATAGGTACCAACATCCGCCACTACCAGGCTAGGCAGCGTAGCCATATACGATAAAGTTAAATATGGGGCGTTGCGGTAATGGTCTGTTGTGGATACAAGAAATACCGCTACCTTAGCGGCGCGTTAGTTGCCCCTGGGTTAACTCAGCGTGAAGATTAGGTTTATTTTTCATGAGAGACGCTGTGGACAACACAGTCGTATAACAAGGACCCGGGCGCTTTCGCCCGGGTCTCTTTTTTTGCCATGGAGCCAATTAGAAAGGATAAGCCCAGCCCCGCGGTCTTCCTGCTGATGACGGCGGTGTACTTTGCCAGTTACTTCGGACTGAAGTACGGGGTATTTGGGGGGGCGCTGCCTTGGGGATATAATCTGCTGCTGATCGGAGCCTGCCTGGCAATCGCGCTTTTCTTGCGTGGTAAGCTGAGTTAAAGAGGTCGAGCGGCCTCCGGCCCGAGCAGAGCCGTACAGCAAGAGAGGTGGCTGCGCCACTTCACATCAGGGTTACAGACTCGGGCCAGAGGCCACTCGACCTTGGTGCGTGGCCGCTTTCTAATCGTGAAGTACCAACTTCACTAGTTGGCCCGGATTCTGTGCTACCCGCATCCGCTCCAGCGCCCCCCGCCGTAGAAACTGCTCCTCATTCATATGCCCGAGGAGCGCGATCAGCGTATCGTAATAGCCCAGCGTGTTCAGCAGCCCACACTCCTTCTGGTGCAGCCCCAACTGCGTCCAGGTGTACACCTCGATGATCTCCTCCAGGGTGCCGATGCCGCCGGGCAGGGCTACGAAGCCGTCGGCGTGCTCGGCCATCAGTAGCTTGCGCTCGTGCATGGACTGGGTGACGATCAGCTCCGTAAGTCCGGTGTGCCCGACCTCCTTATCGACCAGGAACTGGGGAATGACGCCGAGCACCCGGCCTCCGAGCCGTAGCACCTCATCGGCCAGGATGCCCATGATGCCCACCGCACCGCCCCCGTAGACGAGGCGGATGTCCTGCCGTACGAGTACGGCGGCTAGATCGCGGGCGGCGGCGGCGTACTCGGCGCGCGCACCGGGGGAGGAGCCGCAGAATACGGCTAGGGAGCGTTGGAACATGGCCGCAAGGTAGGATTGATTCGGTAAGACCCCCGGTGGGCTAAACCTCTACCTACTTATGTACCTTCTAGGAGCGATAATCCACCACCGCGCGTATGTATCCCACCAAGGCCTCTCGCCGCCGCTTTCTCCGCCAGTCCGTTGCAGGAGCTGCGGGCGTACTACTCACTCCGGGCCTGATCGCCTGCGGGCAGTCTACCTCCGCCCCCGCCACATCTGCTGAACCCGCGGCCCCGCCCCCGGATGCCGCCCGCAAGATTGGGGTGGCCCTACTCGGCCTGGGGGGGTACAGTAAGGGCCAGCTTGCCCCCGCCCTGCAACTGACCCAGCACTGCGAGTTGCGTGGTATCGTCACCGGGAGCCCGGATAAGATCCCTGAGTGGCAGGATAAGTATGGCATCAAGGATGAAAACGTGTACAGTTACGACACGATGGACGAGATTGCCGATAACGACGCTATCGACGTGATCTATATAGTGACCCCTACCGCTACCCACCGCGACTTTGCCGTGCGCGCGGCCGGCACCGGCAAACACGTCTGGTGCGAAAAACCCATGGCCATGACCCCCGAGCAGTGCCAGGAAATCATCGACGCCTGCAACGAAAACGGGGTGCAACTCGCCATCGGCTACCGCGTAATGCACGAACCCAATACCCGCAAGCTGATCCAGCTCACGAAGGACAAAGCCTACGGGGCGCTCACCGCCGCCCACGCCTACGCCGGCTACGGTGGCAGCCCACCCGCGGCCGACTACTGGCGCGGACAGCGCGATATGGGAGGTGGCGCCCTGTACGATATGGGGGTATATACTGTGAACGGGCTGCGGTACGGCACCCAGCTCTCCCCAGCCGCGGTGGTGAAGGCGACCCAGCAGCGGCAGGAGCGGCCCAACGGCGTCGACCTCACTACTACTTACACGCTGCGCTACCCCGACGGGATGCTGGCCGAGGGCAAGACCAGCGTGGTGGAAACGTACAACGAACTACACATCGAGGCGGAGGACGGCTGGTACGAGATGGACCCCATGCAGCCCTACCAGGGGGTGAAGGGAAAGACAAGCGACGGTAAGGTACTTGGTCCCCCGGTGCCCAACCAGCAGAGCCTGCAGATGGACGACGATGCCCTCGCCATTCTCAACGGTACGCAGACAATCGCGCCGGGGAGTATGGGCAAGGCGGATATTGCCGTGATTCGTGCGATCATTGAGAGCGCGGAGACGGGTGGAGAAGTAGAAATAACTAGTAAATGATGATCCCCACCTGGCGCTGGTACGGCCCCCCCGACCCCATCACGATCGACGAAGTAGCCGCCCTGGATATACAGGGAGTAGTTACTGCCCTGCACCACCTGCCCAATGGAGCGGTGTGGACGCGCGAGGCAATCAAACAGCGCAAGCAGGAACTACAGGGCCTACCCTGGAGCGTAGTGGAAAGCGTGCCCGTACACGAGGGCATCAAGCAAAACGCCGATGCCGCACCGGAGCTACTGGCTAACTATCAGGCATGCCTGCGCAACCTGGCGGCCGAGGGGGTGACCACCGTGTGTTACAACTTCATGCCGGTACTGGACTGGACACGGACGCGCCTGGCTGTACCCGTGCCCGGAGGGACGACGGTGGCCCTGTACGGGCTGGACCTGGTGGCCTTCGACTGCTTTATTCTGGCCCGGGAACATGCGGCGGAGGACTACCCGGCCGAGATCGTGGAACTAGCCGCCGATCACTACGAGAGTATGACGGCGGCTGACCGGGAGGAGGTCAGCGCTACCATGCTCAAGGGATTACCGGGCTCGGAGGAGAGCTTCGACCTGGCTAGTTTCCGTGATGCTATTGCGCCCTACCTGCACATCAGCCGGGCTACCTTCAAGGATAATCTTCAGCGCTTTCTGGAGGCGGTGGTGCCCACAGCGACCGAGGAGGGGATCAAGCTGACCATTCATCCCGACGACCCGCCCTGGCCGGTGGTGGGCCTGCCGCGGATCGTGTCCACGGCCGAGGACATCCGTGAGCTGCTCGCAATGGTGGATGCTCCGGCTAACGGCCTCTGTCTCTGCACCGGCTCGCTGGGCTCGCGCTCGGATAATGACCTGCCGGCCATGGCCCGGGAGTTCCTGGACCGTATCCACTTCGTGCACCTGCGCAACGTGCGCCGGGCACCGCACGAGAGCTTTGCCGAGAGTGGGCACCTACAGGGCGACGTCAATATGGCCGCTACGGTACGGGAGCTCGTCCGGGCCGGGGTAGAGGTGCCCTACCGGCCCGATCACGGCTTTACGCTGTTCGGTGACCGGCAGCGGCGGACCAATCCGGGCTACAGCCTCTACGGCCGTATGCGGGGGCTGGCCGAGCTACAGGGCCTCCAGGCCGGGCTGCGGGCTAGTTCACCAGCGTGACGGACCCGCTGACCGATTGTTGCGCACCGTTGTTTAGCAGCACCTTAGCCGCGTAGATATAGACGCCGCCGGAAAGCACTTTGCCCCGAAAGGTGCCGTCCCAGCCAGCATCTTCTCCACTAGTTTGCTGCCAGACCAGTTCGCCCCAGCGGTCGTAGATGAGTAGCTGAGTTACGCCAACGACGACGCTGTTGTAGTAGAGGGTAAAGTGATCGTTGCGGCCATCACCATTGGGACTGAAGGCATTCGGGGCGTAAATCCGGGGCATCTCCTCGCCTATCGTGGGGACTACCTCGTCTTGTACTTCTTCATCCTCTCCTTTTTCGTCTTCTTGCGGTGCTTCTTCCTCCGTCACCACTTCTTCCGGTACCTCCTCCGTACAGTCGGTGGGTACGGCGGGCGAGGTAAGCCAGAGCGTGTCGAGCACCAGCGTGCAACCGTTGTCAATGAAAGCGAGGATGGCCGGGGTAGATCCGGTGGGTAGAGTGACGAGGCCATCGCGGTGGGTAAGGCGGGCCTCTTCCGGAAAGGACCGAAAGGAGATACTGGGGCGGTGGGCATTGGTACGTACCCTTACGGCGAGGCTATCCACGGTGCAGTCGACGGGCAGTTGCTCCAGGGTATAGGTGAGCGGGGCCTGGGACGCAACAGTAATCGTTTCTACGTGGGTGATGCATGCCTCGGTGACGGTCACCCGGTAGGTGCCGGGACTAGCCACGGCGAGTGAGGTACCCGTACTGCCATCGCTCCACTGGAAGGTAGCTCCGGTCTGGCGCCGGGGTTTGACGATAATCGTATCGCCCGAAAAACAAAGGCCGAGGGTATCGGCGAAAAGATCGGACACGATGGGCCGCTGCACCACTACCGGATCGGTTACCGCACAGCCCGCGGGGGTGGTGATGCGCAGGGTGTAAGTACCATCGACCTCGGGCTGACTACCCAGGGCAAGGGTATAGGTGGTCGCTCCAGCCAGGGCGATCCCGTCACGGTACCACTGGTAGCTGGCGTCGGGTTGGGGCCGGCCGGTCAGGGTGATATCGTCGCAGACCGTAAGTCCGTCAACTTGCACCGGACCGGCTACGACCGGGGTGAAGGCATCGGTGGTGTTGAGAATTAGATCGTCGATGAAGTAGTAGTTGCGGTAGAGCCCTCCGTCGGGGCGGCCCCGGTCGGCAGCGCAGGAGCCCCCAATAGCGAAGGCTTCGTAGGCGCTGGCGGTAGTAAAATCATAGCTGACGGACGTCCACCTACCGGCCGTACCCGCTACCGTAACGGTACCGATAAGCTCGTAGCCCTCCGCACCGGCCGTCTCCGGACAGCTGTAGAAGGGGCCGAAGTAGAGCTGCTCGCAGCGGCGGATGCCGTATACGGCGAGCTCGACGGAGTCCGGGGAGGCAATAGATATGGGGCCGTCTTCTCCCGGGGAGGTCTGGGGTTCCATAAACCCAAGGGAAAAGGTCAGCCGGTAATCCTTTCCGGCTTCCATTCGCTGCCCGTCGGTAAGGCAGGCGGCCAGGTACTCGCGGTACTGCCGGGTAGTAGTGCCGTCGCCGTTGTAGAAGGTGTGATCGATCTCGTCGCGGATACCTACCCAAAATCCGGCTACCCCGCTGCCACTCGGTAAGGGCTGGGGTAGGGTGGTGGGGAAGTCCGGTCCGGCGCCGGTGAAGGTGAAGGCATTCCAGGCATCGGTGGTGCCGAGACTGGCGCGCTGCCAGTCGGTAAGGCAATTAGCCTGGTTGGTGCCGTCGGGTAGGCCGCCGGGTTGCACGGAGGCGCAGCCGGTCTGACCGCCGTCGAAGCGTTCCAGGGAGGGATTGGGAAGTAAGGAGGTGGTGGAGGCGGGGAGGGAGCAGTTGCAATCAGCCGTATCGTTCAGGTCCACGAGCCCGTCGCCATCGTCATCGATAGCATTGGAACAATTTTCCTGAGCAGAAACGGAAGGGCCGACCAAAAGGAAGGCAAGCAACAGCGCCGCAGTCCTCATTATGAGGATCGAGCGAGCGAAATTCACTGTGTTGTGTTTAGTTCAATAGTGTATAAGACAGCACTAAGATAAAACAATTTACCCTTAGTGCAAAAAATATATACTATAAACCGTAACGGCGGCTCGTGTTCACTCCGCGCTCAGTGATCGTTGAATGAACAATCTACGCGGTCTACCGGGTCAGCAGTACGCTGCCCTGTACGCGCTGGGTAGAACCATCGCGTAGTAAGACTTCTCCCAGATAGACGTAGACGCCGAGGTTCACTGGCCGGCCGGCGAAGGTGCCGTCCCACTCCGCGCTTCCCTCGCTGGCCTTTTCCCAGACTAGGTTACCCCAGCGATCGTACACCTGTAGGGTGGGTATGGCTACTATGGCCCCATTGGTGTAGAGCGTAAAGCGGTCATTGGTGTTGTCGCCGTTAGGACTGAAGGCGGTGGGGGCGTAAAGGTGTGACTTCCGGTCAACGGCGACCGTCACGCTATCCGTACGGGTACAGTTCTCGGGCGAGGTAAAGGTGATGGCGTAGGTGGTGGTCCGCGAAGGAGTAGCGACAGCGCGTAGCGCGCTCCGCGGCGCGTCGGGAAAATCTAAACTTGCAGCCGGGGTCCAACGAACCTCCCCGTCCGAGGGGTCGATACCACTTACCGTAGCTTCCAGTGTGACGGGCTCGCCCCAGCTAATGGCCCGGTCCGCCCCGGCGTCGAGCTCAAAGGTGGTGGGTAGCTCCACGTGGACTGGATAGGGGTGGGAGGTGCACCCCGCGGCATCCTCGACCACTACCCGGTGGACACCGGCAGTGAGTCCGGTAAGCAGGGGAGTGTCACTGTAGGCCTTCTTGCGTAAGGTCGAGTAGCGGTAGGGAGCCGTACCACCCCGTACATCCACCAGCGCTACCCCGGCGGTATCCGAATGGCAGCCCAGGTAGTCGGGCGCGGCCGTGACCCGCAGGCGTTCCGGCCCGCCGACTACGAAGTCGGTGGCGGTCTTACAGCCGTTGCTATCGGTCACCGTAGCGTACCAGCCGCCGCGGTCCAGATCACGGGCGACGGCTTGCGGCGGACTGAGGGGCTCCTCGTCAGCCGCCTTACGCCAGTCCACGCGGTAGGGCGGGGTGCCACCCGTAGGTAGGGCCAGGGCGGTGGCATCGCTGCCGCAGGTGACGTCGGTGGCGCTGACGGCGAGACTGAAGTTGTCGTTGTCCGTAAGGGTGTAGGAGAGGGTGGTGGGGCAGTGGGTCGCTCCTTCTAGCGCGACGGTGTAGGTGCCGGCGGTGAGGGCGGTGACCCTGGTTTCGGCTCCGTAGAGGAGATTGCCCTTAGGGTCGGTCCAGGTGTAGCTTACCCCGGGTTTCTCCGTTGTCAGGCTGATCTGACCGGTAGGGCCGTGGCAGTTCAGATCGCGCAGTTCGGCCTCGGCGGTAAAGGGCGTCAGCTTGGGGATGGTGATCTCGCTTAGGCGTAGTCCACAGGTGGTGAGCACGTAGGCCTGCAGCCCGGCGGTTTGTCCCGCGATGAGTTGAAGCGGCGCGCTGCGCTGATCGAAGTACTGGAGGTTGCCGTCGGGTAGGACGAAAAAGCCGGTGGGGATGTACCAGTTGGACTCAAACGATACGGATACCGTATCGCCAATGCAGGGCTGCTCGGGTATGAGGTGGAAGCGGTAGGTAGTGGCATCGGTATCGGTGACCACGAAGTCCTCCACCCGCTGCTCGCAGGCCGTACTTACGGTGACGGAGTAGGTGCCCGGCTCGGCGGTAGTAAAGGAAGGGCCGGAAGAGCCGGTGCTCCAGGTGTAGCTGGCCCCGGTGGCCTGGGGGACAAAGATGGTTACTTCTTCTCCCCGCTGACAGAGAGCCACGCTATCGGCTACCTGATCGTAGAGAATAGGGCGCTGGATCTTTACTGACTGAGTCACCGCGCAGCCGCTCGGCATCGTGACCCGCATGGCGTAGGCCCCGTCGATGGTGGGGGAGGGCTGTAGCACCAAGGTCGGATCGGTAGCCCCCGCCAGGGCAACGCCGTCATGGTACCACTGGTAGGTACTCGCCTCCTGGGGGCGGCCCCGCAGCGTGATCTCGGGGGCGCAGATGGTTTGTCCTTCCACCGAAACAGGACCAGCTACCGACTGCTTGAACCCTCCAACCACCGGCTGCTCGAAGGCCTCGGCGAGGTTCAGGATCAGGTCGTCGATAAAGTAGTAATTACGGTAGCCCCGTCCGTTGGGCTGACGGATGTCGGCCCCACAGGAGCCACCGATGGCAAAGCCGGCGTACTCGCTTCGGGGGATGAAGTCTACCGTAGTGGACGTCCAGCCGCCGGCCGTACCTACGACCTCGACGGTAGTGATGAGCTCGTAGCCTTCCGCCCCGGACTCCTCCGGGCAGCCGTAGAAGTCACCGTAGTTAAGCTGTCCACATTCCCGTACGCCGTAGATGGCCAGTTCTACCGGATGGGGAGAGCTGAGCAGCACCGGTACATCGGTACCTTCTAGTTCCATCTCCTGGGGCTGCATAAAGCCTAGCGAGAAGGTGAGGCGGTAGTTCTCGCCACGTTGTAGGATAGCATCATCGGGAAAGCAGGCGGCTAGGTACTCGCGGTATGTGCTGGCAATGCTACCGTCTCCATTGCGGTATCCACCGCGGGGCGTGTCGCGTATTCCGACCCAGAAGCCCGCTACCCCGGTACCGCTCGGCAGGGGTTGGGGCAGGGCCTCGGGAAAAGCCGGCCCGGCATTCGACAGGGTGAAGGCGTTCCAGGCGTCGGTGGTGCCTAAGGAGACGCGCTGCCAGCCCACCAGACAGTTGGCCTG
Organism: Neolewinella sp.; assembly: GCF_965214665.1. GTDB lineage: Bacteria > Bacteroidota > Bacteroidia > Chitinophagales > Saprospiraceae > Neolewinella. The sequence goes on along the minus strand of NZ_OZ243970.1, from coordinate 1,784,549 downwards.
ATTAACCGCATCGGGTAGTCCCCCCGGCTGGCGGGAAGCACAACCCGACTGTTCGGCAGCGAATTCCTCCAGTGAGGAATTAGGTAGCAGGGACGTAATGGTAGCGGGTATACTGCAGCTACAGTCTGCCGTGTCGTTAAGATCGATGAGACCGTCACCGTCATCGTCGCGGCCGTTGTCACAAATTTCCTGCGCGCTAAGGGGGGTAAATATAAAGAAGCAGAGACCTACGCAAAAGCGTAGCAGGGGAAGGGTCGACACAGAGGACGGGTGTATATGAGAGACAGAAAGCAAGAGTCCGTACCAGCAATAGCCGGCCACGGCACGAAAGGCACCCTATTAACCCGTAGCAATAATCAAATAGTGTACCCCGGCTAAAAATCCCGCCGCCGGAAGGCCTCCATGGCCTCGTACTCGGTGAGCCCCAGCTGATTGTACAGCCGGGCGGTCTCGCGATTGCGCTGCTCGGCCCGCTGCCAGAACTCCCGGTTGTCCTCGCCCTGGAACATCGCGCCGTCCTTCTGGCTCTGGTGGAAGAAGATGGCGTTGCGCTTGGCCTCCACCTGGGCCGGACTCATCGGCACGGCCATCTCGATCTCGTGCACGGGCCACTCCTGCCAGGCCCCGCGGTAGAGCCACAGCCAGGTGTCGGCGAGCCAGGGGGGCCGATCGCCCTTGAGCTCCTTCAGGGCCATAAAGATGGAGTCCAGGCATACTTTATGGGTGCCGTGGGGGTCGGCCAGGTCACCGGCGGCAAAGATCTGGTGCGGCCGTACCCGCTCGATGAGCTCCCGCGTGATGCGGATGTCGTCCTCCCCCAGCTCGTTCTTCCGGTTGCTGCCGGTTTCGTAGAAGGGCAGGTCCAGGAAGTGAATGTGGTCGTCGGCCGCCCCCACGAAGCGGGCCCCGGCGATGGCCTCGCCCCGGCGAATTAGGGACTTGATCTTGCGGATGTCGGCCGAGTCGGCCTTGGCCCCGGTGCTGGTGTCACTGAGCTCGTTGATGATGAAGTCGAGCCGCGCGTTGCCCGCCCCGAAGTTCTCGCTCAGGTCGCGGCTGAACTCGGCGTAGCGCCGCGCGTCGGCGTTGGTCACGGCATTGTTACCGCTGGTCTGGTAGGCTACGTGTACGTCGTGCCCCTGGGCGATGAGCCGCTCGAAGGTGCCGCCCATGGAGATGACGTCGTCGTCCGGGTGGGGACTGAAGATGATCACCCGCTTGACCTCCGGGTTGGCCCGTTCCGGTCGGAAGGTGTCGTCGAAGCCATGCTTACCGCCGGGCCAGCCCGTGATAGTGTGCTGTAGCTGATTGAACATACGAATGTTGAGGTCGTAGGCCGAGCCGTACAACGCCAGTAGGTCCGACATCCCATTGCTGTTGTAGTCGCGCTCGGTCAGCTTCAGGATGGGCCGGTCCACGTGGCGGCTCAGCCACACGATGGCCTTACGCTCCAGCGTGTCGGTCCAGTCGCAGGGCCCCACCAGCCAGGGGGTGTTGAAGCGGCGCAGCTCGGCGCTGGACTCCTCATCGAGCAGTACCGTTACGTTGGGGTGCTCCTGCAGGTAGGTAGCCGGTATCTCGGAGGTCCGTTCCCCCTCGACCGTCTGCTGGATGATCTCGGCCTTCTTATGGCCCCAGGCCAGGAGTACGATGCGCCGCGCCTGGTTGATGGTCTGGATGCCCATGGTCACCGCTCGGGTGGGCACGTTGGAGATCCCCTGGAAGTCGCCGGCCGCATCCACCCGCGTGAGGTGATCGAGAGTGATCAGCCGGGTCAGCGAGCGGGAGTTGGAGCCCGGTTCGTTAAAGCCCACGTGACCGGTACGGCCGATGCCGAGTAGCTGGAAGTCGAGCCCCCCGGAGGCCATGATCCTGGCCTCGTAGTCCATGCAATGGCGGTACACCTCATCCAGGGGAATATTACCCTTCGGGATGTTGATGTTGCGCGGTGCCACGTTGACGTGATTAAACAGGTGGTCATGCATGAAGTACCAGTAGGAGTTCCGGTTGGCCGGCGGCAACTCGTAGTACTCATCAAGGTTGAAGGTAATCACGTGGCTGAAGTCCAACCCCTCCTCCCGGTGCAGTCGGACCAGCTCAGCGTAGACGCGAATGGGCGAGGAGCCGGTGGCTAGACCCAGCACGCACTTTTCGCCGCGGGAGGCCTTATCGCGCATCAGGTCGGCAATCTCGTGGGCCACGGCAATGGAGGCCTGCCCCGAATCGCGAAAGACCTCCACGTGCATCTTCTCGTAGCGGGTCACGTCAGTGCTACCCACGTGGCGGTAGCTAATATCGGCCTGGGCGGTATTGTGGATAGTCAGGAGGTCGAGCATAGTGGCGGGGTATAAAGGGGAAAGATAGTCCGCCCACCTAAAACCCTGCACCTGCGGCCCCGCCTAAAAAGTAAGCACCAGGCCGGCACTGCCTGCGCCGTCCCGGTAGTTGCCGCCGATGCTGAGCTGACTGACGTGCTTACGCTGCCAAACTTTATGCACCTGCGGCACCATCACGCCGAAAAAGGCACCTACGCCGAGGCCCACCACCGAATCGGTCGGAAAGTGTTTGAGCGCCCGTACCCGCTGCACGCCCACGTAGGCCGGGGGTAGGGCGGCCAGGGTGAAGGCCAGTGCCCGCTGGGTGCCCGTCCACTGCGGATTGTAATCCGAGAGCACCTTGGTAAAGAAGAAGGTACCGACGGCGGTGGTCGAGACGTGGCCGCTGAAAAAGCCATTACGGTTGTTGCCGGCCCGCCGCTCGTCGTAGCTCAGTTCTTTGTAGTACACCACGGGACGGTAGCGGTCGATGAAACGCGGCCCCAGCGGCGAGTAGGCGTAAGTAGCCGCGCTCAGCGCGTGCGCCTGTAGGTAGAGTACGCCAATGTCGAGCCAGTCCTTGCGGAACTTTTTGTCGATGAAGAGCCCCGCGGTGAGTAGAATGGACGCATTGAATACCCGATCGCTGGCCTCCTCCCCCCTGCGGCGTCTGAGGGCGTCTTGCTCTAGCCCCCAGCGGTCGAGTCGGCCGGTCTCGGTCTGCTGCAGGCGAACGAGCGTCTCGTCACTGATATCCGGCTTATTGCGCAAATCGTCAATGCCGGCGGTGCTACCGAGCATGACGGCCAGGCCCCCCAGACCTTCGTAGAGGGTGCGCACGCGGTACACCGATTCGGTTTTGGGGTCGATCGACCGGTCGGTCAGCTGCTGGGCCGGTAGCGGAGCAAAAAAACTAAGGCAGAGGGTTAGGTAGAAAAAACGCAACATACACGGGGCTTAATTTGGGGTTTACAACTACCTAACTCTGCCGGGGGTTGGGGAATTATGGTAGCGCCCTGTGCTTTTCACCCCCCGCCCGCATCTAGGAGGAAAGCACTTACGTATGCGCCTTGTGTCACTCCTCCTTCTGTTCTTCCTCGTAGCTTGCGCCGGGGAGCAGCATGCAGACACCGCTGCCGCCACCGAGATTGAACTAGAAGTGCCCTGGTCAGCAGAGCCGCCCCCTCCCCCAAATCTGCCGGGGCCGCAGGTGCAAACTCCTTCGCAAGGCAACCAGCAACGCATCATCTACACCGCTACGGTCCGCGCCGAAGTCACCGACTTAGACTCCGCCCTGTACCAACTCAGCACCCTTCTGGACCGGCGGGGCGGCTTCGTGGCCAGTCAACACCGTACTAACTCCCCCTATGAGCTTACCGCCGAGCTGGTGCTGCGCCTGCCCGCCGACCGCCTGCAACCGGTACTTGATGAACTGCCCCGCCTAGCCGAGCACATCGACTACCAGAACCTCGATAGCCGCAACGTCACCGAGGAGTGGCTCGACCTGGAAAGCCGGCTCCAGACCAAGCGGACCGTCCGCGACCGCTACACCGAAATCCTGCGCACCCGCGCCGAGAAGGTGGAGGATATTCTCAATGCGGAGGAAAAGATTCGTACCATCACCGAAGAGATTGAGGCACAGGAGGGTAGGCTACGCTACCTGCGCGATCAGGTGAGCCTTTCCACCCTTACCCTTAATCTTTACCAGACGCAAGAGTACCGCGAGACTGGCACGGCCTACGAGCGTGGCTTCTGGAGCCGTATTGGTAGCGCCTTCGTTTTTGGTTGGGAACTGATCCAGGAGTTGGTACTGGGGCTGATTAGTATCTGGCCCATCGTGCTGCTTTTGGGCGGACTGATCGCGCTGTGGCGTAGGGCGCGGGGCCGTCGCAATCCTATGGTTTGACCGCCGCTGCGGCGATCAGGCGGAAAAGATCTGCTTCAGAATTTCCACCGTGATCAGGTAGGTCGGCTTCACCCCATCCACCCCCAGGCTGCCGCTGGCCAGGGTGTGGCCGGTGACCAGGGGGTTGTCGCTGGCGTAGTAGGCGTAGCGAAGTTTGAGCGCGGGGTTGACGCTCTTGCGGATGTGGGTGGCCGCCTGGATGGCCTTTTGGTAGTGCGCGCCCTCCATCTCCAGCCCTACGGCCTGCCAACTGCTCTGGAGCAAGTAGTCGAGGATCTCGCGGTTCTGCAGACTAGTACCGAGCACGGTGACCATGGGGCCGGCATATACTCCTAGCCCCTGATTGGCGAACTGGGCGGCGGTGAAGTCATTGTGGAAAGGGTAGTTATCGGCCGTGCCCTCGAAGATGTGGGCGTTGGGGATCATCAGGTCGCCCTTAACTCCCTCCAGGATACCGGCCTTGCCCATGATATTGATGCTGGCCACCGGCATGTCGTAGACCGTATCCTCGCCCGGCACGTGGTAGGGCCGCAGCAGCTCGTCCATACTCTCGTAGGCCTGCTCGCCAAAGGCATAGTCCATCACCAGGATGACGGGAGCCCGGTTCGGATCCGCGGCCGGCACGTACGCTAACTCCCGGCTCACCAGCTCCGAATCGAAGGCGGCGGTATCGAAAAGCTGCACGCCGATATTGCTGCCGCTGGTATCTACCAGTTCGGTCATACCATTTTTCAGGGCCAGCTCCGTGACCAGGGGCCGCAGGTGGCGGTAGTCCGGCTGCGACAGGGCCCGTGCCACGTCGAACACGTTCCGGTTCCCGCGTAACTTCTGGGCGGTGGACGCGGGTGCAAACAGGGTGTTCATCACGCTATGGAGATTGGCACTTACGATGTGCAAGGGGCGCTCGATGAGTCCGCGTTCGAGGAGTAGGGCCTTGACGGCTTCCGCCCAGACCTCACCGTAGTGATGGTGACCGGTCTTTTCGCGCAGGCTACTGGAAAAGGACACCTCGCGGTCGGCATCATTTTCGAGTTCTTCTTTCGCCAGGTGACCGAGCCAGTAGGTGATGTGAAAAAGGGAGCTCACCTGCTCCTCGGTGGCAAAGCGGCGGCAGGCGACCACCACCTCGTCGTAGGTGCGCCCCAGCAGGGTGCTGAGGTAGGTGTAGGCGGTCTCCCGGCTAAAGTCCTCCCCCTTGCGCTCGTGCTCGACGATCTCGGCCAGCAGGCGCCACTCGCGTTTCGGGCGGCCCTTGCTGTCGAGGCTATTGCGATAAATTTTGTTGGCCTCGGCGTAGAGGAAGGTCAGGTGGGTAAGGATGTCGTAAATATCGCTGCGCCCGCGGGTCATCTCGATGTACACCTCGTGGGCGTCGATGCGGTAGGCGTTGCGCCGCCGCTTCGGGGGTACGATGGGGGGGAAGTGGCTGTTCTCGTAGCCCTCGCGGGTGATGAGGCGGATGAAGCGGCACTCCTCAATGCCCTTGGGTAGGCGCTGGAAGACGTAGTGCAATCCGTTGAGCTCCACGCGCTCGGTATCGGTGATGGAGCCGTAGATCTCGGGGCGCAGGACCATGAGGCTATCCATCAGTGTCTTGCCGCTCATGCCGCCGGGCTTGTAGCTGCCGCGGATGAGCAGGTGGCGCATGGCGATGTAGAGCCGTTGGACGGCGGCGCGGCTTTCCTGGGCGCGCGAGCGGGTCGGACTGGGGGTCGTCATGGCAGCAAAGGTAGCCACCCTAGCGGGCGCCGACGCCGTAATACTGGGGCTGGCTACCGGGCGGAATGATGGCGGCGGTCTCTCCCCGCAATTGACGGTAGAGCTCCAGTCGGGTATCGGCGGTCATGGTGCCCAACTCGTCGTAGAAACGCTTTACGAAGCGCTGTAGCACCGTGCGCTCCTGCTCGGAAAGCAGATCGAAATCGCCAATCAGACGGAGCAGCTCGCGGCGGTGGTCACGGAACGACTGGGCAACCTCACCCAGGATACGATCACTTTGCCGGTACCCTAGGTAGACCCGCTGGTAGATGCTCTGCTGCCCGTGCTGGCGCGAGGGGGAGGCGTAGGGCGCGCCCACCCACCCACTGAAGTCGAAGTCGTAGCCTACGGGGATCAACTGTGCGTCGGGGAGCTCCACGAGTTTGACGTTGCGCTGCAGGTCGAGGCTCCAGTCGCCGTTGCCGAGCAGGTACTGAAGTAGGGCATGGCGGGCCTCGGCCCCGGCGACGTAGCGGTTGGGGGTCAGGCCCAGGGAGTCACCGAACTCGGTGCCGCCGCTGCGTTCGGCCATTTCATCGGGGTCCTCGAGCAGAAAGGCGTACTCCGTGCGGTCGGGGCGGCCGGCGGCGGCGTCGCGGTAGGTGATTCGGAGCAGCTGGGCACGGAAGTGGGCCTCGGGAGATAGCAGGGCGTAAGCACGGTAGGCGAGGTATTCTTTGAGCACCAGCGCCTGGGCGGTGCTGTCGGCGTAGCAGGCCGGGACGAGCTTATACTTGTCGTGGGTAGTCATGCCGCTGGCCCGCAGTTCGCCCTTAGCAAAATCGAGCTTCAGGGGGGGAAAGCCGCAGCGCACCTGGCGGAACTTGCCGCGCAGCGAAACCTCCACGCCGAACACCCGCGGGGCCCCGTCGTGATCGGTAAACATCAGCTGGCCGGCCTGTTCGTAGGCCGAGCGGGCAGCGAGGCTATCCAGCGGTACGGTGAGGGTGACAGCTACCGCCCGGTCCACCTCCTCCCCGTATAGCGCATCGAAGACAGACTGGCCGGAGAGTGACAGACTCAGAAAAAAGACGCCTAAGAGGGGGTTAAATGCGCGGTACATGTCGGTAAATTTGGGGGCTTAGGTTGTTCATCCGTTAGGTGAGCATGAAACGGCCGCTAATCGCCTAAGTTGCTTGACCCATACCGAATTAATATTGGGTTCACACATATTTTTTGTACGTTCGTTTTGTTTTAGTTGCTACAGTATGCAATATTTGAAACAACATTTGGTAAAGACTTATTGAAGCGATTAAACGCGGTCTTCTTTATTTACGGTCGCCAAATCGACTTACCTTGCACCCGCGGCCCCGCCCGACTAACATTTGTGCTACTTTAACATTTTACCTCCGACGCCCTTAACCAGACCACCACAACCATGACTGCAGTACCTACCTCCTCCACCCTCGCCAGCGCCCAGGCGGAGCAGCGGGAAATGATCCGCCAGAGTGCGGCCGATTTTGCCCGCATGCACATTGCCCCCCACGTGATGGAGTGGGACGAAACCCAGCACTTTCCCCGTGAGCTATTCGGCCAGCTGGGGGAATACGGATTCATGGGCGTACTGGTGCCGGAAGAGTACGGCGGTACGGGGCTGGGCTACGATGCCTACATTACGGTGATCGACGAGATTGCCCAGGTGTGTGGCAGTATTGGACTGAGCGTGGCGGCGCATAACTCATTGTGTACGAACCATATCCTCCTGTTCGGCAGCGAGGAGCAGAAGCAAAAGTACCTACCTCAACTGGCGACCGGCGAGCACCTCGGCGCCTGGGGCCTGACCGAGCCCAACACCGGCTCCGACGCCGGCCGGATGCGCACCGTCGCCGAGCGGCAGCCCGATGGCGGCTATATTCTCAACGGGGCCAAGAACTTCATCACCCACGGTATCAGCGGGGAGGTAGCCGTGGTGATCGCCCGCACCGGCGAGCTGCTGGACAGCCACGGCATGACGGCCTTTATCGTGGAGCGGGGGGACGAGGGTTTTCGCGGGGGTAAGAAGGAGGACAAACTCGGGATGCGCGCCAGCGAAACGGCCGAGATCATCTTCGAAAATTGCTACCTGCCGGCCGACCGTGTGCTCGGCGAGGTGGGCGAGGGCTTCATCCAGAGTATGAAGATTCTGGACGGGGGGCGCATCAGTATTGCCGCCCTAAGTCTGGGTATTGCCAAGGGGGCCATGGATGCCGCCCTGGCTTACTCCAAGGAGCGCGAGCAGTTCGGCAAGGCGATCAGCCGCTTTCAGTCTATCGCCTTTAAATTATCGGATATGGCCACTGAGATCGAGGCCGCCGAGCTACTGACCCGCAACGCCGGACGGCTCAAGGATGCCGGGCAGCCCGTGACGCGGGAGTCGGCCATGGCCAAACTTTACGCCTCGGAGACGAGCGTGCGGGTGGCGAATGAGGCGGTGCAGATATTCGGGGGGTATGGCTTTACGAAGGATTACCCCGTGGAAAAATACTACCGCGACTGCAAGCTGTGCACCATTGGGGAGGGTACCTCGGAGATTCAGCGGCTAGTTATCAGCCGCACGCTACTGAAATAAGCGGAGCCGGCCATGTCTTCCCTGCCCCTGCTCGACTTCTTCCGTCTGATCCGCCTACAGAATCTTGTGGTGGTAGCACTGACGCAGGTGCTGGTGTACTACCGCATCATCCTACCCGCCCTGGACGCGGAGGGTATCGCGGGGGTGCTGCGGCCGTGGAAATTCTTCGAGCTCTGCCTGGTCACGGTGGCCGTCACGGCCTCCGGCTACCTGGTCAACGACCTGCGGGACGTGCGCATCGATGCGATCAACCACCCGGGCAAAAATATGGTCCTCAAACTGGGGCGGGCCAATGTACAGTGGCTGTTCGGGGCCACGGTCTTCGTAGGTTATCTCTTTGCGTTACTACTGGCTTTCCGACTGGGGGAGCGGCAGCTGCTGTTTCTCTTTCCCCTGGCGATCGGGGTGCTGGCCCTGTATAGCGCAACGCTAAAGAAAGTGCCCTTTCTGGGTAATTTACTGGTGGCGCTTTACTGCGCCGGGGTGCCGGGCATCCTGGTGCTGACCGAGCGGCGGGCGCTGGGGGCACTCCTTGATGTCAATCCGGGTCTCGGTATCGATACCGTACGCGTATGCTTCCTCTTCATGGCCTTTGCCTTCGTGGCTACCCTGCTGCGTGAGTTGGTCAAGGACCTGGAGGATCTACGGGGCGACCGGCAGGAAGGACGCCGTACGCTCCCGGTACTGCTGGGCGTGACCACGAGCCGGCGGCTAGCCATCGTGCTGGGGGTGATGGTGATCGTGTCGATCCTGAGTCCGATCTTCCTGGGCTGGCCGGCCTTTATGCATCCGCCGATGCTGCTCTGTATCGGTCTGCTGCTAATCGCCGTGCTGGTGATCCTGGGGCAGCTGGCACGGGCCCGGCAGCAGGTGGATTACCGCAAGCTGAGTCTGCAAATCAAACTGCTGCTGGTGGGGGGATTGGGCCTACTCATCTTTTTTTAGCATGGATTACTACGTACACCCCACCGCCGTAGTGGATGAAGGGGCGCGCATCGGGGCGGGCAGCAAGGTGTGGCATTTCTGCCACCTCATGCCGGACTGCGAGCTGGGGGAGGACTGTAGTCTGGGGCAGAATGTGTTCGTAGCCGGCGGCGTACGGCTCGGGCGGGGGTGTAGGGTGCAGAACAACGTGAGTCTGTACGCGGGCCTGGAGGTAGGGGAGGGGGTGTTCATCGGTCCGTCGGCCGTCTTTACCAATGTGCGCAATCCGCGGGCGGGGGTGGACCGGCGGGGACAGTACGCGACGACCGTAGTCGAGCGGGGGGTGACCATCGGGGCGAACGCGACGATCGTGTGCGGGGTGAGGCTGCACGAGTATGCCTTTGTGGGAGCCGGGGCGGTGGTGACTAAGGACGTGCCGGCCTACGCCCTGGTGGTGGGGACCCCGGCGCGGCGGGTGGGGTGGATGAGTCGGGCGGGCAACCGGCTGGTATTCGATGGGGCCGGGTACGCGGGATGCAACGATAGTGGAGAATACCAACTGGTGGGGGGGGCAGTGGAGTGGTGCGGCTAAAGCCACAACTACGGTTACCTTCGCCGGCTCAATTTTCATCGTATCGCCTCGATTCGCTTCGCCGTAGTGGGCCTCGGCCACATCGGTCGCCGCCACGCCAGTCTGATTGCCGCCCAGCCGGAAGCTACCCTGGTGGGGGTGTGTGACGTCCTCGACCGGACCGCGCTGCGGTGGCCGGAGGGAGTGGGGGAGGCGGTGCCCCTGTACGCTGGTTTACCGGAGCTACTCACGGAGGTAGCCTGCGACGTAGTCTGCGTGTGCACCCCCAACGGACTGCACGCCGCGCAGGGCCTGGCCTGCCTACGCGCCGGCCGCCACGTCGTGATCGAAAAGCCCCTGGCCCTGACGGTGGCGGAGTGCGACGCCCTCATCACCGAAGCCGAGCGACAGCGGCTGCACATCTTCGGCGTGATGCAGAACCGCTACAGTCCGGCCGCCGCCTGGCTCCGGGAGGTGGTCGAGGGGGGGCGGCTGGGGGAGATCCTGCAGGTCCACGTAGACTGCTTCTGGAACCGCGACCACCGCTACTACCTAAGTGACGAGGGCCTGCCGCATCCCTGGCACGGAGATGCGGCCCTAGATGGCGGGGTGCTTTTCACCCAATTTGCCCACTTTATCGACCTACTGTGCTGGACCTTCGGCCCCATCGCGGTGACCGCCGCCCGCTTTGCCAACCAGACGCACGCGGCCTTTCACCCCTTTGCGGATACCGGGATGGTACACTTTCGCCTGGCGGACGGTGGCCTCGGCAGTCTCAACTTCAGCACGGCCATTTGGGATCGCAACTTTGAATCCACCCTGACGGTCATCGGCCAGCGCGGCACCGTAAAGCTTGGCGGGCAGTACATGAACGAGCTACGGTATTGCCACGTGGAGGGGCTTAGCGTACCCACGTTAGCACCCAGCGCGCCGCCAAACAGCTACGGACCTTACCAGGGCTCGGCGGCCAATCACCACTTCGTGATCGACAACGTAGTCGACGTACTGCAGGGCCGGGCTGCGGTAGCCACTACGGCGGCGGAGGGGCGGGCTGTGGTACACGCGATCGAGACCATTCACTGGGCCTCAAAGCCAGACCAGGCGGGGTAGGGTACCGAGGCTGCCCACTACGTAGGTTGACCGGCTCCGGCAGGGGGGTGGAGCGGGGATTGTAGGCCGTGAGAATGGCGTAATCGGTGTGGCCGTGGTCTGCCAGGTAGCGGTCAAGATCGGGGTGGGGGTGACCTATTTTCAGGCAGTGACCGTTTACACGGTACGCTGCGTTGCGGTAGGCCTCCCGGAGGCCTTGGTCGGGAAGCAAGGTCGGCCGGTCGATTGGGGTGAGGGTCATAGACGCGGGGTGCGTACCTTCGCGGCCCCGAACGGAACCACTGGCAAGTGGGGAAGAGAGGGAATGATACGGAAAAAGAATTGAGCTATGGAGATGGACAGAACTTCCATCATTGGTATCGTGCTGATCATGCTGCTGTTCCTCACCTGGCAGTGGGTAGTGGCACCCAGCGCTGCCGATATCGAGCAGCAGCAGCGCTACCAGGACAGCCTGGCCGCCCTGACCGAGACCGAGCTCCGGGAGGGGGAGGAGCTTCAGCCCGCGGTGCAGACTGACGTGACGGCCGCTACGCTGTCGGACTCCGCGCGGCTGGCGAAGTACGGGAGCCGCTTCGGTGCCTTTGCTGCCTCCGCCGCCGGCACGGCCGAAGACGTCGTCCTGGAAAATGACCTAATGAAGCTCACCTTTAACACTAAGGGCGGCACGATCCGCCAGGCCGAACTCAAGCAGTACGCCAAAGTGGTGGAGCAGGACGACGACACGGAGGTCAGGCTCCCTCTTTTACTGCTGGAAGACGAAAAGAATAAGTTCGAGTACATCATCCCGGTTAATGGCGTGGCCGGCGAGGGCGTACGCACCAGCGACCTTTACTTCCAGCCCACGCTGGAGGGCAACACCCTGCGCCTGCGCGCCCCGGTCGATGGGGGTGGCTACTTCGAGCAGCGCTACACCCTGGCCGACGGGGAATACCTGATCGACTACGATATTCAATTCGAGGGCCTTAGCAACGTGATCGCCGCCACCAACGGCACGGTGCAACTCCACTGGGAAAACCACCTCGACAAGATCGAAAAGAACGCCCAGTACGAGGCCAGCTACTCCACGCTGTACTACAAGCCCGTCGACGACGATACCGACTACTGCTCCTGCACCAGCGACGACACCGAAAACCTGAATGACCAGGCCCTGAAGTGGGTAGCCGGTTCTCAGCAGTTCTTCACCTCGGCCCTGATCGCCGACGACCGCTTTGCTAGCGCCGTACTGACCACCGTGGCGGACCGCGACCGGCTGCAGGAGGACGAGCTGAAGACCCTCGTTTCCGACATCCAGATTCCCGTAGGCGCCTCCGGCTCGGAGACCGTTGGTATGTCGTTCTACGTAGGCCCCAACGAGTTCGAGCGGCTGCGCGCCATCGGCTACGACCTTTCCGACGTAGTCAGCTTCGGCTCCTCCATCTTCGGCTCCATCAACCGCTGGATCATCCGGCCGCTGTTCAACTTCCTCTCCGGCTTCATTGGCAACATGGGCATCGCTATCCTGGTGCTCACCCTGCTGGTGAAGATGCTGGTGTACCCCCTGACCTACAAGATGCTGGTCAGCAACACCAAAATGCAGGTGCTCAAGCCCGAGATCGAAAAGATCAAGGCCAAGCACAAGGACGACGCCCAGGCCGCGCAGATGGAAACGATGAAGATGTACCAGGAGTACGGCGCTAGTCCCCTGGGCGGCTGTCTGCCCATGGTGCTGCAGATGCCCATCTGGTTTGCCCTCTACCGCTTCTTCCCGGCCTCCATTCAGTTCCGGCAGGAGAACTTCCTCTGGGCTAACGACCTGAGCACCTACGACTCCATCTTGCGGCTGCCCGAGTGGATCCCCTTCATGCAGGGCCACCTGAGTCTATTTGCCGTGCTCTGGGCCGTGACTACGGTCATCTACGCCTACTACAACAGCCGGCACATGGACTACTCGGCCCAGCCCATGATGAAGTACTTCCAGTACATCATGCCCCTGGCCTTCCTCGGCTTTTTCAACAGTTTCGCCGCCGGTCTGACCTGCTACCTCTTCTTCTCAAACGTATTCAACATCGCCCAGACGGTCATTACCAAGAACGTCATCATCGACCAGGAGAAGCTCCTCGCGAAGCTCAACGCCAATAAGGCCAAGCCTAAGAAGAAGGGCGGTTTTTCGGCCCGGTTGCAGGAGGCGCTGGCGGAGCAGCAGCGGCAGGCGGCGGCGGCTAAGAAGAAGTAAAATGCTGCCTCCGGCAGCGCCGTTCCGCGCAGTCTACCGACTGCGCAGGCCCAGAAATCAAAAACTTCCGACAAAATCGGCAACAATTGCCACCCCACCTTATTCCATGTAGGTACAACAAAATACCCTACATGTCCACCGTCCTCCTAGTGCTCGCGCACCCCAACCCCGACAGCCTCAACGGCGCTACCGCAAAATCCATCGAAAGGGCCCTAACCGAAAAAGGCCACGAGGTTCGCATGAAGGACCTTTACCGCACTGACTTCAATCCCATCCTGGGCTTTAAGGATTTCGGGGCCTGGCAGGAGGGCAGGGTACCCGACGACGTAGCTAAGGAGCAGAAGGACATCGCCTGGGCCGACGCGCTGGTCTTCGTCTACCCCATCTGGTGGCACGAGCGGCCCGCCATCCTTAAGGGCTGGATCGACCGCACCTTTACTAAGGGCTTTGCCTGGGACTTCGACGATAACGGTCGGGTGGGTAAATTGAAGGATAAAAAGGCCTTCATCGCCGCTACCTACGGCAGTCCCGAACCCATTTACAATGAGCTGGACGTTGATATGGAGAACCTGTTCAGCAGCGTAGAGAAGGGCACCCTAGCCTTTTGTGGTATCAAGGAAACCAAATTCGTTGACGAGTTTGGCGTGCTGATGCAGGACCGCGAGGCAAATGAGAAATACCTGAAGCGGGCTACGGAGGCCGCCGTGGCGTTTTTGAACTAGGCCGGCACTCGACTAACTTAGGAGACCGCCCGGGGCAATGCGCGCCGGGCGGTTACCTTTGTGTACCTATCCCGACCGCACTATGCAATTCGTACTCGCCCTCCTGATCTGCCTGAGCGTGTTCACCTGTTCCCGGCAGCCCGTACGCGTCGATGCGGTCGATCCCACCACCGCTGCACCCGCGGCCCCGGCCCCTGACGCTACGCCCGAACGCGCCCCGGAGGCCAACGACCGCGGCACCACGGCCGCTCCTGCCGACGGCCCAGTGGCCTCTACCCCTACTACGCGGCCGGACACTACTGGCCAGAATCCTACCCCGGAAGTGGACATTCCCGTAGTTGATACCGAGACGAACGAAACGGCCGAGATCGAACGGCAGGGTAGCATCGGCGAGGCACCTCTCGGCGGGGCGCAGAAAGATATCGTGCCGGGGGAGGATACCCGCATGCAACTCAGTAAATCGGCCTGCTTCGGAACCTGTGACGTATACACCCTGCAACTGCTGCGGGACAACCGCGCTGTGCTCGATGTAACGAACGGTCTGCAAGGGCCTGGCACCTATGAGCTTACCTTTGATGGGGCGGCCGCCCGCGATCTGGGTAAAGCTATCGAAGCCCTTAGAAAGCAGGACCTTGCCTTACAGTACCCGGATGACCCCGACGCCGCCCTCCCCGTCGACGCTCAAATCACCCGCGTCACCCTGCCCGATGCAGCAGGCGAGCTGCGCACCATCACCGTCTACTACGACGCCCCCCCGGCCCTGCAACGCTTCATCGATGAGGTACAGGCCTACGTAGAGGATGCCCTCACCAACAAAACCACCACCGACCGCTAAATCAACTATCTAGCATGTCTGAGAATAAAGTCATCTTCTCCATGGAACGGGTCTCCAAGACCTTCCCCGGAGCGAATAAGAAAGTGCTCAATAACATTTGGCTGAGCTTCTTCTACGGTGCCAAGATCGGCGTGCTTGGCCTCAACGGATCGGGTAAGTCGACCCTGCTCAAAATCATTGCCGGCGTAGATAGGAACTACGAGGGCAATGTGGTCTTCGACGGCAGCTACAAGATCGGCTACCTGGAGCAGGAGCCGCAACTGGACCCCAACAAGACCGTTCGCGAGGTCGTGGAGGAGGGCGTGCAGGAGACCGTCAACCTGATGAAGGAATACGATGCGGTCAACCTGAAGTTTTCGGAGCCGATGAGCGACGACGAGATGAATAAGCTCATCGAGCGCCAGGGTGAATTGATGGAAGAATTAGAAAACCGCAACGCCTGGGAGCTCGACAATAAGCTGAATACGGCCCTAGAAGCTCTACGCTGTCCGCCCGATGACGCCAAGGTGGATGTGCTTAGTGGGGGAGAGCGCCGCCGCGTAGCCCTGGCCCGCCTGCTGCTTTCTAACCCCGACATCCTGCTACTCGACGAGCCTACCAACCACCTGGATGCTGAAAGCGTCGACTGGTTGGAGCAGTACCTGCAATCCTTCCCCGGCACGGTGATCGCCGTGACCCACGACCGCTACTTCTTAGACAATGTAGCTGGTTGGATCCTGGAGCTGGACCGCGGCGAGGGTATCCCCTGGGAGGGCAACTACTCCAGCTGGTTGGAGCAAAAGTCGCAACGCCTGGCGCAGGAGGAAAAACAGGAGAGCAAGCGGCAGAAGACCCTCAAGCGGGAGCTCGAATGGATCCGCATGGCCCCCAAGGCCCGGCAGAGTAAGGGCAAAGCCCGCCTGAGCGCCTACGATAAGCTAGTGGGTGACGAGGGCAAGGAGCGCGAAAAGAATCTGGAAATTTACATCCCGCCAGGACCGCGCCTCGGCGACGTGGTCATCGAGGTGCAGCAACTGAAGAAGGGCTTCGGCGACCGGCTGCTGTTCGACAACGCCACCTTTACCATCCCGAAGAATGCCATCGTGGGCATCCTGGGACCCAACGGGGTAGGTAAGTCCACCTTCTTCCGCCTACTGGTGCACGAGCAGGAGCCGGACGCCGGCGAGATCAAGATCGGCGATACGGTGGAAATCAGCTACGTCGACCAGGCCCACACCCAGCTACAGGACGGCAATAAGACCATCTACGACGTGGTCAGCCAGGGCCACGATATGATCGAGGTGGGCAGTACCTCTGTCAACGCCCGCGCCTATCTAAGCCGCTTCAACTTTGCCGGGGCCGACCAGCAGAAGAAGGTCGGCGTACTCTCCGGCGGCGAGCGCAACCGGCTGCAACTGGCCATGACCCTACGCGAGGGCGGCAACGTGCTACTGCTCGATGAGCCCACCAACGACATCGACATCAATACCCTGCGCGCACTGGAGGATGCGCTGGATAGCTTTGCCGGCTGCGTGCTGGTGATCAGCCACGACCGCTGGTTCATCGACCGGCTGGCTACCCACATTCTGAGCTTTGAGGATGAGGGGCAGATTCAGTTTTTCGAGGGCAACTACTCGCAGTACGAGGCGGCTAAGAAGGAGCGGCTGGGGGATGTGACGCCGCGGCGGCCACGGTTTAAGAATGTGATCAATCGGTAGGGTGGGGGGCAAACATCACCCCGCCCCCTAAGTTGAACGGGTATGATTGAGCACCCCAACTTTACAATTACCGGATCACCCGCCCCGTTGATCTTGACCGCCGTCCACGATGGCAGCGCCGTACGTAAAGAACTCAACGACCGCTTTGCCCTCAGCGCGCAGGGACGGCTGTACGAAGAAGACCCCCACACTGCTACCTGGGCCCAATTGCGCGAACCATACATCATCGGCCTACGTAGCCGCTTCGAGGTGGACCTGAACCGCAGCCGCGAACGGGCCGTGTACCTAAAACCCGAGGATGCCTGGGGATTGACCGTGTGGCGCGATGCGCTTGACCAGGAGATGATCGACCGTTCCCTGACTGGGTATGATGCCTTCTACGCGGAGGTCGAGAAGTTCCTGCAGTCGGTGGTAGACCGCTACGGCAGCTTTGTGGTATACGATATCCATTCCTACAACCACCGCCGGGAGGACAACGACTGCCGGCCGGCCGACCCGGAGGCTAACCCCGTGGTCAACGTCGGTACTGGAAACATGAACCGGGAAAAGTGGGCCCCCGTTGTCGATACCTTCCTGAATACCATGCGCGGTCATACCGTAGCCGGTCAGCCACTGGACGTGCGCGAGAACGTGAAGTTCGCCGGCGGGCACTTCAACCTCTGGATCCACGACCGCTTTCCGGACGTGAGCTGCGTGCTATCGGTGGAGTTTAAAAAGGTATTCATGGACGAGCACACGAACGAGGTCGATGCTACCGTCTTGAAACAATTACAGGACGCGCTGGCCAGTACCTTCGAGCCCGTACTAGCGGCGCGTGAAGAGATTAGTGTTTAGCGTAGTATGACTAAAAATGCCGACCCCGACCACAGGCTAGCCTGGGAGATCGACCGCAAACTGGTCGATATCTCGACACGTTTTCCCTTCCTTCTGCTCGTCACCGCTACGAACGACGATGAGGCCTTTGCCGACTTTACCGCTAATGGGTACCGCGGTGAGCCCGACTTCCATTACCGCCCCCTCCCCGTAGCACCCGAGCGCCTGATGCGGAAGCTATTCAACCTACCCATCGAGGAGGTGCACGATGAGACCCTGGCATTCATCCTACGCGACAAACGCAATGAGACCTTCCGCATGCTGGATATGCTGGACAACCGCGGCAGCGAAACCTTCCGCTACGGCAGTATGCAGGTCTTTGGTGGGGTAAGTGACGAGTTGTTAGCGATCGCTAGCGCCCTGCTTACGGTTCTCCCTCCCTCCGCGCCCATTGCCGATGAAGACACCCTTGACGCGCCCGCCTTTCTAAGGGCCAGTCAGCGTGAGCTGGACTACCTCGCCGCTCAGTATCCGGCCGCCCGGCCCCGGGCACAAATGCGTGACGACCTGAGTGGACTGATGGTTTCCCAGGGCGTGCTCAACATTGGCCACAAGCTGCGGGTACCCCGCCGCCGCGTGGAGGCGCTGCTACAACACGAGGTGGGCACTCACGTGCTCACCTACTGGAACGGATGTGCCCAGCCCCTCACGCTGCTACATGCGGGCACCCCGGGATACGAGGATTTGCAGGAAGGTCTAGCGGTGCTTGGCGAGTGGTTCGTAGATGGCCTGACGCCGGCGCGCCTGCATATACTGGCCGCGCGGGTGGTCGGCATCGCGCACATGTTGCGGGGGCATCCCTTCCACGAGACTTTCCAGTTGCTGCACGAACAGCACGGCGTGCCGGTGCGGGCGGCCTTTTACACTACGGCGCGGATCTACCGGGGTGGGGGTTTCACCAAGGATGCCGTCTACCTACGCGGACTGGTGGAGTTGCTCGATTACCTTGGGCGGGGCGGGGAGCTTGAACCCCTCTTCATCGGTAAGTTACGACTCGATTACGTGCCGCTGCTCGACGAACTCCGCCAGCGGGGCATCCTGCGTCCTCCGCCCCTGACGCCCCGTTACCTGGTGCAGGACCGGGAGGCCGGCCATCCCAAACTGAATCGGTTGCGAGCGGGAATGACGGTTTTCGACCTGATTTCCCGCGCCTAATCCCAGCTGAGAAGCGAACCCCACCGCCCTGCCCCGGTTAGGCCGGCATGAGACTAGCATTTGTCGTCAACCGCGTAGAGACCGAAGGACCCACATTCACCACCAATGTCCTGGCCCACCGGCTGCACACGCGGGGCCACGAGGTATTCTACTTCAGTGTCGGTCAACTTGACTACGTGCGGGACGGCCGCGTTGGAGGACTGGGCCACTTCGCCCCGGCCGGTGACTACGCCGATCCCGAGGCCTACCACGAGGCCCTGCACGGTAATGCGGAAAACGCCCGCCCGGTCTACACCGACGAGCTGGACATGATCTACCTGCGCAACGACCCCGGCGAGGATGCCGCCGACCGCGGCTGGGCGACCAACGCCGGACTCATGTTCGGCCAGCTCGCCACCCAGCAGGGCACCATCGTGGTCAACGATCCCTACGGACTCAGCCACGCCCTGAATAAGATGTACCTGCAGCAGTTTCCGGAAAGTGTGCGGCCCCGCACCATCATTACCCGGCGTATCGAGGATATCCGTCGCTTTGCCGAAGAGGAGGGCAGTGACATCATCCTCAAGCCCCTGCTGGGCTCCGGGGGCCGGAACGTGTTTGTCGTGCGCGAAGACGACCACCCTAACCTTAAGCAGATCGTGGAGGTGATCGCCCAGCAGGGCTACGTGATCGCCCAGGAGTTCATGCCCGCTGCGGCCGAGGGCGATATTCGGCTGTTTCTGATGAATGGCAAGCCGCTGATGGTGGATGGTAAGTACGCCGCTGTTCACCGGTTGAGTGCCAGCGATGACATTCGCAATAATATTCACGCTGGTGGGTCAGCCCAGAAAGCTGAGATCACCCCCGCTATGCTCAAGATGATCGAGCTCATCCGCCCCAAACTCATCGCCGATGGTATGTTCCTGGTTGGCCTCGACATTGCCGGTGATCGCCTCCTGGAGATCAATCTGGAAAGCCCCGGTGGCCTGCGTGGCGCTGGTATATTGGAGGGGGTCGATTTCACCATACCGGTGGTGGAGTCGCTGGAAAATAAGGTGCTCTGTATGCAGAACTACGGCCGCCGCATTCCGAACCGGACGGTAGCTACGCTGTAGCGGCTACTTCCCTATGTCAAAGTCCTCCTCCCACACGTTCCCGTCCGCTCCCTCCAGCCGCAGGTAGGTTGCCGCTGTCCGAGGGCGATAACGAGTTGCTAATCGGTCTGACGAAACTAAGCTGAACCTTATGGAGGCCCTATATACCTAGCGCTGCAATTTCGTAGAGAAAGTCAGGAAGATTAATGACCGTCGTATGTTGATTGACGGCGTAGCGGTTAGAGCTGGGGGTAATGATGTAGCTATGATGGGGTTGAATGAGCTGCTGTGCTGTATAGAAGCCTTTACTTAACTTCGGCGCATCGGAAAATTTGCACTCCACGGCGAGTAACCTGCTGCCTGATTCGATGACCAAATCTATTTCCGTTCCATCTGCCGTCCTGAAGAAGGAGAATTGAGTATCCGGTCCAGCGTTCCTTGCGATCTCTTCAATCACGTATCCTTCCCACGACGCCCCAATACCGGGGTGACCTAGAAGAGTAGAAAAGTCTTGGATACCAAGTAAGTAGTGACGCATTCCCGAGTCGCGGAGATACAGTCTCGGGCTCTTGATCAGTCGCTTTCGCAGGTTGGGTAGGTAGGGGGGCAGGCGCCGCAGTAGCATCGAGCGTTCCAGAATATCGATGTACCGACGAATAGTATCGTTGGTAACCGTGAGAGATCTCGATAGCGCACTAGCGTTAAACAATCCGCCGTGGTCATGTGCCAGCATACGCAATAGGCGGTTGAATTCGCCTTGGTTGACCGATCTTCCTAATTCCGATAAGTCGCGAGTCAGATAGGTCATTATAAATGCCCGGTACCAAGGGGTCACCCGCTCTGCAGGAAGCTGTAGGTAAGGTTCGGGGAATCCACCGAGCAACAAGTGCTTTTGCCATTCGGCGGCCGGAGCTGAAAGTTCGGTCAGACTGAGTGGGGTGAGCTCCGTGTAGGTCACGCGACCCGCTAATGATTCCGACGCACCTCTCATCAAATCCGGTGAGGCTGAACCGAGCAGCAAAAAACGACCGGGCCTGCGGTCTTCGTCAACAATAGGACGAAGACGACCAAATAGTTCGGGCATCAATTGCATTTCGTCTATCACTATCAGTTTCTCCGCAAGGTCTGGAAGGAGAAACTCGGACTGCTCGAGCTGTGCATAGTCAGCAGGACGCTGAAGATCGAGCAGTCGTGTTGACTGCCCCTCCGCAATCTTTCGTGCTAGTGTTGTTTTCCCCACCTGGCGTGGACCAACGATGCCAACTACGGGAAAGTAAAGAAGATCATCAATTATTCGACTGGTAAGTTGCCGGGGTAATACTTGCATTTTTGCAAATTACGATTTTGATTCGTAATTTGCAGAAACTGCCTATTCACCCTGCAATTTTACTTTTTAAAAATAAAATTGCAGGGTGAATCATCGCTTTTCTAATCTTTTTGTCCTGTCCCGACTAAGTGATGACCAACCACCCCCAAACCAACTCCCAGCCCCGCCCCCCGTTTACCCAACATGGAGATCTGGACCTGCCCCAACTGCCACCGTGAATTCTTCCGCCAAAACCAACAGCACTACTGTAGCCACCACACCATCGAGGACCTACTGGCCGAGCGGCCCCCGGAGCTGACCCTGGCCTTTGATGCCCTGCTACTGGCCGTGGCCGACTGGCAACCCCAAACCATCGGGGCGGGAAAGGCCGCGATCATTTTTAACAACGGTAAGGCCTGGATGGTCGTGCGGCCCATGAAGGCCGAGCTGGACGTGGCTTTTTTCTACGGTGAACTGCTTAAAAGCCCCGTCATCAAAACGGCTCGGCTAGATAATATGGGCAAGAACAAATACATCCACCACATCCGACTGCGCGACGAGAGCTACGTGACCGACGAGGTGATCGGGCTGCTGCGCAAGGGTTTTAACTACATGCTGAAGCCGACGCCGAAGAAGAAAGCCAGTGCAAAAAAGGGCAAGACCAAAGCCTGACTACTGCTCCAGCTCATACCAGTTTACCTCTAGAGGCTGACGGCGTACCGTCTCATCACCCGCTGCATAATGCTCCGCCAAGTAGTCCAGGATGGGGCCTTCCCGGTCCCCAAGATCTTGCAGCCCGTGCTTGTGCTGCATCCAGCGGATCATGCGCAGCCACCCCTCACGGGTAGCGCGGTTTTGGGTGATGAGTTTGGAGCTGTGGCAGGCCAGGCAGTTGCCCTTGACGAGGAGATAGTCGCCCTGGGCGATGAGTCCCGTCAGCGTGTCCACGCCGGCTACCACGCCGGTCGTAGGGGGCAAGGATTCCGTTTCCGAAGTATCCGTCTGACACGCATAACCCAGCGCTAGTAAACCAGCCAGGTAAAAGCAACTGATGGTACGTAACTTGCTCACGATAGTACCTTTACAGCGATCCGGTGACAGGCATTATTTAGGTAGCCACGGGGGTTCCAGTTGGGTAAGACCATGGGTTGGGCTACGCCCCGCTCGTCGGTGGCCCGTGCCCAAACCTCGTAGTAGCCCGCTTGGGGGAACCGCACCTCCGCCGAGAACTGCTGCCAGGCAAAGCGGTTCACCGGGCGGGTTAGCGCGCAGGGGGACCAAGTGGCCCCGAAGTCGATGCTATAGTCCACCCGGGCAACGGCTGCACTACCGCACCAGGCGTGTCCCGCCACAGAAAGGGTGGGGCGGCTAAGTACGGCCCCGGTCATGGGGGAAGTGATGAGGCTCTTGACCGGCATCTCTTCGATGATACACATATCGCTATCCGCTACCTCACTACCGGGAGCAACCGGCTCGCAGGGTACGCGGTACGATTGTCCGCCCATCTTCTCGCCGTCGTGTACCTGGTCGCGCACGACAATTTTTGAGAGCCACTTGCCGGAGCAGCTGGCGGGGTAGCCACCGAAGACCAGTCGCAGGGGAAAGCCGTTGAGCAGCGGTAGCGGCTCGCCGTTCATAGCCCAGGCGATAAGGCTTTCGTCCTCCAGGGCCTTGGCGATGGGTACGCCGCGGGAGATGACCACTTTGTCGGGGTCGCCGCTCAGGTGGGTATCCGCGCCGTAGTAGCCGACGTACACGGCGCGGTCGCGATCATAGCCGGCCGCGTCAAGCACGTCGCGCAGGCGCACCCCCGTCCACTCCGGGCAGCCTACCGCGCCGGTGCCCCACTGATTGCCGTGGGCGGGGGGACTGAATTCTTTACGGCCATTACCGCCACATTCCAATGTGAGTCGGTAAGTATAGGACCTGAAGTTCTGCTTCAGCTCCTGTAGGGTGAAGGTTTTGCTGTCAGCTATACATTCTCCGCTTACTGTGAGCGTCCATTCGTCAGGGTTGGGCGCGGCCGCAGGTGCCAGGCCGTTGTTGCGTACGAAGAGTCTATCGGCCGCGGTGACGGCTTGGTCTAGGAGGTGAGCTGGCGTTTCGGCGTTGATGGGCCGGTCGTTGAGGATGGTGAGGCCGGGATGCTTACCGGGTAGGGTGGGATCACTGGGGGGTAGACCCAGTAAGCTTATACCGGCGGGTAGCCTGCTGGCGTACACGACGGGCAGGCCGGCGAGGATAAGGAAGCGGCGGCGGGAGAGGTGGGGCACCGGAATGGCTTTGTGCTACACAAGATAGCGACTTCGGCCTACCCGGTCGGACGGCCCACCCCGGTCGGACGGCCTACCCCGGTCGGACGGCCTACCCCGGTCGGACGGCCTACCCCGGTCGGACGGCCCACCCCGGTCGGACGGCCCACCCCGGTCGGACGGCCTACCCCGGTCGGACGGCCTACCCCGGTCGGACGGCCTACCCCCGTCCGCCTCCGTACGTGGGCGAAATAGCATAGAAAAAAACGCACATAACTTACTATTTCCCCGTACTTTAGGGGTCGCCTAACTCCGTCGATTTGCACCCTTATACCCTATCTCTCATTAGCTTACTCCTGCTCCTCATCACGGCCTGTGGTCCCGACCTCAAGGACGGGGTAGCGGAGGCTTACGCCGCACTGCCGGAAACGGTCGACTACAACTTCGACGTCAAGCCCATACTGAGCGATCGCTGCTTTGCCTGTCACGGCCCCGATGCCCGTAACCAGCAGGCGGGTCTGCGGCTCGATACCGAAGCCGGTGCCTACGCCGTGCTGGAAAGCGGCAATGGGGTAGCCATCAAGCCGGGGAGCTTGAGCGGCAGTGAGCTCGTCCGCCGCATCAATTCCGATAACCCGAACGTGATGATGCCCACCCCGGAATCTCACCTCAGCCTCAACGTAGAAGAGATCGCTATTCTCACCAAGTGGGTCGAGCAGGGCGCGGAGTACAAGGCCCACTGGGCCTTTACCGCCCCCGAGCGCCCGCAGGTACCCACCGCCGGGGAGGGCTGGGCCCGCAATGAAATTGACCGCTTTGTGGCTCAGCGCCTGGAGCGCGAAGGCATCACCCCATCCCCCGAGGCCGAGCGTCCCTACCTGATCCGCCGTGCCTACTTCGACCTCACCGGCTTACCACCTACTCTCGACGAAATCGCCCACTGGAGTGACGATCCGGCCACCGACTGGTACGAAACCCTGGTCGATACCCTCCTGGCCCGGTCCACTTACGGCGAGCGGATGGCTACCCACTGGATGGACGTAGCCCGCTTTGCCGACTCCGAGGGCTACCTCGATGATTTTCACCACGCCATGTGGCCCTACCGCGACTGGGTCATCAAGTCGTACAACGAAAACCTGCCCTACGATAAGTTCGTCGAGTGGCAACTCGGGGGCGACCTGCTGGATCATCCCACCCGCGATCAGATGCTGGCCACCAGCTTTAACCGCAACCACAAGCAAAACTCTGAGGGGGGCATCATTCCCGAGGAATTTCGGGTGGAGTACGTGGCCGACCGCGCCAATACCGTCGGCACCGCCTTCATGGGACTTACCGTCGGCTGCGCCCGCTGCCACGATCACAAGTACGACCCGTTTAGTCAGGAGAATTACTACCAGCTCTACGGCTTTTTCAACAATACTGTGGAGCGCGGCGACGGCATCTTCGCCTTCAATGGCGTGGAGAACGGACAGATGGTACCCGACAGCCTGGCCATGAACGCCGGCCCCACCCTGCAGTTGCCCGCCGCGGAAACGGAGCGGATTCGTGCCCATCTCCTGGAAATGATCGCCGCCGAAGAGGAGCGAATAGCTTCCACCACTAGCGCCGCACCGGCGGCCCCGCCCAGTGTGCCTACTGAGCGGGAGATCGGCAACTACTTACAAACTAAGACGGTCAATCACCTCACCTTCGATGGGGGGGAGGTAAAGGACCTGGCCCCCGGACGGCAGTTGAAGTACAATCAGCTCGACGTGGTGCCGAGTAAGGTCGGTCGGGGCATCAAACTATCGGGAGGTAAGCTGGTCACCGATGGCATGGCCTCGCGTTTCGAGCGCAGCGACCCCTTCACGGTGAGTTTCTGGATCAAGGCGCCGAAGCTGTACGAGGAGGCGCACTTTCTGTACAACAGCAACAATCGCATCCAGGGCTACCGCGGCTGGGACGTGATGCTTGACTCCAACCGCGTACACCTACGCCTCAACCACGCTCACCCCTACCAGTCCATTGACCTACGGATCGACGAGCCGCTACGGGACGGGGAGTGGAACCACATCGTGTGGTCCTACGACGGTAGCAGTGATGCGGCCGGTATGCGCGTATACCGCAACGGCAAGCGCGTTGACCCCACCGTAATGCGCAATCACCTAGTGCGCAGTACCCGCCCCTACCTAGACTCCCGGGCTACGGTGTACATGGGCTACGAAGGGCTCATCGTCGGTTCCCAGCACTACGACGACGACTTTAACGGGGGGGAGATCGATGAGCTGCGGGTACTCAACGTTGAGGCAGGGGATCTGATAGCCCGGTACCTCTACGCTCAACCCCTGGGTCAGTTTGAGGTCGGAAAAAATCCCGAAGAGCTAAATGAATACTACCGGCTACACCAGGATAAGGGCCTCATCGCTCAGCGAGAGAAACTACAGCAGTTGCGTCAGCGCGAGGTAAACACCATCGACACCGTACGCGAAATTATGGTGATGGGCGACAACGACATGCACACCCGGCCTACTTTTATCCTTGACCGCGGGGTGTATGACGCCCACGGTAAGCCCGTGACGCCGGACGTGCCCGAGACCATGCTGCCGTGGACTGAAGGAGAGGCTAAGAACCGCCTGGGGCTCGCCCGCTGGCTCACCCATCAGGATCACCCGCTTACCAGTCGGGTGGCCGTCAATCAGATGTGGTACCTGATGTTCGGCCGGGGGATTGTAGAATCGGTGGAGGACTTCGGTAACCAGGGCGCCCTGCCTACCCACCCCGAGCTGCTGGACTGGCTGGCCGTGGACTTCCGCGAAAACGGCTGGGACGTGAAGCGATTAATTCGCATGATGGTCACCTCGGCCACCTACCGGCAGTCGAGTGTTATCCGCCCCGAACTAAAGGAAAGCGACCCCGATAATCACCTGCTGGCTCGTGGCCCCCGCTACCGCCGTAGTGCGGAGATGGTGCGTGATAACGCACTGGCCGTTAGCGGTCTGCTGCAGCACGATGTCGGAGGCCCGTCCACCTTTCCCTACCAGCCGGCGGGCTTATGGACGGAGACGGTCTCCCACCCCTTTTTCCCCGATTACCAGATCGATAGTACCCGAGGACTCTACCGCCGCAGCCTCTACTCCTTCTTCAAGCGTAACGCCCCGCCGCCCAGTATGCTGGTCTTTGATGCCAGTCTGCGCAGCGAGTGCCAGGTGCGCCGTACCCGTTCCAATACCCCCCTGCAGGCCCTGGTGCTGCTCAACGACCCGCAGGTGATCGAAGCCTGTCGGGTGC
The DNA here is from genome assembly GCF_965214665.1 of Neolewinella sp. GTDB lineage: Bacteria > Bacteroidota > Bacteroidia > Chitinophagales > Saprospiraceae > Neolewinella. The sequence goes on along the minus strand of NZ_OZ243970.1, from coordinate 1,758,025 downwards.
TGGCCAGCAACATGCTTGGGGCCAACCGCAGCGACGTCGAAGCCACTAAGCAGGTCTTCACCTCCCTGATCGGCCGCGCGCCCACCACCAACGAGCTGGAGATCATTACCCAGTACTACGAGCACGAGCTCAATTACTTCGCCGACAACCCCGTGGCCACGATGGAGTTCCTTAGCACGGGCTACCACGAAACTGACCTCAGCGCCGGTCCCGCCCGCATCGCCGCTATGGCCCGCGTCGCCAATACCGTCATGAATTCTACCGAGGGCTATTATAAGAACTAAGCATGACCGATCTCCAACGCGCTCATTACCTGGCCTCCCGCCGTGAGTTTCTCAAGACCACTACTAAGGGTCTGGGTGGCCTAGCCCTCAGCTCCCTACTTCTCCCGGGCGGGGCCGCCGGTGCAAGCCTCAGCGGAAAGGGCAATGCCGGCAGAGGCGCCCTGCCGCAGCTACACCATGCTCCAACGGCCAAACGGGTGATCTACCTCTTCCAGGCCGGCGCCCCGTCGCAGCTGGAGACCTTCGACTACAAGCCACTACTGCACGAGCGCTGGGGCGAGGAGATCCCCGATAGCGTGCGGGGCAATCAGCGGGTCACCGGTATGCTGGCCTCGCAGTCAAGCTTTCCGCTGGCTGGGTCCATCTTTCCCTTTACGCAACACGCCAAAACGGGGGGCTACTTTAGCTCCCTCATGCCCTACACCGCCCAGGTGGCCGAGGACCTCTGTATGGTCACCACGATGTACACCGAGGCAATCAACCACGAGCCGGCTACGATCTTCATGCAGACGGGGTCCCAGCAGGTGGGCCGGCCGAGCTTCGGGGCCTGGATGAGCTACGGGCTGGGTAGCACGAACGATAATCTGCCGGCCTTCGTGGTGCTGCTTTCTAAGGGCCGCAGCGACGTACAGAGCCTCAACATGCAGTCCTGGGGCAGTGGCTTCCTGCCCAGTCACCACCAGGGGGTACAGTTCCGCAGCGGCAGCGACCCGGTGCTTTACCTCAACAACCCAGACGGCATCACGCGGCAGGCCCGCCGCAGCGAGCTCGACGTACTCACAGCCCTGGACCGTGAGCAGCAGGTACACTGGGGCGATCCAGAGATCGACTCCAAGATCAGCCAGTACGAGATGGCCTACCGGATGCAGGCCAGTGTGCCGGAGATGACCGACTTCAGCGACGAGCCGGATCACATCTTCGAGCTTTACGGCGAGGAGGCGCGTAAGCCCGGCACCTTTGCCGCTAACTGTCTACTGGCCCGCCGCCTGGCCGAGCGCGACGTACCCTTCGTGCAGTTGTACCACATGGGTTGGGACCAGCACGGTAACCTACCCAGTGAGATTCAGGACATGACGCGCAGCTCCGATCAGGCCAGTGCCGCGCTAGTTACCGACCTTAAGCAGCGGGGCCTACTGGAGGATACACTGGTGATCTGGGGCGGCGAGTTCGGTCGCACCAGCTTCAGCCAGGGCCGGCTTACGAAGGACAATTACGGGCGCGATCACCACCCGCGCTGCTTCAGTATCTGGATGGCCGGCGGTGGCGTGAAGCCCGGTCTGGTGTACGGTAAGACCGATGACTTCGGTTACAACATTCAGGAGAATGGGGTACACGTACACGATCTACAGGCCACGATGCTCCACCTACTGGGGGTAGACCACGAGCGGTTAATCTTCAAGCACCAGGGGCGGCGCTACCGGCTTACGGATGTACACGGGCACGTGGTGCACGATCTTTTGGCGTAGGGGCTATCTTGCCCAAAAATTCGCATGCAAGTGAAGAAAATTTTGGCGCTCGTCTTCACCGTACTTGGCGCGATCGGTCTGGCCTTCGGGGTACTGGCAATTTTCAATCCGGGGCAACTAACACTCGGACAAAATGCCTGGGGCGTGGCCATCGTAGGGCTGATCTTCTTTATCACTGGCATGGGTCTGCTCCGCTCAGTAGAATAGCAACCGGTAGCGGAGCTGAGGTGTCCTTTAAGCTATGAAATGGATCAAACGCCTGGGCCTGGCCCTGGGCCTCGGATACGTGCTGCTGTGCGTACTTCTCTACTTCTTCCAGGAGCGACTCATCTTTCATCCCCGTGAACTGCCCTCGTCCTACGCCTTCGAGCAGGGTACGGAGGCGGTGATCCGTACGCCGGACGGCACGGACCTTAGCCTGCTCGCCTTTACCCACCCGGCGGCGCAGGGTGCCATCCTCTACCTGCACGGCAACCGCGGAAGCAACCGACGCAGTCTCTACCAGACCCGCGAGCTCATCGATACCAATTACGATCTGTACCTGTTCGACTACCGGGGCTACGGGAAGAGTAGGGGGGAGATTGAATCGGAAAAACAATTGATGGGCGATGCCCAGCTGGTGTATGACAGTCTGGCGGCGCGCTACGGAGAGGCGCAGATCATCCTGGTGGGCTACTCCCTCGGCACCGGCATGGCCAGCTACCTGGCTGCCCACAATACCCCGGAGCATTGCGTACTGGTGGCGCCCTACGTCAGCGTGACGGCGATGAAAAACCTGTGGTTTTGGGCCGTACCGGACTTTATTCTTAAGTACCCCCTGGAGAACGTCGAAAACGTGCGTCAGGCCAACTGCCCGGTCACCGTACTGCACGGGCAGGCGGATGATTTTATTCCCTACAGCATGGCCGAGGAGCTTAAGGATGCCGCCCCCGACCGGGTGGAATTGATCGGCCTGCCGGAAACGGGCCACCGGGGCGCTATCTTACACCGGCAGTTCGGGCAGACGATGGCCCGCCTACTGCAGGACTAAACCGCCCCCCAAATGGTTGCCCGCTACCTTTTCATTCTCTGCCTAAGCCTTGTCGTTGTGAGTTGCTCCGAACCCCGGCCCCAGTACAATACACTGGAGGATTACCCCGTGTACCCCTACGCCGATCTGGGCGTGACCTATACCGCTACGTCCACCACCTTTAAGCTCTGGTCGCCCGCTGCTCAGGAGGCTCGCCTGCGGCTGTACGATACCGACGTGCGGGACGTAGCCCCCCACACCACGCAGAAGATGCAGGAGGTGGATGGCGCCTGGACCACCACCGTCGATGGCGATCAGGACGGCACCTACTACACCTTCGAAATTAAACAGAACGGCCGCTGGCTGGGTGAGGCCACCGATCCTTACGCAACGGCCGCCGGCACCAACGGCTGGCGCGGTCAGGTAGTGAATCTGCTGGATACCGACCCCACGGGTTGGGAAGACGACCGCCGACCCGCCTTCGGCACACCCACCGACGCGGTGATCTACGAACTGCACGTGCGCGACCTCAGTATCGATCCAAACTCGGGGATCAGACACAAGGGCAAGTTTCTGGGACTGACCGAGCGTGGTACGGTGACCCCGAACGGCGACACAACGGGGCTGGATCACCTTATCGATATGGGGGTAACCCACGTACACCTGCTACCCAGCTTCGACTACTGGAGCGTAGACGAGGCCCGGCTCGACTCCGCCCAGTACAACTGGGGCTACGACCCCCAGAATTACAACGTGCCCGAGGGGAGCTACTCGACCGATCCGGCCAATGGGAAGGCGCGCATTCGGGAGTTTAAGATCATGGTAAAGGCGCTGCACGATGCCGGCATCCGCGTGGTGATGGACGTGGTATACAACCACACCGGGCGTACTGAAAACAGTAATTTTCAATTGCTTATCCCGGATTACTTCTACCGTTTTAATGAAGACGGCACCTTCAGCAACGCCAGTGGCTGCGGCAATGAGATCGCCAGTGACCGGCCCATGGTGCGCAAGTACATTCGCGAGTCGCTCGAATACTGGGTGGATGAGTACCATGTGGACGGCTTCCGCTTCGACCTGATGGGCATCCACGACATCGCCACCATGAACGACGTGGCCGAGACCCTGCACGGCATCGACTCCACCATTCTGCTCTACGGAGAGGGTTGGGCGGCGGGCCCTAGCCCACTACCCGATAGCCTGCGCGCCCTGAAGGTAAATACCCCTAAGCTCCGCCGGGTGGCTGCCTTCAGCGACGACGTGCGCGACGCCCTCAAGGGTAGTGTATTTAACCACGAGGAACGGGGCTTCGTCAGTGGGGCTACCGATAGGGCCGAATCGGTCCGCTTCGGTATCGTCGGCGCAACTCGCCACCCGCAACTCGCCTACGATAGCATCAACTACAGCTCCGGTCCCTGGGCCCCGGAACCGAGCCAGTGCGTGAACTATGTCAGTTGCCACGATAATCACACCCTCTGGGACCGCCTGGCGATCAGTAATCCCCGGGATAGCCGCGCCACCCGCGAACGGATGCACCGACTGGCCCTAGCCACCGTACTGACCTCCCAGGGCATCCCCTTCCTCCACGCCGGCACGGAGATGCTGCGTAGCAAGGGGGGCAACGAGAACAGCTACAACAGCCCCGACGCCGTTAACGCCATCAAGTGGGAAACTAAGGGGCAGCACGCCACTACGGTGGCCTACGTCCGCGACCTCATCGCCCTGCGCAAGGCTCATCCCGCCTTTCGCCTGGGAAGCGCCGAGCGTATCGTCCAGCACCTGAGCTTCGACAAGTCGGTAGAGGATGGTCAATTCATTAGCTACCGTATCCAGGATGCCCCGGCCGATCAGTGGTCCGACATCTACGTCGTTCTAAACGGGAAGAACGCCAGCCGGGAGCTTATCCTACCGGAGGGGACGTGGCAGCAGGTAGTGGACGGCAGTGAGGTCAACGCGCAGGGAATCGGTGAGCCACTCAGCGGTAGCTTGCGCCTTGCACCCATCTCGGCGAATATATTCGTGCGCACGGCCGCCGCTGAGCCCAGCCGCTAGGACTGGATAAAGGCCAGTGCCCGCTCGTCCATGCGGTTGTGCGTTTTACCGCGTAGGGCAAAACCGACGTGGCCCCCGCCCCGGGGCTCTTCGACAGTGATGAGGGGGTGAGTACGGCCCAGCGCGCGGGGGGTACAGGCCGGGGGTACGATGGGATCGTTGAGGGCATTGACGATGAGCACCGGGGCAGTGGTATCCGCTACGTAGTGCCCCGAGGAGAGGTAGGCATAGAAGTCGTCGAGATCGGAATAGCCGCCGATCACCATGGAAAATGCCCGGTCGAAATCGCGCCATACCCGTATCTGGTCAAGCTGACTCAGATCGACGATACCGGGATACTGCGCCTCCTTAGCCGCGATCTTGGCCGCTAGCGCCCGGAAGAACTTGCGTTTGTAGATCCAGTTATCACGCCGCTCCAGGCTATCGACGCTGTGCTGAATGAAGCAGGGGGCGGAAAAGGCCACCCCGTGGGTCACCTGCGCGGGGCGGTCGCGGCCTACCGTGCCAAGGTACTTCAGGGTGAGGTTGCCGCCCATGCTATAGCCCACCAGAACGATCCGGTCGAAGTTACCGGTGGCAACGGCATGGTCCACAACGGTTTGCAGATCCTCACTCTGGCCGTGGCTGTAGAGCTTACGGGTGCGGTTCATTTCTCCGGAACAACTGCGGCAGTTCCAGGCCAGCACATTATAACCCTGGCGGTGAAAGAAGTGGGCGGCGCTGGCGATGTACACCTTCGTGCTATCGCCCTCCAGTCCGTGGCTCAAAATGACCAGGCGGCGGCTAGCGGGGTGGTGCATCCAGTCGAGGTCGAGAAAGTCATCGTCCGGGGTGGTAATGCGCTCCCGGCGGTAGTCCACCACGAAGCTGCGTAGCAGGTGGGGGACGATGGTGTGGTAGTGGCCGATGAATCTTCGTAGCATGGTACAATCCCCAGTACAATGCGGCCTCAGGCCGCGCCAGAAAAATGCTGCCTCCGGCAGCGCTATACGGTGAGAATAACCCCTAAGAGAATTCTACGTTCATAGTTCATAAATAACCCCCCCCGGCGTACAACGCCTCGACCCATGCGTATGCGCACGACTCTATTGCTACTCCTCTTCCTTTTACTTTGCACCTGCGTCCCCGCCCAGGAGCTAGTGCAGCCGGAGCTTGACCTTCACTCGGAGCGGGTGGCGCACCAGCGTACGGCCATGCTAGTACTCGGGGGGTGGGCGGTAGGGAACATCGGGCTGGGGCTAGCCCTACGCGCCAACACTACGGGTGAGACTCGACGGTTTCACGAGATGAATGCAATTTGGAACGTGGTGAACCTGGGCATTGCCGGTTTTGGGTACTATACGGCGCTGCGGGAGCCGGCTACGCTTGGGGTCTTTGCGGCCCTACAGAAGGAGCAGACCTTTCAGAAGGTGCTGCTGTTCAATGCGGGGCTGGACGTGGGCTACCTGCTGGGGGGCTTGTACCTGCTGGAACGGGGCCGGCGGCCGGAGGTAGATGCCGATCGGTTGCGGGGCTACGGGAAGGCGGTGCTGCTGCAGGGGGGCTTCCTGTTTGTCTTCGACCTGGTCAACTACTTCGTGGCCAGCGGACGCAACGACGGCTACGGGCTGCTGCTCGGCGCGGTGGGTGAGGGGGTGGGTCTGCGGTGGAGCTTTTAGGGGGAAGGCACGGGCCCCGTCGTATCTTGTGGCTAAGTTGCGTCTCGTGAAAACTGTGCTGTGTCTGCCCCTGCTGTTGCTGCTGTCCGTACTGACCGGGCAGACCGGTCGCATCGAGTATTTTACGGTCACGGATGGGCTTTCCACGCGGGAGATCAACGACCTGCACATCGGTGATGACGGCTACCTGTGGGTGGCTACGATGGATGGGTTGAACCGCTTTGACGGCCATACCTTTCTGAGCTTCGGGCAGGGGGCGCTGGGGGATACGCGCCTCAGCCGGGGGGCTATCGCGGCGGTACGGGCTGACAACGACCGCCGGCTCATCATCACCTTCAACGATTTTTACGGTTACTTTGACCGCTTCGATCCGCGCGACTTCACCGTGGAGCAGGTACGGATGGTACCCAGCACGGGGGTGATTGGCTACCCGCGGGCCATCGAGACGGATCAGTTCGGCCGCACCTTCGTGGTGACCATCGGGCAGGAGGGCACGCGGTTGTACGAGTATACGGATCGGGGGTTCGTGTCGGTGTTTCACGAGCCCGACGACGGCTGGCTCAGTTTTGCTCCCCGGATTGAACTGCTGCCGCTGAGCAACGGGCAATTTTTGCTTTACGATGAGGAGCATGGCTTTCGGCACCTTTCGGCGACGGGCAAGGTGCTGGACAGGTTCTTCCCGCGCAACTCCGGCCAGCGGCGGTTTTATACCATGGAGGAGGGGCCGGATGGCTATGTGTACCTAACCTTCCGCGACGGCTACCCGCTCTTTCGCTGGGCCCCGGGTACTCAGGGCAATCCGGTACCGGTGCCGGGGATCGACCGCGGGCTGCGGTACACCAAAATATTCAAAGACGAGCTCGACCAACTGCTCTTTTTAGCCACGGAGGATATCCTGGGCCCCCGCTACCCCGACGAGTACTACCTCGTGGATACGGTTGGAAATTTTCAGCTCTTCGAACGGGAGTTGCCTACCGATCGTCTGGTATCAAGTGTAGCGGCGAAAAACTTCAATGAGACGACGTATTTGGGGCTGCGGGAGGGACTCGGGATCATGGAGCGGTACGTGAAGTCGATCCGTTCCTACCTCACCGAGAAGGACAACACGATCGGGTACCAGCCCCGTATACGTGGCATTACGGAGGATGCGCGCGGCACGACTTACATCATGGAGGCCGATGGACGGCTGTACAGCATGGCGCGCGATGAGACCGAACTTCGCGAACGGGCGCTCGTGGATTCCCTCGGCCAGGGCATCAGAATGCGGGAGGCTACGCAGCTCATTTACGACCGCCTGCGAAACTGCGTCTGGGGCATCGCCCAACCCGCCGGCCTGCAGCAGGGGGGGCTGCTATTTCGGTACGGGGTGGGGGATAGCCTGACCACGACCTACACCTCCCGCTACCCCTTTACTACCCTGACCGAGGATGCCACGGGCCGCGTCTTCCTGGGAGCTTCCGATCCGCGTAAGGTAGGTCTGCTGCTGCAGTTCGACCCCGCCACCGGGCAGTTCAGGGAGCTGAAGGAATCGGCGGACGGGGGCGAGGAGGGCATCCGGGGGCTACGCATCAACTGCCTCTACGCGGCCCGCTCCGGCCTGCTGTTGCTCGGTACCCGCAACCGGGGGCTAGTCAGCTACGATGTGGCTACCGGCCGCTCGGTATTCTACGGCAACCTGGACGGCATAGAACCGATCGGGGAGATGAATGCTTATACCATCCATACCATTTACGAGGACATCGCCGGTAAGTGGTGGCAGGGTACCGACGCCGGGCTCCAGGTCTTTGACCCGGCCGACGGCAGCACCGAGCGCTACGGCCGCCAAGACGGTCTGAGCAGCAACACCGTAGTGGGTATCGTACCCGATAGCACCGGCGGCTACTGGCTCAGTACCCACAACGGGCTGGTGCACCTGCCGAGCGACCTCAAGACCGGCACCTTCCGCCGCTACTACCTGGAAGACGGACTGGTCAATGACGAATTTAATCAGTTCGCCGCCCACCGCAGCACCGATGGCCGCTATTTCTTCGGGGGTGACCAGGGGCTATCCGTATTCCGGGACGAGGACCTGAGCAGCGAGACCGCCGGCTCCGACGTCATGCTCACCGAGGTGGTCGTGTACGGCCGCGGCGAGGCCCGTAGCATCACCCGCAACCTCGATCAGCTGAAGGAAATCATGGTCAAGGCGAGCGAGAAAAGCATCGCGGTCTCCTTTGCCCTACCCGTGGGGCAGCGGCCCAGTCTGACGCAGTTCCGCGTTAAGCTGGAGGGCTTCAGCGAGGAGTGGCGCACGCTGCGTAACGAGCGTACCATTCGCTACAACAACCTACCCTCCGGCACCTATCGGCTCCTGGTACAGGGGGCGGGGGCCAACGGCAACTACGGGGAAAAGATGCTCACCCTCACCATTCGCGTCCGGCAGTACCTGATCGAGAAGACCTGGTTCCAATTTCTGATCGCGCTGGTTATCGTGGGGCTGTTCTTTTTTATCCTGCAGGCTAAACTGCGCGAACGACTGCGCAACGAGCAACTCCGCACCCAGCTCAGCAGCGACATCCACGACGAGGTCAGCGGACTGCTGGCCGGTATCACCCTCCAGGCCGAACTGTTGCAGGGCAAAACCGATGACGAGAAGCTGCGCACTCGGCTCAAGACCGTCGGCGAGGCCGGTCGCAACGCCATGAGCAAGATGAGCGATGTGATCTGGAGCATCGACAGCCGCCGCGATACCATTGGCAACGTCCTGCAGCGTATGCAGGAGCACGCCGATGAGGTACTCCTTCCTCTAGACATCCGCTACGACTTCAAGGCCACCGGCTTCAACGAGCAGAGCCAGATCCCCGGTAACGTTCGCCAGGACCTTTACTTTATTTACAAAGAGGCCATCAACAACATCGCCCGCCACAGTAATGCTACTCAGGTGGAGATCGAATTGGAGCAGTACGCCCAGAATTTTGAGATGTTTATCCGCGACAACGGGCAGGGTAGTAAGGCGACCTCCGAACCGAAGTACTCCTCCTCGCGCTTCACGCCCAAAACGGGACAGGGGAAGGACAATATGCGAATGCGCTCGCAGCGGCTGCGTGCCGAGCTTACCATTGATGACCGGGCAGGGTATACGTTGACGTTGCGGATGCGGCGGTTTACCTAAATATCCATCCACTTCAGGCAGGTAGGGCTAGGCACCTTACGCACCACGTGGTGCAACTGCAACGCCCCCCCGGCACCGCGCCGAAACACCCCGATCGTATGGTTCTTCAGGTTGCCCGTCAGCAGCCACTGCCCGTCCGGGCTCAGGCTAATGTCCCGCGGCCGCTCCCCGCCACTGGGGTAGGTATCGCGGGCGGTGAGGGAGGCGGCGTGTACGTCCAGTCGGAGCGCCGTGACGACGCTAAACTTCCGGTCGCTGACGTAGACGTGTTTGCCGCTGGCATCCATGCGCACCGCCGCGCCGCTCGCCTGGTCCACCACCCGTTCGGGGAGGTACCGAGTCTGGTGGAGGATGCGGGGGCGGTCGGGCCGTAGGTCGATCAGTACCGAGATGCCTTGGAGCTCGCACACGACCACGGCAAAGTCCCCCCCGGGATGGAGGGCGATATGCCGCGGACCGGCCCCGTGGGAAAAGTCAATACCGAGTTTGGGTAGGGCCTCCAACCGTCCGTCCTCCCGCCGTCGGAAGACCCGCAACCGGTCGCCGCCCAGGTCGCAGATGTACACCCGCTGGCGGCGTTCGTCGTAGGCCGCGCAGTGTGCGTGGGGCTGCTCGTTGGTGCCGGCAAGCGGTAGCTGAATGTGCTGCAGGAGTTCCCCCGGGGTACCGTCTGCGGATTTGGCAAACACGTCGATGGTGCCGCTGGTATAGCTACTTACTACCAGCGTATTGTCGATGCCTACGAGATGACAGGGGTGATCGCCGTGCAGGAGCGACTCACCGGCCGGTGTAAACGCCACGCTTCCATCGGTACGGCGGGCTACATGATATGCCACCACGGCCGGTCCGGCTTCATCGGGACACTCGCGCACGGCGTAGACCATAGTGCGGGTATCGTCGACCCAGAGGTAGCTCGGATTGGTAGTGGGCACGTAGCCCCGAAAGACGAGTTGACCGGTCGCGCTGGAGAAATCGTAAGCCGAAATGCCCCGGGCCTTCCCCGGTGCATCCTCATTCATATCAATCGTGTAGGCACCCACCAGTAGCAGCATCTCCATCCCCGTTTGGGCCTAAGGTAGCTAACTGAAGTCGTCGCTGCCGAACATATCGGCCAGGATATCGCGGAAATTGAGGCGGTTGTGCAGAGCCTCCTTGTTCAGCACCTCCATTTCGGCCAGGCCCTGCAGCACCAGTTCCATGTAGAGGTAGGTCTCGATGTCGGACAGCCGCTCGTCAACCGTCGACTCTACAAACTTGCGTAGTCCGGCCACCTTATCCAGCGCTTTTTTATAGTCGGCGTTACTGCCGTCGGTGAGCAGCTCCACCACGTTACCGCCGCTAAAGTAGGCGCGGATTACGCCGTAGGGATCGCTCTTGCCCCGCCCGTCGGCACTCACCTCGCTGGGATCGGGGAAGTGCTCCAGAAAGCTTGTCTTGATGGCCTTGCCGAGCAGCTTCATGGCTACGCCGTAAGCGCCCTCCTGCTCCCCTTCGTACACGAGTTCGACCTTACCGGTGATGGCCGGTACCACGCCCCAGAAATCGGTGATGCGGGCAAAGGTCTGGCTGTCCCCGTTGATCAGCGCGCGGCGCTCGGCGGTCGAAACTAGGTTCTCCAGTGCCGTAATGCTCAGGCGAGCGGAGACCCCGGATTTTTCGTCGATGTACTCGCTCTCCCGGGCGGCGAACGACAGTTGCTCCAGCATCACGTTCAGCAGCTCGGGCACTTCTACCATGCTAGCTTGGTCTTCGGTCAGGGTAGCTTCCTGGGCCGTGATCTGGCGGGCGATCGCGATGGTTTTGGGGTAGTGCGTCAGGATCTGGCTTTCAATGCGGTCCTTTAGCGGGGTAATGATGCTGCCGCGGTTGGTATAGTCCTCCGGGTTGGCCGTAAAGATGAACTGGATGTCCAGGGGCAGCCGCAGCTTAAAGCCCCGAATCTGGATGTCCCCCTCCTGTAGAATGTTAAACAGCGACACCTGGATCCGGGCCTGGAGGTCCGGCAGCTCGTTGATCACAAAAATGCCCCGGTGGGCACGTGGTACCAGTCCGTAGTGGATAACCCGCTCGTCGGCGTAGGTCAGTTTCAGCGTGGCGGCCTTGATGGGGTCTACATCGCCGATCAGGTCGGCTACGGACACATCGGGGGTCGCCAGTTTTTCTACGTAGCGGTCGTCGCGGTGGAGCCACTCGATGGGAGTTTCATCACCCATCGCTTTGATCAGGTCGGCGGAGGCGCGGCTAATGGGGTGCAGGGGATCGTCGTTCAGCTCGCTACCGGCTACCACGGGGATATATTCATCGAGCAGGCCTACGAGTAGGCGGGCGATACGGGTCTTGGCCTGGCCGCGCAGTCCCAGAAGCAGCACGCTATGCCGGCTCAGGATCGCCCGCTGAATGTCGGGCAACACCGTGTCGTCAAAGCCGATGATACCGGGGAAAACCTCCTCTCTACTCTTTAGCCGTTTGATTAGGTTGTCACGCAGCTCTTGCCTTACGCTGCGGGGGGTATAGCCGGTGCCTTTCAGTTCACCGAGGGTCTTGGCCTGGGCCATAGATAGCTTAGTTAGGTGGGGGAAAGTTGGTAAACGGCTCCCGCTAGGATTGGTTGTGCGGCGGTGCGCGGGTGCCGGGCTGGTGCAAAAGGCCCTCCGTTCGTATACAACGGACGGATAGTTCACTTGCCGTCAGCGGGCTAGCAGTACGGGGGGTATACCCGTGTCGCAACCGGTGCAGTCCTTCTTTGTGGATTTGATTGCTGACTACAATCCCGTACAATAGGGCGTGCAGCTGCTCGTCGATACCGACAGCGACGGCAGTTTTTCCGACAAGACCGGGAGAGGCCGTCAGACAGGTACAGTAAGTAATTCCCAGAACGATAGAAACTAGGGCAAAACACCAAGCATAGAAAAAAATGAGGGGAGTTGTACGTTAAAGCCTACGGATTATTGTGCCGTTAAATGAATTGTCTGTAACTTACAGTATATTCTCTCACGCCATAATACCCCCCCCCCATGGACTTCTTCGCCGTTGCCCTCATTGTCCTGCTCGTCCTGTCTATCTTAGCCATGGCTGGCTATGTGCTCTACCGCGCCATCACCGGCTCGCTAATGCACTAGTAGCATTCATTCTCGTTTATCTTCTACCTAAGAAGAACCCGGATGTGCCGTGCCCGTCCTGGTATACCCTCAATTTGCAGCTATCGAACTAAGCCTTACCTAACTTCCCCCCTCCAAGATTGATTGTGCCTCCCGTTGCTGCTCGCATGGTGAACGTACGTTAATGCCGCCGCCTCCATTAGTGAGGAGTAGTGCGTCCTGTGCAAAGCGGTCGGCGAGTAAGTGTAGCGTTGGTCGGGGCAGTCTAATCATAGTTACTCGGATCCCTTGCGTAGCTCAGTGAGCCGCCCGCGAAGCTCCTCAACCCGACCGGCTTGTTCCTCGGCCAGATTTACGGCCTCACTAGTGTCTTTCCCCAGATCGTAAAGTTGGTAGGGGGGATCGGTGAGCAGCGTGTCGGCGACCTCCAGAAATCCACCGCTTCCGCGGCCGGCCACCAGCACCTGCCGGCCATCCCGGAGGGCGAAAAGCCCCTTGGCGGAGTGGTAGATCATGCTTTGCCGGGGCTGCGCAGCTGCGTCCCCGGCCAGAATAGGCAGGAAGGAGTGACTGTCCTTGATCTCTCCCGGTGGCTCCCGGTCCTGCTCGGTAATTTCGGCGAAGGTGGCGTAGAAGTCGGTGGTGGATACCAGGGCATCGGAGGTCGTACCCGCCGCTACCCGCGCCGGCCAGCGCACAATGAACGGGACCCGGTGACCGCCCTCGTAGATGTCCCCCTTCCGGCCCCGGTAGGGTCCGTTCGAGCGATGGTTGTACTCAGCCATCAGCTCGGTCGACAGCTGTGAACCATTGTCGGAGGTGAAGACGATCAGGGTGTTCTCGGCGATGCCCAGCGAATCCACCAGGCGGGTGATACGGCCCAGCACGTCGTCGACCTCCACGACCATGTCGCCGTAATTTCCCGCCCCGCTCTTGCCCCTAAATTCTTCCCGTGGGATCCAGGGCAGGTGCGGCCCGGTGAGCGGAAAGTAGAGGAAGAAGGGAGCCCTACCCGTCGCTCCCTCGCGAATGACGCGCTCGGCTTCCGTGGTAAGGTGGTTGAGCGTCTGGTGGTGATCGAAGTCGGGAGAAACCGGTCCGGGACGCCAGTAGTCGTCGAAGTAGCCGGTAGCCGTACCCTGGGTGGAGTCTGTAGGCTGCATCACCACCCGATGGTCACGCACATAGAGGTAGGGAGGAATATCGAGACTGGCCGTGATGCCGTAGAAGGAATCGAAGCCCAGGTCGTTCGGCCCGGCGGTAAGCGGTCGGTCAAACCGCGCCTCATCTCCATCCATCTCCCAGCCCAGTCCGAGATGCCACTTGCCCACGCAGGCCGTTCGGTAGCCCCGGTCGTCGAGGATCGAGGCTACGGTGCTCTGGGCCGTATTGATGATAAGGGTGTCGTAGCTCCACGTCACGCCCTGCTTGAGGGGGCCGCGCCAACTGTACTGCCCGGTCACTATCCCGTAGCGCGTGGGGGTACATACCGCCGAGGTAGAGTGAGCGTCCGTAAAGCGCATGCCCTGGCTAGCCAGGCGATCGATGTTCGGCGTAGGGATGACGGACTCCGGGTTATACACGCCGGCATCCCCGTAACCCAGGTCGTCGGCCAGGATGAGGATGATGTTGGGTGCACCCTCGGCAGTAACCCCTTGGCTTGCCGTCAATTCCTCATCTTCCTGGGCGGGGCCGCAGGTGCAAAGCAGTAGGGCAAGCAGCGATAACAGCGGGTAGTTTCTCATGCTCACTTCGGTGTTGCGTTTATTATGAGTCCGTCGATGTAGCGGGCTATGGTATCGGCGGCTACCTCCGGCCGGATCCGTACGTAGGCGTGTTGCTTGTCCGCCGCGGCACCGGCCACCCAGCGATTCTCCCCGGCGGCATTCACCGCTACGTACCCGTCGCGAACTAATTCAAAAAAATCATGCGCTCGGTCATCGAGCAGCAGTACGGCCACCTGGTCCCACGCGGGCCGACCGGCGAAGTCGTTGTAGAGCTGGTAGGCGCGAAAGACCGGATGGGGTGGGGTAAGTCCCTGCTTAAGGTAAGCTCCGCCGGTGAGAATTTCGTTGCCGACTTCCCAGCCACAGAAAATCGCTTCTCCTAGCCAGTGGTCCAGGCAGTACGCCGTAGAGGCGGGATCGGGCCGGTAGAAATTGGCCTCCTTCCCCTCTGGGTACCGCCCCCCCATGCAGAGCCACCGACTGACCTTTTTCCGGGCGAGTTCCTGACCGGTCAGGGGAGAAATGGCATCGGCGGGGGATTGCAGAAAGGCCGCCAGACTACTCAAATGGCCTACCGTGACGATGGTGACCGAGCCGTCCGGGCTATCCGCCAGCAGCTGCCGGTACAGCTGGGCCGAGGCAACGGTGCCGGTACTATCCTCGATACGGTGCGGGAATTCTTCGGTGACCTGCCGGGTGTACTTGGAGAACTGCCGCAGACTATCCCGGTGGCGGAGGTAGCCGATGGGGAGGTCCGGTCGGCCGTAAAAGGTATTTATGGCGTCCGTACAACTGGCCGCATAGCGTTCCTCACTGGTCACGACCACGCCGAGCAAATCGACCGAGCCCATGTCGGCGTAAGCGTGGAGCATGGCCAGGGCCTGTACGTCATCCACGTCGGAGTCGATGTCCGTATCCAGGATGACGCGCTGGGGTTGTGCCGTGCAGGAGGCGCAAAGCATGGTGAGAAGGAGGAGCGGGAGCAATCGGTACATAGCAGAAATCTTTACCCCAATTGGTGTGTAGGATTTGGTACTTCACGGTGTAGCGTATTGTGCCTAAGCTAGCCGGATGGAGCAGCTGCAACTGTGCATTCCGCCGCGGGTTACGAGTTCCACCGAATCTCCTCCACCCCCGCTACCTTGCCCAGGTAGCGCGACAGCACGAAGAGGTAATCACTCAGCCGGTTCAGGTACACGATCACGGCGGGGTCCACCTGCGATACTTCCACAGTACGCCGTTCGGCGCGGCGGCAAACGGTACGTGCCAGATGGGCAAAACTCACACTCTTACTTCCCCCCGGTAAGATAAAATGGGTCATCTTGGGTAGCTCGGCGTCCATGTCGTCCATGTAGCCTTCGAGTTCCGTGGCCGCGTTTTTCGGCACTTGGTAGGCCTGACCCTCCCGATCGTCGGCCAGGGCGGCACCGAGTGCAAAAAGGTGCTGCTGCTGTACGAGCAACTGGGCGCGGACGCGGGTGCGGACCGGGTCGAGGGGCTCCAGGTGATCGCGTAACAGGCCCAGGCAGGCGTTGAGCTCATCCACCGTTCCGTAGGCTTCCACGCGGGGATCGGCCTTGCTGACGCGGCGACCGCTGTAGAGGCCTGTCTGCCCCTGATCCCCGGTACGGGTATAGATCTTCATTCTTCGAGCCGTTTTTCCAATCGGGCGATGCGCTTGTAGAGCTCCGGTAGGCGGGTGTGCAGGATGGAGCTTTTGATCCAGTCGCGGTAGCCGAAGGCCGGCGAGCCCCCCAGGGCCTGGTTTGGTTCCCTGATGTGCTTGGCCACCCCGGCCTGGGCCTGTAGGTTGGTACCATCGGCGATGGTGAGGTGACCGGCGAAGCCGACCTGGCCTCCAATGCGGCAATTAGCCCCAATTTTGGTGGAGCCCGCTACGCCGGCCTGAGCGGCCATGACGGTGTTGGCGCCGACCTCTACATTATGGCCGATCTGGATGAGGTTGTCCAACTTGACACCCCGGCGGATGAGCGTCGCACCCATCGTGGCGCGGTCGATGGTCGTATTGGAGCCGATCTCTACGTCGTCCTCGATCACTACGTTGCCCACCTGCGGGACC